>JAFZOL010000006.1 GCA_017550625.1 Clostridia bacterium | reverse complement strand
ATGCTTGGGATCAGTTTGAACGCTCTGGACCTTGCTCGTGCTGCAGGCGCAATCACATTTGTTCAATACGTTCCAAACGGTAACGTCTTCTTTACGGAAGAGGCATTACTGGAATACGTTGCGAAATGTACGCATCAAGCAGTTCCTGAATCGCGTAAGATGACTTACCGTAAGCAATGGGTGAACAAGAAATAGCTCACTGTTGAACAATCTAACGACTATAAAAGGAAGGAGATTTTGATATGCCAAAAATGAAACCGGAAATACCGCAATACAGTACTTGCGTCCGAAAGGGTATAGAATACTACCGGACCAGAATATTGGATGCAGATGGAAAAAGAGTTTCTCTGTATGCGAAAACACCGGAAGAACTGTATGCGAAAGTCCAGAAGGCTGAGGAATTGATTGAAGATTCCATTTTCAGATCTACGACACCAACAGTTGATGAATACTGCGAAAAATGGCTGAAAATCCAAAAAGGACGCCTGCGCAGTACAACATATATAGACTATGAATGGAAAGTCAAAAAGTTTATCCAAAAACCACTTGGTAATAAGTTCATGGAGGACGTAACGCCTGATGACGTCAATCTGGCACTATTGCCGGTCCTTAATATGTCTCATTCTGTATATCGCTCTACGCAAATGTTATTCAAATTGATTTTTACCGCGGCGGTTGACAGCAGAGTGATATCAGAATCTCCATGCAAGAAAATATCTACAAAGGGTGGAAAACCCCAGAAGGATAAATCGGCCTTAACGGATGAACAGGTGGACAAGCTTATAGCTGCGATTAAAGGATTGCCTCCCTATGTGTTTGTTATGATTGGTCTATATTGCGGACTGCGCCGAGAAGAAATACTTGGGTTGATGTGGGACTGTGTTCATTTGGAGGGAAATACTCCTTACCTTTCAGTCAGAAGGGCCTGGCATACCGAGCACAATCGACCTGTGATACTTGAAGAACTGAAAACCAAAGCTGCAAAAAGAGATATCCCGATCCCAACTCCCTTGGCAGAATGTCTTATAGAAGCAAGGACCAACAGTAAGTCAAGTTATGTTGTTGCCAATAGTGAGGGAAAGCCTCTTTCATATGCGCAATTCCAACGGATTTGGAAGTATATTGAGACCAGAAGCACGAAGGAACGAAAGTACGTCAGATATGTAAACGGTCAAAAGGTAACGCATACGGTGAAACCTGTCCTCGGAGAAAAAGCCGCGCACAACGGCAATGTTGTTTATTCCCTTGATTTTCAAGTGACGCCGCACCAGTTGAGACACACATATATAACGAATCTGATTTATGCCGGTGTTGATCCGAAAACCGTTCAATATCTTGCAGGACACGAGAACAGCAAAGTTACAATGGACATTTACGCGAAGGTGAAATACAACAATCCGGAGGAACTGTCATCAGTCGTGAACTCTGCGTTAAACAAAATGTATGCCAACAAATAAAAGAGAACGGAGTCGACAGCGGCTCCGTTCTTTACTTATGAATGAAAAAAATTCATTAGATGTTCTCTTCAATTACGTTCTCTTTTATTATTAGCTTTGGGAAGCTTCTTTTAAAGACTACAACCTTAGATGTTTGTATGGAATGAGTCGTAACATGACTGCATACAATTCTTGGAAATATTGTATAGTCGGAAAACCTTGTTGAATATTTTTTTATTGTAGCAGTTATTTGTTCAACGGCATGTACAACATCTTTTCCCTTTAATTCAACCGGATAAAGTGTTTTCTTTGTTTCATTTTCGATGATATAATCACATCGCAAATCAGAAGTTCCAGATGGTTCAATATCACCATCAATTTTGTACTGAAACACCTTACAGCTCTCATTATTATATGCGATATGTTTTCTTCTATTCTCGGCTGAAACAATAATTTTTTGGTTTTTATCACATTTGGAGAATTCTTCAGGAAAAATCATTGTGCTTCCTCATACTCAAGCTCTATCAGTCTGTCTGAAATATCGTTGATCTCTTTCGATGCACCTTCAATTACTTCATTTTTGATTAAATTGTTTTCGGCATCAAAACAAGAAACAATTCTACCATCTGTGACAAAATAAGCTGAACAGGAACGTATTATCTTTTCAGCACTAACAATTTCTGTAATCCTGTTTTTATCTTGAATATTTTTCTGAACAGAATCTGCCAATAGCAAATTGTTAGCAGCCCCCAGAATATATGGACTATGCGTGGTTAATAATAGAGAGTTTCCACAGTTTATGAAAATGGACAATAAATCTATTATATCTTTCTGTGCATTAGGATACAGATGAGCTTCTGGCTCTTCAAGTATTATAAAAGTTTTGGTGTTGTTTATTAATTGGTATAAAAGTATATTAAAAATCCAAACGGATTCTTGTTGTCCGGAAGAAGTATAATTAATCTTCACATACCTACCATTTTCTATCTCAAGCCGCTCTTCTCCAGAAACAAATTTGTATTGTCCCTTTAGCACTTTGTTAACTATTTCAATACATTTAATTATTGATGAATAATTAGCTACGGAAGTAACTCCTGTGATGCTTTTCTTTTCTAAAAATCCATGGATTCCTTCATTAAACGAACTCCGAATTCTTAAAATTCGTTCAACATACTTTTGGGTACAGAAATCAATGGAATAACGTTGTTCGTCATCCATGATAGTGAAAATATAATTTAACTGCGCAGTCAATAATGTAATCAAACTTCTGCCGGCAGGAATAAAAATCGTTTCACAATCGTCGCAAAATAAACTCTTGAGATCTGAATATAGAAGATACATGTCACTCGGCAAGAGTTCTTTAGTTTCATTGTATTTATTAAGGAAATCTCTAATATTATTGCTATACTCCAGGAATACATAATTGGGCGAAACATAATCATCTCCCATATCCGATCTAAGTTTAATTGAGATATAGGTATTACTATCATAATTGTATTTTAGAAACAATTCATTGCTCATTGCGCGCGAAGAACCAAACAGTTGTAAGAACTTGTTTCGCAACACATTTGTAATTGTTTTATACAAAGAAAGTTCTGCCGAGAGATTGGTGCTTCTACGAATGATGATATCTTCTATATCATCTTTTACTGTTCTAAAAAAGAAAATAGATTTTGCAATAGTACTTTTCCCCGAAGCTTGTGCACCTGTAAATACTGTAAACTGATCGATATCAATACTACACTTATTTATAGGCCCTAAATTTTTAATCATAATATGATGCATGAACATCACCTCTGTTTAGATAACTATACTAGTATAATATATCATACCCTATCATCTAATTCAAGATTTATATAATAAATTTTGGGAGAGAGAATTTTGAATTATAAGAATAAGCAAAGATTGAAATGAAGAGTGTTTTCCCTTTTATGTATTAAACAGAACAATGCTGTTTATTATCATCCTCAATACAAAAAAACCAGTTTGCAATCCAAAACTATTACAACCGGAGGATCACACTTACTATATATAGTTTTTTGTTACAAAAAGTTGAAATAAAAACACTTAGAAAGTAAAAAGGATTGATTTTTTCTAATTAAATATTTATAATAAAAATATAAATAAACTTTTTTGAACAAAAATAGAAAAGTGGATGGTTGCAGAAAATGATTATCGCTGTTGCGGGGAATATGGGAAGCGGGAAAACAACTCTCGCAAAACAATTAGTCAAGCTTTATAATTTTGTATATGTTCCTTGGGAAAAGACATATACACTTTTCTTAGATGATTTCTTTGAAAATCATGAAGAATTTTTTCTGCCTACCCAACTGTCATTTCTTATTTCTAAAGCTGTTGAAATAAAGCGTCTATCTGACCAAGGGGTGAATATTGTAATTGACCGAAGTCTTTTAGAAGACATAAGTGTTTTTGCGTCATATTGGATTGAACATATTGTTCTGGAAGAAAGAATAAAAGATATATATTTTTCCGTCGCAAATTTTATTATAGATAATACACCAAAACCTGATGCATATTTTGTTTCTATTTGTTCAGCTGAAATCTGCAAACAAAGGATATCTCAAAGAAAACTAAGAACCTTTGAACAGAAATATCCCTCGGATCACATTGAAAGTATTGCAAAAGAATACGAAAATCTTTCCTTCGAAGAAAATGTATTCATTGTAAGATATGATGGTAATAAACTTAATTACAACGATTCATCAGTCATGGAGGAGTGTTTTGACTATGTATTCAAGGAAATAAACAAATGGAACGAAAGTGAATTATATCAGCAGTTATCGTTTTTTGATGATAATACACAAGTCGAGTCTGGTGATTTGCAAAATCATCATTTAAAAAAATATATCTCTATTCAATTTCCAACTACTCGGTCTATTTATAATCCCAAAATACCGGGGAAAAAGCAGGGTTACATATATTTAGCTGCTCCGTTTTCTTCAATGGCTACAGTACCGTATATAGTACACGAATCACAATTATCGATCCCAATAGAAACTCAAGATTATGGAATAATATCTAAGCGTTATAGAAAAGAATTAATCACAATTGTAAACTTACTAAAGAAAGAAACCGGGTATGATGTATTATTACCGCACAGAGACATTAACAACTGGGGAAAAACACAATTCTCTGAAGAATATCTCATGCAAAGAATAACGGAAGAACTTGACAAGGCAACAGCAATTGTTGCAATTCCAAATGACAGTTTGGGAGTTCATTTAGAAATCGGATACGGTTTATGTAAAGACATTCCGATTGTAATATTTTCAATTAAAGAAAAAACAAATGAGTTTTGGATAACTGCATTAGCAACAAACAAAAACGTTTATGTGATTGAAGTTAATAAAATAGAAGAAATACCTAAAAAACTGAGTAATGATGCTATAATTAAGTTTATACGGCATGAATCAGGAGAAACAGCATGAAGACATTTATTTATAGAAACAAAAAAACCTTTTCTGTTGTCATATCTTCAGTTGCGGCAGTGTTAATGTCTCTTTTTGAGAATTGGATATATGATCAAGCAATGGAGTGGGTTTGTGAAATTGAAGAAGGTCAGAAAATTATTATCGGAATTATCATTGGCTCTTTAATACTTATATTTATGATTTTTGTATTCATTATAAGTAAAGTCAGTATTTTTCTTTATGAAAAGGTATTCCCTGATAGTTGTTATAATGAACATCTTCAAGAAGCCTTTATTGCACAAAAAGCAATGTTCGCAAAAAGACAGGAAGAATTACAAGATGAGATTCTTCTTGGTAGAACGAATCAAGATATACAAATATCACAAGCAAATAAAAATATTCAATTCGCAATAGATTGTTGTTATTCGTTTTTTGAAAAGGCTTATACAAATAGCAACTCAATGGTAAACGACATTAGATTTGAAGTAACGTTTATGACCATATCTTATAAAGATGGTGGTATTACTGTTCCATATTCATGTAATAAAGAAAAACGGCAACCAAACTCCATGCTTTCAAGAGGAAATAATCCAAGTTTATATAACGAAACTGAAACAGCAAAACTATATGACGAATATCACTCAGGGAAAAAACCTCAAATGAGAATAATTGAAGATACTAATGCAGAAAACAGTAATTACCAGGAGGTTTATGAAGGACAAAGAAAACGTATTAGGTCAACTATCATTTTTCCTGTCTTTTCACATCGAAACGAATTGTTAGGAACAATAGTCGTGCATTGTGATAAGGAGAATTTTTTTAGGAAAACCCAATATAGATTCTGGGAAGAACTAATGGAAATTTTTTCTGTTGATATTGGATATTTCAAGCTTATACTTGATGATCTACAAAAGAATTCAAATAAAAATAACAGTATTTTTTAATAAGAGCGATTATTTTTTTGTTTTTTTATTAAAAACAGTCTCTTTCTTGTTGTGTTTATTACATAAGGCAAACGGTGAACAGGGATCCGCAACCCATTGATTGCTACGGTTCTCTACTACAATCGGACGGTCGATGCTTTCGGGACCGGGTTCGAACGGGTATTCAAGCTTTGCGGCGAGGAGAATAATCAATGCAATAACAATCAATTTGGATTTACTTTTGAGTTTATCAGGTCAAAAGATACAACAAATGATACGATAAATGATATAACAAATGACGGTGCAAGAACATTAACCGATGATGAAAAGGCAGCACTTTCCTTTTTTAAAAGGTTGCCGTATGCAACGAAATCGGCCCTTGCCATTGAGCTTGGCAAATCAGAATCTACTGTAAATCGTCTTGTAAAACGATTAATTGATATAGGAGTTCTCAAGCATGTCGGTCCTAACAAGGGAGGAAAATGGATCGTTATGTTTGGATGATGCAAGGGGGAGATATAAAGCCCCAGGTAATATGTCATCAATTGAAAATTCGGCACAAGACAAAATGTATGCCAATAAATGAGAAAGAACGGAGTCAACAGAGGCTCCGTTCTTTGTTGCAAATAGAAAAAACGAGTTTTGTCACTTCTCTAATTGGTGTTATTCATTTATATATATAATTTCAATTCTTCCTCAAGATGTGACAAGTTATTGCCTGTGTTTTGGATAATTGTAGATTGCGTTTGGTTACTCCTTGATGCTTTTGCGTTCAACCTGGATCGTTCTTTTGGATGACGGAATAGAATTAATGCTGCTGAGGATCACTTCCCAGCCAAACATTTCCTTAAGCTGTTTTACCATCACCCTTTTATTTAAGCTGCTGAGTTCACAGCCACAGAGAAATTCGATATCAAGCCAGGCGTATCGGCCTTTCCCAGGATCTTCCTTGCTGTATGACCATCGGATATTGTGTACATGATCAGATGGCCTGACGATACCGATCGAATCAGCAAGCGCATCTAAATCATCGGCTTTGTACAGAAATACGTTTCCGTTGCTGTCTGCAAAAGAAAAGTAAATATCACATTCTCTTCGCAACGCACGAAAATATGCCTGATACAGTGAACTCTCAATTTGATCGCTGATTGCACGGCGACTGTTATCGATTTGGTTGACAGTACCGTCTTTGTAGACTTCAAAGTAGCAGACGCTGGGAAGATCATATTGGATCCCATACGGCGCAGATTCAATTGCCATAGCTTTATTGCATCCCTCTCAGTTATGATTTACAGATAGTTGACCGGTATTGCACGATCGTTTCCACACAGCGTGACAAGATTGTCATACAGACAAACAACACCGCCCGGACCACGCTGAACGCCGGGGAGTTTATCAAGTACAGCAAAGGTGTCAATATCGCGTTTCTGGGGATCGGCGTGTTTCTTCATTTCTATGGGATAAAGGATACCCCCGTCTTCGATCAGAAGGTCGATCTCATTCATATCTTTATCCCGGTAGAAGTACAGAGGCGGTTCCAGAATTCCCTTGTTATAATAGCTTTTAAGAATCTCCGAAACAACAAAGCTTTCAAAGAATGCGCCAGCCATCGCCCCGTTTTTCAAAACGTCCACCGTGTTCCATTTCGTAAGATACGCCGCAAGCCCCGTATCAAGGAAATACAGCTTCGGTGTTTTTACCGCGCGTTTCGTGATATTGTTGGAATAGGGTTGCAGTAAATACACAAGATTGGATGCAACAAGAATGGACATCCACCGATCGGCAGTAGGCTGGCTGATCCCGACGTCTCTGGCAAGAGACGCCAGATTCAAAAGCTGTCCTGTGGCTGCGGCAGCGGCGGTCATAAACTTTGCGAATTTCACCGTATCGCCTATCTCAGACAAATCTCTCACGTCACGCTCAATGTATGTTCTGACATAAGCGCCGTAAAACATCTGCCAGTTATAATCGGGATTCTCACAGAGTTCCGGCATACTGCCGCGGTGGATCGTCTCCCACACTTCATCATAGGAGATCGGAGCAAGACTTTTTTTTCGTTCGGCAAAATACGCATCTGTGGGAAGAAAAGGCAGATCGCAATCGACATGATGCATTTCTCGCAGAGAAAAACCGAGAAGTGTGATAAGACCGATTCTCCCTGCAAGAGATTCACTGACGTTTTTCATCATCCTGAACTGCTGAGATCCACACATGAAGAACTGCCCCTTCTTGTGATCCCTGTCGAGTATCATTTTGATCTGCGGAAACAGTTCCGGCGCCTTTTGGATCTCATCAACAAAAACAGGCGGCGGATAATCCTTAAAGAAAGTTCCGCTGTTTTCCTGCGCACTTGCCAACAGCACCATGTCGTCCATTGTGGCGTAATGGATATCTTTCGTTATTTTTTGTAGCATGGTCGTTTTCCCAACCTGCCTCGGTCCGGCAACCAGTATTGCTCCAAACATTTTTGAGAGTTCTTCTACAGCCTGTTCGGCATGACGTGGAATATACATCAAACCATCTCCTCGTCCAATTTAACATCAAATGTTATTATAGCCAAGATGCGGTGATTTATCAAGTCTTTTGATAAAAATAGTTGTTGGATTGTTTTTATCTTTCTTATAGGCATTCCATTTGACGGACCGCTCCAACGATGACAGTGAATTCTATTCTGCCATCCCCACCATCTTATACGAATTAAAGCTCTCCCAGTCTACCGTTAGGAGAGCTCTACCGGATCTGCATAAAGCAAGGTTTTTTAACTGAACAGCGGTAACGTGCATAAGGCGGCAACAGTAGCCTGCTGCTTCTGTTGGTGAAATAACCGGCCTAAAAAGACTTCGATTCCATCATGGGATACTTTGTGCATATCGTGGAAGGAACCCCCAGCCATGATGACAGGGGGGGGTATAGCCTCCCACCTGAAAGGAGAGATGCAAAAGACAGAAAAAAACAGTAAAATTCGACTCAAATAAATAAGTTTCATAGGATAGCAGTTTGTAGCCAAATCAATAAGAGACTTTGTGTTAGTTTTCAGAGAAGTGTAAGCTTTCGTTTCTTTTGTTAGCAGTTTTTTTTTATTGTCATCAAACAAATAATGAGTTTTTATCTTTTTTTAGAAAAAAAGTAGCCATTAATTTGTTTGTATGCTAAATAAGATGCTATCATTTCTTACGGCAAAATGGTTTCTTATTCACTTTTGTCAAGGGTTAAATACGTACGATTTATATTGTTGTAAACATCTACAAATGAGCAGTACAACAATTGTCGATTGTGCCGATATTTAGAGGATATGCTTTTATTATGTCACAATTTGACGAATAACTGACATTGTATATATAAAAGAGATGAATCAGATAATTGAATTGTGAGAGGTATAAAATGAATTTAGTCCCCGATATGATTATTATTGATTTTTGTGAATGGTTAAAACAATCTGCGCTTTACCATCAAAATGATTTTAGCTTTTTTGATTTAGTTATTGACGAGCGTTATTCAAACCAATTGGTAAGATACGCGAGACAGTTTTTAAACCAATACAATCCTTCAATTAGAAGAATACTGCACTCTTTCATTGATAGCAAGTTTTTTGATAAGTGCCTACAGGAATATACAAATGATCTTACACATCATATAGAAATTTATGAAGAATTGGAATATTTTGATTTTTGTTATTTTTGCAACAAAACACGATTAGATGTTAAATTCAAAGAATTCATGAATTCCGATTGTATAGCAAATAACAAGTATATAAATCGGCAAATAACACCACAATCTTTGGCTGATTCGATATCGTTTTTATTTGCAAATGTTTCAAGTCATGAGTGGATACAGCATGATAAAAAATGGGTAATGCAGTATTTGCATAATTTAGACGCTGGGCTTGATCTTGAATTAGATTTTCTTGAATGGCTAATATCAACAAACACTGATCCTATTGATTTTCGAAAAATTCCAATAAAGAGTTTTGTGAGTTTAGCTGAAAGATATAGATTGGCAACAAACAAGTCGCCTGTAGATGTGAAGAAACTAATAAAATCATTTAAACAGTCAGATGTATTAGCTCTATTTCAAAAAATAATGGTGGTAACACCTCAAAAAAGAATAAAACATGCGAAAGATTTAGGGTATATTATTGATCGCTATCAAGACAAAAACATTCCTTTCAAATGTTTTATAGTTCCCCGACAAGAAAGCTTTATGGACTACGAAGAACTAATAACGAATCGATGGGACGATTTGCATCATTTGTCAAAAAACTACTTAGACATTTATTACGCTGAAACCGATTATGGGAGATCCGGTTATGAAATAATAAACCAAATGAATTATATACCCAATCATTTAAAAACAAAAGCGCCTACAATAATTATCTGGGAAAACGATATGAGTAAAGCACAAGGAGTCGATATTAACAGACTTGACAATGATGATGTTTTTGATGTTGTTGAATGTATTGTAAACTGTATTCGTGAAAATAAAACTTTCGATGTGATAATCAAGGAGGCAAATGTTATGAGTGACAAACTAAGAGAGACTCACCGTGCTGTAACTAATAATAACATCTCAATTTCCGGCGGTACAATTACTGGAAATGTCGCTGCAGAGAACAATGGATTTATGTATTCTTCAGAATCTCGATCTCAAGATACTTTAAAACTGATGAATGAACTCAAAGCTGTAAAAAAGATAATTCAAGATTTTACTGAACTAAATGATTATCAGAAAAGTCGTCTCAATTCAATTGTTGAGGATTCGATGAAAGCGATCAAAACAAATTCTGAAGAGAAAAAAGAGCAAAGCAAAAAGCGCTTTAAAGACGCATTGCTTTTTTTGGGAACGATGGGAAGCAAACTTGTTTCTACACTTTCAGACTTTGCACAAGTGATAACCTTTTTTGGCCTTTCTCCTTTTAATCCGGTATGATTATCGAAAAAACGCAATACTTTTTTTTCGATAATAGTCGATATGGTGTCCATTAATGATTTGAGCATAATTATGTTATTTGTCAAAGAAGATATAATTTTGTGAAGACAGGGGACGGTTCCTTGTCTTTGATGCGGGATCGATGTTCTTTCGTTCTCTGATCTGTTTTGTCACATTTTGAGGGTATTTGTATGGGACAACTTAGGGGGCAACCGGAAGGGCGAAGCCCGGGAAGCCTTACGCCGCAAGGGTTTACTGCCGTAACGTTCAAAGCAATACGGTCTCAAAGGCGCCCGTCGCGCTCCGCAGTTCTCCAAGAGATAACCTGCAAACCGCATCTTCTACCGCTCACCTCGCGTGGGCGGTTTTTCTTTTGTGCAGAAAAAAATGGTTGTAAAACGATTCGGTATCGGGTACAATATGAAGCAGAACGGGACATTCCTTTTCAAAATGACAAAGACAAGGAACCGTCCCCTGTCTTTAAGGAACCGTCCCCTGTCTTTATTTAATCTGTTTTTTACGAGTAGATAGACGAAGGGCCTTTCAAACAGAATCTAACCAAAGGAGGTGATCGAATACTTCTTTCTACCCTTGTTCTCTTCACTTGGAACGCAAAAGAGCGTCGCCGCCCGGTATGCTTTTTACGGTATATCGGGCGGCGTGTTGATGTTATTTGTTAATTGAATACGCATTCCAAACCAGTTTTCCGTTGATATATTCCGACATCAGCATTCTTCCGTTTGAAAGAAGACCGTCGGAAAACGTGAGTTCAATATGGCATTCGCCTGTTCTCTCATAACTTTGTGCATCCGGATTTGTAACTCCACGGGCATACACAGTAAAACGGTCGACGTGTTTTCCCTCGATTTCGCTTTCAAAACGGGAATAAATGTTCCCGTACTCTTTGCCGAAACGGTTCATTACGGTGATTTCAGCGTCGCCCTTTTTGAGGCTGTCAAAGTCTGCCGTAACCTTCTGCATATCATCGTATTCTCTATTGCTTGGAGAATACCGAAGGTATCCGTATTTATCGAACTCAAGCGGATGCAGATTGCCTGTGCCCTTTGAAATGATTTTTCCGGTTTCGTCAGCCTTCAGGAAAATAAAACCGTTGCCGCCGGAGTGGTTTTCCGGCAAAAACCAGACCTTATATTCATCACCGAAATTGAATCCTCTGTATTGACTGTAGTATTTTTTCCTTTCGTTTTTATTCAGGCTGTTTCCGTATTCCGATATTTCATGCCAGCCTTTTTCCGCAAGGATAATCGCCGCGTCCGCATACGGCGTGTTCAGTTCGATCTTTTCAAAAAGTGCTTCGCTTTCTTCAGTCGAACACACATGCCAACCAAACCAAATTGGGTAATCACGGGTAAACGCCATTGCGCGCGGCAGTAATACACAAGAGCACACGGTTGCCACCGCAAAACAGACGCCTGACACAACCGCTTTTTTCCTGGGATTTTTCATCGGACGCGCTTTGTCTTTTTTTATCAGTATTGCAGCAAGAATGCAATAAATGGCGCTGAGTACGGTACCGGCTATGGAAGCAAAAAGAAACAACCATGGTGCTGCATTTTCCGGAACCACAAACGGCGTGAATCTGTCTATTAACAAATATGAGACGTTTTCAACGGCATAGAGCGCCGCCTGCGGATAAAAACACCAATAAACAAAACCGCCGACGATTAGGTTTGCGACTGCCGCTCCCACGAGCATTTTTCTGTAACGTTTCGCCCGCGCAAAGAAAATGAATCCGGCGCATATGAATATCATCACAAAGCTGATCAGCGCTTTTGCGGGCGTCGGCTTGTCATTATAGTCGGCAGACGCGACCCACGTATCCAGCCAAAAACAGGAAATATTCATCAGCAGAATAACTGCCGCAGGAATCAGCGCCCACCATGTCCTTTCATGGTAAAGCTTTTCAAATTCAGACGATATCGATTGGTTCACCGCTTGATCGGTTCCCACATCCTCCACCGCCTTTTGTATGCTTTCCTCTTTTGACCAGCCGATTTCTTCATAACGATCCGCTCTGTCGAGCAAGTGGCAGTAAAGTTCGTCGTACAGCTCCTTGCGCCTTTGTTTCGGCAGGTTCGGAGGGATCAGAGCATCAAGATACCCTTTGATTTCGTCGGTCATCGAATACCCCTCCCGTAGATTCAGGCCATAACGGCGGCGTTGCCGTGGATCACCTTGCCGACAGCCGCGGTATAAGCTTCCCATTCTTTTTTTACGTCGGCAAGCGCGTTCAGTCCCTTTTTTGTGATATGGTAATACTTTCTGTTCCTGCCGTCGCTTTCAACCCAGTAGGACTTTACATATCCGCTCTGCTCAAAATTGTGAAGGATCGGATACAGCGTTCCTTCTTTAAACTGAAATATGTTGCCGCTTTTTTCGGAGATTTTTTTGATGATCAGATAGCCGTACAGGTCTTCGCTTTCAAGCACGGAGAGCACCAGCATCGCACTGCTACCTTTTGTAAGTTCTTTTTTGATATTCATAACGATCATCCCTTCTCAATAATTGCATAGAACATATATGCATAGATGTTCTATGTATATAATACGGCATTTCAATCTTTTTGTCAAGCCCAAAATCCTCAGAGAAAACGACAATTATAAAAAAACCGTCGGGATATCCGACGGCAATAAAAAAAATGATTTATTTTTCTTTTTTCCTCCGTTTAAGAACGGAAATTCCTTTCCCGACACCGAGTCCAAGCGCTGAAATTGCAGCTCCAACCAATAATAAATACGGATCGGGATAATTCGTATTGCCAAACGTAATATGATTTGCCGCTTCAAATAAAAGACAGGGGACGGTTCCTTGTCTTTTGTGCGAGATCTATGGTCTTCAGTCTGTTTTGTCACAATTTGTGGGAGTTTAAATGGGACAACTTTTTCGGAAAGCCTTGACAAGTGACCTCTCGTTCCCTATAATAGGTGAACGAGAGGTCACTTTCTTATATGCGGAGGTTATTATGGCGAGCGACACAAAAGAGAGGATCCTGGAGGCCGCGCTGGAGATGTTTTCGCAAAACGGCTACGCGGGGACAAACATCCGTGAACTGAGCGCATCGCTCGGCCTTGTGAAGTCCGGGGTCTATAAGCACTATGAGAGCAAGGAAGCGATCTGGAATGCGCTGCTGGATGAGATGATCGCATATTACGCGGAGCATTTCGGTTCCCCTGAGCGCTTGCCGCCCGTGCCGGATTCGCCGGAAGGGCTTGTCACGATGACGATGCGGATGGTGAACTTCACCGTTCATGATGAGAAGATCATCATGACGCGCAAGGTGCTGACGCTTGAGCAGTTCCGGGACGGCCGCGCCAGAGATCTTGCCGCAAAGCATTTTCTCACCGGCCTTACGGAGATGTTCACACAAGTTTTTGCAGGCATGATGGATAAGGGTCTGCTCCGCAAGGACGACTCCGCCATGCTGGCCTTCGCCTATATAGCCCCGATCTCTGCTCTGATCCATTTGTGCGACCGTGAACCGGAGAAGACAGAAGAAGCGATCAGGCAGGCAGAGGCCTTCAGCCGGCATTTTATCCGGGTTTACGGGCAGGAGGACCGATCAGAATAAGGGTTGCCCGCTGTGAGAAAGGGATGACGACGAATGGTTCTGGAAACGAAAAGACTGCTGCTTCGGGAAATGACCCAGGATGATTATGCGGCGCTGCTCCCGGTACTCGGCGACCCTGAAACCATGCGGCATTATCCGACCGCCTTCGATGGGCAGCGCGTTAAAGATTGGATCGAACGGAACAGGAACCGCTATCGGAAGGACGGCTTCGGGCTGTGGGCTGTCTGCCTGAAGGAAACCGGAGAGCTGATCGGCGACTGCGGGCTGACGCTGCAGAATATCAACGGAGAAATACTGCCTGAGATCGGCTACCATATCCGCCGTGACTGTCAGCAAAAGGGCTATGCCTGTGAGGCGGCAAAGGCCGTTCGCAACTGGGCATTCAGCAACACAGATTTTCCAACCCTGTATTCCTGCTGCAAATACACGAACGTCCCTTCCGTAAAAACAGCGGAATCCATCGGGATGCGTTTTGTTTGCGAATATCCGGATGAAACAAACGGGACGACCCATGTGTCGGTAATCTCAAGGGAAGAATGGCTGAATGAAATGACTGAGAATCACCGGACAGGAAAGGGAGAATAAAGACATGAAGAGAATCCTGTTTATGATCACATCCGTTACGATGCTCATTGTTTTGCTTTCCGGTTGTTCGACCGGCGAAGCGAACGGCAGAATAAGATATGATCACGTCGCTATGCCCGAAGAGACAGATCCGTATTACGTTATCGGATTTGCCGATTACGTATTTATCGGCAGCACGCTGTCGGACGGGAACGCCGTTACGCTTCCGAGCGGGAACAAAAGGCTGGAGTATGATATTTCCGTCAATGAATGCTTAAAGGGAAATTTAGCAAAAGAAATAAAAGCAATCTATCCGGCATATTACGAGAATGACGGCACGCTTGTCTTGATGGAAGGCGACGCCCTGAGAGATGACGGCCTTCCGGAAAAAGGAAAGGATTATATATTTGTCGGCACGGCGCAGCCGGACGGCAGCATCTTATTAGAGAGCTTATACGCAAAAACCGAATATAACGATGACAACTATCAGAAGTTCACGGATTATTTGGCAAATGAAACAAGCGTTGACAGAGAACGTTTTCACAGTTCATTTGAGATCGATTAATATTAGGCCCTTATCCTGACGGATAGGATATCTGAGAAAGTGAGATCATGTGATCATGCGTATCTATGTTGATTTTGACGATTGCCTCTGCGAGACAGGAAGGGCCTTCTCAAAGCTTACGCTCGAAATGTTCAATAAGCATATTCCTTATGACCGGATGCATTATTTTGAACTGGACAGGTCTTTTGATCTGGATGCGGAACAATATGAGCGGCTTATGCTTCGGGGGCACGATCCGGAGATCCTGTTGTCGTTCGACGCAACGCCGGGAGCCGCGAAGACCGTAAACGAATGGATCTCCCGCGGCCACGAGGTTTTGGTCATTACCGGCCGCCCGTCAAGCGTTTACGAGCCGTCCCGTATCTGGCTGGATGAGCATGGACTTCAGAACGCCAAGCTGTACTGTCTCAATAAATACGGCAGGGATCACTTTCTCAAAAACAGCAGCAGCACGCTGGAGCTTGAAGACTATTACAGGATGAAGTTCGATTTCGCGGTCGAGGACTCTCCGAAGGCGTTCCGATTTTTCGAGCATCTGCCGGAGCTTCAGGTCCTGGTGTTTGACAGACCGTGGAACAGAGAATGTGCTTTTCCGAACGGGAACTATCAAAGATGCGCCGATTGGGATAGCATCCGCAGGATCGTTGCAGGAGAGTAAGAAAGAGACCCGAGATAAGAAATTAAGCTTATTTGTCGAAAGCGGGAATGAAAGAAAATATGATCGAGATCAAACAGGCGGACAGAAGCAATTTCACTGAGCGCTCCATGGATCTGTTCGACCGGTATCAGGAGGTTCAAAACGTCTTCCGCGTGGAAAACGGCAGGCTTGTTTTGAAAAAGCAGCCCTTCACCGAAACGTGGTCTATGAAACGCAGACGCGAAAAGGCGGCCGAGATCCTGTCGGGAGCGTACGTGACCTTCTGTGCGTTTGACGGAGACAGGGTCGTCGGTGAGATGATGCTTCTGCCGGAATTGAACGATGACCGTCTGGTGATCGACAGCTTTCACGTGTCCCGTGCTTACAGGCGGCACGGCGTCGGACGGCGGTTGATCGAAACCGCCCGCGCTTATGCAAAAAAACGCGGTGCGTCGGCTTTGTACGCGTCCTGCTGCTCTGCCGAAGAGACCGTCCGGTTCTATTCGGCAATGGGCTTTGAACTCAGCGCCCATCCGATCCCGTCCCGCGTGGAAGAGGAACCCTTTGATATTCAGATGGAGTGTAAAGTGATCTGAATACATAGATTTAGCAATTTCCCTTTTTCTTTCCCGCTCACCTCGCGTGGGCGGCTTTTCTTTGTGCGGAAAAACCTTATTGAAATGAAACAGGATTCGGAGTATAATGTAATAAATGATCCCGCACGTCGGCAGTCCGGTCCGCAAAACCGACGGCGCGGAGAACGACCGGGATTATTGCCGCGGCAGCGGCGCACCGCATGGGAGGCGGCGAACGATGGAAGAATTCGTAAAAACCCAGATTCTGTACGGGCTGAAATATCTGCCTAAGAACCTGATCAAATCCTATTTTATCCCGAAAGAGACGGCCGCCACCCGGGCGCTGCGTGAGCGGGGCTTTCTGTGCGGCGTCTGCCATCCGCACGAAGATTTCGATCTGCTGCGCGAAGGCGAGATCCAATGGGTGCGGTTCGACATCCCCTTCCCGCTGACGCCGGCGGGCGAAGAACAGCCCGGCTACACGGCCTTCAAGGCGCGCTGCAAAAGCTACGCGGACCGGGGCTTCTCCGTGATGGCGGTCACGCCGTTCCCGGACGCCTTTCTCGCCAACGGCATCGACCCCCGCACGCCCGAGTGGGAGGCCGGCGTGCGGCGTACGGCGGCGTTTCTGGCGAAGGACCTGCAGGGGCTCGTCGGCGGGTTCCAGATCTCCAACGAAATGGGCCAGCCCAAATTCACGCTGCCGCTCACGCTCGACGAGGCCGCGCGGTTCCTCGGCATACAGGCCGAAACCATGTACCCGCTGCGGGGCGATGTCCTGCTCGGTTATAATTCCGCCGGGCCGGAGGCAAAGCTCCACGCCCTCATGCGCCCCTATCTGAAATACTGCGATTACGTGGGCCTCGATCTCTACGTCGGCTGCTTCAACGGCGTTGCCGGCCCCATGTGGCTGTTCGAGGCGGTCCTGCGCTTCCTCTGGGCCATGACGGGCAAGCCGGTGGTGATGCAGGAGTTCGGCTATATCAGCGGCGGCGCGCCGAAAACCCGGGCGCAGAAGCGCGAGGTCTTACGTTCTTACGGGCTGAAAAAAGAAACGGACGCCCGCCCGATCATCGAGGACGTGCTCTCGCGCCTGCCCGAGACCTTTCAGCATTTTATCCGTCACGACGGCGGCGGCGATCCCGCCCGGTATTTCAATCTGCTGTTCCGCAGCGATTACCGGCAGCATTTTTACCGCGAGATCTCCCGGTTCACGAAGATCCCCGGCTATCCCCACACGCCGGAGGGGCAGGCGAAGTTTTACGACGATCTGATCGCCCGGCTTTACCGGCTGCCTTTCGTTGCGGGGGCCAACATCTACTGCTGGTCCGACTCGCCGAGATGCGGCTATTGCGGGCAGGCGGACTGCCCGGTGGAGACCCGCTGGGGGCTGGTGGACTGCGACGGCAGGCCGAAACCCTCGTTCTACGCCGTAAAACGCCAGTTCGGCAAGATCAGGGCCGAAAAGAACGCGCGGGAATGATCCGCCCTTAGGAAAAACGGGCACGGCGCGGTTTTGCAGAGTAATAATGCCGGCCGCAGGCCCCTTCATCCCACATCCCACATCCCACATCCCATATTAGGTTTTGTATTCTGCATTTTGCATTTCCCTCGGTCCTGTGCGCCCTGTGCGCCCTTTGCCCTATAGAATAATCCGAAAAGAGGAGAATCGTTTTGGAAGCATGGAGTATTACGTGCTTGAAGCGCTTTACAGAATGGAAGAATACGGCGCCGCCAAGCGCAGGATGCTGCAGAGATACAACGGGATGATCAACCCTGACCGTGAACGGCGAGACCTACGTCCATTGGTACGACTGCATCACGGACTACATTTTATGACCCGCCGCCCGGAATGCCGAAAAGCATGCCGGGCGTCATTCTTGCCGGAAACCCATACCGTTGGTATAAAAAATATTATCATTTTGGTATTGAAAGTATCTTCCGTTTTCTTTGCCGAAGGTATATAATGACAGCGAAGACAGGCAAAGGAGGATCGGTTCATGAAACTTTCGCTGTCAGAAAATATCCGTTCGTTCCGCAAACAGCGGGGGATGACGCAGGAAAAGCTTGCCGAAGCGCTGGGCGTGACGGTCGGCGCGGTCTATAAATGGGAATCCGGTCAGTCGCAGCCGGAGCTGAGTCTGCTCGTGGAAATGGCGGATTTCTTCGATACGTCCGTCGACGTGCTGCTGGGCTGCCGGATCAAAGACAACCGTCTGGACGCGGCTCTGGATCGGATGAACGCGTATTGCCGGACGCTGGATCCGGCGGGGCTCGCCGAAGCGGAAAAGGTATTGGGCAAATATCCGCATTCTTTCCGGGCCGTATATGGCTGCGCCATGGTTTACCTCGCTTACGGCGCCGGCGATCACGACCCGCGGCGGCTCAGACGGGCGGCCCAACTGCTGGAACAGGCAAAGGTGCTTCTTCCGCAGAACGACGATCCGCGCGTCAGCGAGGCCACGATCTGCGGGAACCTGTCGGTGGTGTGGTTCCTGCTGGGAGAAAAGGAAAAGAGCATTGAACTGTTAAAGAAAAACAACGCGGGCGGCATTTTCAGCAGCGATATCGGCGCGGGCCTGTCCATTTTCGGGAACGCGCCGGAGGAGGCCGCGCAGTATCTGTCTGAGGCGCTTCTGTCCGGGCTGTCCTGCCTGCTCACAACGGTCATCGCTTACGTGTTCGTGTTCCGTTCCAGAGGCGATTGGGCTTCGGCAAAAGACATTCTTTTATGGGGGATCGGTCTTCTGGCCGGGCTGAAAACGGAGAGCAAGCCGGATATCCTCGAAAAAACGCATGCCGAAATGCTCGTTCTGCTGGCTTACGCTCAGGCGAAGACCGGCCTGCGCGAAGCGTCGGCAAAGTCCCTGAAAGAAGCGAGGGCCATGGCCCTTCGGTTCGACGCCATGCCCGATTACAGCCTCAGAGCCATGCGTTTTGCCGATCACATGGATCATACGGCGGCCTTCGACGTTTTCGGCGCGACCGCGTCGGGCGGCATTGACAACCTGATCGGCCTTCTGAAGGATCGGCAGTTTGCCGATCAATGGGCGGAGACGGCAGCCGATGAATAAGAACACGCAAAAAAAAGATAACGTTTTCCGGAACCGGAATTTCCGGCTGGTCTTCCTCGGGGCGCTGGTATCCGAGCTCGGCGCGATCCTTTACAGCTTTGCCGTCAGTTTCTATATCCTTGAGATCAGCGGCAACAACGCCTTTCTGCAGGGGCTGTATCTGGCGCTGGGCGGCGCGG
This sequence comes from Clostridia bacterium, assembly GCA_017550625.1. Classification (GTDB taxonomy): domain Bacteria; phylum Bacillota; class Clostridia; order Oscillospirales; family Acutalibacteraceae; genus RUG806. The sequence goes on along the minus strand of JAFZOL010000006.1, from coordinate 65,577 downwards.
CGATGCTGGTTTTCACGCCGGTGGGCGGCGTGCTGGGCGACCGCAAAAGCAAGGCGAAGATCATGTACGTCTGCGACTATTTGAAAGGCGGACTGATCCTGTCGGCGACCGTGCTGATGCTGCTGTTCCGGGCGCCTGAGGCGCAGCTTTCGATCCTCTTCGTGCTGGGCGTTCTCGGCAATTCGGTCAGCGGGATATTCAATCCGGCGGCCACGGCGATCTTTCCCCATATCGTGCGCGAAGACCAGCTGCAGCAGGCCAATTCGTATTACGCGATGAAGAGCTCAACGGAGAGCATCTTAGGCGTCGTGCTCGCAGGCGTCCTCTACGCCGTCCTGCCGATCCACATCCTGTTTTTCCTGATCGGCGCCTGCTATGTCGCCTCCGGCGTTTCCGAGATGATGATCCGCTACGAGTTCCGCCCGTCCGAAGAGCGCCTGACGCTGAAGCTCGCGGTACGCGATATGGCGGACGGGATCGCGTATCTGAAAACCAAAAAGGCGATCCTTGCGCTGCTCGCGTCGGTCCTGTTCATCAACTTCTTCTTCGCGCCCGTGACCGGCAACTTCCTCCCGTTTTTCGTCAAAACGGATCTGGCTTCGGCGCCGTCCTATCTCCTGGACCGCGTCCTGACGCCGGAACTCTGGTCCTCCGTGTTCAGCGTATGCTTCGGGCTGAGCTCCCTCTTCGGCGCGGCGATCCTGAGCGGCCGCGCGCAGGCGGATCAATGCGGCAAAAAGGCCGCAAGGCTTCTCTGTGCGGTGGCCGCCGTGATGGTCGGGCTCACGGTCTGCTATTATGGTTTCGTGGACCGTGGCGCGCGGATCAACGTCTTCCTGATCTCCCTCAGCCTCGGATGTCTGGCGATCGGCTTTTTGATCTCCTGCTTCAACATCCCCGTTACCACGGCGATCATGCGCATCGTGGACAGGGATAAGCTCAGCAAGGTAAACAGCCTTACAAGCATCGGCTCGCAGGGGATGATCCCCATCGCCTCGGTCCTTGCCGGCGCGATCCTTGAGGCCTTCGGCGGTACCGCCCTGTTGGCTTTCTGCTCCGTGGGATTCACGGTCACCGCTTTCTCTCTGCTGTTCAGCCGATCCTTCAAAGAGCTGTGACAAAAACCGCCGCGCCGCGTGCCGCGGTCAACAGATCACAAGACGCTTGTTTCTCAGCCGCTCACCCGCGTGGGCGGTTTTCTTTCCGGCAGGCAGAAAACCTGTTGAAAAAATATGTATTTTACGTTATAATCAAAAAAAAAGCACGCGGACAGACAAAAACAAAAAACCGACCTTTGTCTTCAGGAGAAAGCGTTTTATGGATATGAAAATGAACGAGAAGAAAAAAACGATCCTCCTGCGTATCCTGATCATCGCCGCGATGCTTGCCGTCGCCGGCGCCTGCGTTTATATGTACCTGCACTTCGGCAAGTCCGCGCTCGAGCTGATCAAAGACACCGACCGCTTCAAGGGCTGGATCGAGGGCTTCGGCGTCTGGGGCGTGATCGTCTTCGTCGCGCTCCGCGTCCTGCAAACGGTGGTCAAATTCATCCCCACGGAGCCGGTCGAGATCGCCGCCGGGCTTGTCTGGGGGTGGTTCGGCGGATACCTGTTGTGCCTGTTGGGCAATATCCTCGGCTCGATCGTCATTCTGATCATGACCGGGCACCTCGGCATACGGATCCTGCGGGTCTTCCGCCTCGAGAAAAAGCTGCAGTCCATGCGCTTCCTCCGGGACCGTGAAAAGCGCAACGGCCTTCTGTTCATCTTTTATCTGGTCCCCGGCACGCCCAAAGATTCCATGACCTATTTCGCGGGGCTGACGGACATCAATTGGCTCGAGTTCATGATCATCTCATCCGTCGCGCGTACGCCCGCCATCGTGTCCTCCACGATCTGCGGCGCCTATCTCGGGGCGAACAATTTCAAGGTCGCGGCCATCGTTTTCATCGTGACGGCTCTGCTCAGCATCCCGGGCGCGATCCTGTATAAAAAGATCTCGGCGCGATACGTCGCCGAGCACCCGCAGCCCGAGCCCGATCCCGAACCCGATCCGGAATAAGACCGCCGCCGTACGCTCCTCCCGCTTGCCGCGAGGCAGGCGGGTTTTTCGTTTCATCTCCCTTTCACGGTCCCGATTTGCCTCTTGTTTTCCGGCTTCAAATCTGATACAATAAAAACGGAAATAAAAAAGGAGGTTCAACCATGGATCACAAAGAACTCATTCTCGAAGCGATGAAAAAAGCAGGCGAGCCGCTGAACGCGGGCAAGGTCGCCGAACTGACCGGCCTTGACAGAAAGGACGTGGACAAGGCCTTCGCCGAGCTGAAGAAAGCCGGCGCCATCGTCTCTCCCGTCCGCTGCAAATGGGAGCCCGCTGAGAAATAAAAGAACAGACCGAACAGACAGGGGACATGACGTCCCTGCCGCGCCGCCCCTCCGGGGCGGTTTTTCTTTGCGAAAAAGCGCGAAACGGCTTGAAAAGCGGGCCGCTTTCGGTTATGATTAGGATAAGAAAAAAGAAATAAGGGGTTCCTATGAAAATACTGGTACTCAACGGCAGCCCGAAGAAGCAGAGCGATACGTTCCGCATGACCGAGCGCTTTCTCAAGGGGCTGAACAACGTTTCCGAAAACGACGTGCGCGTCGTCAACGTGATCGAAAAACATATCGCGCCCTGCCGCGGGTGCTTCGGCTGCTGGCAGCAGATGGAAGGCCATTGCCTGATCGATGACGACCAGAACGAAATATTGGATCTCTACCGCGCCGCCGATCTCGTCATCTGGAGCTTTCCGCTCTACTGCTACGGCATGCCCTCGCACCTGAAGGCCGTGCTCGACCGCACGATCCCGCTGGTCAAAATGAAGATGCGGCAGGAAGCCGACGGCACGGTCCGGCACGAGGCGCTGGCGGACTTCTCGAAGATCAGCACCGTGGTCTTCTGCGGCTGCGGCTTCCCGGACTGGGATGGGAACTTCGACGGCCTGCGCATGCAGTGCCGCCAGTGCTTTTGCGACCCCGTCATGGTCTGCGTGCCCGAGGCGCCGATGCTCAACGTCCCCGCCGCCGCGGTCGTGGCAGACCCGCTCCTGGACCGCTTCGAGCTGGCCGGCGAGGAATTCGCCCGCACGCGCGCCCTCTCGCCCGAAACCGTCGCCCTGCTCGAGACCCCGATGATCCCGAAAGAGACGTATATCAGCATCGTCAACGGCGGCTGAGCGCCCCCTCCGGTTCCCGGCGCGATAAGCCTGCACATTATAACAAAACCCTCGGAAATCATCTGATTCCCGAGGGTTTGTTTTCTTTCGTAATTCGTAAAGCGCGCTTTCCGCCTGTATCATACCACGCCCCGCGCGAAAATGGAATATCACGTTTAGAGAGAATAATCCACCATATGTGTATAATAACGGGATTCCGGACGGTTTTCGTTTTTCCGCTTGATTCTTTACGGACGGCTGTGTTATAATAAAGCGTGACCAAAACACGATCAGGAGGATACGCATATGCTTCACGCTTTTACCCGGAACTATAACGACCTTTCCACCGAGGCCGGCTTCCAGTTCGAGTTCATCTGCGACTGCTGCGGCAACGGCTTCAAAAGCACGTTCCGCGAGTCGTCCACCTACGGCAAGCAGCAGAAATCGCAGCGCTTCGGGCGCATGGCGTCCACGCTCGGCGGGTTTCTCGGCGGCAAGGTGAGCGAGCTCGGCTGGGCGGTCGAGCGCGGCAGCGACCTCGTGGGCGACCGCTTCTCCGGCCAGTCCCCCGAGTGGCGCAAAGAATACGAAAAGGCGTTCGACGAGGCGCAGGCCGAGGTCCGTCCTCGGTTCGTCAAGTGCCCGTCGTGCAACAAATGGGTCTGCCCCGACTGCTGGAACGAAGAGGACGGCCTCTGCACCGACTGCGCCCCGCGCGAGGCGAGCTACGTGGCGCAGGCCCGCAGCCGCGCCATGCAGCGCAACATCGACGAGGCCGCCGAGACCGCCACGGTGTGGCAGGGCAAGATCGAAACGCGCACCACCGTCTGCCCCAAGTGCGGCAAGCCCGCCGGCAACGGCAAGTTCTGCAACTACTGCGGCACGCCCCTCGGCACCAACCGCTGCCCGAACTGCGGCGCCGAAGTGGCGCTGGGGCTCAAGTTCTGCGGCGAGTGCGGGTCCCCGATGCAGAAAAGCGGCAAATGCCCGAGCTGCGGCTATGAAAACGCCCCGGGCATGAAGTTCTGCGGCAACTGCGGCTCGATATTATGACTTACTCCGCGCGTGCGCTCGGCGCGGATACCGAGCTTAGCGTCGAACGCGAGGGCCTTCGCATCGGCGCCCGCTTCGTCGACTATGCCGACGTCAAAGCCCTCGTCCCCCTGAACCACCGCGTGCTCGTCGATACGCTCGCGGGCGAACGCATCGAAGTTTCCATGCTCGGCTTCTCTTACGACGGCTTCTGGCAGGAGCTCTCGGGCGCGTTTGCCGCGCGCACGAAAGAGGCGCTGTTCGTCGAGGGGTCGCCGATCATGTCCGTCGAGGGCGACTACGAAACGCCCTATGAAAAGGGGAGGGCCCAGATCGAGCTGTACCCCGATTCGGTATGCATTTTGCCGCCCACCTGCGGCGCGGTGCGCATCCCCCTGTGCTTCACGCACGATATGCGCCTCGAGGGCTACCGGCTTTCGCTCGCCACCGACACGGGCCTTCGTTTCGCCGTGGGCCGCATGGGATACGACACCGTGCCCTTCGCGGACCGCGCGCGCGAGGCAGCGCAAAAGATCCAAAAGGAGCGCGCTTCGCTCATCGCGGGCCTGAAACTTCAGCCGCCGTTTACGCACGCCGGGCTCTTCCGCACCACCACGCCGGACTTATACTGGCAGGCGGGCTACGGGGCGGGGCGCTGCGCCGTGGAGCTCTTCACGAACGAAGACGCCGCCACCTATCTTTACCGTTTCCCCGAGCCCCCGCGGGTGTTCACCCTGCGCCTTGAGGAGGCGCTCGAGGCCATGGGTCTCCACCGCGAGATCATCTGGCAGACCGACGAGCAGCTCGCGTCGAAGCCCCTTTACCGCATGGCGGCGGCGCGCTGCCCCGCGGTCCGGTACCTGCGCGCGCTCGCCGACGGCCGGCTCATCCACAACGCCTCGCACGCCGAACGCCTCGCCGAATACCTGAAGTAAAAACAATATGACAAATCGTCCCCGCGGGCTCCGCGGGGCGTTTTTTTAGCCGCGCGTTTTTGCCGATTCATCTTGACTGTTTCCCTTCTTTTTGATATAATACTTTTAATCATGTCCGGGGCGGGCCCGTATTCCGCCCGGACGCAAACAAGCTGCGAGGTGAGAGACATGGCGTCTCAGATCATGGACGCGATCGCCGAGACGGAGCGCGCTTGCGACGTCAGACGGCAGGAAGCGAAAGAGAAGGCGCAGGCCATATTGGACGACGCGCAGAAACGGTGCGACGCTCTGCGCGCCGAGGCCGCGGTGCGCGCCCGCGATAAAGAAAAAACGATCCTCGCCGAAGCGGAGAAAGAGGCGGAGCTTTTGATCGCCGACGGCCGCGAAAAGAACCGTCTGGCCGAAGAAAAGCTCGTTTCGGACTGCGAAGGCCGCCGTCAGGCGGCGGTGCGCGGGACAGCCCTCTATCTGCTGGAGCTCGCGAAAGGGGGGTCCTGAGGCTTTGGCAAAATGCAAAGTCATGGCCGTCCGGCTGATCGCCCCCTTGCGTGAAAAACCGGACGTGCTGAGTTTCCTGCAGGCGAAAGGGACCATGGAGGTCCGGCAGGAAACGGCGCTTTCGCCCCCGCCCGAAGACCCCGAGGCGGCCGGCGCGGCGCTCAAAGAAAAAATTAGCGCGCTCGACAGGGCGTTCGCGGCGCTAAACACGATCGCGCCCGAAAAAAAGGGACTTCTGTCGATGCTCGAGCCGCGTCGGGAGATCGAAGAAACGGCGTTCTTCTCCGACGGCGAGCGCGCCGAAAACGCCCTGCAAAAGGCGAAAGAACTCCTTGCCCTCGAAAACGAGGCGACGGACCTCTCCGTCCGGCAGACGCGCCTTCGCACCCGGCTCGATAAGCTCGCGCCGTGGCGCGGCGTGGAGCCCGAGCGGCGAATAAGCCGCCGGGTCGCCGCCGTCACGGGCCTCGTGCGCAGAGAAGTGACCAGCGAAGAGATCCTCTCCGCGATCGCGAAGGATTACCCCGAGATCGAGGCGGTCGAGGTCGAGCTCTACGACGTGCCCGAAGCGGCGCGCGACCCGCTTCTCGGCCCCACGATCTTCACGGCCTACTGCCTTTCGGACGACATCGAAGAGGTCGAGACGTCCCTCAAGAATTTCGGCTTCGTCACCGAGCCCGGCGCCGAAGGCGGCTCTTATGAAGCGCAGGCGCAGGCCCTCGAAGAGGAGCTTGCCGCCGCCGAAACGGAGGCCGAAGCGCTCAACGAAAAAATGGCGGCCTTTGCCGACGCGCGTGAGGACATGCGCTTCGCGGCGGACTACTGCGCGGCCGCCCTCGGGCAGATCGGCGCGTCCGTCGCCGCCGGCCAGACCGAACGGGTGTTCGTGCTCGAAGGCTGGGCGGAAGAAAAGGACGCCCGCCGCCTGAAATCGCAGGCCGAAAAGCGCTTCAACGCCGCCGTGGAGATCGAAGAGCCCCCGGAAGGTGAAGAGCCGCCCGTCGTGCTCAAAAACGGCTTCTTCTCGGCCCCGCTGCAAAACATCACGGGCATGTATTCGCTGCCCTCCGGCGCCGATATCGACCCCACGGGCTTCATGGCGTTCTTCTATTACCTGTTCTTCGGCATGATGCTCTCCGACGCGGGCTACGGCCTCATCATCTCGCTTGCGACAGGCGGGCTCCTGCTCTTCAAAAAGAACCTCGAGCCGCGGATGCGCAACAACCTCAGGATGTACCTCTTCTGCGGGTTATCCACCGTGTTCTGGGGCGCGATGTACGGCAGCTGGTTCGGCGACGCGCCGGCCGTGATCGCGCGGGAGTTCTTCCACGCGCCCGAGGGCTTTAACCCCCTGCCCCCGATCTGGACCGACGCGGTGGGCGACACGATGAACGTGCTGATCCTCTGCTTCATCTTAGGTTTGGCGCACCTGTTCTGGGGCGTGTGCATGAAGGGCCTCACCGACATCCGCAACGGGCACAAGCTCGACGCCCTGTTCGATACCGTGCCCACGTTCCTGACCGTCATCGGCATCGCGCCGATCTTCTTCGGCCTCTTCGTGCAGGATTCCATCCCCGAAGATTACAGCGCGCTCGGCACCGTCCTTTATAACACGTTCATGAAGGTCCACACGGCGCTGAGCCAGGTCAACATCTACATCCTGATCGCGGGGCTCGTCCTCGTGATCCTCACGGCCGGCCGTTCCGCGAAGAACGTGGTCGGCAAGCTCGGCGGCGGGCTTTACGCCGTATATAATCTCTTCTCGGGCTACCTCGGCGACGTCCTCTCCTACGCGCGGCTTCTCGCGCTCGGCATGGCCACCGGCGTCATCGGGCAGGTCATGAACCAGCTCGGCACGCTGCCGAAAAACCCGATCATCAAGATCCCGGCGTTCATCCTCGTGTTCATCGCCGGGCACGCGGCGAACCTCGCCATCAACATCATCGGTGCCTACGTGCACACCAACCGGCTCCAGTACGTGGAATTCTTCTCGAAATTCTACGAGGGCGGCGGCAGAGCCTTCGTCCCGTTTGAGGCCGCGACCAAGTATTACAGGTTCAAGGAGGAACTTTGATCATGGAAAACAATCTTGCCATCTTTTTCATCATTCTCGGCGCGGTGCTCGCCGCTGGTTTGCCCGGCATGGGCTCGGCCAGAGGCACCTCCCTCGTGGGGCAGGCGGCCGCCGGCGTCGTTTCCGAAGATCCCTCGAAATTCGGTAAGGTCCTGATCCTTCAGGTCCTGCCCGCCACGCAGGGCCTCTACGGCCTGCTGATCGCCATCCTCACCCTGAGCTTCTCGGGCGTGATGGGCGGCGGCGCGCCGGTCGAATATACCTGGCAGCAGGGCCTCGCGTTCCTCGCCGCCGATCTCCCGATGGCGGTCGTCGGCTATTTCTCGGCCATCCATCAGGCCAAAGCGGCCGCCGCGGGCGTGGGCATCGTGGCCAAAAAGCCCAACGAGTCCGGTAAGGCGATCACCTTCGCCGCCCTCGTCGAGACCTACGTCATCCTCGCGCTGCTCATTTCCGTGCTCTCGCTGACCGGCCTTACGGGCACGTTCGGCAAATGATCGATCCGAACGGAGGGACCAACATGTCCGGTCTTGAAAAAATCACCGCGTTCCTCAACGCCGACACCGACGAGGGCAACGCGCGCCTGATCGAAGAGGCCGAGCTCAAGGCGGCGTCGCAGATCGCGGCCGTGGGCCGCGAAGGCGAAAAACGCGTGGCCGAGGCCGAGGCCGGGGCGCGCAAAAAGGCCGCCGCGGTCATGGAGCGCGCCAACAGCCAGGTGCGCGCCGACGCGCGCGCAAGCGCCCTCGAAGCGAAGGTGAAGCTCATCGACGAGGTGCTCGCCGAAGCCAAAAAGAGCCTCGGGGAGCTTAGCGACGACAGCTATTTCCACGCGCTGGCGGCCCTCGCGCGGGCGAACAAGCAGCCCGGCACGGGCGAGATGCGCCTGAGCAAAGCGGATCTTTTGCGCATGCCGCCGTTCTTCGTCGACGAGGTGGGCGAGCGGGTGCTCGTGAGCCCCGTGCCCGCCGACATCGAAAACGGCTTCATTCTGCGCTACGGCGATATCGAAATGAACTGCACCTTCGACGCCCTGTTCGCGGCCTACCGCGAAGAGCTGCGCCTGAAGGCCAACGACCTGCTCTTCGGCTGAGAGGGGGATGGCGCATGAAGGATACCGCATACGCCTACGCCGTCGGCAGCGTGCGGGTGCGCGAGAGCGCACTTTACACGCGTGAGGAGCTTTTAAGCCTTTTCTCCGCGCGGGACGAAAAAGAGCTCCTGCGCCGCCTCGGCGAAAAAGGTTACCTCGACCAGAACGGCGAGGCGGACCTCGCCGGCCGCGAGCGCGAGGTCTGGGCATTCGTCTCCGGCATCTTGCCGGACGAACACGCCCTCGACCCCGTGCTGATCGTCAACGATTTTCACAATCTCAAGGTGTTCGTCAAGGCGCTCGTCGCCGAGAAGGACCCCACGCCGCTCGTGAAGCGCCCCTGCCTCTTCGATCCGGACGAGGTCAAGGCCGCCGTCTTCGCGCGCGAAAACGATAAACTTCCCGCGCCTCTGCGCCACGCGGACCGCTCCGCCTACCGCATCCTCACGAAAACGGGCTTCGCGCAGCTCGCCGACTCCGTCGTGGACCGCGCCGCGCTCGAGCACGCGATGTCCATGGCCAAAGAAGCCGGCGACGAAACGCTGATCGCCTACACCGAGGCCTTCGCGGCCGCGGCGGACCTGAGGGTCCTCAGGCGCTGCATCACGGCAGGCAAAGAAGCGAGCTTCATGCAGCGCGCGGTCGCCGCGACCCCGCTGTTCGACAAGGATGCCGCGATCGCCGCGGCGGCGGAAGGGGAGAGCGCGTTTCTCGCGTTCCTGTGCGCAACACCTTTGGCGCCCCTCGGCGAGGCGCTCGCCGAAAAGGACCCCGCCTTCGAGTCGCTGTGCGACGCCTTCGCCGCGAAAACGCTCGCGGGCGGCACGACCGGCGCCTTCGGCGTCGCGCCCGTGCTGCGCTATTATCTTGCCGCCCTCACCGAGATCGGCAACATCCGGATCCTGCTGTCCGGCAAGAAAAACGGGATCCCGGACGATACCCTGAAAGAAAGGATGCGGTTCGGTTATGTATAAGATCGGCGTCATGGGCGAACGCGACGCGATCTACGGCTTCGCGGGCGTGGGGGTCGAGGTGATCCCCGTCGACGACCCTGTTTCGGGCGCGCGCTTCCTGCGCGAGCACGCGGAGGATTACGCGGTGCTTTACGTGACCGAGGCGCTTGCCGCCGCCATGGCGGGCGAGATCGCCCGTTACGACACGGCCGTGACCCCCGCGATCATCCCGATCCCCGGCGCCGCCGGCAACACCGGCGAAGGGCTGCGGCGCGTCGGCGCGTGGGTCGCGAAAGCCGTCGGCAGCGACATATTACCGGATTAAGAGAGGTTACCTATGAGTACAGGCAGAATCATCAAGGTCGCGGGGCCCCTGGTCATCGCCGAGGGCATGCGCGACGCGAATATGTTCGACGTGGTGCGCGTCTCCGACAAGCGCCTCATCGGCGAGATCATCGAAATGCACGGCGACCGCGCAAGCATCCAGGTCTACGAAGAGACGGCGGGCCTCGGCACGGGCGAAAAGGTGGAATCCACCGGCATGCCGCTGAGCGTGGAGCTCGGCCCCGGCCTCATCAAGGGCATTTACGACGGCATCCAGCGCCCGCTCGAAAAGATCCGCTCGCTCGCGGGCAACAACCTGACCCGCGGCATCGAGGTCCCCTCGCTCGACCGGGATCTCAAATGGCATTTCACGCCCGAGCTTCACGCCGGCGACGAAGTGCAGCAGGGCGACATCCTCGGCTACGTACAGGAGACCGAGGTCGTGCGCCACGCGATCATGGTGCCCGTCGGCGTGTCCGGCACGCTCACGGCGCTTGACGAGGGCGACTACACCGTCGTCGATAAGATCGGCGAGGTGAAGACCGCGAAAGGGGAGTCCCTTCCGCTCACGCTGATGCAGAAATGGCCCGTGCGCCGCGGCAGGCCCATCCGCCGCAAGCTCTCGCCCGATATGCCCCTCGTCACTGGCCAGCGCGTCGTCGACGCCCTGTTCCCGATCGCGAAGGGCGGCGTGGCGGCCATCCCCGGCCCCTTCGGCTCGGGCAAGACCGTCACCCAGCACCAGCTCGCGAAATGGGCCGAGGCCGACATCGTGGTCTACATCGGCTGCGGCGAGCGCGGCAACGAGATGACCGACGTGCTCAACGAATTCCCCGAGCTCATCGACCCGCACACCGGGCGCTCGCTCATGGAGCGCACCGTGCTGATCGCCAACACCTCCGACATGCCCGTGGCGGCGCGCGAGGCGTCGATCTACACCGGCATCACCATCGCCGAATACTTCCGCGACATGGGCTATTCGGTGGCGCTGATGGCCGACTCCACCTCCCGCTGGGCCGAGGCGCTGCGCGAAATGAGCGGCCGCCTCGAAGAGATGCCCGGCGAAGAGGGCTACCCCGCCTACCTCGGCTCGCGCCTCGCCCAGTTCTACGAGCGCGCGGGCCGCGTCGAAACGCTCGGCACCACCCCGCGTGAAGCGTCGCTCTCCGTCATCGGCGCCGTGTCCCCGCCCGGCGGCGACATCTCCGAGCCCGTCTCGCAGGCGACGTTACGTATCGTCAAGGTCTTCTGGGGCCTCGACTCGGCGCTGGCTTACAAGCGCCACTTCCCGGCGATCAACTGGCTCACGAGCTATTCGCTCTACACCGATTCTCTCGGCCCGTGGTTCAACGAGCACGTCGCCCCCGACTGGATGGAAAAGCGCGGGCGCATGATGGCGCTGCTCGGCGAAGAGGCGAACCTCGAAGAGATCGTCAAGCTCGTCGGCATGGACGCCCTCTCGCCCGAAGACCGCCTCAAGATGGAAACGGCGCGCTCGATCCGCGAAGACTTTCTGCACCAGCTCGCGTTCCACGAGGTGGACACCTATACCTCCCTCGACAAGCAGTATCTGATGATGAAGCTTGTGCTGCTCTATTACGACCGCTGCCTCGACGCCCTCAAAATGGGCGCCGACATCGAGGCGCTGGCGTCGCTGCCGTCTCGCGAGGCGGTGGGCCGCTTCAAATACGTAGCTGAGGCCGACGCCCAGGCGGAATACCGCCGCGTCGCCGCCGTGCTCGGCGCCGAGATCGACGCCGCCGCCCGAAAGGAGGAGGACTTCTGATGCCGAAGGAATACCGCACGTTACAGGAGGTCGCCGGCCCGCTGATGCTGGTCCGCGACGTTGAGGGCGTCAAATACGAGGAGCTCGGCGAGATCGAGCTCGAAAGCGGCGAAACGCGCCGCTGCCGCGTGCTCGAGGTCAGCGGCACCAACGTCCTCGTGCAGCTCTTCGAAAACGCCCAGGGCGTCAACCTCTCCACCTCCAAGATCCGTTTTCTCGGCAGGCAGATGGAGCTCGGCGTGTCGCCCGACATGCTCGGCCGCGTGTTCGACGGCCTCGGCCGTCCCATCGACGGCGGGCCCGAGCTCATCCCCGAAAAGCGCATGGACGTGAACGGCACGCCCATGAACCCCGCCGCCAGAGCCTACCCGCAGGAGTTCATCCAGACCGGCGTGTCCGCGATCGACGGCCTCAACACCCTCGTCAGGGGGCAGAAGCTGCCCATCTTCTCGGCGTCGGGCCTTCCGCACGCCCAGCTCGCGGCGCAGATCGCGCGGCAGGCCAAGGTGCGCGGCAAAAACGAGCAGTTCGCCGTGGTGTTCGCCGCGATGGGCATCACGTTCGAAGAGCAGGATTATTTCGTCCGCTCGTTCCGCGAGACCGGCGCGCTCGACCGCACGGTCATGTTCACGAATCTCGCGAACGACCCCGCCGTTGAGCGTATCGCCACGCCCCGCATGGCGCTCACCGCCGCCGAATACCTCGCCTTCGACCTCGGCATGCACGTGCTCGTCATTCTGACGGACATCACGAACTACGCCGACGCTTTGCGCGAGATCTCGGCCGCCCGCAAAGAGGTGCCGGGCCGCCGCGGCTATCCCGGTTATATGTATACCGACCTCGCGTCGCTCTACGAGCGCGCCGGCCGGCAGAAGGGCAAAGAGGGCTCGGTGACGATGATCCCGATCCTCTCTATGCCCGAAGACGACAAGACCCACCCGATCCCCGACCTCACGGGATACATCACCGAGGGGCAGATCATCCTGTCGCGCGCCCTTTACCGCAAGGGCGTCACCCCGCCCATCGACGTGTTGCCGTCGCTGTCGCGTCTGAAGGATAAGGGCATCGGCGAGGGCAAGACCCGCAAAGACCACTCGAACACGATGAACCAGCTCTTCTCGGCCTACGCCAGAGGCAAGGACGCCAAGGAGCTCATGGTCATCTTAGGCGAGGCGGCGCTCACCGACATCGACAAGCTCTACGCCAAGTTCGCCGACGAGTTCGAGCGGCAATACGTGTCGCAGGGCAATTTCACCGACCGCAGCATCGAAGAGACCCTCGACCTCGGCTGGCAGCTCCTCAGGATCCTGCCCAGAAGCGAGCTCAAGCGCATCAGCGAGAAGCTGCTCGAAGAATACTACGATAAGAAGGCGTGATTTATGGCGCGGCTGAACGTCAACCCCACCCGCATGGAGCTTACGAACCTTAAACGCAAGCTCGTCACGGCGCGGCGCGGGCATAAGCTGTTAAAAGACAAACGCGACGAGCTCATGCGCCGCTTTATGGATATCGTGCGCGAAAACAAGGCGCTCCGCCGCAAGGTCGAAGAAAACCTGCGGCAGGCGGGCGCCCTGTTCGCGGGCGCCAAGGGCGTGCTCGGCAGCGAGGCGGTGGACGCCGCCCTGCTGCTGCCGATGCAGAAAATGGAGCTCGACGTGTCCGAAAAGAACGTGATGAGCGTGATGATCCCGCAGTTCTCGGCGGAGTTCCAGAGCCCCGACGCCACCGACGTGTGCCCTTACGGCTTCGCGTTCACGAGCGAGGCGCTCGACGAGGCGCTGACGTATCTCTCGGGCGTGATGAAGGATCTCCTGCGCCTCGCGGAGATGGAGAAATCCTGCCAGCTTCTCGCGGACGAGATCGAAAAGACCCGCCGGCGCGTCAACGCCCTCGAGCACGTGATGATCCCGCAGTATGAAGAGACCATCAAATACGTTCAGATGAAGCTTGAAGAGAACGAGCGCGGCGCCACCACCCGCATCATGAAGGTCAAGGATATGATGGTGCAGAAGCAATACGCCCAGAACGCCGCGAACGGTCTGTGAGCCGGTCGATATAAAGCGAAAAAGAGCCGCAAGGCTTTTTTTTGTCCCTTTTTCGCCATTCCTGTTTTTCGTGCAAAATGAAAAATTTCTCAAAAATCACAAAATTTATATTGACAAACGATAAAAACGGGTGTATGATGGTCCCACAATCGATATTAGGAAGTGGTCACATTGAAACACAAAGCAAGCGTATGGCTTTGCTTCGGGATCTGCGTTTTCTTCGCCGTCGTGCTCGTCGTCCTCGTGTGCACGTTCCCGCGGTTCTTCCATTGGTTCTACATCGACTACCACGGCCTCAGCTTCACGGACGCGATCACGCTCGCGAACGTCAGAACGGTCACGTGGGCGTTTTACCTGTGCGCGCCCTTCGCCGGGGCGGCGCTCTACTGCCTCATCTCGCTCATGTGGGAGCTGCTGCACGCCCGGGTCTTCACGCGCAAAAACGTGCGCTTTCTCAGCGTCATTTCGTGGTGCTGCCTCGCGGTGCTGCTGGTCACGGGCTTCTTCGGCGTGAAATACGTGCCGCTGTTCATCATCACGCTCGCCATGGGCGTGGTCGGCATCCTCGTGCGGGTCGTCCAAAGCGTGATGGACGCTGCCGTGACCCTGCGCGAAGAGAACGACCTGACGATTTAAGGGAGGGCGCCGCCATGATCGTGATCAATCTCGACGTGATGCTCGCCAAGCGCAAAATGCCTGCGGGGGAACTGGCGAAGCGCATCGGCATCACGCAGGCAAACCTGTCGATCCTCAAGACCGGCAAGGCGCGCGCCGTGCGGTTCTCCACGCTCTCGGCGATCTGCCGCGAGCTCAGGTGCCAGCCCGGCGACATACTCGAATACATAGAAGGGGAGGACGAAGACGATGTTTGACGCCTTCAACACCGGCGTGAACGCGCCGCCCGCGGGCAGCGAGCCCGTCGCGGCCGCCGCGCCCGCACAGCAAAACTTACCTATCCGGAACACACCCATCCAAAACGCACCCGGCGGGACGCCCGTCCCGCCGCAGCCGCAGCAACCCGGGGCTCAAGTCCCGCCGCAGCCGACGGCGAATCCCGCGCAGCCCCCTTACCCGCAAAACCGCCCGCCGCAGTGGGGCTACGTGCCCGCCGGGACAAGGGCGTACCCGCCGCCGAAGCAGACGAAACAGAAGCCGAAAAAAGAGCCTTTCCCGCTCACGCGCCCCGACGTCGTGATGGCGGGGGCGGTCGTGGTGCTGGCGGTGTTCGGCGTGGCGGCGAGCTTCTGGGGCGGCTTCCGCCTCGGCTATGCGCTCAGCTACGCCCTCACGTTCCTCGTCTACGCCATCTATTTCCGCGCCGAGCACAAAAGAGCCACGCTCTTCTCGATGCTCACCGGGCTCTTGTCCTTCGCCATGTCCGCGTCGTTCGTGCTCACCTCCAACGTCGAGGTGCGGGTCATGAGCGTCCTCGCCATGGGCGTCGGCGGCATGCTCTATCTCTCGTCGCTGTCGGGCTCCAAACGCGTCGCGGGCGACCTCGGCGTGCTCGGCACCCTGCACGAGGGCGTCGGCGCCTCGGCGTCGAACAGCATCCGCTCGCTTCGCAGCCTCGTGTCGTCCGGCAACGGCAAGATCAGCGCCCTGTCGAAGGTCTTTCTCGGTTTTCTCATTTCGCTCCCGCTCCTCGTGATCGTCGTCCCGCTTCTGATGCGCGCCGACTTCGCATTCGAGGGCCTCGTGCGCAGCCTCTTCTCGAACCTCGCGCTGCGCATGGTGCAGCTCCTTCTGGGGCTCCTGCTCGTCCCGCTGCTTCTCGGCTTCGCGTTCTCGTCGAAATACCGTGAGGACCGCCCCGTGAAGGCCCGCACCCGCAAGGGGGCCGACGCCGTCCTGCTCACCAGCGTCCTCGCCGTCCTCTCGGCGGTGTACCTATTGTATCTCATCGCGCAGTATAAATATTTCTTCGGCGAAAAGCCCGCGGGCTTCACCCTGTCGGAATACGCGCGCCGCGGCTTCTTCGAGCTGTGCGGCATCGCGGCGATCAACTTCGTCCTGCTCTACACCTTCGTGCTCATCGCCCGCAAAAAAGAGTCCGGCTCGCTGCCCGGCGCGCTCAAGGGTGTCGGAACGTTCATCGGCGTGTTCACGCTCGTGATCACGGGCACCGCCCTCGCGAAAATGGCGCTGTATATCAAGGGCTACGGCCTCACGGTCCTGCGCCTGTCCACGTCGGCGTTCATGGCGTTTCTCGCCGTGGTGTTCGTCGCGCTGATTCTGCGCCTCTTCCTGCCGAAAGTCAACGTCCTGCGCGTGCTGATCGTGTCGGCGCTCGCGTGCCTTCTCGTTCTCGGCGTCGGCAACGTCAACCGCGTGGTGGCGCAGTATAACCTCAAGGCCTACGAGACCGGCGCGCTCGCCGTGCTCGACGTCCGCTATCTCGGCGAGCTCGGCGACGAGGGCGTGGTCGCCCTGTGCCGGGCCGCGAAGACCGCCGACGACGCGACCGCCGTCAAGGCCTACGCCGTGCTTGCGCACGAGCTCGACCGCTATTACGCGATCGGCTGCGACGCCGACGACGGTTCGCCCTACGTTGCCGAGCGCACGCGCGGCAAGTTCTCGCAGTGGAGCTTCTGTGGGGCCGAGGCCTACGCCGCCCTCGAGGACCTGATGAGCGACGATACCCGCGGCGACGTGATGGACGTCTACGCCGCCCTCGAACGCGACCCGTTTCTCTACGAAACGTACTGGGAAGCCTTCCCCGATGCTAAATGAAAAAACGGACCCTCAGGTCCGTTTTTTTTGAATGTGAGATGTGAAATGTGGGATGTGAAATGTCGGACGGAGCTGCGCCCCGTACCCCATTTTAAAAATGCGAGCCGCAGGCTCCTTCATCTCACATACAACATCTCACATCCCACATCATATCGAGCCCTATGCGCCCCCGGCCCTGTGCGCCCTTTGCCCTTTTTTTTACATTTCCCCAAAAAACCGTCCGAATATCTCCGAATCGGTCTTGCAATATCGATTAATATTTGTTATAGTAAAACCGGCAAGTCCCCATTTCCGACCATTGGAGGTACCATTATGAAACGAACCGCACGCAAAACCGTCGGCGTCCTTCTGACTTTGCTGATGGTATTCACGTCCGTCTTCGCGCTCGCGTTCCCGGCGATCGCCGAAGACCCCCCCTGCGAACATCTCTACGGCACCACGGGCGAAAACCGCTACACCTGCGTCAAATGCGGCGCGGTGGACGAAGCCCTGCACGACGCGTTCTGCTGTCCGGTCGTGCCCCCCGAGGTGTCGGCCACCGTCAGTTGGGATTTTGAAACGGATCCCATCGAAAACGGCTGGTCCTTCACCGATCTCGATGGCGACGGCCACAACTGGGGCTGGTATTACGGCACCACGCCAACCATGCAAACCAATTCCGGCGTAGGTTCCATCTATTCCTATTCCTACGATTCCGACTCCTCCTCCCCGCTGGACCCCGATAACTGGGCTGTTTCGCCCGCCGTCGAGATCCCCGCGGGCGGCAGCCTGTCGTTCTTGGTCTGCGGGCAGGACGCGAGCTGGGCCGATGAGCACTATCAGGTGTACGTCGGCGAGGGCGGCGCGCTTGCCGACCTTGTGCCGGTTTCCGACGTGCTGGTCGCGACCGGCGATTTCGAGAACATCGTGATCGACCTGAGCGAATGGGCGGGCAAGTCCGTGCATATCGGCTTCCGCCATTACGACGTCACCGATATGTTCGCGCTGGTCATTGACGACGTATCGGTCGGTACGATGGGCGAAACGCCCGAGCGGACGGACCACACGTTCGGCGACGAGGGCAACGACCGCTTCGTCTGCCAGAACTGCGGCTATTTCGATCTCGCGCGCCTGAACGCCAGCCCCTGCGGTGACTTCGATTTTTATGAGAACTTTGAAACCGACCCCGAAGAAAAGGGCTGGACCTTTACGGATGCGGACGGCGACGGCTACAACTGGTACTGGCTCTCCAATCCGAGTCTGAAATCTCATTCCGGCTACGGTCACCTGACCTCCGCCTCCTACGCCGGCGGCATCCTGTATCCCGATAACTACGCGTCGTCCCCCCTGTTCACGGTCTCCGAGGGCGCCACGCTCACGTTCTGGGCGGTCGGGCAGGACCCCAGCTTTGCCGAAGAGAACTTCGCGGTCTATCTCGAGGGTGAGGATTCGCTGATCCCGATCTCCGGCGAATTGACCTCCGCCGCCGATTACCGATCGTTCAGCTACGATCTCTCGGATTACGCCGGCATGACCACGCGCCTCGTCTTCCGGCATTACGACGTTTATGATATGTTCCGCATCAATCTCGACGACGTGGCCGTCTACACCGAGCTGTATGACGCGCACGATTTCAAGGATACGTGGGAATGGGCCGAGGACCTCGCTTCCGCCGTGTGCACCCTCACCTGTCAGAACTGCGGCCGGACCCACGTCTTCGCCGCCGACGTGGCCGAAGGCACGGCCGAGGGCACCTATACCGCCTCGGTTATCTACGACGGCGTCACCTACACCGATACCGCAAGTGTCGTTGCCGAGCCGCAGACCGTGCACCTCACCTTTGATATGGACGGCAAGTGCGCCAACTACGAGTGCGACGCCGAGATCGGCAGCAGCATGACGCCCATCCTGAAGGACGCTGTGCTCGCGGCTGATGCCGAAGGCTATCTGCTGGCGGGCTTCGCGCCCCTCACGCCCGATCATTATCCGACCATGCAGGCGTTTGCCGCGGCGATGAATCAGCTTTTGATCTCAAGCGTGCCCGAAACGGATACCGTTTACTACGCGAACTGGTTCACCCGCGTCACGCCCGCGTTTGCCGTGGGCGAGCTGAAATGCGGCGCGGACCTCAAAACGACCCTGCCCGCGCTCACCGCGGCCGAGCCGGAGAAGTACACGTTCAGGTATACGCAGTGGACCGAAGACGACCCGGGCGTTGCCGCGGGCGGCGAGACCTACGCGCTCTACACCTGTGTGGAGGCGGCATACCGCTGGGCCTTCTTTACGACCGAAGATCCCGCCGTTGACGGGGCCGAGGTTATTGAGCAGAAACTGAACGGCACGCAGCACTATCTCATCCTCGGCGTCACGGCGCGGCACTATGCCGACGAGACATCCCTGACCGGCGAACGCGTCCTCACCGAGCCCACGGCCACCGTGCCCGGCGAAAAGGAGATCTGCGTGTTCTGCGCGGGCGGCTGCGGTGAGATCGTCGAAACGTACACCGAAGAGATCCCCGCCACCGGCGAGCCCGACGAGCCCTCCGAAGAGGGCGAGGCCTGTCCCTACTGCGGCGAGTTCCACGACGAAGACACTCTCTCCGGCTGGTGGACGGCTCTCATCCACGACATCCTGTTCATCATTCAGCGCATCTGCTTCTGGTTCATCTGACCGATCGGGTGATCTGATCCCCGCATAAAAACCGGCCGGGCAGTCCATTGACTGCCCGGCCGTTCTTATCTCGTTTTCTTTTAATGCAGGTTATTGAGCGAAACGCTTCTCGCCTTGACCTCGCCGTCGAAAAACTTCATCAGGCTCGCCATGTCCAGCGTCTGCGTGGTGCGGATGGTCAGCTCGTAAACCGTCATGCCGTTCTCGCGGTGGTCGAGGCGGCTGTCGGTGGCGGTGGCCTCCCATTTCTGCATCTGCTCGTCAAACAGCGCCCTGAAATCCGCGGTGTCCTGCACCTCGAACTGGATCTGATAGGCGTTAAACGAGTCCGCGCCGATCTTGAATTTGTGCATCACGACCTGCAGGGCGGAGATGAGCACCGTGCTGAACACGCCCAGAATGATCATGCCCGAGCCGATCGAAAGCCCGATGCCCGCGGTCACCCAGATGCCGGCGGCCGTGGTCAGGCCCTTCACCGCGCCCTTGTTCTTGAAAATGACGCCCGCGCCCAAAAAGCTGATGCCGCTCACCACCTGCGCCGCGATGCGGGCGGGGTCCGCGCCGCGGGTCCCGTTGAAGGTCTCGCCCGCGAGTCCCGTGAGGTCCGCGAAGCCGTATTTCGAGATGATGATCATCAGCGCCGCGCCGCAGCACACGATGATATGCGTGCGGATGCCCGCGCCTTTAAAGCGGCGGCTGCGTTCAAAACCGATGGCGGCGCCGCACACGCACGCCAACACCAGACGCAGAAAGAAATCGCCCATCTGCAGCCACGAAAACTGGCCGATCAGATACTGCAGCAGCGTCTGCCCCTCGGGCAGGCTCACGGCGGCAAACATCATAACGTCACTCCCGGATATCGTTTTTTTTTCAGCATATCACATTTTTTCCGCTTTTGCAAGGGGAGAGGCCGTTTCCGTAAAAAACGTCCGCCCCCCCGCCCGATAAAGAACCCCACCGACATGCGTTCTTAAGCGCGGCGCAGCCGCGCGGGTGCACGGGTGCATGGTCCACGGGTGCACGGGAGTTATTAAACTGCAGCGCCGCAGCCGTGATGAAACCAGAAAAAACCGCCGGAGGCCCGATCAAGCCCCCGGCGCGTTTCATTTGATTCTGTATTTTGTATTTTGCATTTTGCATTTTGCATTCTTTCGTGCACCCGTGAACCCGCCGCGCCGTGCGCGGCCTTTTTCATTCTTTCGGGAACTTCGCCTTATACCCCTCGATCGCCCTCGCGATCACGTCCACGGCGGCGTCGCGGTCCTGGACCTCGTCCACCACGGTCTCTTTCTTTTCGAGCGTCTTATACACCGAGAAGAAATGCGTCATCTCGTCGTAGGTGTGCTTCGGCAGGGCGAAGATGGAGCGGTAGGAGTTATACATCGGGTCCGAATAGGGCACCGCGATGATCTTCTCGTCGGCGCGGCCGTTGTCGAGCATGCGGATCACGCCGATGGGGTAGCACCGCACGAGGGTCAGGGGATGCAGGGCCTCAGATGAGAGCACCAGCACGTCGAGCGGGTCGAAGTCGTCGGCGTAGGTCAGCGGTATAAACCCGTAGTTCGCGGGGTAGTGCGTGGAGGTGAACAGGATGCGGTCCAGAATGATGAGGCCCGTCTCCTTGTCGAGCTCGTATTTGTTTTTGCTGCCCTTCGGGATCTCCACCACGGCGATGAAGTCCTCGGGCTTGACGCGGTTGGGGTCGATGGAATGCCAGATATTGTTGACCATGCTGCTGCCTCCTCGTTTGAATACTCTTTATCTTACCACAGTTTTGTTCCGCCTACAATAGTTTTTTGCGAATTTGGCCGAAATTTCTTTACATGCGCGCGGGCGTATGTTAAGATGAAAGCGAAAACCAAACGAAAAGAGGTCGTATCATGGCACACATCATCGGCAACGCTCTCCCGAATATCCCGTGGCAGGACCGCCCCGCCGGCAGCACCGAACCCGTCTGGCGGTATTCCGGCAACCCCATTATCGACCGCACGGCGGTAAAGGACGCCAACTCCATTTTTAACTCCGCCGTCGTGCCCTATAAGGGCACGTTCCGCGGCGTCTTCCGGCTCGACGATATCACGCGCGAGCAGTATCTCGTCACCGGCGAGAGCGCCGACGGCGTCCACTGGAAGCTCAACGACGAAAAGATCTTCCGCGGCTACGACCCGCGCCTGACGTTCCTCGACGGCAGATACTTCCTCTCGTGGGTCTGCCACACCGACAAGGGCACTTCGATCGGCATCGCGGCGACCGACGACTTCGAAACGTGGGACCGCTACGAAAACGCCGTTCTGCCCGTATCGCGCAACGGCGTGCTCTTCCCGCGCAAGGTGGGCGGCAACTACATGCTCTTCACCCGCCCGTGCGACAAGGGCCACACCCCCTACGGCGACATTTTCCTCAGCCAGTCGCCCGACCTCACCTACTGGGGCAAACACCGCTTCGTGATCTCTCCCGTCAACAACTGGGAGATGACCAAGGTCGGCGCGGGCCCCACGCCCATCGAGACCGACGAAGGGTGGCTGTGCTTCTATCACGGCGTCATCACGTCGTGCAACGGCTTCACCTATTCGATGGGCGCCATGATCACCGATATAAACGAGCCGTGGAAGGTCCTGCACCGCGCGGACTGCTATCTGCTCTCGCCGCGTGAACTCTACGAGTTCGTGGGCGACGTGCCGAACGTCGTGTTCCCCTGCGCCGCCCTCACCGACGCCGGGACCGGGCGCATCGCGATCTATTACGGCGGCGCCGACACCGTCGTGGGCCTCGCGTTCACGACCGTGGACGATACCGTGAAGTTCATCAAAGAGCACGACATGATCGGGGGATGATCCCATGAAAAAGGGTCTCAAACGCGTCCTGCTCGTCCTGCTCGCGCTCATCCTCGTCGCGGTCGCGGTCGAGGGCTTCTACCTCCCGCGCTATTGGAGCGACCGCGAGACCTTCGATATCTCCGCCGCCGAACCCACGGACGAGATCACGGTGCTCTCGTCAAACGTCCGCTGCTGGTCGCCGCTTGACTTCTTCAAGCGGAGCTGGTTCTACCGCGCGAAGCTGATCGTCGAAAACGTCAAAGCCTCAGCCCCCGACATCATCGGCTTCCAGGAGGTCACGCCGATGCACTATTCGTACCTCACGAAGACCCTGCGGGGCTACGATTCCGTGATCGACTACCGCGACAATTCGCCTCTGCACGAGGGCTGCCCGGTCTTCTATAACGTTTCGCGCTTCACCCTCGTCGACAAGGGCTCGTTCTGGCTCTCCGAAACGCCCGACGTGATGTCCAAAAGCTGGGGCGCGGCGTTCAACCGCGTGTGCTCCTACGTCATCCTCACCGAAAACGCCACCGGCAAGCAGCTCGTGGTGTTCAACACCCACCTCGACCACGTGTCGGACGAGGCGCGCATCGGCGGCATCAAGGTCATCCTCGACAAAATCAGGGCCTTCGGCGGCTATCCGTCGATCATCATGGGCGACCTCAACGCCGGCGAAAGCTCGTCGACCTACAAGGCCGCCACCGAGAACTTCCTCGACGCGAAATACGTCTGCCCCTCCACCGATTCCGGCGCCACCTTCCAGAGATTCGGCGAAACGCTCGACAGAGAGAACATCGACTATTTCATGATCTCCAAAACCGGCTTCGAACCGCTGTCTTACAAAGTCGTGCGCACCACCTACGACGGCGTCTACCCGTCGGACCATTTCCCGATCGAATTAAAATTCAAACTCTCGTGACAAACATCATCCCGACCGCCTCACGGCGGTCTTTTTTTGTCAATGTTTCCCGCTTCCGAAAACACTTGATTTTTCGCGCGGACTGTGTTATGATAAAATACCATTTTATATACAGAGAAGAATGCTTATGAAAGAACGAACCATCCGCATCACGGATCTGCAGTCCACGTTCGAGGGCGAGGACGCGGTGGAGATCACCACCAAGGGGTATCTCCGCGGGGATCCGGAAAACTATATGATCTCATATAACGAGGACTACGGCGGCGGCATGAAAAGCAAAACCGTGATCCGCGTGCAGAACCGCAAGTGCGCGTCCATCGTGCGCCGGGGCGACATCACCACCGAGATCACGGTGGAGAAGGGCAAGCGGCACAACTGCCAGTATTCCACCCCCTACGGCGACCTGATGATGGGCGTCTACGGCCTCGGGCTAAAAAGCGAGGTCGGCGAAAACGGGGGCGAGCTGAGCCTCGACTACACCATTGATTTCAACGGCGAGCTGACCGCGCAGAAAAAGATGCGCATCACGATCTCGTGAGGAGGAAAAGCATTATGAACGATATTCCAAGGATCGCCCAGCGGCAGATCACCGACCTCGTGACCGCCGCCCTCAATAAGGCCGTCGCGGACGGCGCCCTGCCCGAAGCCGAGCCTCTTCCGTTCCAGGTCGAGGTGCCCGCCGACCGCAAAAACGGCGACTTTTCCACCAACGCGGCCATGGCCAACGCCAGGGCTTTCCGCAAGGCCCCCATCATGATCGCGAACGCCATCCTCGAACGCATGGACCTCACGGGCACCTACTTCGAGAAATGCGAGGCCGCGGGCGCGGGCTTCCTCAATTTCACCCTCGGCGCGTCGTTCTATTCCGACGTGCTCGCCGACGTGCGCGCAAAAGGGGAGTCCTACGGCCGGTCCGACCTCTTCGCGGGCAAGCGCGCGCTCGTCGAGTTCGTCTCCGCCAACCCCACCGGCCCCATGCACGTGGGCAACGCCCGCGGCGGCGCCATGGGCGACTGCCTCGCCGAGCTGCTCTCGTGGGCGGGCTATTACACCGAGCGCGAGTTCTATATCAACGACGGCGGCAACCAGATCGAAAAGTTCGGTTTGAGCCTCGATATCCGCTACCGTCAGCACTTCGGCGACCCCGTCGAGATGCCCGAGGATTCCTACCACGGGCAGGATATCATCGACCACGCCGAGAAATTCGCCGCGATCTGGGGCGACAAGTATCTCCACGCCTCCGAAGAAGAGCGCCGCAAGGCGCTGGTGGACTACGCCCTGCCGCTCAACGTCGCGGGCCTCGAGCGCGACCTTCTGAAATACAAGATCAAATACGACACCTGGTTCCACGAGAGCGACCTGCACAACTCCGGCGCGGCCGCCCGCGTGGTGGACCTGCTCACCGAGCGCGGCTACACCTACGAAGCCGACGGCGCGCTGTGGTTCAAGGCCGAGCAGTTCGGCTGCGACAAAGATTTCGTGCTCCGCCGCTCCAACGGCTTTTTCACGTATATCGTGCCCGATATCGCGTATCATTACAATAAGCTTGTCGAACGTCAATTCGATCTCGCCGTGGATATCCTCGGCGCGGACCATCACGGCTACGTGCCGCGCCTCAAGGCGACTTTGCAGGCGCTGGGCGTGGACCCCGACCGCCTGCAGGTCGTGCTCATGCAGATGGTGCGCCTCGTGAAGGACGGCGAGGCCGTCAAGCTTTCGAAGCGCTCGGGCAAGGCCATCACCCTCGTCACCCTGCTCGAGGAGGTCCCGATCGACGCCGCGCGCTTCTTCTTCAACATGCGCGAGGCGAACACCCACTGCGACTTCGACCTCGACCTCGCGGTCAGCGAGTCCAGCAAGAACCCGGTGTATTACTGCCAGTATGCGCACGCGCGCATCTGCTCCATCTTCCGCAAGATGGACGAAAAGGGCGTCGCGTACGACGGCGCCACCGCCGCCCAGACGGCCCTGCTCACCGCCCCCGAAGAAAAGGAGCTCATCCGCTTCATCTCCACCCTCGCGCTCGAGGTCGAATCCGCCGCGAAGGCGCTCGATCCCTCGCGCATCACGCGCTTCGCGCTCGATCTCAGCACCCTCTTCCACAAGTTCTACAACGCCTGCCGCGTCGAGAGCGAGGATAAGGATCTCACGGCCGCGCGCCTTTGTCTGTGCGAGTGCACCCGCACAGTGCTCAGGAACCTCCTCGGCCTCCTGAAAGTCGACGCGCCGGAGAGCATGTAAACCCCGCGCGCAACGTAAAATGAAAAAGAAAGAAAGGGGGACGAATGCCCATGCCCGATGAAAAAACCGTGGTGTCGCGCAACAAAAAGGCGTATCACGACTACTTCGTCGAAGAGACCTATGAGGCCGGCCTCGAGCTCTACGGCACCGAGGTCAAAAGCATCCGCGAGGGCAGAGTCAACCTCAAGGACGCCTACTGCTCCATCAAGGACGGCGAGATCTTCGCCCTCAACATGCATATAAGCCCCTACGAAAAGGGCAACATCTTCAACCGCGATCCGCTGCGCCCGAAGCGCCTGCTCATGCACAAGCGCGAGATCAACAAGCTCTTCGGCTTGACAAAGCAGCAGGGATATGCTATGATCCCCCTGTCCGTCTACTTCGTCAAGGGCCGCGCGAAATTAGAGCTCGGGCTCTGCAAGGGCAAAAAGCTCTACGACAAACGCGCAGCCGCCGCCGAAAAGGACGCCAAACGCAGCATCGACCGCACCTTAAAGGAGCGCAGCTGATTCATTGTTTTCCCGTGCACCCGTGCACCCACGCACCCGTGCACCCGCCGCGCAGAGCGCGGCCAATCTGGGAGCGAAAGGATTTCGACGGGGATCTTGAGCTTCGATAAGCGAGCAGAGGCGGGGAACCTCTATAAAAGCTCCAACCTCTAAAATAAATAACAACAGCAATACTGTTTTAGCTGCCGCCTAAGGGCCGCAGCCGTCTTGCCCGGGAGCACCGCGGCCCGGGACCAAGGCGTCGACCAGCGGTGAACGTGCACGATCGATACCTCATACTTCGTCACGCACAATGAGGCTGGTCCGAACCGGAGCGTGTTCCTTCGCGCCGGCAAGGACGAGATCTAAATAAGGAACTACGCTCGTAGAAAGTCGGAAGGATGGGTTTTCGGACAGGGGTTCGACTCCCCTCGCTTCCACCAAACCAAAAGCCGCCCAAGGGCGGCTTTTGGTTTGGTGGAATGATGTTTGCCCTGTCGGGCAAATGATGCTGCCTGCGGCAATGATGCCGCTTCGCTGATGATGTGTGCCTGCGGCACGTGAGGGCAAACATCGCATCATTGATCGCGCAGCGATCTGCATCATTTCGGAGCGTAAGCGGAGAAGCATCATCAGCCGCCAAAGGCGGCGACATCATTGACTTTTTTCCGCTTTTGTTCTATACTTGTTTTATTAGACAACGGAGGCCTGTTCTATGAAAGAAAACAAACTTGCAGATAAATCAATGGACTTTTCCGTTCAGATCATCAACCTTGTAAAAGACCTCAAATCAAAACACGAAACGGTGATTGCCAATCAGATCGGCCGCTCCGGCACCTCCATCGGCGCGAACATTTACGAAGCGAACTACGCGCAGGGCAAAAAGGATTTCATCTCCAAGCTCGAAATCGCGCTCAAGGAAGCAAGCGAAACGGGCTATTGGATCGAGCTGCTGTACCGCACGCAATACATTGACGAGGCGACATATAAATCGCTTAAAGAGCAGTGCACAGCCATTCGTGTGATGTTGGTTACCTCGTGCCGAACAGCCAAAGAAAACCAGCAGTAATGAAAATCTCATAATGAATTCCGCTGTTATCCGTCAAAAGGAAACAGCGGTTTTTTATAAAACGAAATCGCTTTTTCTCTTTGCGACTTTTTCACCCAAGCTCATCCGGGTCTAATGAAACAAGGCCCGCTTCCGTCAGTTCGAGTATCCCGCCGCACACTTCGCGCAAAAACTTTCTGTCGTGTGACACGCATATGATCGTGCCGCCGAAGCCGGCAAGCGCCGCCCGGACCACCGGCCCGGACAGCGGGCTGAAATTGCGCGTCGGTTCGTCCAGCAGCAGCACGTTGACGCCCGAGAGCACCATGCCCAGCAGCAGGATCTTCGCCTGCTGGCCGCCGCTCAGCTCGCCGATCTTGCCGGTCATTTCGGGGCGTGTAAAGCGCATGCTGCCGAGATATGTCCGCGCCCGGGTCACGGCCTCTTTTTTGCCGTCCGGCGCGAGAAAGTCCACCGGCGACCGGTCGGGGTCCAAAAGCTCGGCGTAGTTTTGCGGCATATAGCCCACGTTCAGGTCCTTTCGGTCGTTCAGCTTCTCCCTGATCAGGCGCAGCAGCGTGGATTTGCCCGCCCCGTTTCTGCCGGTGATGCCGATATGCTCGCCGCCGCGGACGGTCAGCCGCACGTTTTCTGCGAGCAGCCGGCCGCCGATCTCGAGCCGGGTATCCGGCAGCTCCAGCACGGTCTTGCCCGCCGGCAAGGTGACGGCCTCGTCGAACGAGGCGAGGATCGCATCCTCCGACTCCGGAAACTCCGTGAAATTCGCTTGTTCCCGCTCAAAGCGCCGTCCCATCGACTGCACGGCGTGCATTTTCTTTTTCAGCAGCCGTCCGCCCGCGGGGTCCGCGCGTGAGATCGTCTCCTGCGCGCGGTCCACGCTGTCGCGGATCCGACGGAATTTTTCCATCTGCCGGGCGTGGTCCTCGCGCTGCTTGCGGGCGACCTGCGCCTGATGGGCGAACCGGCTTTCCCGGTCGGCCAGATAATCCCGGTACGGGCCGCGGATCACCGAGACGCGGCTCTTCGTCTTCCCCTGCAGCTGTTCCAGATGGATGATCACGTTCGCGGTGCGCTCGATCAGCGTCTCGTCGTGCGAAACGTACAGCACCGGGCGGCTGTCCTGCTGCAAAAAGCGCTCCAACCAGACGAGCGTTTCGATGTCCAGGTCGTTGGTCGGCTCGTCCAGCAGCAGAATGTCCGGCTCGTCCATCAGGAGCCTTATGAGGCGCAGCTTCACCTGCTCCCCGCCCGAGAGGCTGCCGAACCGCTGCGAATCGGCAAGCTTTTCCGGCGCGATGCCGAGCCCGCGCAGCAGCTTCGTGTGCGGATATATTTTTGTCCCTTCAAACACTTCGGCGACGGTTTTTTCAGCCACGTCCCGCGGCGTGAACTGCGGCAGATAGACGCACACGCCCTTTTTCACGGCGCTCCCCGCGCATTCACAGTAGCCGCCCACCGCGTCCGGGTCGGCGATCCATTTCAACAGCGTCGACTTGCCGTCGCCCTCTTCGCCGATGATCACCGCCTTATCCCGGCTTTGCAGCGTAAACGAAAAATCGTCGATCAGCACGCGGTCGTTCTTTTTCAGCCGCAGCGTCACATTCTGTAATTCCAGCATACGTACCTCCAAAAATACGAAGAAAGCCCCTTTCGATACCGGATCGCGTGTATCGAAAAGGGCGCTGCCGTGCAAAAAAAACGCGCGGACTGAATAGCCAAACGGCGCAGGTACCCAAATAACGACGACCGCAAACGCCGTCCCGAAACGCCGGGCGGCGGATCCGATATCCGTGATCTGAATTACCTGTCGGTCATGTCCGCACCTCTGTGTATGTTCTGCTTATTATATACCACATCAAGCAGTCGTTGTCAAGCGGAACGAAAAAGGCGGCCGAAGGGAACCGGCCCCTGCGGGGCTGATGAAGGAATGAAGTCGCTCCTGCGGGCTGATGACCTGCCGGGGCATCTTCATTTCAGTATTGCCGTTTCCGTCAAGCGCAATCCGTACTTTACAAACGGGCAGTATTTATGCTATTATCAAAATATGAAAAGGAATTCATTCTTCACCGTAAAAAGAGGTATGCCGAATGAGCGACTTAACGATCCGACAATGGAATACTGCTGCCCTATTGTTTGCCGATACACAGGAGCGTTCCGCCTATGCCGAATCGAATAAAACCATCGTAAAACAACGCTTCCGAAAGCTGAACGGCGAAACCGTGCTCGATCTCGGCTGCGGGTACGGTTGGTACGCCGATTATTTCAGAGGTATCGGAGGCAGTGTGACCGGGGTCGACGGTGCCGAGGCGATGCTCGATCTCGCGAGGGAAAGAACCCCGGACGTCTCGTTCTTTCTTGCGGATATCACCCGGCCGCTGCCGTTTGCCGCAGGGGCGTTCGATATCGTGTTCTGCAATCAAGTTCTGATGGATATCGAAAACGTCGGTCCCGTTTTTTCGGAGTGCGCCCGTTTACTGAAACCGGGCGGCGTATTCTGGTATTCCATTGTTCACCCGGCGTTCTATGTCGGCAATTGGCAGACGGACGAAAACGGTTACCGGTTCGGCAGGCTCATCACGTCGTATCTCTCGCCCGAAACGACTGTAAACCGCTTCTGGGGCGAAACGGCGCATTTCCACCGCCCTCTGTCCTGTTATCTGAACGCCGCCGCCGACGCCGGGCTTATCTTGACGCATACCGAAGAACCGCGCTCTTATGACAAAAGCGGGCAAAACGACGATTTGCCCCTGTTCTTTTTCGCCGAATACCGAAAACCGGAATAAAACGGGATTAACGGAGGAATGCTATGAAACTTCTGTTTATTATAGGCGACGCGGCCGTCGGAAAAATGACCGTCGGTCAGGAACTGATGAAAATCACAGATCTTCGCCTGTTTCACAACCACATGACCATTGAACCGGTACTGGAGATCTTCGGCCGGTGGAACTGGAACGCTATCCGCGAGATGCGCGACGTCATCTTCAGAAACTTTGCGGCTTCGGACAACTACGGGATGATCTATACGATCATGTGGGCGTTCGACGAGCCTGAGGACCGGGAATATCTGGAGCACGTCAAAAGCATTTTCGAACCGTACGGGACCGAGTTCTATTACGTTGAGCTGATCGCGCCGCAGGAAGTAAGGCTGCAGAGAAACGTTACCGAAAACAGGCTGAAGCACAAGGCGTCCAAAAGAGACATCGAAACCTCCAACCGGCGTCTGATCGAGGACGATAAAAACCACAGGTGCGTCAGCTTCGAGGGTGAGATCACGTTTGACAACTACCTCCGGATCGACAATTCGGATAAATCGCCCGAAGAAGTCGCGAGACTGATCAAAGACACGTTCGATCTGTAAATCCCGGATTGTTGACCGCATCCGGTCCCCCGAACCGAAAGGAGTCCGCCTATGCGTTACGACTTACTGACAGGCACCATTTACGTCCTCAACCGCGCCCTGCTCACCGGCGCGGGCGCCGTGCGGTTTCTCAAAGCCCCGGGCAAGGGGCTCGACATCGACCACAGCTCGGCCAAAACGCGCTATCCGTTCGTGTTTCTCCACGGGTTCTTCGGCTGGGGACAAAACGAGCCCGGCCACGATACGTTCGCCTATTGGGGTCTGTTCAGCGGCAACACGGTCAAGCGGCTCAACGCCTCCGGCTTCACGGTCGTCGCGCCGTCGGTGGATCCCGTCGGCTCGGCGTGGGACCGCGCCTGCGAGCTTTACGCGCAGCTGACGGGCACGCGCGTGGACTACGGCAAGGCGCACAGCGAGCGCTTCGGCCACCCGCGCTACGGCAAGGATTATACCGGCAAGCCGGTCCTGCCCCAATGGGACGCGGCGCACAAGATCAACATCATGGCGCATTCCTTCGGCGGCCCCACCGCGGCCCTGCTCGCTTCGCTGCTTGCCTACGGCGACGAAGAAGAGAAAATCGCCACTACGGACGGCAGCCTGTCCGGCTTGTTCGAGGGCGGCAAACAGGACTGGATCTATTCGATTTGCGGGCTTGCCGCCGCCTACAACGGCACCACGCTGCACGTGAACCATCAGGCGGTCACGGCGATCGAAACGCGCTTCCGTGAAAAATGCGCCGATGCGCTCGGCGCCCTTCCGGCGTGGACGCGTTTCCTGCCCGAAGCCGGCATGCGCAAGATCGCCGACCGCGGCCGCAAGATCACCTCCGGCCGCGTCGCCCGGCCCGATACCGGTCTTTACGACATGCACCCCGACCATTCCGTGTTGATGAACGCCGGGATCCGCATGGTGCCGGATATCTACTATTTCTCCGTCCCGTTCGACGCCACGCGCCCCGCGGGCGACGGCAGCTACCGCGTTCAGGACCGGAAGATCGGCGATCCCTTTTTCAGGCTTTTCATCCACGTGATGGGCAACACCGACACCGTCACCGAGGGCGGCATGGTACTGGATCGGCGCTGGCAGCACAACGACGGTCTCGTGAACACGGTGTCCGAGACCGCCCCGTTCGACAAGCCGAGCGATACGGTCAACGAAGCGCCCGGCGTCGCCCTTGCCGAAAAGGGCTTTTCGAAGGGCGTTTATCACGTTTTCCCCACCTACAGGGGCGCGCACATGGCGCTGCAGGGCAACATCTTCCGTCCCGAAAAGAAAGGGCAGGTCGAGCTTCTGAGCCTGATGCTGATGATCGACGCCCTGTGACCGTCGAAGGAACGTCCCCGATCTTGTCCGGGAGAAAGGATGGGGCAACGCATGACGCTTGAAAAAATGGGCGAATTCTTCGACGCCCGGCTGAACGGATACGAAGAACACCAACTGTCCTGTATCGACCGGGCACGCGAATTCTATCCGTTCACGGCGGGCTGCCTGCCGCGGGAATGCGGCACGCGCCTTCTCGATCTGGGCTGCGGCACGGGTCTGGAGCTGGATTATTATTTCGGGTCGGTGCCGTCGGCGGTCGTTACGGGCATCGACCTCGCGCCGGGCATGCTCGACAGGCTGCGCGCGAAATTTCCCGATCAAGCGTTGACGCTGGTTTTAGGCTCGTATTTTGACGTGCCGTTCGGCGAAAACGCGTTTGACGCGGCGGTGTCCGTGGAATCTCTCCATCATTTCACCGCGCGGGAGAAAATACCGCTCTACGAAAAACTGCGAAGCGCGCTGAAGCCCGGAGGTTATTTTATCCTGACCGATTATTTCGCGCCGTCCGACGAAGAAGAGCGGTTTTACCGGGCAGAGCTTCTTCGCCTGAAAAAAGAACAGCATATCGCGGACGGGGCCTTTTATCACTATGACACCCCTTTGACCGTCGAACATGAAACAGCGGCTTTGGCCGAAGCCGGTTTTTCATCCGTCTCGGTCCTGAAAAGCTGGGGCGCGACCCATACGCTGAAGGCGGTCAGATAAATCCCGTTTTTATTCTGTCGGCGGTGCGCTTCGGCGACAAGACGGTTGACAAACGCCCTCGCTTGAGGTATAATATCATTGTACAAATTCAAAAGGAGGAACATGTTATGGAAGGCTTCTTTGATGCGATCGGCGATATCATTTCCGCGTTTTTCATGAGCATTCTGGTACTCTTTAACGGCGGCAAGCTGTTTTAAGCGCCGCTTTTCACGTAAAACCATGATCCCGAGATCCTGCGCCCCGCGCGGGATCTCTTTTTTCTAAAAAGATCCCTTGCGCGCCCGGGCGCAAACGTCCCTTTACAACAGCCCGTTTTTGTGTTATGATCAAAGCATAAAAGTCTACGGGAGGGCGTTTTATGTTCATTCTCGCCATGAAACGGATCGTCGTTTTATGCTCCGACGATTTCAGCGTCGAGGCGTACCGCACGGTCGCGAAGGGCTTCAGCGGCCGCTTCACCTCCGACCATTTCCCGATCTACGCCGACCTGAAATTCATCACGAACTGACGCTCCGGCCCCTTCTTCTATTCTGAAACGCAAAGAAAGGGGGAGAGGAACATGTACCTGCCGACTTTGAAAGTGGAAAAGATCGATCCGCGCGATAACGTGCGGATCATTACCAACTACCTCAGCAAAGAAAAACAAGCCAACACAACGCGCCCCTTTTACGCGAAAACGGTCTCGTTATACCCCGAACTTGCGGGCGTTTCAGCCGTAGAGGACCGCGGGACCCGCGAAGCGCTGATCCGCGACGTCGTCCTCAATAGGCTTAACGAAAACGACCGTGAGATCCGCCAAAGGATCGCGCATTTTTCCGAGGTCTTCGACACCTTTATTTACAAAAACATCGAGGCGCAGTGCAGGCTTCTCGATTACGAGTGGAGCCGTGAATACCCGGTCATCCGCTGCTTCGTCGGGTACATCCCTTTTTATCCGAGAAACACCGAAGAAAAGTGCTTCTTTGTCTCTTACCACGATGAAGAGCGGGTATTCTCCGCCGCGCCGCACGAAATAAACCACATGATCTTCTACGAGAAATGGAAACAGCTCCACGGCGTCGGCTGCAAACCGCCGTCGTGGCCTGATCCCCTGTGGTATCTCGAAGAGATCGTCGTCGACCCGATTTTGCACGACGAAAGCGTCGCGCCGTATATGCTTTATGACAACAGGGCATATCCCGAGTTTTACGTCCCGGACCAAAACGACGGTACCAGCGTCATGGACAGGGTCAAAGCCTGCTACCGTGACCATAAGAACGATATCGACGCGTTTATCGACGAAGCTTACAAAATTGTTTCGGCAAAATACGCCGGACACGAAAACACAGGAGGACGAAAATGAATACATTCAGCGAATTGACGGCCCTCATACCGAGCCTGAAAAACGATTCTTACGGCGAGTGGATCGTCGACAAAAAAAACGACGGCTCGCCCGGGCACCCGAAGCAGATGCCCTACGTGCGTTACACGGCGGCGGTGGACCGGTTTATCGAGACCCTGTTCCGGTTCTGCGACGCGCATCCGGAATACGAGCACACCCATTATCTCGAAACGCTGGAGCAATACGGCGTCCTGAGCGCAAACGACCCGAAACCGGCCGACATCAGCCGCGCGGACGCGAAGCTCGTGATCGCTCTGCTGGTGCGGTCCGTCCGGGCGGAGCGGTTCTGCGACGGCGCGCTGTTGGGCTTCTGCAAGGACGGCACCGTCGTGCGCTGCCTCGAACGGCTCGCTTCGATCGATCGCGAAACGAACGCGTGACCGCCCCTCCCCGCAAAACGGCAAAAAAACATACCGGCGGACCGTCGTCAGACGGTCCGCCGGTTTCGTTTTATTTGATCGCGGTCACGCCGCGGCTTCGGGCTTTTTCTTTTTTCTGAGAAACGCCGCGGGCAGCAGGATCAGCAGCCCCAAGAGCGCCAGGCCCTCGAGCACGAGGCAGACGGTGAAGAGCGCGAGGTGGGACGCGAGGCCGTTCATCATGTTTTTGCCGAGCACGATAAGAACGGCGGCGAACGCCCCCGAAAGCAGGCACACGGCGACGGCCCCGCCGACAAGCTTTTTGGCGCGCCCGGGCTTGCGGGCATAGCCGACCGCCGCGAGGGCGACGACGGTGAGCACGATGGCGGCGAACAGCAGGGACGACGACACCGGCAGGCCGAGTTCGTTGAGGTCCACGAGCCACGTGGTGGCGAAGATCCCGCACAGAGCGGCGATATTCGCGAGCAGCAGGACATATTTTTTGCGGATGAGGGCGACGACCGAGAGGATGAGCGCGACGGCGGCGATCGCCGGGATCAGGTACAGATCGAGCGTGAGCACCATGCCCTCGGTATCCACCCACGCGAGCGGATAGAGAAAACCGCTCACGGTTTCGGGCATCGGCTTGCTCTCGTCGTACGAGGTCACGCCGAACGATTTGAGGTCTTCGAACAGCGCCTCGTTCGCCTTCGTCCAGCGCCCGACGTTCAGACCGTGGCGGAACTCGCCGAGGCCGTTGCAGGCCTTGTAATAGCGCCAGCTGAGCTGCGACCGTCGCACGCGCGCGGCGGCTTCGGCGTTGCCGGCGGCCTCGCATTTTTCGACGGCGGCGTTCCACAGGGCGTCGACCGTTTTGACGTCGGCGTTCGTTATTCCGTGCATGGTTTTGAGCATGGACGCGCGGTTATAGAGATGGCCGTCGGGGTCGCCCGCGTGGGCGGTGATGAAGCCAAGATACGTTTCGATCTCGTCGGCGCCCTCGCCGTAATACGCCTCCAGAAAGCCGCGCGTCAGCGCCGCGTTCTCTTCTTCGGAGAGGTCCTCGCGCATGTTGCACGCCAACAGATACGCCCTGAGGTCGGCAAACTCGGTGTCGCAGGTCACGGTTTCGCCCACGCCCTGCTCGAACACGCCCACCACGTTGTTCTCGCGGAAAATTCTCAGATTCTCGCTCAGCACGCCGAAGTTCGGGAACACGCCGAGCGTCTGGTTGAAGTCGGTGGTGTAATCCCACACGTAGAGGCGCTTGCAGATCGCCGCCCAGTCCTGCAGATCCTTATAAAATTCGGCGTTGACGGGGCAGTCGGGGTCGTCGATCGCGTGCGAAAAGCAGCACTCGATCGAGCAAAGGCGCACGCATACGTTATCGCGCACCGTGATGCCCGTCGGCGCGTGGCGGGTATACTCATAGGCGAAGGTATCGATCACAACGTCCGGGTAGTCCGGCTCGATCGCCTCGGCCACCTGATTGATGAACCAGATGAGCGCGCCGGAGGGGCCGCCGTACTGCTCGGCGAGGGCGGCGCAGGCTTCGCACACGCAGTAATCGAAATTGTCGAGCTGCGACACCGAAACGATGTTCAAAGCGGCCTCGGGGTCGTATTCCGCGTCGAGCTTCTGCTTCACGCCTTCTATCGTAAGACGCAGCACGTCGGGGTTCGTCAGGCACACCTGCGTGGGCTCGCGCACGCCGGCGCGCTCGGTCAGGGCGTAGTATTCGGGATGGGCGTCGAAATATTCCCAATAAGGCACGAGGGCGGCGCCGAGCGTGTGGCAGAACCACAGATAATTCACGGGCTTGCCGTAAATTTCGCCGATGTTGCTCCTGCTGCCGTTTAAGCCGTTCGCGACCGAGAACACGGGGTCACGGCCGGACGCCCAGTCCGTGTCGGCGTATTCGAGCAGGGGCTCGTATTCATAAAAGTAATCCTCCGGGAGCGCGAACGAGGCGTTTTCGGGGACGCTGACCACGGCGGGGGAATAGACCTCCACCCCGCAAACGCGCCTCAAAAAGCCGTAAACGCCGTTCCACAGGCCCCTTATATCTTCCGCTTCGATATAAAACGCGGCGTCGGCTTCGGCAAGCGGACGGTTTGCGCTGTCGACCCCGCGGCGCAGGGTATACGCGCCCTTGCGGCGCGCGCCGCCGTCCGGCAGCAGGCGCAGAACGATGCCGTCCAGCAGACGCAGAACGATGCCGTCTTCCGACTCGCCTTTGGCGGCCGTCGTTTCGGGCTTTGTGCCCGTGATCTGCCCGAGATAGTCGCTCAGAACGGCGGCTGCCGCCTGTTCGGCCTCCCCGGCGTCCGGGGCGAGCCGGATCGAGATTTTGGCCTCCGGCGCGGCGAGGGCGGCGAACGGGAACGCGCACCCGATCAGCAGGAATGCCAGCAGGACGGCGAAAACGCGGGTCTTCATAAGATCCCCTCCTTGCGTGTTTTGATTATTATACCATACTGTTTCGCAAAAGAAAAGAGTTTTGTCTCCGGTCACGGCCAATATGGTCGCTGTCCTTATCCGGGCGTCCCGCGGCGCCCGGGCCGTCCTCAGAAAACAGTTTTATCAAAAATGATAAAAGCATATTGCAAAAAAAAGAATATGGTGCTATAATGATTTATGTACAAAATAACCACAAAGGAGTACAGTCATATGAAAAAGACGACCAAGATCATCGCGCTGCTGCTTTCCGTGTTGATGGCAACCGCGCTCATCGCGCCGGCGTTCGCGGCCGACACGCAGAACGACCCCTACGCCTCGCTCAAAGAGGGCATCGGCTATCTTGCGATCGGCGACAGCTTCACGCGCGGCTACGGCGCGGGCGACAACTGGCAGAACCAGATCTATCTCAACGATACCTACGGCAATTTTGAATGCCGCAACGTGGACGGCTCCTATCCGAACCGCATCGCCGAGGCGTTCGGCCTCAACGCGCCCGATGATCTGCGCGACACGAGCGCCAAGCTCTGGCCGCTCGCGCACGACGCCGTTTCCACCGCCTACGTGCTCGACCTGCTCGGCATTGACGACGGCTTCCGTGACGACGAGTTCACGTATCAGGACGGTTCTATGATCCGCCGCTACGAGACCGACCTCAAGTATTTCGGCGACCCGCTCAGCTACACGCTTGACGGCCAGGCGGCCTACGGCGAGACCGGCGAGATCATGAGCGTGCGCGAGATGATCGCGAACGCCAGCCTCATCACGATCGGCCTCGGCCAGACCGACGTCATCTACAAGGCGCAGATCTTCGGCCTCAACACGCTTGACATGAGCGATATCTCCGCCATCCCCGGCGGCATCGCCCACATCATGGACCTTCTCCAGCAGTATTTCGCTTACTGGAAGGATGCCTATCCGCTCCTGCTCGACTACATCAAAGAGGTCAACCCCGACGCCACGGTCGTGCTTGTGGGCACCATGAACCCGATCAAGAACGCCACGGCGACCGACGACGTCTCGATCAAGATCGGCGGCCTCATCAACGGCATCATGGATTCGATGAACGCCTACACCCAGATGTGCGCGCTTGAGCGCGGCTATATCTACGTCGACATCTCCGACGTCGAAACGCCCTCCGCCGCCACCGAGATGTCCATCGGCCACATCCTCTCGATCAGCGATCCGATCGAATACGCCCTCATCGCGCATCCCACGCCCAAGGGCTACGCCCAGATCGCCGACAAGATCATCGCCGCCGTCGAAAAGAACCTCGACACCGGCGCCAATGTCAACAAGGTGGTCGCGTTCTTCACGAAGATCTTCGATTGGTTCAGGCAGTTTTTCGCCACCCTCATCGAGTTCATGGGCAAGATCAAGTGATCGCGTTTTACCGAATCGTGTTTTAACAGCACGGGCGCCGCATTTTGCGGCGCCTTTTTCGAATTCCCGCTTGCATCGCCCGCGGTTTTATGGTATCCTGTTGTTCGGAAAAACAAAAAGGAGATGATCCTGTGCCCTCCGCCAAAACCGTTGCGAAAACCGTTGTCAAGGCCGGCTTCATCGGCGTCGCCGCCGTAATGGGCCTTGCCGCCGTCATTTACGAATGCGCGCTGAACACGAGGCTGAACCCCTTCTTCGTCAGGCTGTTCGACGACCGCGAGGATCCCGTTCCGGTCGATGCTCCCGCCCCGGCCGAGCCGACGCGCACCGCAGCCCCCGCTGATGAGACGCCCGCCCCCGCCGAGCCGGACTGGTTCACGGCCCATAAGGGCGACGACCGGGTGATCACCGCCGCCGCCACCGGGCGCATCCACGCCTATATCATCCCGGCCGAAGAGCCGTCTCACAAATGGGCGCTGCTCTGCCACGGCTATAACTCCGAGCCCGCGTCGGTCGGCGTGTTCGCCGAGCACTACCACGCGCAGGGCTACAACTGCATCTGCCCGTCGCTGCGCGGTTGGGGCAACGACGAAAAGCACTACTGCACCATGGCCTACCGCGACAAGGATATCCTTCTCGCGTGGATCGACTACGTCGTCGCTCTCGACCCCGCGGCCGAGATTTTGCTGCACGGCTATTCCATGGGCGCCGCCACCGTGATGCTCGCCACCGGCGAACACCTGCCCGAAAATGTGAAGGCTGCGGTCGCCGACTGCGGCTTCACGAGCTGCTGGGAGCAATACGCCAACGTCGTCAAGCTCTACGCCAAGCTTCCGGCGTTTCCGCTCGTGCACGCGATGAACGCCGTGTCCATCCTGCGCGGCAACCACGATATCCGCAAAAACGTGCCCATCGACGCGGTCGCGCGCAGCGTCACGCCCACGGCGTTCCTGCACGGCACCGCCGACAACTTCGTGCCCTTCCCGATGATGGACCGGCTTTACGAGGCCTGCGCCGCGCCGAAGGTCAAACAGCCCATCGAGGGCGCCGACCACGCCCAGTCGATCTACACGAACCCCGCCCTCTACTGGAAGACCGTGGACGCCTTTTTGAAAGACAAGATCCCGTCCGCTTCGAAATGAAGTCGCCCGCAAGCGGGCTAATGAAGTCGCTTCGCTAATGAAGAAATGAAGTCGCTCCTGCGGAGCGAATGCTCTGCGGGGCGACTTCGCTTCATTAGGCGGCTTTTGCCGCCGTCTTCATGAACGAGCGAAGCGAGTGACTTCATCAGGGCGAAGCCCGTCTTCATTCAGACGACAGTGTGCAGAGGCGTCTGTAAAAAACGCATGAAAAAAGCAGACTGATTTTGATTTCAGCCTGCTTTCTCTTTTTGTCGTTCGCTTTTGCCGCATTTACGCCGCATTCATCATGGTGATCAGCGTCATCAGCACCATCGCCGAATCGAAGCAGTAAAGCGGATACGCGCGCTCCGGCGACACGCGCTGCCGATAATAATGGAGGTACGTATTCACGCGCGCCTCATCCCCCATCTTCGCCGCGGCGAGCGCCAGTGCGCCCCAGTAATAGACCTCCGCCCCGCTTCTCACGTACTCCATCGTCTCCCAGCTCCAGCTTTCGCAGAAGTTCTCATACACGAGCTTTGCCTCAGGGCTGTCGGGCGAGATGACGTCCCACAGCACCGGATACACCTGCGCCGCCGCGTCGGGATAAAAGTTGTCCCACGAAAAGAGCGGGTCTGCGTCGACGTAGCCCCACACCGGCAGGGCGAGCATCTGATAGGTGAAGCGCCCGCCGCGGTACCAGTCCTTGAGAAATCGCGTGCGGTACACGTCGGCGGCTTTGGCGGCTTTTTGCGTGAGGCAGTCGTCGCCGATGGCATCGCCGATTTTTTCCGCCGCCGTGAGGCCCGTATACACCTCGCAGTTGTCCATCAGATAGACGTGCAGGTCGGCGGGCTTCGCGAAGGTGTAGCCGTGCGCCCGCGTCAGATAAATGACGTTCAAAAGCGTTTTGATCTCCGAAGCGTGCGCCTTCAAAAGCTCATAGTCCCCGTACCGCTCGGCGTAATCCCACAACAGGCGCAGGAAAAACGCGCTGTAAGAGTCGGTGGAGTCGTATTTGCCCGTGGACTGTTCCGACACGATCGCGCCGTCTTTCATCGTGACCGTGTAATCGTAGATCGACCCGGGCACGATATCGTCCTTCCACGTGTTCATGTGCGAAAAATACCACTCGATGAACCCCTTGATGCGCCTTCCCGCTTTGGGCGACCCGTCGTAGGCCGTCAGCGCGATCGCGGCGTAGGTCGAAAAATACGGGTTCACGGTCACCTCGCCGTTGTCGTGGTAATAAAACGCGATGGCGCCGTTGGGCAGGAACTGGCTCCACAGCCACTCCGCCTCCTCCTCGGCAAGGGCGGCGTAGTCCGGGCGCGAGATCTCAACGGGTGAAAGGTCTTCGGCCGCGGGGCGCGCGGGCGCCGTCGACACGCCGAATATCGCGAGCAGCGAGAGCAGCGCCGCGGTGAGCTTCTCAAAGATTTGCTGCATGACGGTTCCTCCTTTTCGCTTTGATCAAACACGGGGTCATTCCGCCTTCACGGCGACCGTGTCGGCGCTGTGCTGCCCCACGAAAAACGTATAATCGTCTTCGAGGTACCACGACTTCGTTTCGGGGTCATAGAATTTCAAATCATTTTTGTCGATCCTGACAGTCACCTCAACGGTCTCCCCGGCCTTCACGAGCACCTTTTTGAAGCCCTTGAGCAGCTTCACCGGGTGGTCGCCCGGCGCGCCGGCGTACACCTGCACAACGGTCTTGCCGTCGCGTTCGCCGACGTTCTTCACACCCGGCGTGATTTCCACCGCGTCCCCGCGGTCGAAGGCTTTCATATCCGAATATTCAAATTCCGTATACGACAGCCCGAAGCCGAAGGGGAAGGCCGCCTCCTTTTTCTCTCTGTCGAGCAGGGTGTAGCCGTGGTAATACCCGTAGGTGATATCGCGCGTCTTCGCGCTCGGGAACAAAAACGCGGGGTAGTCGTCCTCGTCCTTCGCCATCGTGAACGGCAGGTGCCCGCAGGGGTTCGCTTGGCCGGAGATGAGCTCCGCCAGAGCGTTGCCGCCCTCCATGCCGCCGTAAAACGCGTGAAGGATCGCGTTCGCTCTGTCCTTCCACTCCTCGATCACGTAGGCGCTGCCGCCCACGATCTCCACGATCACGTTGTCGAAGGCGTCGCACGCGTCCATGATGAGCGCCACCTCTTCGGCAGGGATCCTGAGCGACGACCGGTCGCCGCCCATGGCTCTGTCCGCGACGCCGTCCTTTTTCGAGAAGTTCGCGAGGTTCTCGCCCTCCTGCTTATAGTCGCTGCCCACGCACAGCAGCACCGCGTCGCAGGCGCGGATCTCTTCTTCCTTTGCGCGGAAGTCCGTCCCCTCGCACAGCACGACGTTCTCTTTGCCGTAGACGTGCCTCAGGCCCATATACGGCGTCACGGTATAGGGTGCGGTCACCGAGCTCGACCCGTGATCGCCCACGTTCGCCTTGTTCGCGTAGCGCCCGATCACCGCGATCTTCTTTCCTTTGGGCAGCGGCAGCACGCCGTCGTTTTTGAGGAGCACCGTGCCCTCCAGCGCCGCCTTCTTCGCGAGTGAAGTGTGTTTCCCGCACGCCACCACGCTCTTCGACGCCGTTTTTTTGTCCGGCGTGATCTTGATGAGCGCCCGCAGAATGCTCTGTACGCTCGCGTCCACGTCGTCCCACGTCACTTTTCCGCGCTTGAGATCGAGCGGCAAAGAAACGTATCTGAGGCGCTGCGGCATCTCCATGTCGAGGCCGGCTTTCAGCGCCTTCGGGGCGTTTCGCACGCCCATCAGAAAGTCCGAGATCGTGAAGCCCGTAAAGCCCCATTGGTCGCGCAGCACGTCTTTTAACAGATATCTGCTCTCGCAGCAGTGCTCGCAGCGGAACAGGTTATACGCGCCCATGATCGACATCGCACCCGCGTCCACGCAGCGTTTGAAGTGCGGCAGATACACCTCGTGCAGGGTCTTCTCGTCCGAAAGGACGTTCACGTCAAAGCGGATGTTCTCGATGCTGTTCACGGCGTAGTGCTTCGGGCAGGCGATCACGCCCTTCTCCTGCACCGCCTTCGTGAGCGCCTCGCCCATTTTGCCGAGTAAAAACGGGTCCTCGCAGTAGGTCTCCTGCGCGCGGCCCCAGCGGGGATTGCGCAGCAGGTTGATGCAGATCCCGGCGAAATAGTTGCCGCCCCGCGCCGTCACCTCGTCGGCGATCACCTTGCCGATCTCGTATTCCAGTTCCTCGTCGAAGGCCGCCCCGCGCGCCATCGGCACCGGAAAGCAGGTGCTGTGGCCCATCACCACGCCGCGCGGGCCGTCCGAAAACGCGATCTCCGGAATGCCGAGCCGCTTCACGCCGCCGCCGACGCACGGGCGGCAGTTATATTTCTGCCCCTTCAAAATGAGGTCGCGGCCGTTGCGCGCGAAAAAGCGCTTGCCCGCGAGCATCCCGAGCTTTTCGAGGGACGTAAGCTCATCGCACAGCGCCTTCGCCGCCGCGTAAAGCGTTTCGTCCGTCCTGTCGGCGCGGTACGCCTTCACCGCGTCGTTATAGTTCCTGATCTCCATCCGGCACGCCTCCGTTCCTCCCGCCGCGCGGGAGCATTCTGCTTCCATCATATCACGCCCGCGAAAAAAACACAAGCGCAAAGGATTGATTTATGCGCCGACTTGTGATATGCTGAACGTGACGGGCGGGTTTCGCCCGCCGGAAAACGGATCATTTTCAGCCCCACGCGGCTGTTCATGATGAAAAAGGAGGAAACGCGCATGAAAACCAAATCCCTGCTCAAAGCCGCCGTCGCCCTCACGCTGATCGCGGCCATGCTGTTCGCCTTTGCCGCCTGCGCCGGCAACAAGCTCGAAGGCAGCTACGTCGCCAAGGACACGATCTCCGGCACCATCACCTTCACGAAAGAAGGCGGCGTCACGATGTCCGCCCTGGGGCTGAACATCAGCGGCACCTACGTGATCGAGGACGGCAACATCACCTTCACCTACGAGATCCTCGGCATCTCCACCAGCGTGACCAAGACCTTCAGCCGCGACGGCAAGACCATCGTGATCGACGGTCAGGAATTCGTGAAGCAGTAACGAACCGCAATGAAAAAGAACGCCCCGCGGGGCGTTCTTTTTCTTGTTATTCAACTTCGATCTCTTCGTACAGTTCCGGCAAAAAGCTCTCGTCGCACATGGCGTTGAGCACGGGCACGAGGCGGCGGAAGTGTTCGCTGGCGTTATGCGCTGCGATGGCCTCGCGGTCGCGCCAGCATTCGACGTACGCCAGCACGTTCTCTTCCCGCAGCGAGCGGTTGATGGTGTAGAAAACGCAGCCGTCCTCCGCGCGGCTCTTCTCGATGAGCTCCTTCGCGGTCTCGAGGAACAGCGCCTCGTTTTCGGGCCTTATGTGTTTCTTCGCGACGATCTTGATCATAATGAAACTCCCTCCCGGTGAAGATTTTTATTTGTGCAGCTTCTTTTCGGCTTTCGCGCGTTCGCGGTCGTATTTGCGCTCGAGGGCGAGCTCCTCGTCGTGCGCGCGCTCGGCGGCGAGGCGCTTTTCGCGGGCTTCTTTCACGTTCTCGTAATCGGCGATCAGCTCGTCGAGACGCTGATAGCCCTCATACAGGTTTACCGTCCGCTCGGCGGTGAGATAGGGGTACGCCACCTGCGAATACAGGCTCTGCGCGGCGGCGGTTTCCTTCATGGCGCGGCGGCGGAGCTTCGCCTGCTCTTTGGTGTCGTCCGGCAGGTCGTAGGCGGCCTCGGCAGCGGCGGGGTCGAAGGGGACCACGCCCTCGGGATAATATTTTGCGGCAAGCTTTGCCGAGCGCACCGTCGCGCGGGCGTTGCGCACCTCCTGCTTGCGCCAGATGCGCTCCTCTCTGGTCTCTCCCTGCGGCAGGGCGTTCGCCGTCTCAATGAATTCCTCGGCGCGTTCAAAGAACTGCGCGGGGCCGCTCTCCACGATGCGCCTGCAAAGCGCGAGCTGCGCTTTTCCGAACGGGGTTTCGAAGCGGTCGAGCTCCCGGTTGACGAAATCCGCGATCTCGGTTTCCTCGTTGTGCGCGCGGGCGTCCTCGATGGCCTTTTTCGCCTCGTTGATGCGCCTGAGCCGCTCCGCTTTTTCTTCTTCGGTGTTTTTCGGCAGGTGGCGGGCGACCGACACGGTCTTTCCCGACGGCACCTCCACGGGCTTTTCGTCCCGGTATTCCCGCGCTTTCAGAATCGCCTCGCACCCCTCGAGATAGGCCGAATCCTCCTCGGCGGCGCCGGCGTCGGTATCCTCCACGAGCGTGCGGA
Organism: Clostridia bacterium; assembly: GCA_017550625.1. Lineage (GTDB taxonomy): Bacteria > Bacillota > Clostridia > Oscillospirales > Acutalibacteraceae > RUG806. Next base: position 21,350 of record JAFZOL010000006.1, on the reverse strand, counting down.
TGCGGATCACGCGGATCATGCTCTTCTGGCCGGTCTCGGTGATGTCGTAGGCGAACCACGGCAGCACGTCCACGGCCGCGCCCACCACCGAGATCCCGAGCAGGGTGTCCATCAGCGAATAGAGCACCGATTTTTCGTTCTTCGTCTGCTGCGAGAGCGGCTTCGTCTCGTCGTAATCCTTATACAGATCGAGCACCGAGTGGTCCTTGCCGTCATAACCCTTGCTGCGGTACACCCACGGGATAAATAAACCCGTCACCATGCCGATCACGCCGCCGGCGTAGTGCTGGATGAAGCCGAACGCGCCGTCGATGCGCTCGCCGATCAGATACTGCTGGTTGTCGCGCATGTCCGACTCGATGGCGGCGTCGATGACGTTGCCGGTGTCCACGAAGCGGTCGATCGTGTTCACGAGAAACAGGCCGATCCCGGCGAAAGCGGTCTTATAAAACAGAAAATACGACGCGATCAGAAAGATCTGCGCGACGTTCTTGAAGATCTTGATCTTCTTCTTGCCGAATTTCTTGATGAAATAGGGCGAAAGCAGCATGCCCCAGAAGTTGGCGTTGTAGGCGATGGTGTTGAGCAGGCCGTAGGTCGTGGACTTCATGATGTGCGCGCGGTACACCATCCACTCCCACACGTTGCCCTTCGCGCCCTCCAGAAAGTCGTTCCAGCCGTCGGCGCATTTGATCCAGAAGATCTTGTTGCCCGCCACCGCGCGCATCGAGCTCGCGAAGCTCATTTTCGTGATGCGCGATTTCGGCAGCACCAGACGCTCCTTCGTGCCGAAATACGCCACGAGCACCAGGGGCATGAACAGCGCCATCGGCGTATAGGCGCCCCTGAAATAGGTCATCGTATACTTGTTTCCGTTTTGGCTCAGCACGTCCACCATCAGGGGATAATACACGTTGTTGATCGTGTAGCCCATCGAATAGATGATCGAGGTGATGGCCATGATCTTTGTGCGCTCCTGCGTGTTCGGGGTCATCACGTGCACCATGTTGGTCACGCCGGTGTTCACCCAGCCCTGCACGTAGCCCTGCACCTGCCCCATCAGAAACAGCACGGCGATCATGAGATAGCGGCTCAGGCCCTTCATCTGCTCATAGGGCAGCCACAGCGACACGAGCGTCAATACCATCGACGGCACGGCGAGCTTGATATACACGCGGTACTTGCCGTCGCGGCTTCTGAGGTTGTCCACGATCCAGGCGTTCAGGGGCGTCAGGATATAGCCGATGGCGGTGCACACGTACCCCATCACCATGAGCTCGGTGTTGTCCATGCCCAACGTCATGCCCGTGAACTGGTTGCCCACGCCGAAGCCGATGCTCCACGAAATGGACATCAGCAGCGCCATCCAGCCCACCGACAGCATCACCACTTCGCGGTAGGGCACGTATTCGCCGGGGCGCGGCTGCTTCCAATAGGTTTTGAGGTCCGTGATCCCGGTCGTGATTTTCTGCAAGAGCTCCGCCATCAGATTCGTCTCCTGTGTTCGTATACGAATATTCTAATCCCCGGACCCGGTTCTTGTCAAGGGAGAAAAACGCCCCCGCGGGCTCGCGAATTGTGAACGGACTGTAAATGAAGCCCCTGAATTCGAAGAAAATATGACTCAATTTTTCTCTTGCAATCGCCGGGAGTCTGTGTTATATTTATGGTGCAAAGTAATGCACAAAAACGAGAGGTGTATATGAATATGACGAAGATGAAAAAACTGATCGCGGTCCTGCTCACCCTTGCGAGCCTCATGCTCGTGTTCGTGCCCGCGGTCCTCGCCGAAGAGCACGTCCACACGTGGAACGAGGGCGAACAGATGCGCGAAGCCACCTGCAGCCAGCAGGGCATGATCGAATATACCTGCACCGGCTGCGGCCAGAAACGCCGTGAGCCCACCGGCTACGGCCCGCACCTGAACACCTATGTTTACGGTGAGCGCGAGGCCACCTGCATCCAGAAGGGCTACACCGGCGACACCTATTGCCGCGACTGCGGCCGTCTGGTCGCCACGGGCACCAACACCGAGTTCGCGCCCCACACGCCCGATCCCGCGAACACCGTCAACGTGCCCGCCACGTGCACGACCGCCGGTTACGACAAGAGCGTCTGCACCGTGTGCGGCGCCCCCTATGAGTTCAATATCGTACCCGCGCACGGTCACAAGGACGCCGATAAGGACGCCAAGTGCGATTATTGCGGCACCTCGATGGCGTACGCCGGCTCCGGCACCGAGGTCTGCAAGGTCTGCGGACGCGTGCACAACCTCGACCTCGCCGACCGCATCCAGGGCATCATGCACGAGTTCGAGTGGTTCTACACCCACCTTGCCGACCGCATCATGACCTTCTTCCACAACCTGAAAAACAGCTGATTTGATTCCGAACCCCGAAAAGCTCCGTCCCGTACGGAGCTTTTTTTTCCGCCGCGCGGGCGGGGCTTGACATCTCCCGCCGCGGGATGCTACAATAATCTCATAAGATGAAGGAGGTTTCCGTTATGGCGCGCTACGAAAGTCAGTATCAGATCAGCCTGCCCCGCGAAACGGTGTTCGCGCAGATCAACGAGTATCTGCGGCGCGAGGGCTACGAATACACGTCCTACCAGAACGAGATCCTGTTCAAAAAGGGGCACGGCGTCGTGGCTGCCCCGAGCTTCGTGTCGGTCACGTTCCCGGGCAACACCGTCAAGCTGCAGGCGTTTATCAAGTTCGCCGTGGTGCCGGGCGTTTACGCCGGCGAAATGAACCTCGAGGGCGTCACGGGCTTCGCGGTCAAGGACCCCTTAAAGGCCAGGATCCGCCATATCGAAGAGAACATCATCCTGCCGGGCGGCGGCATTTTCCTGAACCGCATCATCGAGCAGACCGCCCCGCCGGATAAGTCGAATACCTACGCGATCCCGCTGGGCGGCGGTCAAGGGCAGGCGCAGCCGCAGCAGTTCCCGCGGCAGCCGCAGCGGCAGATCCCGCAGCAGCAGTACGCACAACAGCCGCCGCAATACGCGCAGCAGCCGTCCCGGCAGTTCCCGCAGCCGCAGCCCCAATGGCAGCCGCAGGCGGATCCCAACGCGGGGCAGGTCCGGCAGGCACAGCCGCAGTGGCAGCCGCAGCCGAACCCCTATGCGGGGCAGTACGGGCAGCCGCAGCAGTATCCGCAGCAGCCTGTGCAGTACGCACAGCCGCAGCCCCAATGGCAGCCGCAGCCGAACGCTTACGCCGCCCCCTATGGGCAGCCGCAGCCGCAATGGGGACAGCCTCAGCCGAACCCCTATGCCGCCCCCTACGGACAAGCCCCGCAGCAGTGGCGGCAGCCCGCCACCGGGCAGCCCGCCTCGCCCGCCGAAACGCCGGAGGAATGAGTTCCTCCCGCCCCCGTAAAAATCTCGTCTGCGGCGTTATTTGCACTTGACAAAGCGCCGTTCCCGTGCTAAAATATAAAAAATCTTTAAGGCGGTACAGAGAGACCGGCAAGATGGCGATGATCCTTCGGAACACGTATGCCCTGCCGGTCCGCCGGCAGGGTTTTTTTGATCGCCGCGACCGCGCGGCAGAGCGAAGGAGGGCCCCCTTATGCGTCTGAACGTTTACCACAGCGATCATATTCCGGCGTTTTCGCCGGCGCTGGCGGCATTCTCTCCGGCGGGGCTTTCCGGCGACCGTGATTATTCTGTTTTTCCCGGCTTTTGCGACGTGCACGTGCATTTTCGCGAGCCGGGCTTTTCTTATAAAGAGACCATCGCCACGGGCTCGGCGGCGGCGCTCGCGGGCGGCTACACGGCCGTGTGCGCGATGCCGAACCTCGACCCCGTGCCCGACAGCGTCCCGCATATCCGCGCCGAGCTCGATCTCATCGAACAAAGCGCGGCCGTGCGCGTGCTGCCCTACGCCGCCCTCACGGTAGGGGAGAAGGGCGAGCGCCTTGCCGACCTCGAGGCCCTCGCGCCGTACTGCGTCGCCTTTTCCGACGACGGGCGCGGCGTGCAGGACGAAGGCCTCATGCGCGAAGCGATGGCGCGGGCGAAGGCGCTCGGCAAAATCGTCGCCGCCCACTGTGAGGTCAACGAGCTTCTCCGCGGCGGCTACATCCACGACGGCGCCTACGCGAAGGCCCACGGCCACCGCGGCATCTGCAGCGAGAGCGAGTGGCGGCAGATCGAGCGCGATATCCGCCTCGCGGACGACACGGGCGTAAAATATCACGTCTGCCACGTCTCTGCCAAAGAGAGCGTCGCCCTCATCCGCGACGCCAAAAAAAGCGGCGTCGACGTCACCTGCGAGACCGCCCCGCACTACCTCACGCTCGACGAGACCGATCTTATTGAAGACGGGCGCTTCAAGATGAACCCGCCGCTGCGTTCTCCCGCCGACCGCGAGGCCCTCATCGAGGGCGTGCTCGACGGCACCGTGGACATGATCGCAACCGACCACGCCCCGCACGCCGCCGAAGAAAAGGCGCGCGGGCTCGAGGGCAGCGCCTTCGGTATCGTAGGGCTCGAGACCGCCTTCCCGGTGCTCTACACGAAGCTCGTCCTGCCCGGCGTCCTGACCCTCGACAAGCTGATCGACCTCCTCGCCGCCGCGCCGCGCAGGCGCTTTCCGGTCCCGTTTGACAACGGCTTCAGCGTCTGGGACCTCAATGAAGAATACGCGATCGACCCGAAGTCGTTCCGCTCCAAAGGCAGGGCGACGCCGTTTGAGGGCGCGCGCGTTTTCGGCAGGCATATCGTGACCTGCCCCGCCGAATAAAACCTGTAAATGATCTCATTCTGATATAAACGGAGGAAATCCCATGAAACGCACGGACATCAAAAAGATCCTGATCATCGGCTCCGGCCCCATCGTGATCGGCCAGGCCGCGGAGTTCGACTACGCCGGCACGCAGGCCTGCCTCGCGCTCAAAGAAGAGGGCTACGAAGTCATCCTCGTCAACTCCTACCCCGCCACCATCATGACCGACACGTCGATCGCCGACAAGGTCTACATGGAGCCGCTCACCCTCGAATACGTGGCCAAGATTCTGCGCTATGAGCGGCCGGACGCCATCGTGCCCGGTATCGGCGGGCAGACGGGCCTCAACCTTGCCATGCAGCTCGAGCGCAAGGGCATCCTCAGGGAATGCGGCACGGTCCTGCTCGGCACGCCGTCCGACTCCATCGAGCGCGCCGAGGACCGCGAGAAGTTCAAAGAGATGTGCGAATCCATCGGCGAGCCCGTGATCCCCTCCGAGATCGCCTATTCGCTCGACGAAGTGAAAGCCGCTGCCGAACGCATCGGCTATCCCGTGGTGCTGCGCCCCGCGTTCACCCTCGGCGGCACCGGCGGCGGCTTCGCCGAAGACGAAAAGGAGCTGAACGACCTTGCCATCAACGCCCTCAAGCTCTCGCCCGTGCATCAGGTGCTCGTCGAAAAGAGCGTCAAGGGCTACAAAGAGATCGAGTTCGAGGTCATGCGCGACGCGGGCGACCACGCGATCACCGTGTGCGGCATGGAAAACGTGGATCCCGTGGGCGTGCATACCGGCGACTCCATCGTCGTCGCGCCGATCTTATCCCTCAGCGACGCCGACATGAAGATGCTCAACGACGCCGCGATCCGCATCATCCGGGAGCTCAAGATCGAGGGCGGGTGCAACGTCCAGTTCGCCCTGCACCCCGAAACGAGCGAATACTATCTCATCGAGGTCAACCCGCGCGTGTCCCGCTCGTCGGCGCTCGCGTCCAAGGCCTCGGGCTATCCGATCGCCCGCGTCACCGCGAAGGTCGCGGTCGGCATGATGCTTTCCGAGATCCCGGTCGCCGGCGGCACGGCTTCCATTGAGCCCTCGCTCGACTACATCGTCGCCAAGTTCCCGCGATTCCCGTTCGATAAGTTCGCCGACGCGCCCAACACCCTCGGCACGCAGATGAAGGCCACCGGCGAAGTGATGGGCATCGGCTCCACGCTCACCGAGTGCCTTCTGAAATCCGTGCGCTCGCTCGAGACCGGCGTGTGCCACTTCCATCTGCCGAAGTTCGATTCCTTCGCAACCGAGGCCCTGCTCGACTACGTGCGCGTGTTCAAGGACGACAACGTCTACGCCGTGTTCGAGCTGCTGCGACGCGGCGTTCCGGTGGACGAGATCCACAGGGCCACCATGATCACGCCCCTGTTCCTCGAGAGCTACCTCGAGATCGTGGGCGTCGAGCGCGCCCTCAAAGCGCACATCAACGACGTTTCGACGCTCCGCCTTGCCAAAAAGACCGGCTTTTCGGACGCCTACATCGCCGGGGTGTGGAACCTCAGCGAGACCGAGGTGTACCACAAGCGCGTCAAGCACGGCATCAAGCCCGTGTTCCGCATGGTCGATACCCTGCACACCGGCAAATACATCCCCTATCTCTATTCGTCCTACACCGGCGAAAACGACTCCCGCCTCACCGACAAGAAGAAGATCGTCGTCCTCGGCGCGGGGCCCATCCGCATCGGCCAGGGCGTGGAGTTCGACTACTCCACGGTCCACGCGGCCCAGACCATCCGCCGCGCTGGATATGAGGCCATCGTCATCAACAACAACCCCGAGACCGTGTCCACCGACTACACCACAGCCGACAAGCTCTATTTCGAGCCCCTCACGCCCGAAGATGTCACGGCCATCCTCGATTTCGAACAGCCCGAGGGCGTCATCGCCTCCCTCGGCGGCCAGACCGCCATCAACCTCGCCGAGCCGCTGCGCGACCGCGGCGTGAAGCTCATCGGCACCGACTGCGACGCCATCGAGCGCGCCGAAAACCGCGATTCGTTCGAAAAGATCTTGCTTTCGCTCGGTATCCCTCAGCCCAAGGGCGAGGCCGTGACGAACATTGAAGACGGCGTGCGCGCGGCTGCCGGGATCGGCTATCCCGTCCTCGTGCGCCCCTCGTTCGTGCTCGGCGGGCGCGCCATGCAGATCGTGGCCAACGAAAAGCAGCTCCGGCAGTACCTCAAGACCGCCGTCGAGATCGACGCGGACAAGCCCGTGCTCGTGGATAAGTATATCCGCGGCAAAGAGGTCGAGGTCGACGCCATCTGCGACGGGCGCGACGTGTTCGTGCCCGGCATCATGGAGCTCGTCGAGCGCACGGGCATCCACTCCGGCGACTCGATTTCGGTGTATCCCACGTTCAGCATCTCGAACAAGGTCAAGGGCGTGATCCTGCAATACGCCAAAAAGCTCGGCCTCGGCATCGGCATCGTGGGGCTTTACAACATCCAGTTCATCGTGGACCAGAACGAAAACGTGTATATCATCGAGGTCAACCCCCGCTCGTCGCGCACCGTGCCCTTCCTCTCGAAGGCCACGGGCTGGTCGCTCGCCGACATCGCCACCGAGGTCATCCTCGGCAAATCCCTCAAAGAGCAGGGCATCTTCGACCTTTATCCCGAAGAGAAAAAGCGCCACTACGTCAAAGCCCCGGTGTTCTCGTTCAGCAAAATAAAGGGCCTCGACGCGTATTTGAGCCCCGAAATGAAGTCCACCGGCGAAGCGATCGGCTACGACGACAAGTTAAACCGCGCGCTCTATAAGGCCCTGCAGGCCTCGGGCACGCATCTGCAGAACTACGGCACGGTGTTCGCCACCCTTGCCGACACCGACAAGGCCGAGGCGCTCGGCCTCATCCGCCGCTTCTATAACCTCGGCTTCAACATCCAGGCCACCGCCGGCACCGCGAAGTTCCTCAAAGAAAACGGCATCCGCACGCACGTGCTCAAAAAGATCAGCGAGGATAACGACGAGATCCCCAACGCCATCCGTCAGGGCCACCTCGCTTATGTGATCAACACGCGCGACCTCGGCTCGCCCGAGGGCACGCGCGACGGGGCTGAGATCCGCCGTCTCGCCACCGAAAACAACGTCACCATGTTCACCTCTCTCGACACGGTCCGCGTGCTGCTCGACGTGCTCGAGGAGACCACGCTCACGATCTCCACGATCGATGCCTGATGCGGGAGGGACTTATGAAGGACGCCCCGTTCACGATCCTGTCGAACGCCCCGCTCACGAACGCCGTTTACGAGCTCACGCTCGCGGGCGATACCGCCGGTATCGTCCCCGGGCAGTTCGTCAACGTCCGCCTGCCGGGGTTCTATCTGCGCCGCCCCATTTCGGTGTGCGACCGCTCTCCCGGCCGCCTCACGCTCGTCTACAAGGTCGTGGGGGCGGGCACCGACGCGCTCGCAAAGCGCGTCCCCGGCGAAACGCTCGACCTGCTCACGCCGCTCGGCAACGGCTATGACCTTACGAAAGCGGGGCAGCGGCCCCTTCTCGTCGGCGGGGGCGTCGGCGTGCCGCCGCTCTATCTGCTCGCGAAAGAGCTGATTTCCGCCGGCAAAGCCGTGCGCGTCGTGCTCGGCTTCAACACGAAAGCCGAAGTTTTCTACGAAGACCGCTTCCTCGCCCTCGGGTGCGAGGTGACCGTCGCCACGGCCGACGGCTCTTACGGCGTCAAAGGCTTCGTCACCGACGCCCTGCCCGAAAATTATACGTATTTCTACGCCTGCGGCCCCGTGCCGATGCTGAAAGCCCTGTGCGAAAAAATGAAAACCGAAGGCGAACTGAGCCTTGAGGAGCGCATGGGCTGCGGCTTCGGCGCGTGCATGGGCTGCACGCATCAGACGAAATCCGGCCCGAAGCGCGTATGCAAAGAGGGCCCCGTCTTCCGGAAGGAGGAGCTTTTATGGACGTGACCGACACCCGCGTGACCCTCTGCGGCGTCGAACTCGACAACCCCGTGATCCCGGCGTCCGGCTGCTTCGGCTACGGCTACGAGTTCGCCGCATACTACGATATCAACGTCCTCGGCACGTTCTCGTTCAAGGGGACGACCCGCGAGCCCCGCTTCGGCAACCCCACCCCGCGCATCGCCGAAACGCCGTCGGGCATGCTCAACGCCGTCGGCCTGCAGAACCCCGGCGTCGAAAAAGTGATCGCCGAGGAGCTCCCGAAGCTCGCCGAGGTCTTCCATAAGCCCGTGATGGCGAACGTGAGCGGCTTTTCGGTCGACGAATACGTCGATGTCTGCCGCGCCCTCGACGCAGAGCCTCAGGTCGGTTGGCTCGAGGTCAACGTCTCGTGCCCCAACGTGCACGGCGGCGGCATGAGCTTCGGCACCGACCCCGCCATGGCGGCGAAGGTCACCGAAGCCGTGAAAAGGGAAGTGAAAAAGCCCGTGATCGTCAAGCTCTCGCCGAACGTCACCGATATCGTCGCCGTCGCGAAAGCGGTCGAGGCCGCGGGCGCGGACGGCGTGAGCCTCATCAACACCCTGCTCGGCATGCGTATCGACCTCAGGTCCCGCCGCCCGGTGCTCGCGAACGTCACCGGCGGGCTCTCCGGCCCCGCCGTGTTCCCCGTCGCGGTCCGGATGGTCTATCAGGTCGCGCACGCCGTGAAGATCCCGGTCGTCGGCATGGGCGGCGTTTCCTCCGCCGAAAACGTGCTCGAAATGCTCATGGCGGGCGCTTCGGCCGTCGAAGTCGGCGCGGCGAACCATGTCGATCCCTTCGCCTGCAAAAAGATCATCGAGACCCTGCCGGATGCGATGCGCCGTTACGGCGTTTCGCGATTGTCTGATTTATAAACCGGGCGGAAACCCCGCCGAAAGGAGAACAGTATGCCTAAAGACGTGATCGTCGCCTGCGATTTCGAGTCGAAAGAAAAAACGCTGGCGTTTCTTGACCTTTTCACCGACGAAAAGCCCTTCGTGAAGATCGGCATGGAGCTCTATTACGCCGAGGGGCCCGCGATCGTGCGCGAGCTCAAGGCGCGCGGGCACAAGATCTTTCTCGATCTCAAGCTCCACGACATCCCCAACACCGTGAAAAAGACCATGGCCGTGCTCTCGAAGCTCGACGTCGACATCGTGAACCTCCACGCAGCGGGCACGACCGCCATGATGCAGGCCGCTCTCGAGGGCCTCACGCGGCCCGACGGCACGCGCCCCCTTCTCATCGCGGTCACGATGCTCACCTCCACCGACCAGGCCGCCATGGAGCGCGACCTGCTTATAAAAGAGCCGATCGCCGGCGTGGTGCTCCACTACGCCGAGACCGCGAAAAACGCGGGGCTCGACGGCGTGGTCTGCTCGCCGCTCGAGGCGAGGGCCGTGCACGCGCGCTGCGGCGAGGGCTTTCTCACCGTCACGCCCGGCGTGCGCTTCGCCGACGCCGAAAAGGGCGACCAGAAGCGCGTCATGACCCCCGCCGACGCCGGAAAAGCGGGCTCCGATTATATCGTGGTCGGCCGCCCGATCACCGCCGCCCCTGACCCCGTGGCAGCCTACCGGCGCTGCGTCAAAGAATTCATTGAGGCGTAAGCCGACGAAAGAAAGGACGATCCCCATGACCTTATCCGAAACCATCGCCCGCGATCTTCTCAAGATCCGCGCCGTGTTTTTCCGCCCCGACGAGCCCTTCATCTGGGCGTCGGGCATCAAAAGCCCCGTCTATTGCGACAACCGCCTCACTCTCGGCGAGCCCGACGTGCGCACCGACGTGGAACAGGGCCTCAAAGCCCTCATCGAAGCGCATTACCCCGAAGCCGAGGCGCTGATGGGCACGTCCACCGCCGGCATCGCCCACGCCGCCATCACCGCCCACCTCATGGGCCTGCCGATGGGGTACGTGCGCGGCGGCGCGAAGGACCACGGCCGCAAAAACCGCGTCGAGGGCCGTCTTGAGCCCGGCATGAAGGTCGTCGTGGTCGAGGACCTCATCTCCACCGGCGGTTCCGTGATCGAGGTCGTTGAGGCCCTGCGCGAAGAGGGCGCCGAGGTGCTCGGCGTCGTGTCGATCTTCACCTACGGCATGCAGCGCGGCCTCGAGCGCCTCAAAGAAGCGAAAGTCACGAACTACTCGCTCACCGACTTTGACGCCGTCGCCGCCGTCGCTGCCGACATGGGCTATATCGCGCCCGCCGACGTCAAACGCCTTCTCGCGTTCCGCGATAATCCCTCGGACGAGAGCTGGATCGGAGGCGCGAAATGAGAAGCGTGATCGACGTATCCGATCTCTCCGTTGAGGAGCTCGGCTCCATCATCGCCACGGCCGAGGATATCATCGAAAATCCCGACGCCTACGCCGAGCGCTGCCGCCGCAAAAAGCTCGCCACCCTGTTTTTCGAGCCATCCACCCGCACGCGCATGAGCTTCGAGGCCGCCATGCTCGAGCTCGGCGGCTCGGTGCTCTCGATGTCGAGCGCCGCCTCGTCCTCCGCCTCGAAGGGCGAAAGCGTGGCCGACACCGCGAAGGTCATCACCCAGTATGCCGATATCATCGCCATGCGCCACCCGAAGGAGGGCGCTGCCCTCGTGGCGGCGAAGGCCGCGGGCATCCCGGTCATCAACGCGGGCGACGGCGGCCACTGCCACCCCACGCAGACGCTTGCAGATCTGTTGACGATCCACCGCCGCTTCGGGCGCTTTTCGGGTCTCAACGTCGGCTTCTGCGGCGACCTCAAATACGGCAGGACCGTCCATTCGCTCCTGCGCGCCCTGATGCGCTACGAGAACGTCAGCTTCACGCTCATTTCTCCCGAAGAGCTCAAGCTTCCCGCCTATTCCAAGGCCGCGATCGAGAACAAAGGCTGCCCCTGCGTCGAGACCGCCGACCTCGAGGCGGCGATCCCGTCGCTCGACGTCCTCTATATGACCCGCGTGCAGCAGGAGCGCTTCGCCGACCGCGCCGAATACGAGCGCCTGAAGGATACCTACGTCCTCACGCCCGAAAAGCTCGCCGGAGCCAAGCCCCACCTCGCGATCCTGCACCCGCTGCCGCGCGTGAACGAGATCTCGGTGCGCGTGGACGACCACCCCGGCGCCGCCTATTTCGAGCAGGTGAAAAACGGCAAATTCATGCGCATGGCGCTGATCCTGTTCCTGCTGGAACAAAACGACGGCGGCCCCGTCCGCCTGCCCGGCCGCTGGACGGGGGAGGAACGCCCCGGCTTCGTCTGCGGCAATCCCGCCTGCATCTCCCACGTCGAGCAGGAGCTTTCTCCGCTCGTAAAGCTCACCCCCGAAGGGGAGAAATGCCTCTACTGCGAACACTGAACGAACGAAAGCACCGCCCTTGAGGCGGCGCTCCTTTAATATATAAAAATATTCAGAAAACCCCTTGCCAAAACGCGATTTTTATAGTATAATACCTTAGACTTATGATTTTGCTTCTGTCATGCGGCGTGTTGGTCCTGTGCGGCGGAGCGCCGCGAACCATGTCAGGCGGGGAACCGAGCAGCATTAAGCGGAATGCCCCGGGCGACACAGTCTGCCTGCACGCCGTGTGACAGAGGCAAAATTTTTTTGCAGCGACCGGGGCTATACGCCCGTTTGAGGGAGGGATCCGGCATCTACCGCGTACTCTACCGTAAATGGCGGCCGCAGGTCTTCGACGACGTCGTCGGCCAGCCGCATATCACGTCCACGCTCTCGGCCGAAGTGCGCGAAGGGCGCCTGGCGCACGCCTACCTGTTCACGGGCTCCCGCGGAACGGGCAAGACCACCTGCGCCAAGATCCTCGCGAAGGCGGTCAACTGCCTGCATCCCGTCAACGGCAACCCCTGCAACGAATGCGAGATCTGCCGCGGCATCGACGACGGCACGATCCTCGACGTCACCGAGATGGACGCCGCCTCCAACCGCGGCATCGACGATATCAGGGCGCTGAGGGACGAAGTGAACTTCACCCCGTCCGCGGCGAAATACCGCGTCTATATCGTGGACGAAGTGCACATGCTCTCCGCCGACGCGTCGAACGCTCTTCTCAAAACGCTTGAGGAGCCGCCCGCCCACGTCATCTTCGTCCTCGCCACCACCGAGATCAATAAGATCCTGCCCACCATCCTGTCCCGCTGCCAGCGGTTCGACTTCCGGCGCATCGAGCCGAAGGTCATCGCCGACCGCCTTGCCTTCGTGTCGGAGCAGGAGGGCACCACGCTCGACCCCGACGCCGCCATGCTCATCGCGCGGCTGTCCGACGGCGGCATGCGCGACGCGCTCTCGCTGCTCGACGCGTGCATCAGCGTCAGCGAGCACGTCACGTCTTCTGTCGTGTTCTCGTGCGCCGGGCTCGTGGGGCGCGAGCAGATCTACGCCCTTACCGAGGCCGTCGGCCGCGCGGACGCCTCCGCCGCTTTGCGCCTTTTAAGCGAGCTGCACGCGTCGTCCTGCGACACCGGCAGGCTCTTAAACGAGCTGACGGACCGTTTCCGCAGCTTCCTGATCTTAAAAACCGTCAAACGTCCCGAAGACCTGATCGTCGGCACCGAAGAGGAGCTCAATCGCCTTCGCGCGCTTTCGGAGCTCTTCACGCGCGAGCGCATCCTCTATTCGCTCGGCGTGCTCACCGCCGCCGCGGCGTCGGCGCGCTCTTCGCAGAACCGCCGCGTCGAGGCCGAGATCGCGGTCATCCGCCTCTGCTCCCCCGAAAACGACGATTCCGCCGAGGCGCTTGTCGCCAGGATCTCAAAGCTCGAAGAAGAGTTAAAACGGCTCAGAGCCGGGCAGGGGACGCCCGTCCCGCCGCCCGCGCCCGTGAAACCCGCTCCCGCGCCGGCCGAGCCCATTCCCGAACCCGAACCGGATCCGGAACCCGAGCCCGAGCCCGAACCCGATGCCCCACGCGACTTCGCGGGCTTCGGCAGCGAAGAAGCAAAACCCGCCTTCGTGTTCGACGATACCGAAACGGACGACGCGCCCATCGACGAGGGCGACCTGCCGTTCGGCGAGGGACAGACCTCGCTCTTCGGCGACCTGATCGACGAAGCGCCGCCCGAGCCGGACGAAGCCGTGCTCACGCCGCCCGATGAGGACGAGGGGCTGCCCTTCGGCGAGCCCGCCGATCCCGCCGCGCCCGCAGCCGGGCCCGACCCCGATTTCGACGTCGACGGCTTCCTCGAGCGCTACGCCGGCAAGCCCATCGCCGAAATCGAGCAGCGCGACAAAGAGCGGCAGCAGGCAAAGCCCGGCACGCTCACGTTCCGCGTGTGGGCGCAGATCGTGCTCGATATCGAGCGCGAGCACCATGAGATGGTGGGGCGCTTCACCGATTCCACCGCCTGTATCAAGGGCGACCGGCTGCTCATCAAGACCGACAGCCCCATGATCGCCATGCTCACCCCGCAAAGCGTGCTCGACGACTTCGTGGCCCCCGCCGTTGAAAAGGCGCTGGGCAAGCGCTACCGCGTCGAGTTTGAATAAAAGCAAAAACAAAAAGGAGACCAGTCTATGAAAGCCAGGATCCAGGGGCAGCCGCAGGGCTCCCGCAACGATATGATGCAGCGCATCCAGAAAATGCAGGAAGAGATGCAGCGCGTGCAGGAAGAGGTCGAGGCCACCGAGTTTTCGGCGGGCGCGGGCGGCGACGCCGTCACCGTGACGCTCAACGGCAAGCACGAGCTTTTGAACGTCAAGATCAAGCCCGAGGTCGTCGACCCCGAGGACGTCGAGATGCTCGAGGACTTCATCACCATCGCCTTCGGCGAGGCGCTCAGAAAGGCCAACGAGACCATGGAGCAGCGCATGAACGGCGTCACCGGCGGCATGAACATCCCGGGGCTCTCCGGGCTCGGTTTCTAAACGATGGAGACTGTCGCCTTACCTCTCCAGAAGCTCATCGAGCACTTCCGGCGCATGCCGGGCGTCGGCGCCAAAACCGCCCAGCGGATGGCGCTTTTTGTGCTGAGCGAAACGCCCGACGAGGTGCGTGATTTTGCGGCCTGCCTCACCGACGCCGTCGAAAAGCTGCGCCGCTGCCCCGTGTGCTGCAACCTCACCGACCGCGAGATCTGTCCCGTGTGCGAAAGCCCGCAGCGCAGCCGCAAGACCGTGTGCGTGGTCGAAAACACCGAGGCGCTGCTCGCGATGGAAAAAACCAACGAATATAACGGCACCTACCACGTCCTGCACGGCGTCATCTCGCCGCTCGACGAGATCGGCCCCGAAGACCTCACGGTGAAGGAGCTATTGCACCGCATCGACGCCGACGGCGTCACCGAGGTCATCATGGCCACCGGCTCCGGCGTGGAGGGGGAGCTGACCGCCATGTATCTCTCGAAGCTCTTAAAGCCCCTCGGCGTGAAGGTCACGCGCCTTGCCTACGGCCTGCCCGTGGGCTCGGATCTGCAGTATGCCGACGCCGTCACGCTTTCGCGCGCGCTCGAGGGCAGGCGCGAGCTTTGATGAACGCGTTTTTACAGAAGGGAACAGCAACATGAAAAACGTGATCACCTTCGATATCGGCACCACGGGCGTCAAGACCTGCGTGTTCCGCATCACCGATAAGATCGAGCTGCTCGGCGCGGCGTCCGCCGGCTATAACCTCTACGTGCTGCCCGACGGCGGCGCGGAGCAGGATGCCGAGGAGTGGTGGGCCGCCATGTGCCGCACCAGCCGCGAGGCGCTCGAAAACGCCGGCGTTAAGGCCGACGAGATCGGCGGCGTGTCGTTCTGCTCGCAGATGCAGGGCCTCGTCCTCGTGGATAAAGACGGCAACGCGGTGCGCCGCCCCATGAGCTACATGGACCAGCGCGCCCGCGAGGAGCTCAAAAAGGGCATGGCGCACGGCGTGCAGATCGCCGGGGCGAACGTGCCGGTCCTCATCAAAAGCCTTTTGATCACCGGCGCCGTCGCGGCGTCCGTGAAGGACCCGGTGTGGAAGTATAACTGGGTCAAGAACCACGAGCCCGAGGTTTTCGCCAAGGTCGACAAATGGCTCGACGTCAAGGATTATCTCATCTGCCGCATGACCGGAAAAGCCACGATGACCAAGGATTCGGCCTTCGGCACGCTGCTCTACGACCTCAGAAAAGGCAGACAGTGCTTCTCCGCGAGCCTGTGCAAGACTCTCGGCGTGGACGTAAAGCACATGCCCGAGCTCGTGAAGTCCACCGACATGATCGGCCCGCTGCGCGAGCAGCAGGCCCGGGAACTGGGCCTCGCCCCCGGCACGCCCGTTTACGGCGGCGGCGGCGACGCGTCGCTCATCGGCGTGGGCGCTGGCGCGGTGGCGCCGGGCGACACGCACGTCTACTGCGGCACCTCCGGCTGGGTGTCCACGGTCGTCGAGAAGAGCATCGTCGACACTTCCGCCATGATCGCCGCGATCATCGGCGCGGACGAGGGGCGCCTCAACTATTTCGCCGAGCTCGAAACGGCGGGCAAGTGCCTCGAGTGGGTCAAGGACCACCTTGCGCTCGACGAGATCAACATCTATCTCAAAAAAGAGCACGTGGCCGATTCCTACGAGAGCGAATACACGAGCCTTTACCAGTATATGAACGATATCATCGGGCAGGTCCCGGCGGGCGCGGGCGGCGTCATCTTCACGCCCTGGCTCCACGGCAACCGCTGCCCGTTCGAAGACCCGAACGCCCGCGGCATGTTCTTCAACCTCAGCCTCGAAACCGGCAAGAGCCAGATGATCCGCGCCGTGGTCGAGGGCGTGTGCTATCACCTCAGGTGGTTCATGGAGGCCGAGGACCGCAAGGTCAGATCCTCCGACACCGTGCGCTTCGTGGGCGGCGGCGCGCTCAACTCCGTCACCTGCCAGATTTTGGCCGACGTCCTGCAAAAGCCCGTCGAAACGGTCGAAAACCCTCAAAACGTGGGCGCCGTCGGCGCGGCGGTCACGATCGCCGTGGGCAGCGGCGAGATCGGCTCCTTCATCGACGCCAAGCGCCTCATCCCCGCCGTGAAGACCTATGCCCCCGACCCCGCGAACAAGGCGGTCTACGACAGGCAGTTCGCGGTCTACAAAACGCTTTACAAGGCAAATAAAGCCGGCTTCGCGGCTTTGAACGGATAAATCCCGGAAAGGAACTGTTTTATGATCGAACGCAACAACGCAATATTGACCGCGCGCAAGGCGGTCGCCCCCGTGATGGAGCAGTGCGGCTTCACGACCGCCACCGAAGTCAAACGCGAGAACGCTTCCGTTTACGACTACGAAGGCGAAAAGGGCGTGCTGCGCCTCGTGTTCAGCACCGACCGCATCCATCTGCTTTCCGGCGAAACGGGCGTGGACCGTGCGGACGACACGGCCTTCAACCTCGATTCCACCTTCCTCTTCGAGCCCGATACTTTCGACGATCGCGACCTCAAGAGCCTCGTCAACGAGATGACCGAGTATCTCACCGAGACCTACGGCGAGAAAAAGGCGATCGTGTCGAAGAAAAAGAACATCCAGACCGTCTCGCGCACCGCCGCCAAGCAGGGCGTGCTGGCCTACGACCCCGTCACCCTCGCGAACAAGCTCTGCGCGATGTACCCGGGCCTCAAAGAGGACCTGCAGGAGAACGTGAACACCTACGGCGAATTCCTGTGCGAGGATTTCTTCACGCAGCACGCGAACGCCGAGATTTTGCGCGACATCCGCGAAAACAACCCCCAGCGCATGAAAAAGCTGTTCGGCATCCTCGGTGAAATTTACGAGGACGGCACCAACGAGGTCCAGAGCCTGATCGCCGTCACGATCCTCGGCGAGATCCGCGACGATCCCACCCTCACGCAGAACATGATCCCCTATCTCACCGACACCATGGCCGAGCCCGTGCTCGCGGCGGGCGAGCGCCTCAAAAAGAGCGCCGCCTCGCGCATGCGCCTCGAGAATCCCCCGAAATATAAACCCAAAAAGCAGAAGCAGAGAAAGGGCTTCATGAGCGCGCTCATGGACCCGCAGAACCAGCAGAGAAGATAAAAAACAGGACCCGCGTCACCCGACGCGGGTCTCTCTTTCATTGCGTTCACAGCGCCTTGTCCGCGCGGTACACCACCATCGGATAGCGGTTCTCGCCGCGCTTCGTTTTCACCTTGCTGTTTTTTTCGTTCCCCTCGGCCACGGCCTCGTTCGCGAGGGCGATCGCGCGTTCGACCGCCGTGCGCGGGATGCGCCCGTCCCCGTGCCCGCCCCAGATCGGGGCTTCTCCGGCAGTTTCCAGCGTCTTCTCGGCGCCGACGATCCATTCCTTCACGGTCGTGCCGCCGGGGAATTGGAGCGTCACCATGAGGTTCACGTTGTCGCCGGTGAACGTCGCCCCCGTCAGGCTGTCGCGGAAGATCACGCTCCCCGGCGAATGCCCGGGCGTGAGCACGGTTTCGATCGTCCGCCCGCCGAGGTCGAACGCCTGCCCGTCCGCGAGCTCGCGGATAACAGGGGAGTAGTCCTTCTGGAACGCTGCCGCGTACGGCACCTTGTGCGTCTTCTTTTTATACCGGTGGCACCACAGAAAATAGGCCCGCCACGTCGGCTTCATATAGGCCTTGCCGCGCCTCAGGTCGGCGGGGTGCAGCCACACCTCGGGGAACCACACGGCCCCGCCGATATGGTCGGCGTGCGCGTGGGTGATGAGCACGGTCACGGGCTTGTCCGTGATGGTTTTCACCACGGCGCCCACGTCTGCCATGCCCGCGCCCGCGTCGATCAGCGCGGCGCTGTTTTCGCCCTCGATGAGATAGCAGTTCACAAAGTCGTATTCGTTGATCCGCGTGATCCCGTTCCCGAGATCCTCGGTCTCGATATCCGTGCGCCGGCGCATAAATAAGCCCCCGTTCGTCGATTCTTTCTCCATCATACGCCCCTTTTATGAAGAAACCGTGAATTCCGGGAACTTTTGCTTGCAAACCGTCCGAAAAATCGTGTATGATGAGATCAGAAGGAGGGGTTTTCCGTGTCTCAGGGTTATTTTGACGGCTCCATGCCCCGGCAGGTGCTCGAATACTATCTCTCCCGCGCAGCGTCCGCGCAGTGGTTCTACGACAGCGACACGCTCGACGACGACATCCGCGTCGTCTTAAAAACCGGCCTCAAGTTCCTCGGCCGCGCCGCCGGGATCTGGAAGGGCTATATGCCCGAGGAAGAACACTTCGCCAAGGCAAAGCTCGCGGCGGACAAGATGCACGCCGCCGACCCCGAGGTGATCCTGCAGGCGTGCCTCTTCGAGGCGGTCTACCGCGAGGATCTCGAAACCGTCCCCGTGCCCGCGTGGGCGTTCGAGGCCTTCGGCATGCCCGTCGAAGAGCGTTGCTTCGATTACGACGCCTGCCTCTTCCCGCCGGGACTCGGCGCGTGGGACTGCATGCCCGACCTCTCGCAGCGCGAAGCGCAGCTCTGGTTCTACTACCGCGGGCGGCGCTATATCGACTGCGGCTACGAAGCCTTCCACATGGGGCAGATCCACCTTTACACGGCGCGCGACCGCGGGTGCGAAGGCATCGGCAGGGTCATCTCGCTGCTGCGGGACTACGGCAGGACCCACGCCCGCCGCCATAAGGTGCTGTTCGACGCCCACTCGCATTCGCTCGTCGTGAACGGCGTGTCGCTCCTCGACTACAACGCCATGCCCTTCACGCGCTGGCCGTTCCCCGACCGCCCGGGCGAAAAGCTCGCCCTCGTGCGCGAGGGCAAGTCCGGCGGCGGCGTCTCGCCCGAGGGCGTTTACGAAAAAGCCCTGCCGTTTCTCTACGAATACGATAACTGGGGCGGCAAGGACTTCTGGGCGCACGAAAACCTCACCTACGAAGAGCGCGCGTGGGCGCAGTGGTGGGGCTACGACCAGATCTCGTGGTTCGCGAGCCAGCCGAAAGAGGAGCGCGACAGATTCCTCGACTACACCTTCAAATGGACGGCGGTCAACAACCCCGACGGCTTCTTCGCCTTCCCGCTCATGCGGGGCATCGGCCCCGGCGGCGACGGGCAGGACCGCGTCTATAAGCTCAATAACGCCTCCGATTCCTGCCCCGGCGGCTTTTCGCAGGAGGACGCAGCCGCGCGCCTGCTCAAAATGGGCTACGGCGCATACCGCGACCTCGCCAACCCCTCCGACCTGCTCGACTACGGCGCAAAGGACGTCGACGACCCCGAAACGGGTCTCCGCTATCCCGAAAAGGTGGTGCTCTACGGCTCGTTCCAGCCCATGGTCGGCGCCGTCGCGAACGACTCCAACTCCGAGGTCACGCGTATGTATTATATCGGCAACGGCACTTATTCCCTCGCCTTCGTCATGCCCTTCGCCGGGACCTGGGATTTCGGCGTGTCCACGTGGGGCACGCTGTCGGCGTGCTACTGCCAAACCTCCGCCGTGCCGTATTCCGGCTCCGGCGGCAAGAGCCCGCTCGTCATTGAACGCGACAACACCGTCGTGCGCGTCACCTTCGACATCCGCACCGGCCGCATCACCGTCACCGCCCGCCCCTGACCGCCCGCCTGTGATCGCCCGGGCTTGACCACCCGCCCCTGACCGCCTTCCGATCCTCGTTCTCTCAAGACCCGCCCCCGGCGGGTCTTTTGTTCTCTTGTTTGCCAAATTGTGAACCCCGTTTGAACGCCGGGCGTTTTTCGTCAGATTTCACAAGAAACGTCGTATATTTTTATGAATAATAAGATATGCTTTGTTCCCGAAATCTTCTGTTTGTATCTTGAAAATATTTTTTTATTTTGATATATTATAAGGTGAATGTAAGTCGCATCATGTTTCCCCAACGGAAACGGGTGCCGCAAGACCGGGTCCGAAGGGGTCAGACGGACGGCCCGGCGGCGCGGCAAACGGGACCGGGCGGGACCGGATGTGCCTTGTCGTATCACGAAAGGAGAATGATACATGCAACACACGAAAACCTATAAACATCCCCTTGGCAAACGGATGCTGAGCATCGTCCTGTCGCTCGTTATGGTGGCGGGCCTGTTCGCGCTGGATCTGAGCGGGATCGTCAGCCTGTTCCCGGCTGCGGACGCGGCAACAACCGGACTGACGCTTTGGGAATACAACGGACTTAACGGTTATTCCAGCAACGCGAGCACGGGTATTGCGAGCGGCCGTTATTATATCAACACGAATACAACCATTACTGCTAAAAACAATACAGATTATAACGGCGGTATCATTCAAGGAAGCGCAACCGTGCTGGTTTATATTCCCGAGGGTGTGACCCTGACCTGTATCGGCGGTAACGCGAGCGGAACGACGCCCGGTCAAGGCGGTCTATACCTGCGCGACGGCGCTACGCTGATCCTCACCGGCCCCGGCAATGTTGTTACGACCGGCGGAGATGGCGGTAACGGGACCGACGGCGGACAGGGATCCAACAACTCCAATGGCGGCTGGGGCGGTTACGGCGGAGCCGGCGGCGGAGCCGGCATCGGCGGCGACGGCGGAGCCGGCGGCAACCGAGGTAACGCCGGCGATAACGGTTCCGGCAGAAGCTGGAACGGCGGCAACGGCGGCAACGGCGGCGACGGCGTTTCCGGTCGAACGATTTATGTTTTGGATTCCATCGGAAGCCTCTCGACGACGGACGGCAGCAACGGCAGTGCCGGCAGCGGCGGCGGTGTTCAGAGT
>JAFZOL010000079.1 GCA_017550625.1 Clostridia bacterium | reverse complement strand
GCACCGCAGGGGATGCAATTTTTGTGAAAGACAAGGCGCAGGGGACGGATAAACCTGACGGTTATCCGTCCCCTGCAACGCAGTATTTCGCAAATAAGTGCGCCGCTGCGGCTATATTATCCCTTATCTGCACCGCCCTTCGCCCGCGGCGGTTTTTTTTGCGTCCGGGCACGCGCGAAAAAACGCAGAAACCGCTTGCAAATCGCGCGGGCGCGTATTATTATAAAATAGAACGATTCTTGTTTCGATTTTGTGATCCGAACGGAGAGCCTTATGAGATACGCCCTGATCGGCTGCGGACGCGTGGCGGTGAACCACATGAACGCGGCGAAAACCAACGGCTTCGAGATCGCCGCCGTGTGCGATATCGACCCGAATCAGATCGACAGCCTGTTCCGCCGCCTCGGCTGGGACGAGGCCGCCGTGTCCGGGATCAACCGCTATGCCTGCTACGAAGAGATGCTTTCGCGCGAAACGCCCGACTTCGTGAGCGTCGCCACGCCGAGCGGCACCCACGCCGAAATAGCCCTCGCGGTGATGGGGGCGGGCGTGAACGTGCTGATCGAAAAGCCCGTGGCGCTGTCGCTCCCCGACGCGGACAGGCTCATCGCGACCGCGAAACAAACGGGCGTGACGGCGGGCGTGTGCCACCAGAACCGCTTCAACCTCAGCGTGCAGGAGATGCGCCGCCACCTCGAAAACGGCGATTTCGGGCGGCTGTCGAACGCCGCGGTCACCGTGCGCTGGAGCCGCGGCCCGGAATACTACGCGCAGGCGCCCTGGCGCGGCACGTGGGCCGACGACGGCGGGTGCCTCATGAACCAGTGCATCCACGGCATCGACCTGCTTCTCTGGATGTGCGGCGGGGACCTCAAGACCGTGTTCGGAAGAACGCGCAGGGCGTTCCACCCCTATATCGAGGCCGAGGACCTCGGCGCGGCCGTGCTCGAATTCGATAACGGCGTGCTCGCGACCGTCGAGGGCACCGTCAACGTGGCGGGCAAAGACCTTGAGGAGCACCTCACGCTCATCGGCGAAAAAGGCTCGATGAAGCTCGGCGGCACCAGCGCGAACAACGTAGCCTACATCGCCTTCGACGGCGAAAAAGAGCGCAACACTCTTATAGAGAAGACCGAAAACGTCTACGGCAACGGCCACGTCCCGCTGTTCCGCGACTTCGCCGAGGCGATCGTAGCCAAACGCGCCCCCTACGTAACGCTCGAGGACGGCAGAAAAGCCCTGTCGGCCGTGCTTTCGATCTATTACTCCGCCTTCACCGGGCAGCCCGTCGGCGCGCCGCCGCCGGACCTCGGCACGGCGACTTTCGCAGAAAAGGAGCGTGAAGACGGATGATCCGCGCCGTGCTGTTCGACCTCGACCATACGCTCTTCGACCGCCACTCCACGCTCGTGGCGTGCGTGCCGTATCTCCGCAGCCGCTTTCACGTGGACCCCGAAAAATCCGACGCCGAGATCGGCCGCATCTGGTGCTACGCCGACGACCACTTCGTCTACGACGGCTGGCAGTATATCTTCGCCTATCTCGTCGAGAACGGCGTGTTCACCGACCCGCCGAAATACCCCGAATACCGCTCGTTCGTCTACGAGGCCTATTCGCGCGTGGCGGTGAAGTGGGACTGGACCGAGGATATGTTAAAGCAATTGCGCCGCCACAAATACCTGCTCGGCGTGATCACCAACGGCTCGCACGCTTTGCAGTATAAAAAGCTCTCGATGATCGGCCTTTCGTATATCTTCGACGAGGTCGTCGTCTCGGGCGACACCGACTTCGAAAAGCCCGACCGCGAGCTTTTCCGCTACGCCTGCGAAAAGCTCGGCGTGGAGCCGGAGGAATGCGTCTACGTCGGCGACAACCGCAAAAACGACGTCGACGGCGCGAAGGCCGCCGGTATGCTCACGGTGTGGCTCTCGTCCACGAACCCGAACCAGTCCGGCTCCACGAAGCCCGACGCCACCGTGAAATCCCTCAAAAACCTGCCCGCCGTGATCCGCAAGCTCCAACTCGAAACGACGTATCACGTGAGGGAAACGGAATAAGAGGGGCCGGGGGTCGGAGACCGGAGGCCAGGGGCCAGAGGCCAGAGGCCAGGGGCCAGGGGCGCGGCATAGCCGCGCACAATCTTTCCGGTAGCGCGGCAGACCGGCGTTGCCGTCCGGTAGGGGCGGACCGGGTACGGTCTGCGCCCCTACTGTTCGCACCGCGGCCTCGCCGTATCCCTGTGCCCCCCTTTAATTTTGTATTTTGTATTCTGCATTTTGCATTTTTACTGGCCCCTGGCCTCTGGCCTCTGGCCCCTCCGTTTTGTATTCTGCATTTTGCATTTTTTTGAAGGAGACCGACCTATGGAAAAACTGCTGACACGCTGGGGCAGGGCGCTTGACGTTTCCTGCCCGCTCAACGACTATCCCCGCCCGCAGATGAAGCGCGACTCTTTTGTCTGCCTCAACGGGCGCTGGGACTACGCCATTCTGCCCGCCGACAGAGAGATGAAGGACTATCAGGGCATCATCGTGGTGCCCTTCTCGCCCGAGACCATCCTCTCAGGCGTCGGGCGTACCGTAGAGCCGACCGACGTCCTTTATTACCGCCGCCGCTTCGGCTTTCATAAGACGAACGACCGCGTGCTGCTGCACTTCGGCGCGGTGGACTACGCGTGCGACGTCTGCCTCAACGGCAAAGCCGTCGGCAGCCACAAGGGCGGCTATCTGCCGTTCACTTTTGACGTGACCGACGCGATCGCCGAGGGCGAAAACGAGCTGACCCTGCGCGTGACCGACCCCAGCGAGACCGGCAGTCAGGCCTCGGGCAAGCAGACCTCGAAGCGCGGGCAGATCTGGTATTCGCGCACCTCGGGCATCTGGCAGACCGTGTGGCTCGAGGAGGTGCCCGAAACGCATATCGGGAGCCTGCGCCTCACGCCCGATATCGACGCGACCACCCTCACGGCGGAGGTGAAGGTCCGGGGCGCGGGCGAGGCCGAGGTCACGGCCCTCGACGGCGAAACGGTGCTCGCCTCCGGCGTGACCGAAAACGGCAAAGTTGTGCTGCAGCTCGAAAACGTCGAGCTCTGGTCGCCCGAGAACCCGAAGCTCTACGACCTTAAGATCACCGTCGGCAGCGATATCGTCACGTCCTATTTCGGCATGCGCAAATTCTCGGTCGGCAAGGACGAAAACGGCTTTTCGCGCCTGATGCTCAACAACAAGCCCTATTTCCACAACGGCCTGCTCGACCAGGGCTATTGGAGCGACGGCATGTACACCGCGGCGTCGGACGAGGCGCTCGTTTACGACATCCAAACCATGAAGGACATGGGCTTCAATATGCTCAGAAAGCACATCAAGATCGAGCCGCTTCGGTGGTATTACCACTGCGACCGCCTCGGCATGCTCGTGTGGCAGGATATGGTCAACGGCGGGGGCGAGGTCAACCAGCTCACGGCCGCCGTCCTGCCGGGCCTCGGCCTCGGCACCGCCTCGCGCGCCGGCAACATTTCGGACGGCCCGAAAAACTATAAGCTCTTCGCCCGCGCCGACGAAGAGGGCCGCAAGGAATATTACCGCGACGCCGAAGGCATGATTGATCTGCTCTACAACTGCGTGTCGCTCGCGCTGTGGGTCCCGTTCAACGAGGGCTGGGGCCAGTTCGACGCGGTGAAGGCGTTCCACTTCTTCCGCGAAAAGGACCCCACCCGCCTCATCGACCACGCCTCGGGCTGGCACGATCAGGGCGTGGGGGACCTCAACTCCTTCCACATCTATTTCACGCCCTTCGTGTTCCCGAAGCACCACCGCACCGACGAGCGCGTGGTGGCGCTCACCGAGTTCGGCGGCTACTCGATGCAGACGGCGGGCCACGTGTTCAACACCGAAAAATTCTTCGGCTACCGCAAATATTCCGACCCCGACAAGCTCTATGAGGCCGTGCGGCACCTGTACCTTGACCGCATAAAGCCCCTCATCGGCAAAAAGGGCCTCTCCGCCCTCGTCTACACCGAGGTCTCCGACGTCGAGGACGAGACCAACGGCCTTTTGACCTTCGACCGCGAGGTCACGAAGATCCCGGTCGAAAAGATGAAGGCGATCAACGACGAGATCAAGCTGTAAAAGGAGAAACGTTATGGCGAAATGCGTGCTGTGCGGCGCGAATGGCGCCGAATATCCCGTTTTTAAGGACGATGAACGCAAGGAATGCCTTTGCGGCGGCTGCAGAAGGGACGTGGCGCGGCTCTACGAGCTCGCGGCCGCCGGCGGCGACGAATACGAGGCGTACAAAAAGGAGTTTCTGGAGGATTATTACGGCAACGCCTTCGCGTCGGCACTCGTGATGAACAGCGAAAAGCAGCCCGAGCCCGAGCCGGACCAGCCCGTCGGCGCCTGGGTCCCGAGCTACGTCGGCGGCGGGGCAGCCGCGCCGCGCGGGGCCGACCGGTTTTTTGACGACGATCCCGATCCCGCGCCGGAAAAGAGCGGCGGGTTCCTTTCCGGCCTGTTCACCGACGTGCCGCGAAAAATGCAGACGCTCCTCAGGGTGTTCTATTATATCGAAGCGGCGGCGTGCCTTCTGGGCGGGCTGATCACCACGATCGTGCTGCTCGTGAACGAAGAGGGGATCGCTGCGCTGATCGCCTTCGCGAGCACGGTTTTCGCGCCCTTCGTGCTGTGGGTCGCGATGGCGCCGCTCTATTGCTTCTTCGGCATCGCGGACGACGTTTCGGCCATGCGCAAAGGAAAAAAGGGCAAATAAGACCCCGATACAAACAAAAAAGGCGGCTCCGAAGAGCCGCCTTTTCATATTCTTTTCAGCGGTAAACGAAGAACCACACCGCCGCCATGATGATGAGGTGCAGCACCATGATCGCCGGGAGGCCGACCATGAATTTCGTGTGCTTGGTCTTGTGGCGGATGATCTTCATCGTCACGTATTCGGGCAGGGCGAAGCCGAAAAGCGCCGTCAGGATCAGGCTTTTTTCGGGCACGCGGCGGCGCGAGTCCGCCTTCGAGATCTTTTTGTCATACACGGTGAGGATCACCGAGATCACGCTGAGAAAAATGCCGACCGCGAGCAAAATGGGCTCCGCGATCTTCCAGACCGTCAGCATTATACTACCACCTCGATTTCGATCTTGCCGGGCAGGGCAGGGACTGTGAGCAGGAACGTGCCGTCGTCTTCGGTGACGGCGTACCCTTCGGGCGCAGTCACCTTTTCGGGCTTTTTCGGTAAATAAACTTCCGTCGGCCCTTTGGCGGCGGGGTCGCCCTCATAGGTCAGGGTGAAGGTGTTCGTCCCGCGGTCGAAGCCGTAATTGAGCTCGCTGCCCGCCACCGCGCGCGGATGCGGGCGGTTGAGGATATCGAAAATTTTGCTGTCGGCGATCTCGCGCGAATAATGCCAATAGGTCTGCGACCAGCCGTTCGAGTCAAACTTCGCGATCAGGTGCTCAAGGGCGGGGTATTCGTCGCCGCCCGCGACCATGCCGCCCCATTCGCCCACCAGCACGGGCAGGCCCATGCGAAGCTGCTTGCGGCGGTGCTCGTCGAAGATGAAGTCCACGCGGTGGGTGCTCGCGGTGTTCGTGAGGGGAGTATCCACCGTGAGGTCGTAGCCGTGCGGCGCGAAGGCGAGGTTTTTTTCGCCCTTGCCGCCGGGGTACACGGGGCGCGGCACGCGGCAGGGGATGCCGGTGTTCGAGTAATACGAATTTTCAAAGAACAGCACGCCTTTGTCGGTCACGCCTCTGATCGCGGCGCCCGCGCGGCAGAGAAAGTCGTAGTAAACGCCGATGTCGAATTTCGTGAGCCGCTTTTCGGCGGGCCCCACCACGCTGCGGTAAAAATCGGGGTCGTCGGCGACCGAGAGGGCGTCCATGATCTGTTTGTTTTTAAGCTGTTTGAGGCGCAATATCTTTTCTTTCGTCGGGAGCTTCAGCGCCGCCTTCACGCCGCTTTTCACGATGGTGCGGAATATCTTGCCGCCCTCGCTGCCGGGGTAGGGCTCGTTGAGCACGTCGTAGCCCATCACGTTTTCTGCGCCGCCGAGGAATCTGACCGTATACGCCAGCATGTCGCAGAAGCGGTCCTGCACGCCGCGGCCCGCAAGCTCCCGGTTCTCCCAGAACGCGTCGAAGCTGTCGAACACCGCCCCGCCGAAGAAATAGCCCTCGGCCCAGATGAAGCGGGGCTTGTGCATCTTTTTCTTCGTCATGCACGCCCAGGCGGGCGCGCCGTCGCCCACGCCGAGGCCGAAGCCGGAGTAAAGATCCTGGTGCCAGTCGAGATAGACGTAAATGCCCTCCTTCGCGGCGGCGTCGATCACCTGCCGCACCTCGCCGAGGTAAACGTCGTTATACTTGCCCATCTCGGGCTCGATGCCCGCCCACGTCATGCCGAGGCGCAGGATGTTCACGCCCCGTTGTTTGAGGTGCCTCAAATTCTCCGCCGTGAGCGGATTGTGGTAGTGGACGACGCCGTCCTCGTCGGGTGCCTCGCCCTTAAAAACGTAGTTCACGCCGTTGAACACGCGCGCCCTGCCGAGGTCGTCGGCGAACACGGTATCCCTCGTGCCGATCTGCTGGAACATGTCGGTTCCCCCTTTCCGGTTTTCGGGTCTCGCTTTTTCTATTATACCATACCTTCCGCCTGCAAGCAACACAAAAAAACGCCCCCGCGGGGGCGTTTTTCCGTTTTTCGGTTTATTCGATATCCACGCTCTTGCCGGTCGCGGCGGAGAGATAGATCGCGTCGAGGATCTTCATCAGCGTCACGCCGTCCTCGGCGGGGGCGAGGCAGGGGGCTTTGCCCTCGACAGCGTCGGCGAAATTGAGGATCTCGCGGTCGAAATCGCGGGCGAAGTCGAAATTGTTCTCACCGTAGAGCCTGAGGTCCGCGAGCTCGTTTCCGCGCTCGGTGTGCAGCTCGAAATCGTTGAACGAGAAGCCTGCCTTCGAGCCGAAGATATCGATCTCGGTGGTGGGCTCCTTGAGGTTCAGGTTGAAGCTGGTCTCCACCGACAGCACCGCCCCGTTGTCGAAGCGGATGAGCGCCACGGCGAGATCCTCCACGTTGAACACGGGCTGCACGAGCTTACTCTGGCTCTGCCACGCGCGCTCAAGGATGATGTTGTCACGCGCGCCGATCTTGTCGAAGGTGGCGCCGTAGACCGACACGGGCTTCGGCCGGCCGATCACGTAGCGCGTCAGATCGATGATATGCACGCCGAGGTCGATGAGGGGCCCGCCGCCGGAAAGGCTCTTGTCGCCGAACCACCCGCCCGGGAAGCCGCAGCGCCTGAGATACGAGGCCTTGGCGAAATACACGTCGCCGAGCTCGCCGCTCTCATAGAGCTCCAGCGCCTTTTTCGCGTCGTTGCCATGACGGCGCACGAAGCCGAGCATCAAAAGCTTGCCGGCCTTGTCCGCGGCGGCCTTCATCTTTTCGGCTTCGGCGGCGTTCATGGCCATGGGCTTTTCGCACAGCACGTTGCAGCCCGCCTCGAGCGCCGCCACCGTGCATTCGCAGTGGGCGGAGTTCCAGGTGCACACGCTCACCATGTCGAGGGTCTGGGCCTTTAACATATCGTAGCAGTTGTAATAAACGTTTTTGATCCCGTATTTCGCGGCGAACTCGTCCGCCTTTTCGGGGTTGATGTCGCAGCACGCCACGACCTCCACGCGGTCGCCGAGCTTTATGTACCCGCTCATGTGCGAGTTGGCGATGCCGCCGTTGCCGATGATGCCGACTTTGAGTTTGGACATAAGTTTGAGCTCCTTTATGTGAATGAGTCTATGATAGGGGCCAGGGGCCAGAGGCCGGAGGCCAGGGAAATGTAAATGTGAAGTGTGGAGTGTGAAATGTGAAATGGAGGAAGGGGCTGCGCCCCTTACCCTATTAAAAAATGCTTCGCGCAAGCGACATATCTTTGCGCGGCTCCGCCGCGCCCCTGGCCTCGGGCCTCTGGCCCCTGGCCTCTGGCCCCTGGCCTCTGGCCCCTGGCCTCTGGCCCCTGGCCTCTGGCCCCTGGCCTCTGGCCCCT
>JAFZOL010000078.1 GCA_017550625.1 Clostridia bacterium | reverse complement strand
GTCCTCTGCTCTACCAACTGAGCTACAAAGGCATTTGCCGTAAGGGAGTGGCGACCCGGAACGGGCTCGAACCGTCGACCTCTAGCGTGACAGGCTAGCGTTCTAACCAGCTGAACTACCGGGCCATGCCCCTTGCGGCTTACTTACTATATCATAACGACTCAGGTTTGTCAACACTTTTTTTCACTTTTTTTCGTGATCCGGCAATCCGTAAGAAACGATGAAAAGCAAAGGAACAGGAACCTCAAAAGCTCCTGTTCCGCCGCATTTTTTCGAAGTTTATTTCTTCTTTCTCTGGTCTTTCCAATAACGGATTCCGCCCTTTTCATCGTAAAGGCGGAGCGCCTCGAGGCAGATCTCGAGCGAGAGCTGGATGCATGCGGGATTCAGGTTGTCGGGCGTGTCTTCGCGCGTATGGTAATAGCGTTTCGGGTTGTGGTTCACGCCGCAGAAGCCGGCCGACATCAGGCCCTCCTGCGCGAAGGCGTCGGAGTCGATCGCGCCGGGATAGAGGTCGGCGCGGGGCATATCGATGCCGCAGTTGAGGCCGGCCTCGTGCAGCAGGTCGCCCACGCCCTCGTCGGCGTGCGACGTGCCGGTGCAGCCGATCGTGTAGATGGCAAGCGCCTCGATCTCGCGCTGGGTATCCATGGCGATCGTGACCGTTTCGATCTCCTGCAGCTCCTGCTTGTGTTTGCGCGCGAACGCCCGCGAGCCGCGGATGCCCGCCTCCTCGCCGCCGGCGATCAGGCAGCCGACCTCAGTGTTCTTGAAGCGGATGCCCTTTTCGTGCAGGATCTTGAGCACGGCCATGGAGATATAGCAGGCGGTCAGGTTGTCGTTTGCGCCGTCGACGATGACCTTATAGTTGATAAAAAATATGATCGCGAAAATGAAGGGCGCGAACACGAACATCGCGATGCCGAGCACCTTCCAAACGCCTTCGATCGGCACGGGCTGATAGTGGTTCACGAGCACGCGGATGAAATAAGCGATCGTGACGAAAAACACGTAGAGCATGCCGACCACGCCGCCCGCCATCACGGGGCCGAGGGTTTTGATCTCACCGAGATAAGAATATCTCCACTCGTGCACAACGTCCGCGTGGCCGCAGAAGATGATGCGGCGCTTCGGCTCTTCTTCGCTCTTGCGCACGGCGTAAACGTTTTTCGACACCTTTTTCGGGAACAGAAAATCCACGAAGGCGCGGTAAAACATGAACTCGAACAGGAACATCAGCACGGCAATGGTCATCATCACGACGGCCGCCATGAGGAAAATGTTCGAATACCTCGCCGCGATCCAGTAGAAGACGATCGACAAAAGCGAAAAGATCGCCGCGGGCGGGATGAACCCGAAAAACGCGCCGGGATGGACGTTGAAGTCCTCGTCGATCACGGTGTCGGCGTATTCACCGAGCTCTTTTTTGAAATAATCCTGCGCGCCGCGCTCGCCCTCGGAGCCCGGGAGACGGTTCTTGAACGTCTCGCAGACGTAGCGGATCCCGTCGAGCATATACTGCAGATTATCCTTTGCGTTCTGTTTCAGATCGAGCATAAAGATTCCCTCCGTTTTCCCGAATGAATCCATTATAAACGCTCGTTTATTTCCTGTCAACAAATTATCTGTAAACTATTGACAAACAAATCAAAAACTGATATAGTGGCAAAGAATCATCAAGAAAGGAGACGGCCAAATGTTCAACGTAAAAAACTTCAAATCGAATCATTGCGCAGTGTTGCATCCGTCTCCCGTCACCCTTTTTTAAACGGGATCGATATCGGTCGGCACTGTTCCTCTCGAACGGTGCCTTTTTGTTTAACGTGAGGTCATTATGAAGAAAAATATGAAGAATTTGCCCCCGCCGCCCGAAAAAGGCGGTCTCTCCCCTGCCGAACAGCAGGCGTTCACCGCCGCTGGTCTGCCCGCCCAGGACGTTCTGTACGCCTGCAAGGGGGACATGGACGAGTCGCTGTGTTACTGCACGAGCTGGCTCTGGTTCGGCGCGGATAAAATCACGGTGGTGATCGGGCAGGAAGAGATCGGCCCGGCGAAGAAAAAGAAGAGCCGCCGTCTCACCCCGGAGATCACGGTGGAACGCCACGCGGATTTCGCCGTTGCGGACGTGACGGAGATCACGTGCGAGCGCTATGTTTCGACGGGCAGGCTCATTTTCAGAAAAGACAAGGAGATCGTTTACGCGATCAGCTTTTCGATGAGCTGCATCGAAGCCTTCGACCGGTTCGCGAAGGCCTACGCCTCGTATAAAGAAAAAGGCGTGATCGACCTGCCGAAGGAAGACGATAAAAAGCCCGGCACCTGCAAGAAATGCGGCGCGCCCTGCGACCCGGACAAGGAATACTGCAAAAAGCACAACAAGACCGGCGCCACCGCGGTGCGGCTGTTCGGTTTTTTCGGCGGCTACGTGCCGCAGATCATCGTGATCGTAGCGATCATGCTGCTCGGGTCCGCCATCGCCGTGTTCGTGCCGCAGATCAGCACGCGCCGGCTCTTCGACGACGTGCTCGCCGACGCGGCCGGCACGGGCTCGCAGCAGGCGCTCGCGGCGGTCGGCACGCTGGTGTTGTCGATCTTCGGCATCAAGGTGCTCAACACCGCCCTGTCGTCGTTCCGGCAGTATATCCAGGGCACGATCATGCCGAGCGTCATTTATGATATCAAAGTCAAGATCTTCAAAGCCATGCAGCGGCTTTCCGTCGGATTCTATTCGTCGAAGCAGACAGGCTCCCTGATGGACCGCGTCATGCGCGACGCGACCAACATCTATTGGTTCTTTGTGGACGGCATCCCCGGCATCATCACCGAGATGACAACGGTGATCGGCGTGCTCATCATGATGTTCATCATGAACGCGAAGCTCTCGCTTCTGATCCTCGTGCTGGCGCCGACGGTGTTCATTTTGCTGTTCGTCGGCGAAAAGCTGTGGCGCAGCATGCACCACAAGACGTGGGTCTACCGCTCGAAGGTCTCGTCGATGGTGAGCGACAACATCCAGGGCCAGAGAGAGATCAAGGCGTTCGCCAAAGAGGACGAGGAATACGGCCGCTTTGAAAAAGCCAGCGGCGCTTTCCGCGACGCGGAATTGAAGCTCGCCCTCACCGAGGCAACGGTGTTCCCGCTCGCCGAGGTGGTGGTGCTGCTGCTAACCGTGATCGTGCTCGGCATCGGCAGCCTGATGGTGGCAAGGGGCGACAGCTCGATGACCACCGGCACGCTTCTCAGTTATATCGTATATCTGCAGATGCTCACCGAGCCCTTCGATTTTCTCGCGTGGGTGTCGAACTGGTGGTCCCGCTGCGCGGACTCTGCCCAGCGCGTGTTTGAGATCGTGGACGCCCCCGCCGAGATCACCGAGAAAGAAGACGCCGTATCGCTCGAAGATTTTCAGGGCAATATCGAAATCAAGGATCTCGACTTTGAATACGAGCCCGCGCGGCCCGTTATCAAAGCCTTCAATCTGAAGATCGACGCCGGCCAGATGCTCGGCATCGTGGGCAAAACGGGCGCGGGCAAATCGACGATCGCGAACCTGATCGCGCGGCTCTACGACCCGAAGAAGGGCAGCATCAAGCTCGACGGCATTGACCTCAGGGACATCCGCTTCGACTCGCTGCGCAAGAACATCGGCCTCGTGTCGCAGGACATCTACCTGTTTATGGGCTCGATCGCCGACAACATCCGCTACGCGAAGCCCGACGCCACGATGGACGAGGTGATCGCCGCCGCGAAGGCCGCCGCCGCGCACGACTTCATCATGAAGCTGCCGGACGCCTACGAGACCTACGTCGGTTCGGGCGGGCAGAAGCTGTCGGGCGGCGAGAAGCAGCGCATCTCGATCGCGAGAACGATCATTCAGGACCCGAAGATCCTGATCCTCGACGAAGCGACCGCCGCGATGGACACCGAGACCGAGCGCAACATCCAGAACTCGCTGTCGAAGCTCAAGACCGGGCGCACGACCCTCGCGATCGCGCACAGGCTTTCGACCCTGCGCGACGCCGACTGCCTTGCCGTGATCGAAGAGGGCACGCTGATCGAATACGGCACGTTCGCCGAGCTCATTGAACAGAAGGGCGCGTTTTATAAACTGTATGAGCTGCAGAACGAGGCGCTCAAGGCCGCCGGCATTCTGCAGGACGAAACCAATGACGAAGAAGACGAGGGTGAGGAGGACTGAGCATGCATAACAACGACATCACGCCGGATTCGCTGAACACTTTATACGTAACGCCGGAGAACTGCAGGTTCTATTCGGTGAAGGCAGGTTTTCTCGGCGCCGAGATCGGCGGCGAAACGCACGACCGCGTGATCTTAAAGCGGGCGATGCCCTTCAAGGACCCCGACCATTATATCTGCATCACGGACGTGGAGAAAAACGAGCTCGGGATCATCAGAGATCTCGCCGAATTCCCCGCCGACCAGCAGGCGCTGATCGGCGAAGAGCTCGGGCTGCGCTATTTCTGCCCCGTGATCACCGACATTTTATCCATCAAAGAGAAGATGGGGCATTTCTATTTCGACGTGAAGATCGGCGACGTCAAGAAGTCGTTCACCGTGAAGGATATCTCGAAAAACGTGCGCGCGCACGGCAGCAACGTGGATATCACCGACGTGGACGGCAACCGCTTCCGCATCACCGATTTTTCTGCGATCAACGCGAAAAGCAGACGCAAGCTCGAGCCCTATCTTTACTGATTGAGAGGGATTGTTTTGAATACAACCGTTCATTTTGATCTGACAGCCAAAAGCGACTACTGCGACGGCACCCTGGAGCTGCGCGGCGGTCAGATCGTGTGCGCCGTCAACGGAGAGAACGAGACGGTCTATCCCCTTTCCGGCGTGAAAGAGCTCGTGCAGCGCACGTATTCCGGCTGCTCGATGCTTGAGCTCGTGCCCGAAAACGGCAAAACCGACTTCTCCGACAGCGTGCCCGTTTGCAGGTTCTCGATGGCGAAGCTCAACGAGATGGGCGAATTCTGCAAGGTCGTGAACCACTACATCGAGACCGGCGAGGAACAGGAGATCCCCGAAGAGGTGCTGCGCGTCTGCCCGAAATGCGGCAGAGCCTACGCCAAGGGCGTGGACGTGTGCCTGTTCTGCGTGGACAAGGCGTATCTCCTGCGCCGCACGGTGCAGCTCGTAAAGCCTTACGTCAAGCCCCTGCTGTTCGCGAGCGTGCTTGTTACGCTGTCTTCACTGCTCTCAGCCCTCGCGCCGATGCTCAACGCACGGCTCGTGGACGGCTATCTGCTGGCCACGGACCTGCCTTACGACGAAGTCCGGTGCGGCATCATCACCACGGTGTGCCTCATCGGGCTGGTGCAGGTGTCGTCGGTGTTTTTCCGTATTATCAGCAACCGGCGCGCGAACCGCATCAGCTGCACGATGGCCGACGCTTTACGCAAACGCATTTACGACAAGATCCAGCGGCTGTCAATGACCTCGATGGCGAAGCGCACCGCCGGCGACCTGATGAAGCGCGTCACGCGCGACACCGAAACCGTGCGCAGCTTCATCACCGAGCACGGGCTGTACGCCCTCGAAAAGCTCATCAGCTTCGTCGCGGTGTTCGTGATCCTCGTGTCCATCAGCCCGTTTCTCACGTTCCTTGTGCTGGTCCCCGTGCCGATCGTGATCTTCGCGATCTATAAGTTCTGGAACAGGATCCACCTCAGGTATGAGAAGCAGTGGCGCACCGAGTCGAGGGTCAACTCGATTTTGCACGACATCGTGAAGGGCATCCGCGTGATCAAGGCCTTCGGCACAGAGAACCGCGAGATCGAAAAGTTTGACGGCGTGTGCAAAAAGCTGTTCAAAGTGAGCGCCTCAAACGAGCATTTCTGGGCGCTCGTGTTCCCGTGGCTGACCTTCTTTATGGGCGTCGGCGAGTTCCTCGTGATCCTGATCGGCGGCAGCGAGGTCGTGAAAGGCACGATGAGCATGGGGCAGCTGTTGGAGTTCACGCTGTTTCTCGCCTACATCTACTCGCCGCTGAGGTGGCTTTCGAGCATGCCGCGGCGGCTCGGCGAGTTCACTACGAGCCTTATCAAGATCTACGAGATCCTCGATGAGAAAGAGGTCGACACCGACCGCGCCGACGGCGAGGAATTCACGCCCGGCGACATCACGTTCAAAAACGTTAGGTTCGGCTATAAAGTGTATGAGACCGTGCTCAAGAACGTGTCGTTCACGGTGAAGAAGGGCGAGATGATCGGCCTCGTGGGGCACTCGGGCGCCGGCAAATCGACGCTCATCAACCTGATTTTGCGGCTGTATAAGCCCGATTCCGGGCTTATCACGGTCGGCGGCAAGGATATCGACACGATCCCGCACGAGGCCTACCGGCAGAAGACAGCCGTTGTATTCCAGGAGGTGTTCCTGTTCGCCGGCACGATCTACGACAACATCGCCTACGCGCGCTCCGACGCAACGCCCGCCGAGGTGATCGCCGCCGCGAAGGCCGCGAACGCGCACGATTTCATCATGGACCTGCCGGACGGCTACAACACGCTGATCGGCGAAAACGGCCACAATCTGTCGGGCGGCGAGCGGCAGCGCATTTCGATCGCGCGCGCCGTGCTCCGCAACCCCGAGATCCTGATCCTGGACGAGGCGACCTCCGCCCTCGACCCCGAGACCGAAGGCGCGATCCAGGAGGCGCTCGTAAAGCTCACCGAGGGCAGAACGACCTTCGCCATCGCGCACAGGCTTTCGACACTGAAAAACGCGAACCGCCTGATCGTGATCGAAAAGGGACAGATCGCCGAGATCGGCTCGCACGAGGAGCTGATGGAGCACAACGGCATCTACGCCAAGCTGATCCGCGCGCAGCGCCAGACGGCGAAGCTGACCAAAGATTAACGCAATGGAACGGTTTTTGAAAGAGCATCTGCAGGATCTTTCCGATCGCGCCGAACGGCAATATACCTATACGTATTCCGATTTTCTGACGCCCGAAGAGCAGAGCGAGATCGCGGCGGCAAGGAGAGAGTTCGCGCCCTTAACTTTTTTCGGCGGCACGGAGGAGGCGGAGCGCAGGCTCGCGCGATTCGGCGACGAAGAGGCGTTCGGATACGACGAGGACTTCCCTGTCGCGTGCGTTGAGATCGTGCCGAAAAACACGAAATTCGCCGAGGCGCTCTCGCACCGCGACGTGCTCGGCGCGCTGATGAGCCTCGGCATCGAGCGTTCGCTGCTCGGCGATATCTGCGTACGCGGGCAGGAGGCGTACGTTTTCTGCTGCGATCGAATCGCCGATTTCCTGTGCGCTGAGCTCACGCAGATCCGCCATACGCAGGTAAAAGCCGCGCGCTGCGTCACGCCTCCCGAGGGCAAACTCTACGAGACCCGCACGGACCGCGCGACTGTGACCTCGCTGCGGCTCGACTGTATGACGGCCGCGTTCATCAACCGCTCGCGCGGTGTCACCGACGGGCTGCTTGCCCAAAAAAAAGTGTTTCTCAACGGCGTGCCGACCGAAGACGGCGCGAAACAGCTCAAGCCCGGCGACAAGGTCTCGGTACGCGGCTTCGGCAAATTCCGGTTCAAAGAAGAGACCGGCACGTCGAAAAAAGGCAAACACGTGATCCTGTTTGAAACGTATCTGTAACAGAAAAAGGCATCGCAGGATGCCTTTTTTCTTTGGAGCCCGCTCCGGGTTCGAGTCCCTTTAAGCTTTTTTAGAAAAAAGAAAAACGAGGACTTGATCGTCCTCGCTTTTCGCTGGCGCGCTTGAAGGGACGGCGGTTTCAAAAAAAACCGCGTCCTTGCGCTGGCGCGCAAAGACCTCGAAGATGAAAACCCTCCCCCGGAGGGTTTTCTTTACGCTTCGAGCCCGCTCCGGGTTCGAGTCCCTTCAAGCCTTTTTTGAGAAAAAAGAAAAACGAGGACTTGATCGTCCTCGTTTTTCGCTGCCTAAGTACGCCCAAAAGGTTCGGAACAGAGGTAAGTACGCCTAAAAGTACACCAGCGGAATGCACGAAAAAGGGATGTGTCACTCAGCTTCGTAATGATACCCGTCCGGGATTCGAAGAAATGCCCGGATATGCTCGTCGATGGATCGTTCAATAATCCCGGATCTGTTGTTCACATTTCCTTCCGC
>JAFZOL010000005.1 GCA_017550625.1 Clostridia bacterium | reverse complement strand
TTTTCAAAATAGATTCTCACCGAATCAGCAGTTCGGTTTTCCAAAGAAATATGCATATTATCCGCCTCAATAAATACCGATTTGTTGAGCTGATTATACCACTTCCAGACACACCAATACAACAAGAAAACCTCTCTTGTCCGGTAGACAAAAGAGGTTTCTTTGATGGCGGAGAAGAGGAGACTCGAACTCCTGCGCCGGTTTCCCGACCTACGCCCTTAGCAGGGACTTGAAAAACATTGATATATCAACGTTTTTCAGGGGAAAAGGAGCAATGGGAGAGCAATAGATTATTTTTCACCAACAAAAACCGTGTTCATCGCTTCCTCGGATGTTGTCTGATCTACGTGCATATAACGCTGTGTGCTGGAGAGTTTTGCGTGCCGCATGACTTCTTTAATAATTGCAGCGGAAACGTTCTGATCGGCGAGCGTTGTTGCGGTTGTGTGGCGGCATGAGTATGGCCTGAGTTCTTTGATATTCCGGCATCCTGTCCGCGCTTTCATTTCCGAGAAATAATCATAAAAGGAGTTTTCATCCGTTTCCCAGAGCCGTCCGGACTTCCCTGCCATCAGATCCTGTATAACCGGGACAATTATATCCGGCAGGATGATCGGAGTTTCTTTTCGTTTTGTTGTTTTTATGCCGGCGCCGACGATCCGCTTTTCGGGGAGCTGGATCATATCGACGGACACGCGCCGCGCTTCGCCAGGCATCATGCCAGTGTAAATCATCATTAAAAAAAAGCCTGTTTCTCTATGCCCTTGCTGATAGTCTGCCCATAACGCAGATACTTCCGTCGCCGTAAACGGCTCCGTATCTTTTTCATCGTGATCAGGCAGGATGATATAGCGGGCTTTGTTAACGGTAACGTATTCGTCTTTGATCGCATGCTGATAAAGGAGCGACAACAAATCGCGCATATCTTTAGCCGGATAATAAGATGTTACGGCTTGATCTACGACTGATTGTAAATCCGCAACGCTGAGATCGCCGATGTTTACGTTTTGGATCGGTTGCAACCGCTTGTATGCGGTTTTATAATGCGTCTGCTTAGACTCGGACAGTTTTTCAATATGCGGCTTTATGGCGTCAAATAGCGCAGTTATTCTCTTTTCTTTCTTCGGATGGTATCGGAGTTCATCGAGATAAAGGATTGCTTCCTTTTTTGTTTTGAATCCTCCCTTTTTTACTCTCTTGGGATTTCCGTCGATTGTTGTACCCTGTGTTATAGCCGCGTACCAAGAGCCTTTGTATTTATAAGCGC
This sequence comes from Clostridia bacterium, assembly GCA_017550625.1. Lineage (GTDB taxonomy): Bacteria > Bacillota > Clostridia > Oscillospirales > Acutalibacteraceae > RUG806. Next base: position 141,333 of record JAFZOL010000005.1, on the reverse strand, counting down.
TTCCTGTCCCATTTCCCCGGGACTTTTTGTTCTGTGTGCGCTGTTGTGAGACCTTCTTCCCGCAGGCGGGGCAGAAGTTCGCGCCGTCCGGCAGATCGGCGCCGCATTTCTTGCATTTTGGCATAATAAAACCTCCTCGATCAAAAAATGGTTGACTTTAACCGGGAGGTGACGTATAATTTAAACGCCATCTCCGTCATATTGGTCGTATGTGGGTTTTGGTACTCCCCTTCGGTGTTGCAGCACCGATGGGGATTTTTTTAATTACAGATTTATATGGTATTTTGTCAGGAAATCTGCTATTGGCATTACGACGACACCTAAGTCATTTGCTTTTTCCAGTTTAGACCCGGGATTTTCGCCAACGAGCAGCAGGTTTGTTTTTCGAGAAACAGAGCCGGAGACTCTGGCCCCTAACTGCTCGATTGTTTGCATTAGTTTATCTCGTGAAATCTCGTTGGAATCTCCGGTAATAACTATTGTCATACCAATAAGAGATTCATTTGACAACGGTGTTTCGTTAAAACACTCACCTGTTCCGGTGATTTTGACGGATAAACTCTCTTTTTTTAGCATATCAGCAAGACGAAACATGTGTTTACACGGGAGATGGCGCAGCGAGAAATCTACACATGTGCAGTCCTTCAACGTTGCAAGATACTTGTCTCCGCTGCTACCTATGAACGTACCACACTGTAGCACCTGGTCGACATCGTGAGGAGTGCAGGCTTTTGACAGTCCTCGGTCGAGTCTCCCTCTCTGTCCCGGTGCACAGATCGAATCAATGGACCAAAACTCCAACAGCGGCGAACCTTCCATCAGTGGTTTCATTGCATGGCTTTCGATCTGTTCGATGGCGTCTTTCTGCGACTTACCGCCCTGCTGGATCTGCGTGACAAGCGCTTGTAAGCAGTCAAGACAAAGTCCCTGCGGGGATAATTGCAGAGCAGGTCTTTCATGTTTACATAGATTACAGCATCCCATATTCTGACCTCCATAATAATTGAGGAACGGACTGTCCATCAGATTTCGTCATTATTTCCCTTTCAGAAAATCCTGAAGAGATCTAAGTTTCTTGTTAACATCTGCCGTAGTTCCGGTGTTATATTTCGATTGGATTTTATCAATAGCCCAACTAATCGCATCTACACGAAATGCAACGAACTCATCTCGCCAGTTTGAGCCATCATCATCCTTTTCTATTCTGCTTTTGATTGTTTGTAATTTTGATATGGCAGTCTTCTCATCAATAATACCGTTGAGATAATCATTAGTCACTGCAACAGCGTTTTGTCCCAACTCATAAGCGTTTTCAGACATGCCGCGCGGAGGTGCGTTATAACGAGAAAAGACCAAGATCCCTATGAGCAACGAGATTCCAACAATGACAAGACATATTATCAATCGTTTTTTCTTGATATCCATGGAACCCCTCTCATTCCTCAATTTCTCGAATCAATAGTTTCGGCACACCGATTACACCGTAGTGGTCAAGGTCTTCGCCTTTGATGTCTTGTGGAGGGTATTGTGGGTTTATCGGTCGGAGCCTGATAAATTCAGCTCCCGTTTCATCTTTGCGTTTTTCAACGATTTTAAGCGTGGCGAGGTCATCGTTGTATCTGACGGCCCCGATTGCTCCTGAAAACGGGATATCCGGCTGCCTCAGAATCACGACTTTGTCACCTTGCTGATAAGTCGGGAACATGGAATCTCCCTTTACAGATAGAATAATAAATTCTTCTTTTCTGTGGCCTTTGAGATAGGTGCGAGGGATTTCGACAGAATCCCCTTGCCAGTCCTCAAAAGCGAGATTTTCAAAACCTGCAGCGAGTTCTCCGATTACCGGCAATGAAACAGTATCGTCTGTGATTACGGGAGCAGGCGCATGAATGCTTCTGGCAAGTGGTTCATCTGTCCAGCCCATAAGATATGCTGGAGTCGTTAATAAAACGCTGGCAAGTGGTTCAAGGATATCTGCAGGCAGTTTTGAGATATCCTCATTTTCATATCGATATACGGTCGCACGATTCTTCCCGAGTTTTTCTGCGACCTGATCCACAGACAGTCCCAAAGAAATACGCCGATTCTTAATTCTTTCATTTACAGAAGCCATAAAACTCACCTCATTTGATATGATAACTCAACCGTCGCAAAATTGCAACATCAAAATGAAAAATAATCAAAATTATTTGCAAAAATGCGAATTTTACTATTGACAAAGCAAATTGACGGTGTTATTATTTGAATGTCGCACAAATGCGACACCGAATTAGAATAGAAAGGGGGTGTACGGATGGTTGATGTTAACAAACTTAAAGGAAAAATCGTAGAAAAAGGCTATACGATTTCAACTCTTGCCCATACCATCGGAATTGAAAAATCGACTTTTTACCGCAGAATCTCCGATTCCGGCCGGAGTTTTACCATCGGTGAGGTTGATAGCATTGCAAAATGCTTAGACCTGACGGAAACAGAAGCAACCGCTATTTTTTTTAACTCGACTGTCGCATAAATGCGACACCAAGGAGGACAAGTATGACAGACATCGAAAGCAAAACGCTGACAATCAAAGATCTGATCCGACGGAAAGATGCTTTGGAAAACAGCCGCAGCGTACAGCTCGCAATACGGGAGAAAATCATTCGGCAGAATCTCGTCGAAAAGATCAATCAACTCGAGGAGCTTGACCGGCGCGGGAAGGCAATCCTTGACGCCGGCGTCGACGTGGATCTGCTGTATGGCAGTTCTTCCTATCTGGAATAACAATTGGAGGCTAAAATGAATCATCCACTTTTTTATACGCCGGAGGAGGCGGAAGTCGTTTTGAAGCAATTCGGCCCCAGGGCGCCGTCGGCCGAGGCGATCCGCACACAGGCGCAGAAATGCCCGGCGGCGCTCGGATTTCAGGTGACCGTTCTCGGTTCCCGCGTATACATACCGAAAAAGTCTTTCCACGAATACTGGAACATCCCGGAGGGAGGTGTGGAGAATGCAGGATAATGATATTTTTGAGATGAAACCAGGGCAGCAGGGCTTTCTGATGCCCGATTATACCAGAACCGTAACGATCCCCATTGAACAATTTGAGGCGCTGATCGACGCCGAGGCAAGAACCACAATCCTTCTGGATCTGCTGTTCGGTTTTGCCGAGCTCGGTCCGAGGCAGGGCGAGCTCTATTTCTACAAAGCAAACCAAATCTTAAAATCGTTATACCCCGGCCAGTATTCCATGACGCTCGAAAAACTGGAAGGAGGCGCCAAATGAGCCAACAAAAAAATGAGCTGCCCCACGCCAATGGAAATGCAGCTCAAGCAGACGGTCACACGTCTGTTTCTACTATAACAAAAAATTCCACAAAAATCAAGGATGAAATCATCCGATTTTTGAGAGAGGAAAAAGGAATCCCCGCCAAAGACCTCGTCGATGTCATCAACGAGACTTATGTAAAGTATGACAAGTATCTGCAAAGCAAGGTCGAAAAAGGCGATCTCTACGGGATCGAGCTCAGAATCGACGCGATCGACGCCCTGCTGCGGCGCTTCGCACCGGAGAAACTCGCCGAGGTTCGTCACAAGCGCGGCGGTCGGCATAAACTGAGCAAAAGCATTTACGGCCGTCTGCCGGACAAAATGTACGAGGAGCTTTGGGATGCGATCCAAAAGCGCGGCTTTACATCCATGCAAAGCTGGCTCACCTACATTGTCGTCCACTATCTCGCCCAGGAAAGGAAGCAGAAAAAATGAACAATTGCGTTTTTGTCGGTCGACTCGCGTCCGACCCCGAGTGCAGGTCGACGTCGACCGGGATCCCCGTCTGCCGGTTCCGGCTTGCGGTCAACCGTCGCCTGAAAGAAAAGGGCGAACGAAAGACTGATTTCTTTTCGGTCGTTGTTTGGCGGCAGCAGGCCGAGTTCGCGGCGAAGTACCTTCGCAAAGGGATGCAGGTGGCCGTACATGGCGAGCTCCATGTGGAGTCCTATACGGATCAGCAGAATCGGCAGCGGTACTATATTGAAGTCTCTGCTGATGATATGAGGTGCCTTGAGCCGAAGACTGCCGAGCCGGGACCGCAGAATACTGCAGAGCCTTCTGTCGACCTACCTGATCCGCTAAACGACGAAGGGTTCCCCTTCTGACGGGGGTGATCCGCCGTGGCTCGACCGCTGAAAAGCGGGGTCGAGTACTTCCCCAAGGATACGGACTTTTATCTCGACGATAAGGTGCGTATGCTACGGGGTGAATTCGGGGCAAAGGGCATGTATATGCTTGACTACATCCTTTGCGAGATTTACCGGACAAATGGATACTATCTTCAATGGGACGATAAACGGCGCCTCCTCTTATCCGACGGCGCCGGATGTGATTGCGATCCCAATTTTATACGCGAGTTTGTCGCCGGGTGCATTCGGTGTTCGTTTTTCGACGAGCGGGTGCTTCATGCGTTTGGCGTACTTACCTCCGCAGGTATCCAACGGCGGTATGTGCGTATGCACAACAGCCGTGACCATATCTATGTTCGCGATGAATACTGGCTGCTCGATCTAAAAGATCCGAGAGACGTTCCGGCCGGTGTTCTTAATAAACTTGTCTTTGTAAATCAAAGCAGTACAGAAAAACCCGATAAGAGTACAGAAAACCCCGATAAAAGCACAGAAAAACACACAAATCAAAGTAAATTAAATAAGAGTAAAAGAGATCATAGTAAATCCTTTCCTTCTTCGGAGGAGCGGATTGAATCGGAAGCGAAATCGAACGGAAAACGGGATGTCATCCGACTCGGTGTTTTGGATCAGATCGAATACTCCATCTTTGCGGACGATGCCGCCGTGGATCTGTCCCTCGTCGGAGATCTGGCGGAGATCATGGTCGATGTGTTAAGTTCAAACAAAAAGAGTATGGTGATCGGCGGCGAAGAGTATCCGACTTCTACCGTCAAGTCACGGTTTCGGGCGCTCGATCACGAGCATATCGTCTTTGTGTTGGATTGCATGCACAAAAACACATCAGAGATCCGGAATATTCGGAAGTATCTGTTGACGGCGCTCTTTAACGCGCCGGTCACAATGAACAGCTATTACGCCGCACGCGTTTCACATGATTTCGCAAAATGAAAGGATTGAAAATATGAACGAATTCTATACGACTCTTACTTCGATCACCGTCGTGATCATCATATGTCTTGCCGTTGGGCTGTTGATCACCTTTGACCCGCTCGCGCGCATCGTCCGAGGAATGCAGTATTTGAAGCGGTGGCGAGTCACTCGGCAGATCCGCAAGGTCCGTAGAGTAATCGATCGATATACCCCCAGCGTCATTTTGACCGAGAATGAGAAAAAGTCGGTCGTTTTGGATTATCTCAAAGAAAACAAAATGTTCTGTTCAAACAAAGAGAGGTTATAAAAATGAGAATTGCACAAAGTCTTATTGCAGATCAGCTCAAGGTCTTAAAAACCATTATGCCGCCGAAGGCCTCCGGTCTGCTTGAAGCGATACTTGTAAAGGATTCCTATTTAATCGCAGACAACTTTGATTATACGATCGGTACCCTGGTGCCGGTTCAGATGGACGAGCCGTTCGTCTTGCCGAAAAAGGCCATTGAAATGATCGAAAATCTGAGCGGCGACATCGAAATCGATGCCGACGGCGCCGTGATCCGGCTGACCTGCGGGGGCGTAAAATCTCAATTTTCGACAGTCCCGGTTGAAAAGTTCCTTGTCTCGAACCCCTTTGATCATGGAGAGAGCGCTTTCGAGATCGACGCGGATCTGCTCTGTGATAAATTCAGCAGCGTGCTTTATGCCTGTGCCGCGAATGATAAGGGCAAGACCACCGGAGGCGTACGTCTGCTCGGAGACCTGGCGAATCTTGAGTTTTCCGCATTGGACGGGTTCCGACTCGCACTGGATAGTATGCCCTACGGGGATGAGCTCGATATCGTGATTCCCTACGGGGAGGAGCTCGATATCGTGATTCCCTACGGGGTGGTCCGGCAGATCCTTTCGTTGAAGCCGACGGGAAAAATCTTTATTTTTTGTGAGGGAAACAGAGTCATTTTTGAGACGGATACATACATCGTTTCCTCGAAACTGATCACAGGTCAGCGGCTTGATTATACCGCCGTATTCCCGAAGGGAGATGAGAAGCAGTTTGTCGTCAATCGTGTCGATCTGCTCGGGGCGCTGTCCAGGTGTCTGATCTGCGCGATGGGTGATCAGAGGAAGGAACCTGTCCAGCTCGACGTCGAAAACGGAACACTCTATGTTTCCACGAAGACACCGACGTCAACCTACGAAGAAACGATCCCGGCGCGCGGTCCCGATGAAATGAAAATCGCGATCGATGGTCGCTATCTGACGGATGCTCTGAAGTCTTTCGGCGAAGAGGAGTTGACGATCCGATATTTCCACAGTCTGAAACCGCTCGTGATCACCGGGAAGAGCGGGACGGCGCTGCTGCTCCCGGTCAAGGTGAAAGCATGAACTATCTCGATTTTCTGAAAACAAAAATGCTGACCGCGAACGAGACGGGATTCGACATTTCCGACGAGGAGCTAAACCCGGTTCTAATCCCGCATCAACGCGACGCAGTCCGTTGGGCTGTGAAGGGCGGGTGCAGAGCGCTCTTTGAGAGTTTTGGTCTCGGCAAGACTGTACAAGAACTCGAATTTTGCCGGATCACAACCGAACGCGACGGTGGGAAAGCCCTGATTGTGTTACCGCTCGGCGTAAAGCAGGAGTTTGTGCGCGACGCTGTCCATCTCCTCGGAATGGCGGAGCCGCCTTATGTGCGGACAGCCGCCGAAATCTCGGAGTCGGATGCTACGATTATGCTCACAAACTATGAGCGCGTTCGGGACGGCGATATCGATCCGGAGGTCTTCACGACCGTCTGTCTCGACGAGGCGAGCGTGCTGCGCGGCTATGGGACGAAAACATATCAGATGTTCCTGCCGAAGTTCCGGCGCGTCAAGTATAAACTCGTTGCAACCGCGACGCCGGACCCAAACAGATACAAAGAGATCATCCATTACGCCGGTTTTCTGGGGATCATGGATACCGGACAGGCTCTCACCCGCTTTTTCCAGAGAGATAGCACAAAAGCGAACAACCTGACGCTCTATCCGCACAAGGAGGACGAATTTTGGCTGTGGGTCTCGAGCTGGGCGTTGTTTCTGCAATCACCTGCAGATCTCGGATATGACGCCGCAGGCTATGAGCTCCCGCCGCTGCAGATCCGGTATCACAAGATCGGGTCCGAGGTCTCTTATGAAACAGAGCGAGATGGACACGTGCGTCTTGTGGTTGACGCCTCCGAAGGGCTGACCGCAGAGATGCGGGAAAAGAGGCAATCGATCTCTGCTCGAATTTCAAAAATGAAAGAGATCGTCGAGGCGGCACCGGAAGATCATTTTATTTTGTGGCATGATCTTGAGGACGAACGCAGGGCGATCAAAGCCGCGCTCCCGGAAGCGGTCGAGGTCTACGGAGCGCAGCCGCTCGAAGAAAAAGAGCAGCGCGTCATTGATTTTGCAGAAGGTAAATTCCGTCTGCTCGCCACGAAAAAAGAGATCTCCGGCCAAGGCTGCAATTTCCAGCGGCATTGCCACCGTGCCATCTTTCTCGGGATCGACCATAAATTCAACGACTTCATTCAGGCGATCCACCGGATTTACCGTTTTTTGCAAACCGAACAAGTTTTAATCGACATTATCTACACCGAAAAAGAACAGAGCATTCTTGACGATCTGATGCAAAAATGGAAGCGCTACAACGAACAAGCCGCGAAAATGCAGACGCTTATCAAAGCCAACGGCCTTAGCAATACACTGATCCGAGAGAAGATGCAAAGGAGCATAGGAGTTGAGAGAGTGAAACACACTGGAAAACACTATACGGCAGTCCTGAACGACTGCGTCGAAGAGGTCAGCACAATGCCTGATAATTCGGTGGATCTGATCCACACGTCAATCCCATTCAGCAATCATTATGAGTATACGCCATCGTATAATGATTTCGGTCATAACGAGGATAATGACGCTTTCTTCCGGCAGATGGATTACCTCGTACCGGAGCTCCTGCGGATTCTGAAACCCGGCCGGATCGCCGCGATCCATGTTAAAGATCGCATTTTGTTCGGCAACGCTACCGGAGACGGTATGCCTACGGTTGACCCCTTTTCGGGAATGACAGAGCAATGCTTCATGAAGCATGGTTTCCGGTATATGGGAAGAATCGTCGTTTTAACCGACGTCGTGCGGGAAAACAATCAGACATACCGACTTGGCTGGACCGAGCAATGCAAGGACGGCACGAAGATGGGGGTCGGCTGTCCAGAATACATATTGCTTTTCCGCAAACTCCCGACAGATCATTCCCGCGCCTATGCGGACGCGCCGGTAACAAAAACGAAAGACGAATACACCAGAGCGCAATGGCAGCTCGACGCGCATGCCCTTTGGAGATCTTCCGGAGACAGACTTATCACCAAGGAGGAGCTGAAGAATACGCCGGTGAAAAATTTACAGGCTGTCTATACCAGATATTCGCGGAATAATGTTTATAATTACGCCGAACACGTCGAACTCGCAAAGCACCTCGACGAAAACGGCAGACTGCCGGCAACCTTTATGGTCGTAGCCCCGGCGAGCTGGTCCCCTGAGATCTGGGATGATATCAACCGAATGAGGACGCTCAACACAACACAGAGTCAGCGCCGTCAGGCGATGCACGTTTGTCCGTTGCAACTTGACATTGTGGAGAGGGTCATCAACCGGTACTCTAACCCAGGCGAGCTCATTTTTGACCCCTTCGGTGGGCTTATGACGGTCCCGTATATGGCTATCAAGATGGGCCGCCGCGGGTACGGTGTTGAGCTAAATCCTGATTACTACCGGGACGGGCTTGGATATCTGGAGGAAGCGGAAGCAGAGATTGAACAGCCGACGTTATTCGATTTTATCGGAGGTGCAGGATGAAAGGAACCATTTTTCTTTCCGGAAAAATTGCCGGAGATCCGGAGTACAAAGCGAAATTTCAGAATGCAGAAGAGCATTTTAAGAAACAAGGTTTTAAAGTGATAAATCCGGCCACTCTGCCTGAAGGCCTTACGAACACCGAATACATGCGGATCTGTTTCAGTATGATCGAAGCGTGTGACCTTGTCATTTTTTTGCCGGATTGGAAATACAGTCTTGGCGCAAAGCTCGAACATGCCTATTGTGAATACACGTTCAAGTCATTTGAAGAAATAGGAGAAGGCTGACAAAATGAAGAAAACAGGATATATACAGATTTCGATTTCTGATCTTCTCGACGGAGATGACAGTATGAAAGCTTCGGCTCCTTTGGTCGTTGACGGATTCGCCGGTGGCGGAGGAGCTTCAACTGGAATGGAGATGGCTCTCGGTCGTCCTGTCAGTATTGCAATCAATCACGACGAGAGTGCGATTCTTATGCACCAGATGAACCACCCGCAGACGAAACACTATAAAGATAACATCTGGATGATCGACCCGAGTGAAGCGACCAAAGGCCGCCCCGTGGGGCTTGCGTGGTTCTCGCCTGACTGTAAACACTTCAGCCGCGCGAAAGGCGCAGCGCTCGTTGACCGGAATATCCGCGGCCTTGCGTGGGTAGTGGTGAAATGGGCAGCGCTGGCGCGACCCGCCGTGATCATGATGGAGAACGTGCCGGAGTTTATAACCTGGGGACCGGTTCGCAAGGGCAAGCCCGTAAAGAAGAAAGCGGGGCAGACGTTTGCCCGTTGGAAACAGCAGCTCGAAGATCTCGGCTACGTGATCGATTACCGCGAGCTTTGCGCAGCGGACTACGGCGCACCGACGATCCGCACTCGCTTCTGTCTGATCGCCCGCTGTGACGGACTGCCCATCGTCTGGCCGAAACCGACGCACGGGCCGCGAAACAGCGCTGCGGTGAAATCCGGGAATCTGCTTCCGTGGAGATCAGCCGCAGAAGTGATCGACTGGAGTTTGCCGACGTACTCCATCTTTGCCAGCAAGCAGGAACTCAAAGAGAGATACGGGATCAATGCGATCCGTCCGCTGGCGAATAACACGCAGGCACGTATCGCGTGTGGGCTGGATAAGTTCGTGATCAGCAACGACGAGCCGTTTATCATGTGCAACAATGCGCAAAACCAGCCGCACCAGCTGACGGATCCCGTGCCGACGATCACCACCGGGAATCGGAATTACCTTTGTCTGCCGCAAATGAGGCCGTTCGCAATAGATTGTAACCACTCCGGCGGTGGGCATGTCGCGGATCTGCAAAAGCCGCTCGGTACGATTACCGCAAAATGCACGGCCGGCGTCGTTGCTCCGTACCTCTCGCAATACCATTCGCAGAAAGCCGGAGAATCCCGTGCACAGGACATTCGGAACCCGATCATGACGGTAGACGCCTCTAATAGATACAGCCTGATCGCGCCGTATCTCACGGAATATTTCGGCAACGGCCAGCCCATCGACGTGAAAGATCCATTGCACACAGTTACCGCCCGCGACCGGGAATGCCTTACGTCCGTGTACATCGATAAGTATTTCGGCGGTGGTTACAGCGGGTGCGGCAACATCGTAAAGGATCCACTTACAACGGCAACAGCCGAACCGCGGCACAGCCTGATCGTTTCTCACCTTTCCAAGTTTTTCAGCGGCGTTATAGGCGCAGATATAAAAGAACCGCTCCCGACCGTTACTGCGGTAGATCACAACGCTCTATGTGTTTCGCACCTCGCTCATTTCAAAGGCAAGGATAAGGGGCAATCCCCTCGGGATCCTCTTATGACTGTTACCACCTCGGACGGGCAGTTCGGAGAGATCCGCGCCGTTGTGGTAAAGTACGACGGCAAACAGAATCTCGGTTACTGGCCGCAGGTGCGCGAAATGCTCAATCGATACACGAAATGGTGCATCTACGACGATGAGATATTGCTTCTCTGGATCGGTGATGCGTGGTACTTCATTTCCGACATCTGCCTTCGGATGCTCACACCGCGCGAGCTTTACTGCGCGATGGGATTTCCCGCAGATTATATCATTGACGTTGACAACCTGGGCCGCTCAATCAGCCGGAAAGACCAAGTCGCTCGATGCGGAAACGCCGTTCCCCCGCCGCTGGCTGCTGCAATGGTTCGGGCAAATTTGCCCGAGTGGTGCATGGCAGCGTAGGAGGGATGCAAATTATGCTTGAAGTTCGTCCCTGTGATTTTCATACCGCACAGGTCTTTATAAAAGAAAATCATAGGCACAATAAACCGCCTGTTGGACATAAGTTTTCAATCGCTTGCTATGACGGAGATCGGCTTTGTGGCGTGTGCACTGTAGGAAGACCTGTTGGCCGCTTTTTGGATGATGGACTTACGCTTGAGGTTAACCGATGCTGTACAGATGGCACAAAGAATGCCTGTTCTATGCTTTATGGCGCTGCATGGAGGGCAGCAAAAGCACTTGGATATAAGAAAATATATACTTATACCCGCCAAAGTGAAAACGGTTCCTCTCTTCGCGCCGCTGGCTGGACATTTGATGGACCTGCAGGCGGTACGCATTGGACAGGAGCGAGGTACGAGCAAATTGAAATGCGAGACGAAATGAAACATAGGTGGTTCAAGGAGGTTTGATTAATGGAAAACGTGCTTGAACGCATGGAACGGATCGATGCGAAAAAGAGAATCGCGGATTTCATGGTCAAAGAACAGATGCCCTATTCCTTCAAGGTGAAGTACGCGCGGATCCGCGCTGAAGAGTTTGTCCGGGAATGCGACGTCCGCGGCCTGAACTATCACGTTTCCGTCGGCGGTCTTGACAGCATCACGCTTTTTCTGTTCCTGAAAAGCATTCATATCGGCGCGCCGGGGATCAGCGTATCATCACTCGAAGATGTGAGCATCCAGCGGGTGCACCGGCAACTCGGCATTGAACGGCTGAAACCGGCCGTGCACCACGTTGATCCGGACGGGAAGGTGCACTATTGGAGCAAGCCACAGATCATACAAGAATTCGGCTTCCCGGTTTTGTCAAAAGAGATTGCCGCAAAGATCGAACTGCTGCAGTCGCCGTCCGAGAAAAACGCCACGGTGCGGCACGCTATCATCACCGGCGAGACCGGCGAATACGGCGGTTTTCAGACTGACAGCAGGATGCGGCTTTCTGAGCGGTGGCTGTGGAAATTCGGCGGCTACGAAAACGAGAATGAGGGCACTCACTATCAGATCGCCCCGTTTAAGGTATCGTCGAAATGCTGCTACTACCTCAAAGAGAAGCCGTGCGACGATTGGGCCCGGGATCATAACAGCGTGCCGTTCCTCGGTCTGATGGCGTCCGAGGGCGGACGCAGAGCGAAGAGCCTGCGTGTAAACGGCTGCAACTATTTCGGGAAAACGACAATCAGATCCGCACCATTTGCGATCTTCAACCGTCAGGATATCCTCCATCTCGCTCTTGAGTTGGACGTGCCGGTGCCGGAGATCTATGGTACAATCGAGCGCAAAGACGATGGAACGCTTTACACCACTAAAGCACAGCGTACCGGCTGCAATATGTGTGGATTCGGTATTCACATGGAAAAGCGCCCGAACAGATTTGATCTTCTGAGGGAGCGCAATCCAAAGGAATGGGAATACTGGATGTTCAACTGCGTTACAGATCCCGATACCGGTGAGAAATACGGCTGGGCTCGTGTGCTCGATTATGTAGGCGTTGATTGGCGGGAGCAGCATGAGCAGCATGAGCAAATCTCGTTATCCGATTATTTAAAAGAAGGGAGGTGCAATTATGAAAGCTGTTATGATCAGCATTCGCCCCGAGTGGTGTGAGAAACTTGCAAACAGAACGAAAACCTTGGAGGTACGGAAAACAAAGCCGAAACTGAAACCGCCGTTTAAGTGTTATATCTACTGTACAAAGCCGAAAAAGATATTGCACGCGGTATATACAAAGCAGGATTACAGAGGATATTTTTCAGATGAGGATTACGACCAGATTCCCGAGAATTATAAAACGTTCGTAAAGGTGCCGGACAGAAACTCTCCGTTCTGCTGTATTCCTTATTCCGGTAAGGTCATCGGCGAGTTTGTGTGCGACTGGATTATTCCTATGAGTGTGACTTATTCAGACGAAAACAGCCATTGTGCACTACGAGAGTTTCCATTTACAGGAATGACCGATAAAGATATTCTTGGTTTCCTCGGTAATGGCAAAGCGGGATACGGATGGCATATCACCGACCTTGTGATCTATGAGAAGCCGAAAAAGTTAAGCGACTTTCAAAAAGCGTGCGATCATATGGAAGACTGCGGATCATGTAGGCGATTTGATAGGTCGGAGTATGATTGTATTGCTGGACTGACACGCCCGCCGCAGAGTTGGTGTTATGTGGAGGAGCTTGTATGACCGATATAAAATCACTAACCTGCGAAGAGTTCAAGAACCTGTTTTACATAAATAAAAATCTCAATCGATTGATTTCCTTGCGGGAGCTCAAAGAGCAGCGCCTTGAGGAGCTGAGATCGCGAAGCACAGCCTTGTCCGGGATGAATCTCAGCGGTATGCCGAGATCTCCAACGAGGAAAAGCAAAACGGAAGATGTTATTATTCAAATAGATCTTCTGGAACGAGAGCTCAAGGAGCTCGACCTCGATATCAGTAAAGAGCGCATTCGGTTTGACAGCGTGAGAAGAGAGCTCAAATCCGTAATCGATTTATGTAACGATGAACGGATCGCGATAATCATGAGGTATCGCTTTCTTGATTTGAGGAGCTGGATTTCCATTGCCATGGAGCTCGGAGGTAAAAACACAGAGGACGCAGTCCGAAAGGCTTGCAATCGGTATATTCGAGAGCATTATCCACAAAAATAAAAAGTTGTCCGTTTTGTCCGCTTTGTATGTGCTATTATGTTAGCATAAGAAAGAAACTTCAGAGCCTTCGCAATGAGAACTGCGATGGTTCTGAAGATTTATTATGCGACTAAAAAATGAAACGCGGACCGGATAAAGGTACTGTGACAGAAAAAAGAGCCCTTGCGGGCTTGGTAAGCCCATTTTCCGGACAGTTACCAAGGGAAAAAACTGTTTATTCCGTTCCTTTTCTGTTTTTTTGGTTTTCTGTTTCTTTCTGATTTTTCTGATTTTTTTATCTCCTGTACAGGGTGGGACTGATGTTGTGTCGGAAAAAAAGAGCTCGACGGCGAATGGCGCCGAGAAAATAGCGAAGACATCGAAAATGAGAGCCGAGAAGACATCAAAAACGAAAGCCGAGAAGACGGCGAAGGCGTCGGAGAGTCGCGCCGCCGTTGGAAATGCCGAGAAGACGGCGGAAGCAAAAGTCGAGAAGACGGCGAAGGAATCGGAGATCCGCGCCTCTGTGGAAAAAGCCGGGGAGAATGCTTTTGAGGCCGGTACCAGCGGAAAAACTGTGAAGGCTTCCACTGAGACAGGGACCAGAAAAAAGTCTTCTGAGACAGGGACCGGAAAAAAGTCTTCTGAGACAGGGACTGGGAAAAAGTCTTCTGAGGATGGGACCGGAGGGAAAACCGTAAAGGCTTCCTCTAAAACCAGAGCCGGAGGGAAAACCGTAAAGGATTCCTCTGAAATCGGTGCCGGGAAAAAATCTTTTGAGGATGGGGACGGGAAAGGCGTTTCTGTCTGGGAGACCGGGAAGATCTCGGCGGCGACCGAGGTGTCGACCTCGGAGCTGGCGGTCGTGCTTGGGATCACAGCGCGGTACGTGCGGCAGCTCACCGAGGACGGGCGGCTGCTCAAATCCGGCCGGGGGCGGTATCCATTGGCCGAAAGCGTACAGGCGTACGTTTCCATGAAGCGCGACGACGATCTCGACGATGACGACGAGGCGACAAAGAAAAAAGATAAAAAGACCGAGCGCCTGAAACGGGAGAGCGAAGCAAAATACAAGGCGGCAAAGGCAGCCATCGCCGAGATGGACGCCGAGGAGCGCAAAGGCAAAATGCACCGCTCCGAGGACGTCGCCGCCATGACCGCCGATCTGATCTTCGCCGTGCGCGGCGCGCTGATCGCCCTGCCTGGGCGGCTTGCTGTGGACGTGATCGGGATCGAGGATGCCGCTGTGGAGAGCGAGATCATAAGACGGGAGGTCAATCTCGTCATGGAGGAGCTCGCCGGATATGAATACGACCCGGCGAAATACCAGGAGAGAGTACGCGAGCGGCTGAAACTGGAGGCAGAGCTGACAGGCGGCGACGAGGACGCGTAAAACTCCTCCTCAGCTGGTGCTCGGGTAAAATCGGTCTTTCAGGATCATTTTCGTGGCACCACGAAAATGATCGGTACGCACATGAGGGGAACCGTATGAACGGTCAGGAATTTCACCTGACGGCGGCGGGAGCGCCGCCGTGCAAGCCCTGTTGCAACGGCCGCACGGTCGGCTGCCACGGCGTTTGCGAGGACTATAAGGCGTGGAAGGAAAAGGTGGACGCGCTGCGCGAGCAGACGCAGAAAACGGCCGCGCAGGAACGGAAACTGACTGCTGTGGAAAGAAGAAAGACCCGGCCGCGCCGCGGAAGTATGAGACCTTTCGGGGGAGGGACAAAATGAACGGAACGAAGCCTTACACCTTGAAAATCGTGAAAGGCCCGAAGGCAAGCGGATATTCGGACGCGGGTGCGAGCCATGTGAAGCGCGCTTTGAAGGCGTTTGTGGCAAATTCACGCTCGGCGGTTGAAGACATCGACATGAACAACATGACGATGCGGCAGCGTGGACGCATGCTCTATATGGCGTCGCCCGTGGCCGCCGGCGCGATCAACACGCAGCGCACAAAGGTGGTCGGTCCCGGCCTTTATATGCGCCCAGCCATCGACCGCCAGATCCTCGGGCTCACCGATGAGGAAGCTGAGCGATGGACCGCGAGAACAAAAGCGGAATTCTCGCTGTGGGCTGAAAACAAATACGCCTGCGACGTGCAGGGCATGAACAACCTGTACGCCCTGCAGCAGCTGGCGCTGAAAAGCATGCTGATGAGCGGAGACACCTTTGCGGTGCTCCATCACGAGGAGCCGACGCAGTTGCTGCCCTACGGTCTGCGCGTGCAGCTCATTGAAGCGGACCGCGTTTCGACGCCCTCGAAGGCCGGTGCTTTCGGTCTGCAGACTTTGACCGAGGGAGAGACCAAGGACGGGAACAAGATCCACGACGGCGTGGAGGTGAACGACGTCGGGCGCGTGGTCGCCTATCACATCTGCAGTCATTACCCTGCCGCCGGGATCCTGACCGGCAAGGAGTCTGTGGAATGGACGCCGGTGCCCGCCGTCGGCGCAGAGACGGGGCTGCCGAACGTGCTGCACGTGATGACCCCGGAACGGCCGGAGCAGTATCGCGGCGTGACCTATCTCGCGCCGGTGATCGAAACGCTGCTGCAGCTGAGGCGATACACCGAATCCGAACTCGTGGCGGCGATCATCCAGAGCTACTTAACGGCGTGGATCACGACCCAGACAGATCCGACCGAGATCCCCTTTAATGAGGTCGGTGACGGCGACGTGGACGGCGCGGAGAACGAAAAAAGCGTTGAGGTCCGGAGCGGCGTTTCGGACAGCGAAAATGAATATGAGATGGGGCCCGGGCAGGTGACGCACCTGCAGCCCGGGGAAAACATCACCTTCGGGAATCCGAACATTCCGACCGCAGGCTTTGACGCTTTCGTTCGCGCCATCTGCCGCGTTGCGGGCGCGGGACTCGAGCTGCCCTATGACGTGCTGATGAAGGAATACAATTCGAGCTATTCGGCGGCCAAGGGGGCGCTTGAGGACGCATGGACCATGCTGCGGATGGTGCGGAAATGGTTTATCGACGATTTCTGTCAGCCGCTTTACGAGGTATGGCTGGCCGAGGCGGTCGCCCGCGGAAGGATCCAGGCGCCGGGCTTTTTTACCGATCCGCTGCTAAGGCGGGCGTGGAGCGGCGCCGTTTGGGACGGCCCCGCGCAGATCCACCTTGACCCGTTGAAGGAGTCGAAGGCAAACGAGGTCGCAGTGTCTCACGGCTGGAAGACGAACGCCCAAGTGACGCGTGAAAACTACGGTGGCGACTGGCGTGAAAACGTGAAGCAGATCCAGGCGGAGAATGATTTCGCCGGGCCCGGCGAATAAACCGATACTAAGATTCGGTGGCGGAAAAGGTAGACGCTATCTTAAGGACCGGCGCGATTCGAGCGCGCCGCCCTATTTTGGAGAGCTGTTTCCATTTTTGGTGCTTTCTCGAAGAAGCCCAAAGGCATGTCCGGTGCAAATCCGGGCCCGAATCTTCTTGAAGGAGAGGCGCGAGATCCGGCAATCAAAAAAGCGACGCGACGAGGAAACAGCCGCAGCTGCCCTGATTGCCGCGCCTTTCCGATCCACAGCGACGGGAGGCTGCGATGTTTATTTTAAGCTCCACGAAACAGGCGATCTATAATTCCGACCGGATCGACCGGATCACGCTGTCCAAAAAGGACGACGCGGTGCTTGTGATGGCCGGGAACGAGACCGGCACAGCAACGACCCTGGGACGGTATTCGACGGTCGCCGAAGCGCAGGCGGCGCTTTTGTCTCTTTTTACGGCGCTCGGGGAGCACGAGCTCTTTTTCGAGATGCCGGAAAGACGGACGCCCGCCGACGACAGAGTGATCCATGACGGGCGCGTCAAGCGCAAGGGAGGATCCTGATGGGACGCACCGAAAAGACGGCGCACGCCTTTCGCGGCTATTTCGGCGATACCTTTTATTCGGACCGGTTCGTGACGCGGATGTGGAATCACAGAGGCTGGCAGAAAAAGAAACAACGTGACCGGCGCGCGGCGAAGAAACGCGCGAAAAGATCAGCGCTCAATGAAGGAACGGAATGGGAATGAAGAAAAGGACGTCAATCTGTGAAATATGCGATCTGAAGGATTCGGGCTATTGCCCCGAGGACTACGGACGGAAATGCGAAGATAAAATGATCCCGCTGCAGTGCCTTGCATGCGGGATCGTGCAGACCTGCCAGGACGTAAGAAAACTGCGCCTCGGGAAGTGCAGGAAACAACAAAGGAAGGATTGAGAAACAATGCAGACGGAAACGACGATCCCCGCTCAGTGCTCGGACTGTAAAAAACGGAAAATCTGCGAGGAGCTGGGCTGCTGCAAGAGTAAGCCCTGCCGGGAAAAAACGACTGGAGAGCCCGCCAGCCTGTTCGCCCCTTACGACTTCCCTGATGTGGGGTACTGAAATGCAGAGAGAAGCGGCAGCGCAGACGCAGCTCTTTGAATGGACGGCATGGGCGCGAGGACGGTATCCGGCGCTGAATCTTCTTTTTCATATTCCGAACGGCGGTTCCAGAGATAGACGGGAAGCCTTCCATTTGAAACAACAGGGCGTAAAGGCGGGCGTGCCGGATCTGTTTCTGCCCGTGGCGCGCGGCGGCTTTCACGGTCTTTTTATCGAGTTGAAGGTCAAGGGGAACCGCCCAAGCGAGGAGCAGAAAAAGTGGATCGCAGATCTGAACGCCGAGGGATACCGTGCGGTCGTGTGCTTTGGTTTTGACGAGGCGCGGGCAACGATCGAAGGGTATCTCGGGATTCGAGGATAGTCGATCCGACGGCCGGGGCCGAGATCAGCGCCGTTATGAGAGAGCACCGGAAGAAAGGACAGAATAATGGATGAAACAACGTGCGGCGTGGCGGCAGCGACGCTTGCTTCGTATGAGGCTGCAGAGGAGCTGGAGCGCCGTCAGTCTGATACGTCGGAGTTCCAGATGGCAGTCGAAAACCTGGCACGCGCATTCTGTGACAGCAGTGCTGCTTTTGAAGAAATGGCAGCATTTGCTGAGACTTTGCGGGAAGTTTTTTCCTGCATTGGCGGGGACGGAAGACGTCTGAAACGGCGGAAAAAGATTTGCCGTTCTTCTTCGGCTCCATCCGCGGCCTTACCATTGCAGAAGTAACTGCTGATCTTTCCACTGAAGCACATATTCTGTCATAGTTCTGCGGCAGCGCAGTAGTGAAGAAGGAACGACGACAGGCGCGTGCGAAACGCTTGACCACACCGCAGGGTGTTGGTGCGCCGTCTTTCGACGGCGACATATAAAACGGCGACGGGTGTGCGTCACTACCGCGGTGCACGGGCCGTTAGGCACGGACACACGGAAAAGGTCGGAAGGACTGACAGAGGCGGCGTCCCTGCCGGTGTTTTACGGTGGCAACGAACAAATAACGGCGAGAAAGGCCGGAGCAAAAGAAGTATGACGATGTGAAAACGAAAAAGAGTTCCGAGCGAAAGCGGAATACGGAAATCAAAACGGACATCGGACGGCTGAACGCGGCAATCAGAAGCACGGTGGAGGCGATGCGCCCTCCGGAGATCATGACCGTGAGCGGCTGGGCGGACAAGCGCCGCCGCCTCTCGTCCGAAACCAGCGCCGAGGTCGGCGTCTGGAGGACGAGCCGGACTCCTTATCTCAAGGAACCGATGGACGCTTTTACGGACCCGAAGGTCCGGCACATCGTAATCGTAGCGTCTTCGCAGGTCGGGAAAAGCGAGACCATCAACAACATGATCGGCTACATTATCGAGCAGGATCCCTCGTCCATCCTCTTTGTGCAGCCGACGACGCTGGACGCAAAGGAGTATTCAAAGCTCCGGATCGCGCCGATGATCAGGGACTGCCCGACGCTGAAAAAGCGGGTCGCAGACGCGAAGAGCCGGGATTCCAATAATACGATTTTGCAGAAGGCTTATCCCGGCGGGATCCTCACTATGTGCGGCTCGACGGAAGCGCACGCGCTGGCCAGTAAGCCGATACGCTACGTGTTCGGCGACGAGCGCGACCGCTGGGCGACGAGCGCGGGCGACGAGGGCGACCCGTGGCTTCTGGCCACGGCGCGGCAGATCACCTTTTACAACGCGAAAAGCGTTGAGGTGAGCACGCCGACCGTGAAGGGCGCGTCTGCCATTGAAAAAGCCTATCTGAAAGGCACCCGCGAGCGATACAAAAGCCGCTGCCCGCATTGCGGAGGCTATCATGAGATCGTTTTCGAGGACATCCGCTTTGATTATAACGAGATCTTGACCGGAGACGACGTGACGTATGAGATCACGTCCGTCTTTTACATCTGCCCGGAATGCGGCGGCGTTTCGACCGAGGCCGCGATGAAGCGGGCGCCGGCGCGCTGGGAGCCGGAAAACCCGGACGCCTACCGTCTGCACGGCACGCGCTCGTTCTGGCTGTCCTCATGGGTCAGTCCCTGGGCCCCATGGAGCAAGACGATCCAGATGTTTTTGGACGCCCGCGGGGACGCGAGAAAAATGCAGGTCGTGTACAACACGCGCTTCGGGAAGCTGTGGGAGGACAGAGGAAATCTCGCGGATGAAGGGAGCGTGCTGGCGCGCCGGGAGGACTACGGCAAAAACGACGACGGCAGCGACGTGGAGCTGCCGGAGGGCGTGCTGTGCCTGACCATGGGCGTGGACACCCAGGACGACCGCCTGGAATACGAGGTGGTCGGCTACGGGCATTTCGGCGAGAGCTGGAAGATCAGGCGCGGTATCCTGATGGGGCGCCCGGATGCCGACGCCGTGTGGGAAGCGCTGGACGAGGTGCTGACCCACGTTTACCGCTTCAAAAACGGCAAGGGCCTTCGGATCACACGGACCTTCGTGGACGAGGGCGGTCACTTCACGCAGGAGGTCCGCCAGAGATGCCGGGAGCGGCTGAAGTATAAGGTATTCGCGATCAAGGGCCGCGGCGGGGACGGGGTCCCCTACACCTCCACGCCGAAAAAGGTGAACATTGTGGTGGACGGGCGTTACATCGGACAGTGCTGGCAGTATGAAATCGGCGTTGACGCCGGGAAGCAGCGGATCATGGATAACCTGCGCGTCGAATCGCCGGGCCCCAATTACATGCACATCCCCGCCCGTGACGAATACGACAAGCGTTATTTTAACGGGCTGATGAGCGAACGTCTCGTTTATAAGCCGGAACGAAAAAATCCGTGGGTCTGGGACAAGATACCGGGCCACGAGCGAAACGAGCCGCTGGATATGACGAATTACGCGAACGCCGCTTTTGTATCCCGCGCGCCGGATCTGGACGCCATTGAACAGAAGCTGAGAGGAACACGCCCGAAGAACGCCGACCCGGTTGCAACCGCCGCGACGGGGCCGAAATCGTCTGCGGCAGAGCCCCGGAAAAAACGCGCGTCCGGCATGGAAAAGTTTTATGATGAATGGTAGGCCGGAGCCGCGCTCCGGTGGGAGAATATGATGAAACGCTGCATAAAGTGTGAAACGCCGATCAAAAAGGATCACGGGGACGGCCTGTGCTGTTATTGCCGGACAAACAAAAAGCACCCCGAAAAGAAGGGAAAGACGCTCTGCCAGCGCTGCGGGACCGGGATACGCGTATTAAAGCCGGACGGCCTTTGCGGATACTGCCGCATGAAGGAGCGGCGGGAGCAAGCCCGCCATAAGCCAGGCGTTTGCCGGGTGTGCGGCAAACGGACGCTGAAGGCCCGGGAGGATGGGCTGTGTGCGGACTGCCGCCGGAAGGCTGCGCTCCCCGAAAAACGACACTGCGCCGCCTGCGGCAAACGGGTCAAAAAGGATAGTGGCGACGGTCTGTGCGCCGAGTGCAGACGTCGGAGGGTCGTGAAGGACGGCATGAAGCGTGAGAAGATCCCCTGTTCCGAATGCGGCACGCTGATCTCAGGCTTACTGCGGGACGGCGGGGAAACAACCATGTGCTACCGCTGCCGGAAACTGCGCGAGGTCAGAAAGGACGAAAACCGCAGACGGATGCAGATTACAGACGCGGTTCGCTCCCCAGAGGAGATCCGCGTCGCGGTGCACGAGAAATACGGCGCGGCCGGGAAACGGATCGACGAAATCTGCCGACAGGACGCGGAGGACCGAAAAAACGGGCGGAAGCATATTTCCTACGGTATGCGCATGGCGATGAAGAAATAGCCGCCTGCGGCGGCGGGCGCACGGGTGCACGGAAACACTGGTGCATGGGTACACGGGCGCACGGGAAAAGTCGGCAGGGCCGACAGGCCGCCTTCGGCGATCGGTGCGCCGGGCGCAGCCCGGCGATTAAAAAGGAGGTACAGTGTGCCGCGATACCGAACCACGGGACACGGGATACGGGGACACGAGTCGAGGGGCACTCTGCAAGTTACCGGCAAGTTTCAACAGCCGCTGCGCGGGGTCGCTTCGCTCCGAGGTGGCGCGTTTGACGACGCGCATGATGAAAAAGGGTATTGCGGACGAGTCACTGGCCACGGATCACGGATCACGGGCCACGGATAGAAACAGAGGGACAGAAGATGGGAACGGTTTGCCCGAAATGCGGGAATTACCCCGTGTTGCTGCTCAGAGACAGAAAAGAGGTTTATTACGCCTGTATCCCCTGCGGGATCTCGGCGCCGTCCGCTGACTCCGTGGACGAGGCGCGGGCGGCGTGGGAGACGTATGCCGACATAGGTGCCTTATGTCTGTTCTCCCTGCGAGAGTTGGAAATGTCCGCCGATGACTCTGACGATGATTCTGAGATGTCTTATGCCTGTTCTCCCTGCGGGATCACGCGCCCAGCCGACGATTCGGCGGCCGGTCCGAAAGAGCCGCTTGCAGACGGAAGCCTCCCCTGTGAAGCCTGCGGGATAAACGGGGAGGACGAGGAATGAAGATCCTGAAAACGACCGCCGACGGGCGGTTCGCCATTGCCGGACGGAATGAGGAAGCGAAAGAGGAACGCTTTTGGAGCTGCCGGTATTTCGTGCTTGACCGGGAAAAAGGAGACGGGATTCTGGGGGTCGACTTTGAGACCGACAGCCTGAAAACAGCGGAAGCGGCGCTAAACATGCGGGTGCGCTCCGCTGCCAGGCAGACAGCGGAGTGAGCGGCGCGAAAGCAGATACATCGGCGGGGACTCACCGTAAAAAAGGAGGAAATCCTTTTGAATCATAGGCTGAGAACAAATAACGGTGAATCGCCGCGGGTGCATTTGTGAATCGTGCGCCCGGTAACTCCTGCCGCGCCGATTGAGATATGTGAGACTTTGCCTGGTTTCAACCGGCGCGGAAGGAACCGATTCGGAAAAAAAACCGCCGTGCACAGTAATGTGCACGACAGGTTTTTGCTTCAGCCGACCATGACCTTGAAAACCACAAGGACCAAGATTAAAAGGATGATGCATAAAACAGAGTCCTCAAATCTTTCCATGTTGATTTCTCCTTTCTATTGGAAATCCACGCGAAATGGCAACAGAAAGGGAAAACCGACTGATGCAATTACTTTTTTAGTATAACAACCTTCTGTTATATCGAGATTGCAAAAAAAAGAAGAAATAATGAACAATAGGAGCGCTGTTATGATAACAAAGCAGGACGCAAAAAACATGGTGGAATATTACACCGCGCTGATCGCGGAACTGACGAAGGCGAAGCTGCAGCTCGTGCAGGGCGGCGTGAAGAGCTACACCATCGGCGACCGGAGCCTGACCCGGTTCGATCTGGATAATCTCGGTAAAGAGATCGAGGACGCGCTTTTGAAAAAAGCGGAGTATGAGGCGATATTGAACGGACGGCGCCCGCGCAAGGCCTTCGGCGTGATCGTGAACGGGTAAAACAAAACAGCCCCTGAAAGGAGGCTGTTTTGCGGGTGAATTGTAATTTTGTTTTACTTATGACTTTGATCTTTTTTATGTTTCACTGGATATAGGATCTGATGCTTTCAGCAGTTCAATTGTGCTCGAAGCGCATCTTGCAGAATCTGTGAAAAATTGATCTTTTTTTCCTGTGCCATTGCGTTAAGCCATGCCGGAAGCGTTACCGTGCGGTTCACCGCTCTGTTGACCTCCGCAAGCCGGACGGAAGGCATATACACATTCACAAGTATAACAGATTCGTTTTCGTCGTGTTCGACATCCTGCAACGGCGTGGGTGCGGGGATCTCTTCGTGATTTTCTTCCATACTCCACAGGTGACCGCCGAGCGCTTCCGTTGCCTGCTTCAATGCGTCGACTTCGGTTTCGCCGCATGTCGTACAGCCGGGCAGATCGGGAAAGGTGACGGCGATCTCATAACCGTCTTCAAAAGTTAATACTGCGGGAAAACAATAATTTGTGGGCTTCGACCTTTCCATTTTCCATTTTTCACTCCTTCTCTGATTGCCCCCGGAGGGGCGGGACTTGTCAGAAGACAAGCCCCGATTGGGTCTCAATGCTTTTCAGCGTTTTGGGCGGGAGGTCCTTTTTCGGGTGTGGAACAGTAACGATCCCCTTTTTCTGCGGATGTTTGAAATGGTGATGGCTACCGGTGACCCGATCAAGGACCCATCCGTCTGCTTTGAGCATCTTGATGACCTCATTGGAAGAATAACTCTTCATGGAGTTTCCTCCTTTAATGATTATACGTGCGCTGCACAGTACTTATACAGGCTTTGTGCCTTGCACCGGTAATATATTAACACATATTTTTATATTTGTCAACACATATCAACAAATATTTTTATATTTGTTGTAACTTTATTTTCGGGGAGATGAGAGCGTGAAGTATGACGAGCGGTTCAACGCTGAGGGGTACTGCGACCCGACGGCGTTTGAAGCGATACGCAACATCGAGCTCGAGGAGCAGACCGCGAACAGACGCGCCGGACTGCTCCTTCGTATTTTTCATGATATTTTGACGCTTGCCGGGTTTGTTTCCCTTCTGCCGCTCAAGGTGCGGGAGAGAAAAACCGGGCGGGTGTATCAGGATAAGCAGGAAAAAAAAGACGAAAGAAGGGAGAAATGATATGTCTGTGATTCGAGCCGATTTTCCGACGCGCTCGGGCTACCGCGCCAGAGCCGCCGACGAAGCGGTGGAGCTGACGCTTTACGGGGAGATCGTGGAAACGCGCCCCCGGGATTTTTGGAGCGACGAGGAGCTGCCCGGCGAATACATTGTGCAGAGCGAGATCCTGAAGGATCTGGAGACCGCCGTGCAGGCGGGCGCAAAGGCGGTGAAGCTGCGGATCAACTCGGTCGGCGGGGACGCGGGCGTAGCGCTGACGATCCACAACCGCCTGCGGGAATACGCCGGGAAGGGCGTTTCGATTTCCTGCGTTGTGGACGGGCTGGCAGCCTCGGGCGGGAGCCTTATCATGTGCGCCGCAGACAAGGTGGAGATCTACCCCGCGTCGCTTGTGATGATCCACAAATGCTGGAGCTACATCTGGGGCGCGTTCAACGCCGACGATCTCAGGGCTGCCGCCGACGCGAACGACGCGTACGACAAGGCGCAGGCGGCGGTTTATACCCGGAAAACGGGGCTGTCCGCGACCGTGATCACGCACATGATGGGCGACACGACCTACATGACCGGGCGCGAGGCCGTAGACAAGGGCTTTGCGGACCGGCTCCTGGACGGAGAGGGACTTGCCATTGCCGCGAGCGCCGACAGATCGGCGCTGGTCGTAAACGGCCGGCGCGTAGCCCTGCCGAAGGGCGCGGCGCTGCCGGAGGGGATCGAAATTCAGCCGCCTGCGGCGGCGAATCCGGAAAACCCGATCACGAACGGCGATGGAAGCGTGCAGCCGAGCGAAAACCGAGAGGCGCGCAGAACGGGCCGAAAAAAAAGCATATTGACCGGATCGGTTGATATAGACAACAAGCCGCAGAGCGGCAGAAAAGAAGGAGGAACCCAAATGGCAACCAACCTCACTGAACTGAGGGAAGAAAACCCGGCGCTGGCCGCACAGGTGGAGGCCGACGTGCGCGACGCGCTGCGGGCAGAAACCGAGGTCGCCGCGAGGACGGCAGCAGACGCGGAACGGGAACGCATTCAGGGGATCGACGAGATCGCCCATCTGTTCGGCGCGGACGAGGTGCGCGAGGCAAAATACGGCGCGACCCCCCTGACCGCCGAAAAGATGGCCTTTGAGGCCGCGAAGAAAGCAGCGAAGACCGGCGCGTCGTTTTTGACGGCGCTGCAGAAGGACGCCGCCGAGACCGAAAAGGTCGGCGCGGCCGCGAACGAGCCGGAGGAGCCCCACGCGAAGACCTCGGACGAGGAGCTGGAAGACACGCGGAGCGCGATCAAGGCTCTGCTGAAATGAGAAAGGAGGTAGCAACAACATGGAGGAACTGAACAGGTATCTCGGCGAAAAGGAGTTCGACGGGCTGATCACCGACGTGAACCCCGCCGTTACGGTGCGCGGCGTGACGCTGGCGGCACCGGAAGCGGAAACGTCGCTGAAAAGAGGCGCTCTGCTGGTCAAAGACGAAGACGGATACATTCCCTGCGCCGCCGACGCGCTGGACGAGAGCTGCGTGATCCTTTGCGACGACGTGACCTATGACGCCGCGGCGGCTGTGAGCGTTTACACCGCGGGCTGCTTTGAGCCCGGAAAGGTGTATAACGCCAACGGCAGCAGCCTGATCGAGAACGAGGTCGACGAGGGCGATCTGCTCGGGCTGAGAGTCGCCGGACTGTATTTCAAGGCCGCGCAGAAATGCGGCTGAGAGGAGTGAGACGATGGCGATAAAGCCGAAAACAAGGCTTGCGGCGATCATTGCGGGCGATACGGACGTAAGGCCGAAAACCCGGATGGAGGGGATCCTTCTCGGGCGGGACATCCGGCCGAAAACGAACCTCGAGCATTTTGTGAAGGAGTCCGTTTCCGGCGGCGCTTCGGGCAATGAACCCGGCAATGAGCCCGGCGGTGAACCCGGCAGTGAACCCGGCGGTGAGCCCGGAGAAGAAACGCCTCCCGAGCTCGTTGCCGTGCTGGAGCTCACGCTTGGCGAAGCGCAGAAATCAGCGGAGGGCGCGTTGGATTATACCTATTCCGGGACGCTGACCGAACAGCAGTACACTGCGATCTCGGCGGCGATCGGCAGCGAGAAGGCGCTCTATCTCAATTCCGCCGAGATCCCGCTGACCAAAGGGACCGGCGGGACGCTGACGCGCAACGTGACGCCCGGGGAGGAACTGACGGTCGATGAAAACGAGGAGGACGGCTATCTGTTCCGCGCGACGAGCGCCGGGAACGGGAGCTACACCTATCTCTATACGACCACGAAGGACGCCTTTTTGACCATTACCATTTATCAGGAAAAATAAGGAGGGAAAAAACGAAATGGCTGATCCTATGATCAATCTTTTGAGCACCAACAGTCTGATCGCGATGACCGAGGAGATCGTCCCGAGGCAGACGTTTTTCCGCGACCGGTATTTTCCGACCGGCGAGGGAGATATTTTTACGACCGACGAGGTGCTGACCGAGTACCAGAAGGGCAACCGCAAGATGGCTGCCTTTGTTTCCGACCGCGTCGGCGACATCCCGATCGACCGCCTCGGCTTTTCGATTCGGGCTTATCGCCCGGCCAGAGTCGCGCCGTCGAGAGTCCTTTACGCCGACGAGCTCAATAAGCGCGGCTTCGGCGAGGCGCTGTATTCCAACCTGACCCCCGCGCAGAGGGCCGCGAGAATGCAGCTCAAGGATCTGACCGAGCTCGACGAGGCCATCACGCGCCGCGAAGAATGGATGGCCGTGCAGGTCATGATCAACAACGCCTGCACCATGCAGACATACATCGACGGCGAGCAGAAGGGCGACGTGAAATACGTGCGCTTTTACGAGTCGACGAGCGACCACACCTACACCGTCGCGCAGGACAAAAAGTGGGGCGAGGTAGGCGCGAATATCCGCGGCGACGTGAAGGCCATGTGCGACATGCTGACGACCAGAGGTCTGCCCGCCGAGGATCTGCTGCTGGGCCCTGACGCCTATGACGCGCTGCTTTCCGACGAGACGATCGTGAGTCTGCTGAAAAAGGATTCCGGCGTGGACGTCGGCAGCGTGCGAGAAGCGATCAAATACCCGGGTATCGTTTACGCCGGGAAGCTCAACTTCCTCGGCAACGAGCTCAATGTCTTCGTTGTGAACGAGACGTACGTGGACGAAGACGAGGAGACCAAGCCCTTCTTCCCGGTCGACGCGGCGCTGGTCACGGCCCCGAACTGCGGACACCTGCTGTATGGCGCGGTGACGCAGATCAACTTCGGCGACGACAAGTTTTCGACCATCGCCGGAAAGCGCGTGCCGAAGCTTGTGGTCGACCAGGAGAACGACATCCGCAAGATCCGTCTGACCGCCCGCCCGCTCGCGTCGCCCGTGGCATATTGCCCCTACGTGTTCGCGGCAGAGGTGTGCTGAAATCCTCGCTGACGCTCGGATAAAGACCGCCTTCGGCGGCGGGCGCACGGACCATAAAACGACGAAAGGAACCATGCAGTATGAAAATCAAGATCGTACACGGCGGCTATGGGCTGCACGTAAACGGCCGGGTCCGGCTGATGCGGCCGGGCTCCCCCGCCTTTGAGATCGCCCCCGAGGAGGGCGAAAGGCTGATCGCCGCAGGAGTTGCCGAACGGGCAGACGACGCGGCTTTCCCGGCGGTTGCAACCGCCGACAAGGCAAAGCCGTCGGCGGCGCCGGGATTCGGCGCACCCGCAAAAAGCGCCCCCGAGCGGGGCGGGACCGACGCGAAAAAGACGTTTGCCGAGATGACGCTGCCCGAGCTCAAAAAGATCGGGGCGGAGCTCGGCGTGCCCTATCGCGTCGGGATGAAAAAAGCGGACTACGCCGCGCTGATCCTCGCCGAGACCGAAGCCGCCCACGAGGACGGGGACAGCCCGGATGTGCCCGACGACGGGGAGGACGTTGTGGATGACCTTTAAGGAGCAGATCGAGAGCGACGTACTGCAGGTGTTTCTGAACGACGACGAGTTCGCCGAGCGGATGGACGTGCGGTATGACGGGGCGGTTTACGCCGATATCCCCGTTGTGCTGAGCGAAAACCTGCAGACGCCGAGCCCGACGTTGACGATGGGCCGGGCAGCGCGCGAGCGCGGCAATCTCGGCGGGGTCCACGTCGCCTCCACCGTGGCGCACTTAGCAGAGCGGGATTTCCCGGTCGTGCCGGAGGCGGGCCAGTGGATCGAATTCCGGGACGGCGAGGCCGCCTATGACGAATACTGGCGCCGCTACCGCATCGTGAAAAGCGACGCGGAGATGGGCATGCTGATCTTGGAGCTGGAGGCGTTTGACGAATGAGCGAGATTACAGGCGACGGCATTGGAATCGGGCTTGTGGTTTCCGACGACGTGGGCGGCGACGGCGGGATCGAGCGCGCCGTGAAGGCTTTGGCCGGGATCAAAAACGGCGCGTCGAAGGCGATCGGGTCCGCCCTCCGGCGCGCGACCAGCTCCGGCGCGATGCTCGCGCAAAAGGAGATCCTGAAGTCGTACGTGCTGGGCGCTTCGACCTTCAAGTCCTACACGAAGGACCGGCGCCACTACGTGACCGACGCCTCCGGGACGACCGTTTCGATCGAATTCGCGGGGATCCACATTCCGCTGGCGAAATTCGGCGCGCGCGCGAGCCGGGACGGGCGCGTTTCGGCGAAGGTGAAGCGCGAAAACGCACAGAAGACGCTGGAGCACGCGTTCAGCCGGACGGTCGGGAAATACGGTCACGTTGGGATCTTCGAGCGCGTGGGCGAGGAGCGTATGCCGATCAGGGAGCTGTACGGCCCCTCTGTGCCGCAGATGCTCTCTTATAACGAGGACCTGAGTCAGGAGGTCGGCGACCGGATCCGGGAAAAATTCGAGCAGCGCATCGATCATGAGATCCTGGCGCTATTAAACGGCTGGAGGGCATGACGATGGAGATCAATCAGACGAGGCTGGCGCTTTTGGAGGCGCTGAAAACGAGACTCGGCGAATGGACCGGCGACATGCGGCTGCCAGCCGCCCTGCAGAAGGGCGACGTGGAGGTGATCGAGCGAGCGCCGGAGATCTACAAAATGCGGCTCTCGAATTCCAGCCACGCGAAGAAGCTCGCGCCCTATATCATCATTCAGTTCGTGAACGGCATCGACGTGCAGAAAACGGGGCGGTGGGAGGATTCCACCGCCGTCATCCGCATGATCTTCGTGACCTACTGCGAGGATGAAGAGGCTGGCGCGGCGCAGCTCATGAACGTGATGGACCGGGTGCGGCTGGGGCTGCTGGGCGAGCCGATCGTCGGCGACGCCTTCAAGCTCGATACCGACGCGGGGCTCGAGAGCCTTGTTTACACCGACGACACCGCGCCGTATTACGCCGGAGAGATGTTCGGGACGTTTTTCTGCCCGCCCGTTCGCCGGCGCGACGGTATGTAACAAAGGAGAACAACATGGCAAACAAAAAGAAAGCGCAAAAGGCTGCCGCTGAAGCCGCCGCGCGGGTGTGGATCTACCTCGGTCCGTCGAAGCGCGGGCTCATTCAGCACGCGGCGATCTTTGCCGGGACGCGCGAGGACGTGCTGCGCGATATTGCCGCCGCCGTCGCCGCCGTGCCGGAGATCGAGGAGCTGGTCGTGCCCGCCGAGGACGTGCGGGCGACGAACGCCGCCCTTGCCGCGCGGCGCGGCGAGAAGTGGCAGTACTATCAGGCAATCCTGAATAAGTGAGGAGGAATGAACCTTGGCTTTGAATCACGGTATCAACACCAAAAAGAGCGACACGAATTTCGTGTCGGTGACGCAGGGGTCCACCGGGATCCCGTTTTTTATCGGCGCCGCGCCGAAGCACACCGCCGCCGCCTCTGACGGCGACCTCGTGATCGTGTATTCGTTCGCGGAGGCGGTGGAAAAGCTCGGCTATTCCGAGGACTTTGACGTTTGGGGCCTGTGCGAAGCGATGTACGGCCACCTGCGCCTTGCGGCGATGGCGCCCGCCGTTCTTTGCAATATCTTCGACCCGGCGACGCACAAGACCGCCGCCGCTGCGAAGGACTTTGACGTGGAAGACCACTGCATCCGGCTGCCCGACTACCTCGACGACAGCGCGCTTGTGGTCAAGAGCGGGGAAACGACCGTGCCCGCGACGGATTACACCAAATCCTACGACGGCACGGAGCTGATCGTCACGCTGAAATCCACCTCGACCTATTACGCCGCGACCACGCTGAACGTGGCGGGCAACAAGGCAGACCCCGATTCCATTACGATCGAGGAGGCCATGGCCGCGATCGAAAGGATCGAGGAATGCAAGACGAAGTTCGGCGTGGTGCCGGATCTGATCGCCGCGCCCGGTCTTTCCGAGACCGCCTCGATGGCGCTGCTGATGGCGGCGAAGGCACCGAGCATCAACGGGCTGTTCAAGGGCAAGGCGGTCGTGGATCTGCCCTCCGACGCGACGAACGGCGCTTCGACGCCCGGCGCGGTGCGCGCCAAGGCGCAGACGCTCGGCTACACCGACCCGAATATGGTCGTCTGCTGGCCGATGGCGACCGTCGGCGAAAAACGGATGCACCTGAGCACCGTGCTGGTCGGCCTGATCGCCGCGACCGACGCCGAAAACGGCGGCATTCCGTTTGAAAGCCCCTCGAACAAGGCGCTGCCGATCACCGGCTGCGTGACCGCCGACGGGACGGAAGTGAACCTGTCGGTCGGGCAGGCGGACGTGGTGAGCGTGGGCGCGGGCGTTGTGACCGCGCTCAATTACGACGGCTGGCGCGCCTGGGGCAACTACACGGGCTGCCACACCGCCGGAGAGACGGACGTGGCGAAGGTGTTCCTCTGCACGAACCGCATGATGGACTTCATCTGCAATACGTTCGTCAACACCTTCTGGAGCTACGTGGACCGGCCGCTGACGAGCGTGCTGGTGGACGCGGTGGTGAACAACTTCAATTCGTGGCTTGCGGGCCTGACCGGAGAGGGCGCGCTGCTCGGCGGCGAGATCGCCTACGTCGGCGACAACAACCCCACCGGCGAGCTGCTGGCCGGTAAGTTCCGGCTCGACGCCCGCGCCGCAGCGCCCGTGCCCGCGCAGCGCATCGATTTCGTGGTCGAATTCGACGCCGAGCTGCTTGTCAGCGCGCTTAACGTGTAAGGAGGTGACTTAGATGGACGCAGGAACCATAAACTATAAGATCTACGAAAACGGCAGCGAATACCTCGGCACCGCGAAGGTCACGATGCCGGACATGAATTCGAAAACGTTCACGGTGAACGGCGCCGGGATCGCGGGCGACATTGAGCTGCCCGTGGTGGGGCACCGGGACGCCATGAAGGTGACGATCGAATTCGTGGACTCCCCGGCGGGCGCGTATAAGCTCGCGGAGGACAGACGGCATCTGCTCGATCTCAGGGCGGCGAAGGAGGAATACGACGACGTGCGCGGCAAGATTGTGGTAAAGCCGCATAAGTACATCCTCGAGACCGTGCCGCTGAACCACACCGGCGGCGAGCTGGCGCCCGCCGCCTCGCAGAACGCGAAGGTGGAGATGAGCGTGCTTTCGTACAAGCATATCGTGGACGGCAAGCTCATGCGCCACTTCGATCCCACGCACTGGATCGACAAGGGCCCCGACGGCGTGAACCGGCTCGAAGAGGTCGCGCGCGCCCTCGGAAAATAACGCACAAACGGAGAGGGGCGAATGCTCCTCTCCGATTTTTTTGAAAGCGCCGGTCGGCGCGGAAAGGATGAACCATGGAAAAACAGAAGGAGCAGGAGCTCTATAAACTGGAAATCAAGAAGCCGGTCGAATACGACGGCGTAACATATTCCTCGCTCGAATTCGACTTCGACGCTCTGACCGGCGACGACGCGCTGAATATCGACGAGGAGCTGGCGAGCCTTGGGAAAAGCGCCCCTGTGGCGGCGTTTTCTACCGAATACCTCATCCGCATGGCGGCGAAGGCCTGTACGAGCCCCATCGGCGCGGACTTTTTCCGCAAGCTGTCGATCGTGCAGTTTGAGCAGATCAAAAATAAGGCGCGCTCTTTTTTACTGAGTGCGGGATCCGAGACTTAAAACGGTACCGCATGAACGTGCTGGTGATGGCACGGAAAAACAGCACGGCGGTGACCGTGTGGTCCGGGATGCGGCTGAAGGTGTTTAACCGGTGGCTGGACGCGGACGCTGCCGTGGAGGAAGAGATCAAGGCCGCGCGCGAGCAGATGAAGTAAGCGGAGGCCAAAAGAAAAGCGAGGCGTTGAGATGGCGAATAAAGAATACAAGATGCTGATGAGTCTGGAGGCGAAGCTCGGCAGCGCGTTCGGACAGACGTTTTCGTCGGCTCAGAAGGCGCTGCAGAACGCCGGGGCCGACGTAAAGCGACTCAACGACCTGCAGCGGGATATCGCCGGATATCAGGCGCAGCAGCGAGCCGCGGCCGAGACGGAGAGACGGCTTGCGGATCTCAAAACGCAATATGACAACATCCAGCGGGAAATGCAGGAGACCGGGACGTATTCCTCCGCGCTCGACAATAAGCTCGTGGACAAGCAGCGGCAGATCGACCGCACGACGGAGAGCCTGGACCGGCAGGACAGCAAACTGCGGGAGATGGGCGAGGGTCTGCGGGCTGCCGGGGTGGACACCGACCGGCTGACGGACGAAAGTAAGCGGCTTGCCGCCGAATATGAAGAGCTTATCCGGAAGGAGGATGGGTTCGGCGAGAGTGGGGCGAACGCCTTTGAGGCGGTCGGCGACGCGCTTGTCGCCGCCGGGATCGCCGCCGCGCTGAAGGAGATCGGCGAGGCGTACCGGGAATGCGTGGAGCTTGCTGCCGAGTTTGACGCGACGATGAGCACGGTGGAGGCCCTTAGCGGCGCGACGAAAAACGAGATGGCTGCGCTTTCGGCCGAGGCGAAATATCTCGGCGCGACGACGAAGTTCACGGCGACCGAGAGCGCCGAGGCCATGACCTACATGGGCATGGCGGGCTGGGACGCGGAGCAGATGCTCAGCGGCATGGACGGCGTGTTAAAGCTTGCCGCCGCCTCGGGCGAGGATCTGGCGCAGGTATCGGACATCGTGACCGACAATCTGACCGCGTTCGGCATGAAGGCCAGCGACACGGGGCGATTTTCCGACGTGCTGGCCGCCGCCGCGACGAATTCCAACACCTCCGTTTCGATCATGGGCGAGACCTTCCGCAAGGCCGCGCCCGTGGCGGGCGCCCTCGGGTACAGCGTGGAGGACGTTGCCGTCGCCGTGGGCCTGATGGCCAACGCCGGCGTCAAGGGCTCGAGAGCCGGTACCGCGCTGAGTAACATCTTCACGGGGCTTCTGAACGGCGTGACGCTGACCGGGGCGGCGTTCGGAGAAATGGAATTTACCGTCGTGAACACGGACGGGACCATGATGAGCTTCGGCCAGACGGTCGACAGCCTGCGGGCGGCGTTTTCACAGATGTCGGAAGCGGAGAAGGTCGCGAACGCGCAGGCGATTGCCGGGAAGCAGGGCTACGCCGGGCTGCTGGCGATATTGAACGCCACGAACGACGATTACAACAAGCTCACCTCCAGCATTGCGAACTGCGCCGGCGCGGCGCAGAAGATGGCCAACATCAAAATGGACAATCTGCGCGGCCAGATGACGCTGCTGGATTCCGCCGCGGACGCGCTGAAGACCACGATCGGCGAAGCCTACTCAAAGGAGTTCCAGAGCCTCGCGAAGATGGCGACCGACGCCCTCGGGTGGACCAACGACTTCTTGTCAAAGCACCCGGTACTGCTCAAGAGCCTTATCGCGATCACCGCCGAGGCGGGCGTGCTGGTCGGCGTCTACACGGCGTATGTGGCCGTGAAAAGGATCAAAAACACGCTGACCGCGCTCGAAACGCGGCTCGGCGTCAAGCAGATCGCGACGACGGCCGCAGAGACCGCCGCGACGAACGGCGCGACCGGCGCGCAGCTGAAGCTCAACGCCGCGATGCTGGCGAGCCCCGTGGGGATCGTGATGGCCGCCGTGGCGGCCTTGACCGTGGCGTTTGTCGCGCTCAAGCACCAGGAGGAGGAAGCCCGGGCCGAAATGGAGGAAATGACGCCCGTGACCCGACGGCAGGCTGCCGAGTTGCAGTCTGTCCAGCGGGAATATGAGCGTGTATCCGACGAGATGGGGCAGAATTCCACCGAAGCCCTGCGGCTGCGGAACAAGTTAGAGGATCTGAACGCCGAGTATGCCGCGAATGCCCGCAGCATGGAGGACATGCGGGCGGATTACGATAACCTCATGAGCAAGCATCAGGCGCTGCAGGACTCTATGAAGGAGGGCACGACGCAGATCGAGGCCGAGGAGACCACCGCGTTGGCGCTCATCCAGCGCCTTGCGGACATGGCCGAGGCGACCGACGGGAGCGCGGCGTCTCAGATGCGCATGAAAAACGTAATCGACGCCCTGAACAGCTCCGTCGGTGGGCTCAACCTCACGTATGAGGAGTTCATGGCCAATCCGACCGCGAAGGTCAGCGATTTGACCGCCTACGTGCGGGCGATGGCCGAGCGCAAGAAATTTGAGCAGGACATGGAGCATCTGCTCGATCTCATGAATCTGGAAACGGAGCTCAGCGACAAGTCCGCATCATACACCGGCGAAAAAGGCCAAGTGACATCCGCGAATTCAAATGTGGCCATCAAAAAAGCGCAGTCGGAAGCGAAAGGGATGGTTCTCGGCGCCGTATTCGACAAAATCATGCCGTTCGGCAAGCAGGTCGGCAATGCGCTGGGGACTGTTATAAGCTATTTCGACGGGACGAATGCGGCGTATAAAGCCGCGCTGGAGCAGGAGGTCGAGGTCGTAAATGAAGCGGTCGATGTGGAAAGCGCGCTGAACACGACGCGCAAACAGATCCTTGCAATCTACGATGAATACGGCTTTACGCGGGATGCAGTCGCCTCTGGCAGTGACGATATCGTCGGCTATTTGCAGAGCGTGACGGCAGAGGCGCAGCGGCTGTCGGAAGCCTACACCGAGACCTACAACGCGGCGCTGGAGAGCATTTCCGGGCAGTACCATTTGTGGGACGAGGCTGCCGAGGTGTCGGCGGTGTCGATCTCGACGATCAACACGAATCTGCAGGGCCAGATCCAGTATTGGAAGGACTATCAGGCCAATATTGAGACGCTGCGCGGGTACACGACCGAGGTCGAGGGGCTGGACGTGGTGCTGGCTTCCTTCGCCGACGGGTCCAGCGATTCCGTTAACGTGATCGCCGGGCTTGCGGACGCGATCCGCAACGGCGACATCGAAAGCGTGCAGGCGCTGGTGACCAATTACAACGACCTGCAGGTAAGTCAGCAGGAGACCGCGGACAGTCTTGCCGAGATGACGACCTCCTACTCGGAAAAAATGAACGAGCTGAAGACCCAGATGGAGCAGGACGTCGCCGCGATGGATCTGTCCGGCGAGGCGAAGACCAAGGGCGAGCAGACGATTCAAGGCTTTATTGACGGAGCGCTTTTGATGGAGAGCAAGATCCGCACGAGCTTTGCGTCTCTTGGACAGGCTGCCATTGACGCGATGAACGGGAAGCTCGACATCCACTCGCCGTCGAAGGTGTTTGCCGAGATCGCCGGATTTACATGGCAGGGCTTTATCAACGAGACCGAACGGCTGCGCCCAACAGTTGCGGCAGCGTTCGGCGAGACCGCCGACGCGGGCGTGCGCGCCGTGACGGCGACGCCTGCCGTGTCGGAGGGCGGGATCAATGCGCCGATCACCCTGTCCATCACCGTCGCGGGCAACGCCACGCCGGAGACGGCCTCGGCGCTCTCGGCCGCCGGAAACGACATCGTGGCCCGGGTGATCGAGGCGCTGGAGGACCGGGAGCGCGACCGGGTCAGGAGGGCTTACGTATGATTTACGTGACAACGCAGGGCGATACGTTTGACGGGAT
Source organism: Clostridia bacterium (assembly GCA_017550625.1). Classification (GTDB taxonomy): domain Bacteria; phylum Bacillota; class Clostridia; order Oscillospirales; family Acutalibacteraceae; genus RUG806. The sequence goes on along the minus strand of JAFZOL010000005.1, from coordinate 104,612 downwards.
CGCCAAAAAGACGCTCGGCGACGAGCATTTTCTGACCGACGTCATGCGGGAAAATCCGCAGCACATTGACACGGCCGTTTTTCCGGCCGGCGTGACGCTGACGATCCCGGACGTGGAGGACGCCGTGACAGACACGCCCCCGCCGTGGAGGGAGGGCGCCGGATGAGTTACCCCGAGCTTGCGCGCCGGACGGCGTGCAAGATTTTTCTCAATTACCGTGACGTCAGCGCGGATCTGGAGCCGAATCTCACGTCTTTGAGCTACGTCGACAACGAGGACGAGGAGACCGACGATCTGCAGCTCCAGCTCGCCGACGCGGACGGGCTGTTCGCGAAAAGCTGGTTCGGCGACCTTGTGAATTTTGCCTCCGTGCCGCCCAGCGGCGTGACCGAGTATGTGGTCATCGAAAAGGCGGGGCTGATTGTACGTTCCGGCGCCGGGGAAAAATACGCGAAGCTCGGCACCCTGCCCTACGGGGCGCGCCTGCCGGACGCGGATATCGCGATCAAGTGGGCGAAAATCGCCTATTCCGGCAAGACAGGCTACGTGCTGGCATCCGGGCTCAAAAAGGAGATGGCCGAGCCCTCCGGCGGGGCGCCGACGGACGCTTCGGCGCTGTCCATCGGCAACGAGGTGACCGTGACGGGCTGCCCTCAGTACACCAGCTACGGCGAGGGGACGCCCGGCGCGTACGTGGAGCGGTATACCGGCAAGGTGACTTATCTCAATCTGCGCGAGGGCGTGCCGTTCCCCGTCTGTGTGGCGTCGCTCGGCTGGTTTTCGCTTGCGGACGTCGGCTTCGGCGGGAGCGGAGACGGCGGGGGCGAACGGAAAGAGGGCATGAAGATCCAGGCGGTGATCGCGCTTTTGAACCGGGATGGAGACGGCAAGGACCGGGAGCTCGACTGCGGCTTTTTTGAGTTGGACAGCGTGAAGCTTTCCGGCCCGCCGACAGTTGTGACGATCAAGGCGACCTCTTTACCCTACACCTCGACGATCCGGAAGGTGAAAAAGACGAGGAGCTGGGAAAACATTACGCTTTCGGAGATCGCCGCCGAGATCGCCGGAAAAAACGGCATGACCTCGATGTATCTGCCGCACCGGCATAAGCTATATAAGCGCGTCGAGCAGAACGACGTTTCGGACATCGCGTTTCTGGAAAAGCTCTGCTCGGACGCGGGCTACCGCCTCAAAGTCGCGAACAACATTCTAATCGTTTTCGATCAGATCGGCGACAAAACGCTGGTGCGGGAGATCACGCCGGAATCGGATTTCGTGAAATATTCGATCTCGACCGGCAAGGACTCGACCTACACCTCGTGCCGTGTGTCATTTTATACGCCGGACGGCGTGCTGATCGAGGGCTACGCCTACTGCGACGACTATAACGCGGACAACAAAAATAACGAGCAACTGGAGATCCACCAGCGCGTGGACAGCGTAGCAGAAGCCGAGGCGCTGGCTGCGGCGCAGCTCAAAAAACACAACAAGTTCGCGGTGAAGCCGGTGTTTACGTTCGCCGGCAATCCCGCCCTGCAGGCGGGACTGACCGTGCGCCTGACCGGCTGGGGCGCGCTTTCTGGCGATTATGTAATCACGAAGGCGACGCACACCGTGGGGAGCGGCTACACGACGCAGATCGAACTCAGGGAGGCGAACGGCGCATGATAAGGATCGGGCAGGTGCAGAGCGTGGAGGGCGCCCGCGCGCGGGTCTACTTTCCGGATCTGCAGCTGATGAGCGACAGGCTCTATGTTTTGCAGCACCCGGCTTCCCTCACGACGGCCTCAGCGCAGGACCATACGCACAAAGTGGATGCCGGGCGCTGGGCCCCCGCGATTGGGGACGTGGTGCTGTGCCTCTATGATGATTCATTCAACGGAAACGGTTACATTCTGGGGGTGATAGCATGCAGGTAGGCTGTCTTGGGGACATCGTGTTTCAGGTTTCCGACGACGTGATCAAGACGTTCCAAAAATTCGAGCACAGCGGCTCGGCAAGGCTGAACACTCACAATCTGCAGGGCAGGCGCGGGGTCGTGGAATATGCCGGCGCGGACCCGGAAACGGTGAGCCTGAGTTTCCGGCTGTCGCGCTATCTCGGCGTGGACCCCTATTTCGACCTGCACCGGGTAGAAAACTACTGCCGGGAAGGCGTTGCGCTGCGGCTGATGATCGGCACCTATCAGGTGGGCGACCGCTGGCTCATCAAATCCTTTAAGTACACGGGGGAGCGCTTTGACGGGCGCGGCGACCTGATCGACGCCACCGTCAGCGTGAGCCTATTGGGCTACGACAGGAGGCTTTGACATGCGATATGAGATCCGCAGCGACAGGCCCCTGCCGCTGACGCTATTGGAACAGGATGAGACGCGGCGGGTGCTGCAGAACGCGGCGCTGCTGCTCTCCACAAAAAAGGGAACGGTCCCGTTATATCGAGACTACGGGCTGCCGATGGAATTCACGCACCGCCCGGCGTTTGCCGCCGAAGCGCTTGCCGCCGCCGAGATCATAGATGCGATGGCGCGCTTTGAGCCGCGCGCCGAGGTGCTGAGCGTGCGGCTGCTGCCCGGAAAAACCATGTTCGACAGCCGGGTGCTGTCCGTCGAATTGGAGGTGACGGTGTGAGAGGCATGGATTACGACTTCGTTTCCACCGACGCAAAAGAAATTGAGTCGGAAATGATTGCGTCCTTTGAGGCGCAGACGGGCCGCGCGTTGCTGCCCGGAGACCCGGAGCGGCTGCTGCTGGCATGGTTCGCGGACGCTGTCGCGCGGGAGCGGGTGAAGCTCAATTTCGCCGGAAACATGAATCTGCCGAGCAGCGCGGCCGGAGAATATCTTGACGCGCTCGGGGAATGGATCTACGGTGTGAAACGCAATCCCGCCGCCGCGGCGAAATGCACGGTCCGCTTTACGATCACGCCCGCGACGACGGCGGTGCTGATCCCGGCGGGGACGCGCGTGACCGATACGGCGCAGAGCCTGACGTGGGCGACGACCGCCGACGCGCTGATCCCGATCGGAGAGAGCAGCATCGACGTGATGGTTGAATGCCAGACCGCCGGCGAAGTCGGCAACGGCTACGCCGCCGGGCAGATCTCGACGCTGGTGGACCCCGACAACGTGCAGTTTTTTGTAGCCTGCGCGAACACCGACGAGAGCGACGGCGGCAGCGAGACCGAGGACGACGACGCCTATTTCGCCCGGATGCGGGCGAGCCTGGACGGCGCCTCCGCGGCCGGGAGCGAGGGCGGCTATATCTACCGGGCGAAATCCGCGTCTGCGGAGATCGCCGACGTGAAGGCCGTGCGGCCCATGGTTTGGGTGGAGGAACTGCTGCCGACGATCGTGGACAGCGAGAACGGCATCGAGGGCATTATCCTCGGCAAGGAGGGCGTGGATCTTTCCACCGTGACGGTCAACGGCAGCCCGGCGACCAGCGGATCGCCGGGTGTTTCCGCGAGCACCGTGTTTTATTACGCGTCCGCCGGGGAAACGAACACGGTGCGCTACCGCAAGGAGCTGCCCGGCCTTGTCTATTTGTACGCCGTGACGCAGGACGGCCAGCCGGTCGGGTCCGTGCTCAAAACGGCGATCCTGACCGCGTGCAGCGCCCGGGACGCGCGGCCGCTGACGGACAGGGTGGAGGTGCACGATCCCGAGGTCGTGTCTTATAACGTCAACCTGACCTATTATCTGCCCCGCAATTCCGGGACGCCCGCCGCCGAGATCACCGCCGCAGTGGAAAAAGCCGTGCAGGAGTATATCGACTGGCAGCACGGGAAACTCGGGCGGGACGTCAACCCCTCGAAGCTCTGGCAGTTATTGATGGCGACCGGCATCAAGCGGGCCGTGATCACGGCGCCGACCTTTACCGCGCTTTCCGACGGCAGCGACGGCAGCGCGCCGGAGATCGCCGCCGTGGGTACCGTAACGATCACGAACGGAGGCTATGAGGATGAGTGAGTTTTCGAAGGACTCAATGCTCGCCGCGCTGCCGCTGCCGCTGTCCGGGACCGGGCGGATCTACGCGCTCGCCGCCGCCGTGGCCGAGTCCTTCGGACGGCAGTATGAGGACGCAGGCGCGATTGCGGTGTATGCCGCGATCGACGCGCTGCCAGACGTGCTGCTCGACAGGCTGGCGGTTGATTTCAAGCTCGACTGGTGGTTCCCGGACGCGACGACGGACGTCAAACGAAACCTGTTGAAAAGCGTTTGGAGCGTGCACCGGAGCCTTGGGACCGCAGGAGCGGTGCAGCGCGTGATCTCGGACGCGTTCGCGGGCGCAACGCTGCAGGAGTGGTACGACTACGGAGGGCAGGCTTATCATTACCGGCTTACAGCCGATCTCGGCGGGAAGCTCATGAGCGACGAAGACATCGAAGCGCTGCTTGCCGCCGCGAAGTATTTCATCAACCTTCGATCCGTGCCGGACAAGGTGACGTTTGTCGGCGGGAGATCCAAAACAATCTATGCGGGGCTCGCCCTGCACACCGGGAGCGAGATGACGCTGACCGTTCCCGGAATCGACTAAAGGAGGATGCAACATGGTAAATGCTCCGATTCTGACCGACGCCGGCCGCGCGCTGCTGATGCGGGCGATTGCCGGCGACGGACTTGTTTTTACGAAATTTGAGATCGGCAGCGGCGCGCCGCCTGCCGACGCCGCCGATCTGGAGGAGCTGGTGATCCCGGAATATGAATTCGGCATCACCGCGATCGACAAAACGACAAGCGGCTACGTGACGATCACGGGCAGCTTTGACAATTCCATCATCGAGGAGCCCATGCGCTGGACGGAGCTCGGCCTTTTCGCAAAGCTGGACGAGCAGGGCGCGGACGAGGTGCTGTATGCCTACGTCAACGACGGAGACGATGCCGGGATGCTGACGCCGGCCGGCGCGGTGGTGGCGGAGCAGACCGTCAATCTGATGATCGTGGTGGGCGACGCCGAAAACGTGACGGCGATCATGGCCGAGAGCGCCGTTTTCGCGACGAAGGCGGAGCTGCAGGAGCACGAAGCCGATAAGAGCAATCCGCATAACGTCACGAAGGCGCAGGTGGGGCTCGGCAACGTGGAAAACCTGCCCTTTGACAATCAGGTCGTCAATTTTTCGGCGGCGGGGACGCTGGAGGAGCCGCTGACCGGCGAACGCATGACGACGCTGATGGGCAAGATCAAGAAGGCGGTCTCGTCGCTCATTTCGCACATCGGCAACAACTCGAACCCGCACAGCGTGACGCGGGCGCAGCTCGGCGCCGCTGCCGCGAGCCATACGCACAACGCTTCCGACATCAACGCGGGCGTGCTGAGCGTGACGAGAGGCGGGACCGGCGTGAGCGCGCTGTCGACGGCACCGACGGCGGGCGATACCGCGCCGATCACGTCGGACGGCGTATACGGGCCCATACACGATCTTAGCGAATCCCTTTGGGAAATCGTCAGCTACGTGGCGGGACCGCCATTGGTCGTGCTCTCGTCGGATTACGCGGACCAGATCATCGTGATATTCGGGTTCGGCGTCTGCACGGTCGCCGTCCGGAACCTGAAAAATATGCCCGCGGGAGTGGAAACGGAGATCGGTACGCTGCCGACGACGTACGATTTCGGGATCGCGTACGGCGGCGTGAGAACGGTCCGCCTGGCGCCTCCGTATAACATCGCGCAGGACGTATGCTGCCCGAGCGATAATGCTCTGCGCGTGAGACTGCACGTCAAGACCAACGGGAAGATCTATGCGCAAACCTACCACACGACCGGCACGTCCGGCAGCCTCAACCTGTACGCTGCCGTCACGTACGTCTGCGGGATCTAAAGGAGGCGAGCGTATGACGATCTGGACAACGCCGTCGCTGGAGATCGAGATCCCGGAGAGGGAGATTCCCGATTATGATCAGATCCACGTCACGCTGCAGCAAGGGCGCACAGAGATCGACATCACGGCCTTTGAGCTTGTCGACGCGCACACGCTGCGCATCCGGCTGACGCAGGAGCAGAGCGGGCTGCTGAACCCCGGCACCGTCGGCGTGCAGGTAAATCTGCTGTCCGGGGCGCTCCGGGATGCAACGGAGATCGCAAATCTGGACGTCGGCGATAATCTGCTGAGGAGGCGTTTGGAATGAGTGGATGCAGAATCAGTCTGCACGTTGCGGAGGAGTCACCTCCGCTGGCACTGCATGTGCGCGACGGCGGGAGCGGCGGCACGGCGACGGATTATGAAATCCTGAGAAACCACCCGAGAATCAACGGCGTGGAGCTGATCGGGGACAAAACCGGCGATGAGCTGGGGCTGCTCGATGAAATCGAAAACACGGAAATACTCGCCATCTGGAACACTGTGATGGCGGATTAAATAAGGAGGAGAATGCATGTCGACTATCAACAATACCGGGGCAAACGCCCTGACTTACATCTTTACGCTGATCAAGAACAAGTTTGTCCAGAAGGTCTATAAGACCGGCAGCAGCTCGGTGTATAAGACTCTGAGTGATAACGATCTGACCGACGCGCTGAAGGCGCAGTATGACGCGGCGTATGCCCATTCGCAGGCTGCGCACGCGCCGTCTACGGCACAGGCAAACGTGATTGAGTCTGTAAAGGTCAACGGGACCGCGCTCATTCCTATAAACAAGGCGGTGAATGTGAATGTTCCGACGGCTGTCAGCGATCTGACAAACGACGAGGGGTATATCGATCAGGCGAAGCACGTCGTGGAAGCAACCGTCGATACGAGCGTGGAACCGAATACGGTAACGATCACGGAGACGATCGCCAACATTCTGGCGGCGAAAGAGGCCGGGTATGAGGTCGTTCTGAGTGGCACCATGTACGGCAGCATCAACTTCGAGCTGCCTCTGCGGATCGTGTTCGGCAGCGGATCGTCGCTCTATTTTTCCGGCGTCGTGCCTTATGGGAGCGCCGGGGATTCTCTGCTCAGTGTGGAGATCGATTCCACGCTGACGGGGGTTCTGCAGCAGGCACGGACCGACAACGTGCTGCACGACGACGACCTTGACGGGTACGCCACTGAGGAGTATGTCGATGAGGCGATCCCGACCGTGCCGGTTATCAGTACGGATATCTCCTCGGATGCGGCGAGCGACGCGAAAACGGCATCGCCGAAGGCCGTCAAGACCTACGTGGATTCTGCCATCGGCGGGATCGCCGGGTTCTCGTTCCGGATCCTCACCTCCGGCGAATATAACGCCTCCGGCGTGCCGACCGTGACGGGCGAGACCAACAAGATCTATCTCGTGCCGCTTTCGGAAACGGCGACGAACAACATCTACGCCGAGTGGATCTACGTGAACAACGGCTTTGAGCGGATCGGGCAGACGTCGATGGATCTCTCCGGCTACGTCAAGGAAACCGACATCGTGGAGCTGACCAACGCGCAGATCCAGACCATCTGGGACAACGTGCTCAGCGCGTAAGGCGGTGAGCGTATGGCTATCAATACCGCGTTTTTCAATCAGCTAAAATCCGCGCTTGTGCCGCTGCTGAAAAGGGTGATCGCGCTGATTCCGACAAAGACTTCGGACCTCACGAACGACTCCGGTTTTTTGACGGCGCACCAGAGCCTTTCTGCCTACGCCACGAAGACTTACGCCGACGGCAAGGACCAAAGCTACGTTGTAAACTGCGACCTCAATTTAGCGACGCTTGAGGTGACAAATCTGACGCACGGCGGCGTATCCTGCACATTTGCCGACGCAATGGCCGCCATCACCGCCGGAAAAACGCCTGAGATTTGGCTGTCGTTCACGGACATTTTTAACCTGCCGTGCACGGCGGTCGCCCGTATGCGTTTATTTAATTCAACGCTGATAGAATTCTCTTGCCCGCTTGAAACCAGTTTCGGCGCGGGCAACCGACCTTATCTGATCGTCGGATATTGGTATTCAAACGGCAGCGTGACAATTACGCCGATCCAACTCGGATACGGTTCCAACTGAGGAGGAAAACGAAATGGCTGTTTTTCTAAACCCGGATAAGGTCCGGGAAGAATACGGGCTTGAGATTAAAGAAAAGATCATCCCGGACGGGAACAAGAATAAGCCGAACCGACGGCTCACGAGCGGCAGGCCCGAATGGGTCACCGTGCACAACACCGACCGTGTGATAACGGCGGCGGGCACGAAGGCCACCGCAGTATATATCGGAAGCACACGCGTATTATAGGAGGGATTCATATGGCACAATCCCAGATATCTATTCTGATCGCGCTGGCCTCGCTTGCCGTGGCCTACCGCATATTCCTGTTCAGCGCGGAATGGTCGGAGAGCAACGGGCTTCATATTACGCCGTCCATTCTTTCGGCGCAATAAGGAGGACAGAGATGTACGTTGACGCAGATTTTGTTATTAAGGCTGCCGCGGTGTTGGCGGCCTTACTCGCCATCGGCGGGTTTGTTTATAAGATCGTCACATGGGTGCAGCGCCAGCGACGGCAGGACGAGGATATCGCCGCCATGAACGAGGAGCTGTGTTTGCTCACCTATGGAGTCTTGGCGTGCCTCAAGGGCCTGAAGGAGCAGGGCTGCAACGGCCCGGTCACTAACGCCATCGAGCGAATCGAAAAACACATGAATCAGAAGGCTCACGATCAGAAGAAAAAGGAGGGAATCTCTTGAAGATCGATTGGAAGCGAAAACTGACATCCCGAAAGTTTTGGGCTTTGATTACCGGACTTGTAATCGGGATCGTCGTTTACACGCAAAGCCCGGACAAGTCCCCGGAAAAGCTCGCTGGCGTGATTACGGCGGCGGGCTCGATTATCGCCTATATCTTCGGCGAAGGAATAGCCGATAGCGGCACCCATATTGCCGACGTCGGCAATATGGTATCTGAAATTGAAACGGAGGGATCGGAATGAATCTCCATACTGTTTTGGCGACGAACAACGAGTGCTACATCGTGAACCACGGGACGCCGTGGACGCCGACCGGGATCATGGTGCATTCCACCGGAGCTAACAACCCGTTTCTGAAACGGTATGTCGGGCCCGACGACGGGCTACTGGGACAGAATCAGTACGGGAATACGTGGAATCAGTATCGCCCGGCCGGAAAAAGAATCTGCTGCCATGCTTTTATCGGCAAACTCAAAGACGGCAGCATTGCCACCTATCAGATCCTCCCGTGGGATTGCAAAGGCTGGAACAACGGCGGCAGCTCCAACGACACGCATCTCGCGTTCGAGATCTGCGAGGACGGACTGTCCGATAAAACGTACTTCGATAAGGTGTACAGGGAAGCCGTGGAGCTGTGCGCATTTCTCTGTAAAAAGTTCAACATCGACGTGCGCAACGTGATCGATCACGCCGAGGGTTACAAAAAGGGGATCGCCAGTAACCATGGCGACGTGGCCCACTGGTTCCCGAAGCATGGCAAGAGTATGGATGCTTTCCGCGCGGACGTAGCTGCGCAGATCAAAGCAAACGAGGCCGCCGAAACGGGAAATGCCGATACTCCCGGAAAAGCGGTGTACCGGGTCCAGGTCGGCGCCTACACCGTGAAAGCGAACGCCGAGGCTTTGCAGAAGAAACTGAAAGCAGCCGGGTTCGAATCCATCATCAAAGTGGACGGCGACGTTGACGGCGACGGCAAGGTGACCGCCGCCGACGCGCGGCAGGTGCTGCGGCAGGCTGTAGGTCTGGAATAATCACACGAAAATGCCCCCGTGCAGGAGTCAAATCCTGCATGGGGGCTTTTTTGCGTTTTAGGGAGTGTTGTATTTATGATAAAAGAATAAAATGAAACAATATTATTATGGAAAACTCGATTATTATGGAAAACTTGTCGTGTAGATAGTGGAGCAATAGGTGGAGCAATAGGAAATAGTTTTATAAAGTTTTAACAGGATTTTTCGAGTTTTTTAATAAAAGGGACCGAATAATAAAAAACCCCGATTCCCTTAATTTATAAGGAAAATCGGGGTATTGGCGGAGAAGAGGAGACTCGAACTCCTGCGCCGGTTTCCCGACCTACGCCCTTAGCAGGGGCGCCTCGTCACCAACTTGAGTACTTCTCCATATCGGTAATCGTGTTTTATAATATTAAGATTGGCGGAGAGAGTGGGATTCGAACCCACGGTACCCGCAAGAGTACGACGGTTTTCAAGACCGTTCCGTTATGACCGCTTCGGTATCTCTCCGAATGAAGCTTTATCATATTAGCATAAGGGATGAAAAATGTCAAGACTTTTCTTTCTGTTTTTTCGGCGGCGCGCACTTCCCTGTCGCGCCGGGAAAAGCGTCGGAGGGCCGGTGAAAGCAGCCGGCCCTCCGACGGAAAAAGAGGAAGGGGATCATTTCGTTCAGGTGGTAAGCCCGTTGAGTTGCAGCTTACGGGTATACAGCGCCGTCAGATAGTCGCGGACGATGTCGTCCAGATGAAAGGAGGACAGGCTCTCAGCCCGGCTGAGGCGGCCGAGCAGCTCTTCCGCGTCCTGTCTGAAGGCTGAAACGTAGGGATAGAAAAAGGCATGTCCGTCGGGCATATGGATCTCTAATCCATACACGTTTTTTTGCTGTGGGAGCGTTTCGTTTGTGATTTTGGCTAACATGATGTCACGCACGCAATCTGTTGAATGTATTTGTTTTCGAAAACAATCATACTATAAGATTATTTCCTGAAAATGTCAATAGTTTTTGCGATAATTTTAAAACATTGTTGCTGTTTTTAGTTCCTTTTTTTGTTTTTGTCTTTAATTTTTGCACTTTTGTGGCATATTTACACAAAAAAGGGACGCGTCAGCGACGCGTCCGGTTGTTTCATTTCTTTTTTTCCGAGAGACGTATCAATAGGTCTTTTCGAAGATCACTTCGTCCTTGTTCGTGACGATCATGACCTTGACGTTCGGGTCGGCAACGCCGGACAGGAGCGAGATCGCGGATTTCATCAGGCCCATCGAACCGGCGATCTCGGAATCGTCGGTATACTCCTCTTTCGCGGCGGCGACCTGCGCTTCGGTCAGGTCCCGCCTGAACGCCATCTTCATGACGAGCGTGTCATCCCCTTCCGCTTCCCACGAAGCGGTGAAATCGGAATTCTCATCTTCGGCGGGAAGGAACTGGTCGAGCGCGCCGGATTCCACGAGCGCCTTCAAAGAACCGCTTGCGGCTGCTTCGTCGGCGGGCTGCGTTTCGGTCTTGGTCTCCTGCTCTTCGGGCTCGGTGCTCAGCGCGTTCTCATCGGCGGATTGACTGTCCTTCGCGCCGGCATCGGCAGGTTCGGACTCCCCTGCGCCGCAGGCGGCGAGCGAGAGAAGCATCATCAGTGCCAAAAGCATTGCGATCCATTTTTTCATAATAAGACTCCTTCTTTTATTTTGCACATTATTACAGATGGGATCAGAACGTCTCTTCGGCTACGGTGTTGCCGCTCATCGAGACGAACACGACCCGGATATCGGCGCCGGGCACGGCGGCCTTGAGGTTCGCCTTCCATTTCTCCATGTCCTGCCGGACCTGCTCGATATCGGAATCGAAGATGCTTTCGACAAACGCCTTCAGGTCCTCGTCGTCGAGATCGGGCGATGTGTAGGTGAGCACCACGGTGTTGCCCTCGACGCCCGTTTTCAGGTCGAACGTGCCGAGCTCGCCCACCGTTTCGCGGAAGGCCCTTGATTCGACGGTCTTTTTGAGCGTCTCGGGGTCCTGCGTGACGGCTTCGGTGACGGGCTCGGTGGTCGGCTCCGTCGCCGCCTCGCCGGAGGACGGGGCTTCGGTCTCGTTGCCGTCGGAGGCGGGTTCACTATTACTCACGGACTCTTCGCCGGAGGGGGCGGGCACGTCGGCGGCGGGGGCGCTCTCGGAGGGGTTTTGTTCCTCAGAGGCGGGCTCGTCCGAACCGCAGGCGGCGAGCGTAAAAGCGAAGATAAGCGCCAAAATCAGCGCGATCGTTTTTTTCATATCCATCATTCCTTCGGAAATCGTTTTTCTCAGTATAGCAGAACAGGGCGCGGTTGTCAATCCGTTCGGGGCGGGCAAAGATTTTCATATTAAAGGTTTACTTTCGCGCGCGGACATGATACAATAAAAAGAGATCACGTCCGATGGGAGTGTTGTTATGAAGATCCCGAAAAAAGCCGATAAGATCGTGGGCAAGGTGGTGAACCTCGTCACGTCGTCGGTGTCGCAGACCTCCACGAAGCGCAACAAGACGAAATACCCCGAGATCGAGGGCGTCAAAGAGCTCTGCCGCACCGCAGCGGAGGAGAGCTTCGTGCTGCTGAAAAACGACAAAAACGTGCTGCCGATCCTCGAGAACGAGACCGTGGCGCTGTTCGGGCGCGTGCAGTACGACACGTTTTTCGTGGGCTACGGCTCCGGCGGCGACGTGAACGCCCACTATACCGTGAGCATCAACAAGGGGATCAAGAACAACGGGAAGATCCGCTATAACAAGGCCGTGGACGACGCCTACCGCGCGTGGGTGAAAAAGAACCCCGTGGACGACGGCTATTGGGGCCACTGGCCGATGGGCTATGAAGAGATGCACGTGAGCGAAGCCCTTGCCAAGCGCGCGGCGTTCGAGAGCGACAAGGCCGTGGTGTTCATCGGCAGGGCCGCGGGCGAGGACCGCGAGAACACGCTCGAAAAAGGCAGCTTTTATCTCACGGACGAGGAAGAAAAGACGCTGAAAACCGTGCGCAAGTATTTCGAGAAGGTCGCCGTGATATTGAACGTGGGCAACGTGATCGACTGCGCGTGGGTCGAAGCGCTCAATATCCCGTGCGTGGGCATCTGCTGGCAGGGCGGCATGGAGACCGGCAACGCAGTGGCGGACGTGCTCGGCGGAAAGGTCTCCCCTTCCGGCCATCTGACCGACACGATCGCGCGCAAGTATGAAGATTATCCGTCCTCGGATAATTTCGGAAACAAAGATAAAAACCATTACGAAGAAGATATCTTCGTCGGCTACCGCTATTTCGAGACCTTCGCGCCGGACAAGGTGCTGTTCCCCTTCGGGCACGGGCTTTCGTATACGGCGTTCAGAGTCGAAAACGCGCGCCTTGCGAATGAGAACGGGCGCTTTGCCGTGACCGGCGACGTGGTGAACGCGGGGGCCGTCCCCGGCAGCGCCGCGGCGCAAGCATACGTGAGCGTTGAGGGCGCGCCGCTGCCAATGGCTGCAAAGACGCTCGCGGGCTTCAAAAAAACGAAGGTCCTCGCCCCCGGCGAACGGGAGACCGTGAAGATCGAGATCGATCCGCTCACCATAGCGGCGTTCGACGATGCGGGCAAGACAGGGTTCAAGAACGCGTGGGTTCTGCTCAAAGGCGCGTACACGTTTTATCTCGGCTTCAGCGTGCGCGACCTCGTGGCCGCGGGGACCTTCGGGCAGGCCGAGTGCGAGGCGCTTGAGACGCTGAGCGCTTCGGGCGCGCCGAAGGCAGAAGAAAGAATGCTGCGCGTGACGCCCCTTGTTTCGGCGAACGGCGTGCACAAGACCTACGAGCCCGTCCCCTCGGCCGAGGGCGACCTCGCGGCGGACATCCTCGCGAACCTGCCGGCGCCGGTGGAGGAGAAGACCTTTGACAGGAAGCTTTCGCTCTACGACGTGAAAGCGGGGTTCGTGAGCCTCGACGACTTTGTGGCGTCGCTCTCCGTCGACGAGCTCGAGGCCATGACGCGCGGCGACTACGTGATGAACTCGCCCCTCGGCCCGACCGGCAACGCCGGCGTGTTCGGCGGGGTTTTACAGAGCCTCAGGGACAGGGACGTGCTGCCCGTGACGACGACCGACGGGCCTTCGGGCATCCGCCTCGCGGCGACCTCTTCGCTGCTGCCGAACGGCACGGCGCTGGCGTGCACATTTAACCCCGACCTTGTGACCGCGTTGTATGAAAAGCTGGGGCTCGAGATGAAGGACCGCGGCTCCGACGTGCTGCTCGCGCCCGGCATGAACATCCACCGCAATCCGCTTTGCGGCAGGAATTTCGAGTATTTCTCGGAAGACCCGCTCGTGACCGGCAAGAGCGCCGCCGCCGTGGTGCGCGGCCTCAAAAACGCCGGGGTGTCGGGCTGCCCGAAGCATTTCGCGCTCAATAATCAGGAGGTCAACCGCACGAAAAACGACTCGGTCGTGAGCGCGCGGGCTTTGCGCGAAATTTATCTCAAGGGCTTCGAGATCTGCGTGAAAGAGGCATCTCCCGCCGTGATGATGACGTCGTATAACAAGATCAACGGCGTGTGGGGGCATTATAACTACGAGCTTGTGACAAAGATCTTGCGCGGCGAGTGGGGCTACCGGGGCATGGTGATCACCGACTGGTGGATGCAGAAGAGCGCTTCGCCCGAATTCCCGAACCTCAGGGACCAGGCCTATCGCGTGCGCGCGGGCGTGGACGTGCTGATGCCCGGCGGCGAGCGCGTGGGCAGGAAAAAGCCCGACGGCACCCTGCTCGAAACGCTGGGGCAGCCGGACGGCATCACTTTAGGGGAAATTCAGGCGGTCGCGAAACGCGTGCTGACCTTTATTCTCAACAGTGAAAAATTCACGAAACCGTGGGAGGAAAACAGAATGAAAGTCATGAGTTTCAACATTTTGTGCGGCGGCCAGGGCGAACGGGCCTGGAACAAACGCGTGTCGCTCGTGGTGCGCGCCATCCGCAGCGCCGAGCCCGAGCTTTTCGGCGTGCAGGAGGCCCATCACGACTGGATGAAGGCGCTGACGGCGGCCTTCCCGGACTACGGATACGTGGGCGTGGGCCGCGACGACGGCAAGAAGAAGGGCGAGTATTCGGCGGTGTTTTATCTGAAAGAGAAGTTCGACGTGCTCGACAAGGGCAATTTCTGGCTGTCGGAAACGCCCGAAAAGCCCGGCAAGGGCTGGGACGCCGCGTGCGTGCGCGTCTGCTCGTGGGCGAAGCTCAGGGATAAGGGCACCGAGAAGGAGTTCGTGTTCATGAACACCCACCTTGACCACGTGGGCACCATGGCCATGCAGAACGGCGCCGAGCTCATCGCCGAGAGAGGCGCCGAGATCGGCGGCGACGCCCCCGTGATCGTGACCGGCGACTTCAACGTGACGCCCGATTCGGCGCCCTGCAAGGCGATCAAGGACAAAGGGTTCGTCGACTGCCGCGACGCCGCCGCCGAGACCGACAAGGGGCCCACCTATCACGGCTATCTGCCCGACGGCGACCCGCATCAGGCGCCCATCGACTACGTGTTCGTGAAGGGCGACATCTTCGTGCGGCGCTTCAGGGTGATCAAAAAGATGATCGACGGCATGTATCCCTCGGACCATCATCCCGTGGTGGCGGACATCGAAATGTAAAAATACAAACCGGCCCGAAAAAAACGGGCCGATTTTTTGACCGTTCGGGCTTTTTGTGCGTATTAGGGGTGAAAGGAGTTGACGACATGAAAGAAACATCAGCACGGCCGGCTGATCGGATCGAACGACTTGTCAACGCCTATGCCGACGACCTTTACAGGATCTGCCTGTTCCGGCTGCAAAGCGCCCCGGACGCCGAAGACGCGGTGCAGGATACGTTTTTGAAGCTCATCGAAAAGCGCCCCGTTTTTCGAAGCGAAGAGCATGAAAAAGCGTGGCTCATCCGCGTGGCGCTCAACGTGTGCGCCGACCGCTTGCGCGAACGCACAAGACACCCGCAGGCCGAGCTTTCGGAAACGCTTGCCGCCCTGCCGGAGGACCCGGCGCTCAGAGACCTCGCCGAGGCGCTGCTGGCGCTGCCGGAAGCCTACCGCACGGTGCTGACGCTCCATTACGCCGAGGGCTACACGACGAAGGAGATCGCGCGCGCGATCGGCAAAAGCGCCTCCGCCGTGAAGATGCGGCTGCAGAAAGGCAGAGACTTGTTGAAGGACGCCCTGACGAAAGGAGAATGAAGCGTGAACGATCAAAATGTTAAAGACGCGCTCATGAGCGTGCGTTTGGACGAAGAGAAAAAAGAAGCCATGAAGGGGGCGCTGCTCGCCGCCGCGCCCGTCAGACAGAGGATGCCGGTGAGGCGCGTGCTGACCGCCGCCGCAGCTTTCCTGCTCATCATCGGGCTCGGGTTCGCGGGGTATAAAGCGCTGACGAAGGACGTCACGCCGACGCTGCCGCCCGAGAATACCGGGGCCGTCGGCGGGCAGGTCGAAGGGACCGAGCCCGACAAGCCCGAAGAAACGACAGCGGGGACCGCGGAAACGGAAGCGCCCGGGACGGAGGCTCCCACGGAGCCAAGCCTCGTCAACGAGGTGAACCAGCCCGTGTCCGTCGTCACCGAGCAAAACCCCGTGTTCAGCGGCGAGACGGGGACGGATATTCCGACGAACGTGGGGAACCTGTGGAACATCACCGACCCGAACGAACTTGAAAGCATCCACTGGCGGGAGCTGGTGCGCGGCGAGCCCGGGACGGGCAGCGGCAGTTACCTCGCACCGAAAGCTGGGACGCACGCGTATTCGACCGGCCTGACGCGCGCGCTGGAACAGTACGCGGGCCGCGACGACGTCAACTACTACGTGCGGATCGACGTGATCCGCTATACCGATCCGGACGGGACAGGGACCGATTGCAACACCCTGCCGCCGGACGAATCGCTCAGGCTGTACGAAGAGATCCGGGAAAGGATGTACGAGACCGCGGCGCTGGAAGAGGTCAGCTTCGTGATCGAGCAGACTGCGCTTTGGTACGTCCCGCAGTCGACGACCTTCGGCGCGATGGTGTACGACGCGTCTTTCTTCGAGCATTTTCCCGATCTGCCGGACTGCGGTTTCTTCGTCAGCCTCTACGATGAGTTATCCTGAGTAAACGAAGGGGAAGAGTCAAAAAAAACGGAGCCGGGGAGCAATCCCCGGCTCTGTTTTTATGGAGGGGCGGCGGTCATTCGCCGTAAACGTAGGGCAGCTTCGTCGCCCACTCGAAGGGACGGGACGCGATCAGCGCTTCCTGCGCGGCAGCGTCAGCGAAGCTTGCGTCCACCGGCAGCTCGAACATCGCATACGGGGCGCGCGCCTTTTCGGTGAAGCAGGGCACGCCGTTTTCGTCGAGGCCGATCTCTTCCGCCGTGTAGATCATGGTGCCGTAGACTGCGAGGCTCAAGCCCTTGTCGGCGAAGCACATGAAGTCGGTGATATCCACGAAGAGATACAGCACGTTGTTCTCCACGTATTGGACCGGCACGCCCGTTTCGCGCTCAAGCGTCATGAGGCCGTAGGTGTTGATGTTGGGCTTCACGCCGTGGATGAGCGGCGCCGCCCCGATCGTGGCGCCGTGGAAGGACTTCTCATCGTCCCCCATGAATATGACGCCGCCGTCGCTGCGGGCCACGGTGACAACGGCGTAGAAGCCGTCGACGTCGCCCTCAAGGTGCTCGCCGTCGATGCTGATATTGCGGTACTGGCTCGCCCGGATGATGCCCTCGAGCGTGAAGGTGTAGTCGTCGGTGGTCACGGTCTTGTTCGCGACCACGATATCGCCCGCCTCGGCGGCCTCGGGGGTCACGACGCGCTGCAGGTTCTCGCTGAGCTGCAGGCCCACCTCATCTTTCACGTTATCGTAATCGATCGGGAGCTTAAAGAACCTGCTCGCCGCCACGCCCGTGGCCGTGAGCGCGACGAGCACCGCCGCCGCGAGGATCGCGATAAAGCGTTTTTTGTTTTTGATCGGTTTCATGCTTTGCCTTCCTTTCTCCCCCGCCCGGCTGAGGACGGAGGCGCAGATCCGCTCTGTAAAAGCGGCGTCGGAAGAATAGTCGATATCGGAAGAAACGATCCGCTCGACGTTTGCCTCTTCAAGAGAAGAGAGCAGCTCGATGAGTTCTCTGTCTGACATCGTCTTATTCTCCTTTCCCGAGAAGCTGACGCAGCCGGCCGAGCGCCTTGAGGCAGCGCTTGTTGACCGCGTTTTCGCTGAGGCCGAGCCTTTTGCCGATCGCCTTGTAGGATTCGCCGTAGTAATAGCGGCGGAACACGATCGTGGAATCGGGGTGTCCGAGCGAAACGATCGCATCGACGAGCTTTTGCCGCTCTTCTCTGCCCGCGACGGTCTCTTCCACGTCCGCCGCGGCGGGCAGCACGGCCTCGTCGATGGGCAGCTCCACGCCCTGCCTGTGTGCGCGGGCGCGCAGGCGGTCCACGGTCATGCGCTTTGCCAGCGTGATCACGAAGGTGGCGAGCGTCCCCTTGGATTCGTCGATCCCGTCCCGCGCGGTATACACGCGGAAGAACACGTCGCTGACGATCTCTTCCGCGTCCGCCGGGGAAAGGGCGTCGCCGCCGGTCAGGCGCACCGTTTTAAGCGCGAGCGCGCCGAACGCGCGCACGACGGCCTCGAGCCCCCGCTCCGGATCGCGGCGCAGAAGCGCCAGCATGTCGGACTGCGTCATGTGCATCTCTCTTTCTCTGAATCGCGATTCACCTATAATTACGGGAATTTACGAAAAATCTGCCTTGGGAAGGACAAAAATAACGGCGAAGGGATAACTTCGCCGTTGGTATTTATTCGTCTGAGCTTTCGTCGGTTTCGGGGACGGAAGGTTCTTCGCCCGTTTCGTTTTCGTCCGTTTCGTCCTCGCCGGGCTCGGACGCGGGCTCATCGGGAGAAGTGGTCTCTTCGGGCGGCGAGACGGGGGCGGGGACCTCGAGCAGCTCCAGCGCGCCGAGATACTGGGCGTCGAGCGTGTGCGAGAGCGTGTCGACACGCGTGCGCACGTTTTCGGGCAGCGGCATGTTTTCGTCCGGCGTGAGTCCCGCGCCGTCGAAGACGGGGCTGAGGTACGGCTTTACGCGCTGCACAGGGATGAGGACCCAGCCCGCGCCCTCAAGCCGGAAGACTTCGCGCACAACGCCGACGCCCGCCGTTTTTTCGCCGACGAGCTTCGCGAGCCCGAAATCACGCAAAACGCATGCGAAGAGCTCCGCCGCGCCCGCGGTGTCGCGGTCGACGAGGACGGTGACCTTTAACGAATACCCGCCCGGGGTCGCGGAGAACGTGCGCTTCGTTTCGCCGTTCTTATCGAGAAACGAAGCGAGGGGTTTCGATATATCGCCCGACGCGGGGGCGAAGAGGTCCGCGGTCTCGAGGCAGCTCTCATACTGCCAGCTCTCGCAGCCGCGAAGATCGATGATCAGCGACGTGACGCCCGCGGACGTGAACTCGTCGACGCGCGCTTTGAAGAGCGAGGGCGTCGATTCATAGAAGCCGCGAATGCGGAGATACCCCACGCCGTTGTCGGTATCGGACTCGATATCGTCCGTGCGGTAGGTCTTTTCGACCGTGACGGTGCGGGGCTCGCCGCCGTCGGCCGGCGTGACGCGCAGCTGTACGGTTTTCGGCAGCGCCTCGGTGATCTTCGCGGTGAGCGTTTCGACGTTCGCCTCGGTGACGCCCTGCGTGTCGACCGCCGTGATGCGGTCGCCCTGCCGCACGCCCTGCCGGTAGGCGGAGGAGCCGCGCTCGGATTTCGTGACCGCGAGGGCGGGGCCGGACGCGTCGAAGCGCAGCGTAAGGCCCGAGCCGGTGTAAACGCCGCTTTCGGTTTGCAGATAAGCGTCGTATTCGGCGTCGGTCAGAAAGCGGGCGTTGGCGTCGCCGAGCCCCTCGATATAGCCCTTGAGGCCGGAGGCCGTGACGGACGGGGCGCTTACCTCGCCGACGTAGTTCGCGCGCAGCAGCTCCTCGAGCTCGGTGAGCACGGAGGCGCGGTCCGATTTCGCGGGCAGGTCGCCGATGAGGGCGTTATAGCGCTTCATCAAAACGCTTACCGTAATGACTACGGTAAGCGCCGCTGTTAAGAGTATGAGGGCGACGGTATACGCCCATGGGATCTTTTTGGACAAAGGGACTCCCCCGTTTTACGGAAGCGCCACGTAAGCGCCGGGATTCACCTTGGCGCCGTTGACGCGGATCTCGAAATGCAGGTGCGGGCCGGTGGAATAGCCGCCGGGACCGTAGGTGTTGCCGGCGTAGCCGACGGTCTGGCCCTGATACACGGTCTCGCCTTCGTAAACGGCACGGGAGGCCATGTGCCCGTAGAGGGACACGACGCCGCCGCCGTGGTCGATCATCACGCAGTTGCCGTAGCCGTTGAAGCCGGAATAGATCACCACGCCCGCCGCCGTGGCGCTGACGGTCTTGCCGTAGGTGCCGCTCCAGCAGCAGAGGTCCACGCCGCCGTGGAAGGTGGAATAATAGCCCGAAATGTTGCGGTAGCCGTAGCCCGAGGACAGATAGACGTCGGAATAAAGAAGGGGCAGGATGTAGTTGCCCGAAGGCGTGAAGTGGTACTGCGCCGCGATCGCGCGCCGTTCGGCCTCGGCGATGATCGATTCGATCTCGTCGTCCAGCGCGGCCTTCTGGGCCTCGTAGCTCTCGACGATCGCCTTGTACGCCGCGGAGCTCTCTTCGAGCTCGGCGAGGTATTTCATCGCGGTGTTCATGAGATCCTGCACCTGGCTCTGGCTGTATTCGATCTCGGCCTTCGTGGACTCGATCTCGGCCTCGCGGGCGTTGAGGGTGTCGATATTCGACTGGAGCACCGCCTGGTCGGATTCACGTTCGGCGATCGCCTGGGCCTGCTCGCTTTTGAGGTCTTCGAGCTGCGCGTATTTCGCGTTGAGGTCGCTCACGATCGTATCGGCGTTCGCGGTCTTGTTGTCCATCAGCTCAAGCGAGATGAGGAACGACATGAAGTCGGAGCTGTTGAGCAGCAGCTCGAGCTCGGACGACCTGCCGTAGACGTAGAGGTCGCGCAGCGTATCCTTGAGCTCGCCGATCGTATCCTCGATATCCTGCTCGAGGCTGATCTGCTGCAATTCGATATGGTTGATCTTGGCCTCGAGCTCGTCGATCTCGACCTGCAGGGCGTCGATCTCGGCCTGCAGCTCTGCCTTCTGGGCCTCGAGCTCGTCGATCTTGAGGTTCTGCACGTCGATCTGGCGCTGGTAGGCGTCGATCTGGTCCTGCAGCGTCCGGGCATAGGCCTCCTGCTCTTCGATGCTGTCTTTGAGGGCGGCCATTTTTTCGTTGTTTTCGCGGATCTGCTCGTCGAGCGCGGCCTTTTCATTGCGGTAGCCCTCGATCTTTTCCTGCTCGGAATCGGTCAGGTTCGAGGCGATCGCATCCATAAGGCCGGTGCCGAACACGGCGATGACGAGCACCAGCGCGAGCATCATGGCCCGCCAAAGCTTATCAGCCGTTCGCATCCACAACACTCCCCTGTTCTCTGAGATATTTGCCGATCGAGAAGATACTGCCGATGCCCGCGGTGACGATGCTGACCGCGACGAAGCCGCCGAGGATCCAGAACATCCAGTCTTTGAACTCCACGAGCTTGCCGCCGAGGATGCCGAAGATCGTGAGCAGGGCGTCGCCGGCGAGATAATAGATGAGATACAGCACGCCGAGCGCGAGCACGGCCGATATGACGCCGATCGTGATGCCCTCGATCAGGAAGGGCCAGCGGATGAACGAGTTCGTGGCGCCGACCGCCTTCATGATGCTGATCTCTTTTCTGCGCGTGTACATCGTGATGCGGATCGTGTTCGCGATGATAAAGAGCGCCACGAGGAACAGCAGGATAATGATGCCGAGGCACACGTAAGTGACCGCGGTGCGGATCTTTTCGAGCCGGACCGCGAGATCGGAATTCTCGCGCACGTGAAGGACGTTTTCGACCTGCCGCACCTTGGCGACCGTTTCTTTGAAGCGCGCCATGTCTTCGACCGTGACGCGGTAAGAGACGGGCAGGAAGGATTCGTCGATATCGTTGTCGAGCAGGAACTGCGCGTTGTCGCCGAGGGAATCGGTGACGGTGCTGTAGGCCTCTTCGCGCGAGATCCTTTCGATGCCCGAAATGTTGCCCACGGCTTTGAGGCTCTCTTCCGCCGCGGCCTCGTCCTCTTCGGTGGCGCGCAGGTCGAGGAACACCATGATCACGTTCTGCGCCTCGATGTTCTCGACGAGCTTATCGATGTTCAGATACAGCAGCACCGCGCAGCCGATCATCACGAGGCAGGACATGAGCACCGTGACCGACGCCAAGGACATAAAGCGGTTGACGCCGATGTTTTTGATGCCTTCTCTTGTAAGATAGCGTAAATTTCTGTTTTTCATCGCCGCGCCCCCTCTCACGAATCCTCGCGGATGCGGCTCGTGTCGAGCTTGAAGCCCTCGGGCGCCTCGTCGGCGCCGTAGGACTTGAGGAAATCTTCGATCTCGGCGTCTTCGGTGGGCGCGTAGTAATAGCCGCTGGGCATGTTTTCGACCGCCTGCTCGAGCACGGCCTCGGCGATCTCGGGATGGGCGGTGTCGGATACGACGACGCCGTTTTTGATCGTGACCACGCGCTTGTTATACTTCTTTATGAGGTCCACCTCGTGCGTGACCATGATGATGGTGTTCTTTTTGTTGATGTTGATCTGCTCGAGCAGGTCGACGATATCCTTGCTCATCTCGGGGTCGATGTTGCCCGTGGGCTCGTCGGCGATGATGATCTCGGCGTCGTTGACCAGGGCGCGCGCCAGCGCCACGCGCTGCTGCTCGCCGCCCGAAAGCTGGTTCGGATAGTTCTTCGCCTTGCCCGAAAGCCCCACGAGCGTGAGCGCGTACGCCACGCGGCGGGAAATGTCGCGCTGCGAGGCGCCGATCACGTGCATGGCGAACGCCACGTTCTCATACACCGTTTTGGTGGGGATGAGACGGAAATCCTGGAACACGATGCCGAGCTTTCTGCGGTAATAGGGCACCTTGCGCGCCTTCATTTTGTTGAGGTTCTGCCCGTCGATGATCACTTCGCCCTCGGTGGGCACCTCTTCGCGCATGATGGTCTTTAAGAACGTGCTTTTGCCGGCGCCCGACGCGCCGACGACAAACACGAATTCACCCTGGTCGATGTGCAGGGTGACGTCGTTGAGCGCCTTGGCGCCGTTATCCTTATAGACCTTGGATACATGAATAAAATCGATCATAAGCTTCTCCGCCTGCCCCGCCCTGACGGGACGGACGGCAGACCTTTCTGCATGTTATGCGGTTGAATTATTACAAATTGTAACTTTTATAGCTTAAATCAGCCTTAATACTTGATCGGCGAGGAATCGAGATACTTTTTGACCATCAGCGCCACTTTGAACACGATGGCGTCGTCGAACTCGCGCAGGTCGAGGCCCGTGAGCTTGCGGATCTTTTCGAGGCGGTAGACGAGGGTGTTTCTGTGCACGAACAGCTTGCGCGAGGTCTCGGAGACGTTGAGGTTGTTCTCGAAGAACTTCTGGATCGTGAACAGGGTCTCGTTGTCGAGCGATTCGATGGAGCCGCGCTTGAAGACCTCTTTGAGGAACATCTCGCACAGGGTGGAGGGCAGCTGGTAAATAAGGCGCGCGATGCCGAGGTTCTCGTAGGTGACGATGACCTTTTCGGTGTCGAACACCTTGCCGACCTCGAGGGCGACCTGCGCCTCTTTGAAGGACTTCGCGAGATCCTTGATGCCCTTGACGCAGGTGCCGATGCCGGCGATGGCGCGGGCGCCGATCTCGGGATCGAGGGCGGAGATGATGCTGCGGGCGAGCTTTTCGAGATCCTTGGCCTCGATGTTCGCGCCGATCTCTTTGATCACGGCGATGTCGGTCTCGTTGATGTTCACGACGAAATCCTTGTTCTTTTCGGGGAACAGGGACTGGATCATCTCGAACACCGAGATCTCGCACGGCTCGGCGAGACGGATCAGGAAGACCACGCGCACGGCGTCGTTGTTGAAGTGCAGCTCGCGCCCCTTGAGATAGATATCCCCGGGCAGGATGTTATCGAGCATGACGTTCTTGATGAAGTTGCCGCGGTCGTATTTCTCGTCGTAGAACTGCTTGATGCTTGAGAGCGAGACGCTGAGCACCGAGGCGAATTTCTCGGCGTTGGCGTCGGTGCCCTCGACGAAGACCGTGAACTCCGGCTGCAGAGGCGAGCCGAAGGAGCGGTAGGTATAGCCGTTGATCGTGACCGCGGCGTTCACCGCGAACGCGTCGGCGATGCCGATCGAGAGGACCTCCCCGATCCGTCCGAGCTCGGAGCAGGAGACGATGGTCCCGGTCTCATCAATGACGCCGATCGATCTGCCGATGACGTCTTTCATCTGATGGATCACGCTTTGAAAAATTCTGTTTGACATGGAGATCTTCCTTTCTCGGTATATCGCACATATGCAAAATAATCAAAATTCGCAATTGTATTATATCTATTTTTTTAGCAAATTGCAAGGTCTTTTAGAAAAAACTTACAAAAATTTTTCATTTTTTTGTACATTTTAATTCAAAAAAGCGCACATACCAAACTTAGGGTCTCAGTTCGGTATGTGCAACTTGCCATATACTATATTTAGTCGTTCAGACCCCGTTTTGTCGGATTTCGGCAACCTCTTCGGGGGTGAGGAGCCGCATTTCGCCGGGCGAAAGCGCCGGGTCGAGCCTGAGTCCGCCGATCGAAACGCGGTGCAGGCGCACCACCGGATCGCCGAAATGCGCGAACATCCGCTTGACCTGATGGTAGATCCCCTGCGTGATCACAAGCTCGTAGACGGGCAGGCCGTCGGGCGCAGTTTCAGCAAAACGCAGAGAAGCGGGCTTAAGCGCAACGTCGGGCAGGATGAGGCCCGAAGTGACCGCAGCCGCTTCTTCGGGCGTCACGGGACGCGTGAGGGTGACGAGATAGGTCTTCGGCACGTGGCGCGACGGCGAGAGGATCGCGTGCGCGAAGGCGCCGTCGTCGGTGAGCAGCACGAAGCCCGTGGTGTCGCGGTCGAGCCGCCCCGCCGGGAAGAGCCCCGCGCGGCGCAGTTCCGGCGGCACGAGGTCGAGCACCGTGCGGTCGCCCGGCGCGTCGGTGGAAGAGACGACGCCCGCGGGCTTATGGAGCATCAGATAGAGGTGCTCGCGGTAGACGACGGGATTGCCGTCGACGGAGACTTCGGCGGCGTCGGGATCGAGCTGCCGCTCCCCTTTCGTTTCGGGGGCGCCGCCGACCGTGACGCGCCCGGCGCGCAGCAGCTTTTTGGCGTCGGTGCGGGAGAGATTCAGCTGGGCGGACAGAAATTTGTCAAGGCGCATCGTCGGCATAAAAGCCCTCCATCCGGAAGCCGTGCATAAAGCCGTCCGGCCGCGGACAGCAGATATCGCCCCCGACGAGAACGCCGGAATCGACGAAACAGGTGGCGAGCACCGTTTCGTTTTCGGGCGCGCCGGGATAGTTCAGCACGGTGAATACGAGTTTTCGCAGCGTTCCGCCTTTGTAGGGCGTAAGGTCGAAGCCCTGCAGGCGCTGCAGTTCATTATAGGATATATAAACGGATCCCCAGGTTTCGGGGACGGTCACGGGAGATTCCTCTGGCGGGAACGCGACGTCCCAGCCGCAGGCGGAAAGATAAGCGCGGCACGCTTCGGCGGCAGGGTCCGACGAGACGGGGCGCGCGGGACCGGCGCAGGCGGCGCAGAAAAGGAGCGCGAGAAGCGCGAATAATGCGGGAACGCGGCGGAAAGTCAAAAAAAACACCTCGCATCATGGATATGCGAGGCGTTTGACCTTTTGAACCGGGTTTTGCGGTCAGCCGTTCTTTTTCGCGGTGGCGCTCTTGAGCTGCTGCGAAGCGATGCGGACCTTGTTGAGGTTGCGGGAGAAATCCTCGATGCTCTGGGCGAGGATCTCGTCGCTCTCGTTCATGATGGTGTCGACGAAGGAGCTCGCGCCGTTCTTGAGGTCGTTGGCCCACTGCTGGGCATTCGAGACGATCTCGTTGGAGTTCGCCTTGGCCTTTTCAACGAGCTCGGCAGCCTGACGCTTGGCCTCGTTGATGATATCCTGCGCGTTGACTTCGGCGTTTTTGGTGATCTCGTGCTCTTCGACGAGCTTTCTCGCCTGGATCTCGGCCTGCTTGATCTTCAGCTCGGCCGCGTCGGATGCCTTCGAAAGGATGACCTTGCGCTCGGCCGCGATCTTTCTTGCCTGAATGACTTCGTCCGGCATGTTGATGCGGATGTCGTTGATGATGGAACGGATCGCCTCAGCGTCGACCTTGACCTTGCCGCCGCCGAGCAGACCGCTTTTGCCTTCCTCCAGAAGATCTTCGATCTGGTTGAGTAAATCTTCTACGCTCATGTTTGTCACCTTTCTCTGATTCTTTTTATGATGTCTTCTTTTATAGCGGGCGGAACGAAATCACTGATATCGCCGCCGAAATACCCGATCTCTTTGACTACGCTGGAACTCAGGAACATGTATTGCGCGTCGGTGACGAGGAATACCGTTTCGACGTTCTCGGCGAGTTTTTTGTTGGCGAGCGCCTGCTTGAACTCGTCTTCGTAATCCGACAGTACGCGTAAGCCCTTCACGATGGCCACGGCGCCCTTTTCTTTGACGTAATCCGCAAGAAGGCCGTCGGAAAAATCGACCTCGACGTTGGGGATGTCCGTCACGCTGCGCCGGATGAAATCGACGCGCTCTTCGGGGGTGAACAGGCCGCTCTTGCGCGGGTTGACCATGACCAGCACGATCACGCGGTCAAACAGCTTCGCGGCACGGCTTATGATGTTGAGGTGCCCGATCGTGACGGGATCGAAGCTGCCGGGACATACCGCTAAGGAACTCAATTTGTTTCTCCCTCCGGTCCGGCTTTTCGGTATACGGTCAGGCGAATCGCGGAATACCGGTAATCCCGATAGATCGCGAGCGGCCCGATCGCCGCCGGAAGATTTTCGTCGGGGCGCGTTTCGGCGACCACGATCGCGCGGTCGTCAAGCACCCGCGGCAGCAGCGCCGCCGCCTTTTCGCACAGGCCCCGCTCGTAGGGCGGGTCGAGGAACACGAGGTCGAACGTTTCGTCGGTGCGCGTAAGGAATTGGAACGCGTCCGTATGCAGGACGACGGAGCGGTCCTCGAACCCGACGGCGCGCACGTTCTTTTTCACGAGTTCTATCGCCTGACGCGACGCGTCGGTGAACGTGGCCTTCGCTGCCCCGCGGCTGAGGGCCTCAAGCCCCAGCTGCCCGGTGCCCGCGAACAGGTCGAGCACGCGCCTGCCGGTCAGCTCGAACTGGATGATGCTGAACAGCGCCTCTTTGACCTTGTCGGTCGTGGGACGGATGTCCATCCCGACCGGCGTAAAGAGTTTTCTGCCTCTGGCAGAGCCTGAAACGATCCGCATAACGGTACCCCGAATTACTCTATACTATATTATCTCTAAAAATGCGGTTTTTGTCAACACTTATTTTTATATATTGTGTTTTTGTGCGTATTTTTTATTTTTTTTCATCAATATGGAAGTACCGGTACACGCTGTTCGCCGCCGGAACGGAGAGGCCCGGCACGTTCATCAGGTCGTCGAGCCCCGCGTTTTTCACGGCGTCGAGGGTCTTGAAGCGGTCCAGAAGGAGCTTCGCGCGCTTGGGGCCGACCCCCTCGATCGACGTGAGGGTGGTCTCGAGCGTGCGCTTTTTCTTGAGCGTGTGGTGGTAGGTCACGGCGAAGCGGTGCACCTCTTCCTGGATGCGGGCGACGAGCGAGAACACCGAGCGGTTGTCGCTGATCGCGATCTCGGCGTCGCCTGCGACGGCGCGCGTGCGGTGCTTGCCGTCCTTCACCATGCCGAAGAGCGGCACGTCGAAGCCGTATTTCTCGAACACCGGGCGCACGGCGTGCACCTGGCCGACGCCGCCGTCGAGCAGAATGAGATCGGGCTTGCGCGAAAAGCCCTCGTCGGACGCGTCCGGAGCGGCTTTATACTCGAGGATCCGGCGCTCGAGCACTTCGGCGAGCGACCGGTAGTCGTCCTGCCCCTCGAAGGACTTGATCGCGAAGCGCTTGTAGCAGCGCTTGAGCGGGCGGCCGTTGACGAACGTCACCATGCCCGCGACGTTCTCCTGCCCCGCGGTGTTCGAGATGTCGTAGGCCTCGATATAGGCGGGAAAGGTCGGCAGGGCGAGGGTCTCCTGCAGCTCGTGCAGGGCGGCGTTCTGCTTGTCGTTGAAGGATAAGACACGCGCGAGTTTTTCGCCCGCGTTCTTTTCGGCGCTTTCGAGCAGCGCCTTCGCCTCACCCGTTTTCGGCACGTGCAGCACGACCTTTTTGCCGCGCCGCTGCGTGAAATACTCCTCCAGGAATGCCTTCTGGCTCAGTTCCCTGTCCACGCAGACGCGGTCGGGATAGTCTTCGCCCGCGGCGTAGAAGTTCGCGAGCAGCTCGACGTATTCTTCGTCGGGGTTCTCGATGCGGTCGAACACGAAGGTCTCGGTGTTCGTGAAGCTGCCGTCGCGGAACTGCAGCACACACAGGCAGCTCTTTTCGCCGAGCGACGCGACGCCGAACACATCCTGATTGCGGTAGGCGTTCGACACCATGTGCTGCTTCTGCGAGACCTTTTCGATGGCGCGGATGCGGTCGCGCAGCTTCGCGGCCTTTTCGAAGTCGAGGGCTTCGCTGGCTTCGAGCATTTCGGCGTTGAGGCGGCGCACGAAGGCGGTCTTGCCGCCCTGGATGAAGCGGACCGCGTCCTCGACCGCGGCGTTGTGCTCCTCGCGCGTGACGAGGCCCTTGCACGCCCCGGCGCAGAGCTTGATATAGTAGTTGAGGCAGGGGCGCGAGGACTTGTCGATATCCTGCGGGAAGCGCTTGAGGCAGTGCGGGAGCATGAAGATATCGTACGCCTGTTTCACGGCGGCGCCAACCGCCTCACTGCCCGTGTAGGGACCGATGTATTTCGCGCCGTCGTCGGCCTTCTGCTTAACGTCGTAAAGCATTTTCCACGCGTCGTTCGTGACCTTGACGTAGTGATAGCCCTTGTCGTCCTTGAGCAGGATGTTATATTTCGGCTTGTTCTGCTTTATGAGGCTGCATTCGAGCACCAGCGCCTCGAACTCGCTGCCCACGATGACGTAGTCGAAGTCGTCGACGTTCGACACCATGCGCAGGACCTTGCGGGTATGGTTGTTCTGCGAGCCGAAATACTGGCTCACGCGGTTGCGGAGGACCTTGGCCTTGCCGATATAGATGATCTTGCCCGCGGCGTTTTTCATGAGATATACGCCCGGCGCCTCGGGCAGCGCCATGGCTTTTCTGCGCAGCTCTTCGAGCTTCGTCAAGACTGTTCCCTCCTCATCTTATAATTTAAAAAAACACTTTATCAAAGTTTTCGCTCAAGCCTTTTTCAAAAGGCTTGCGGGTCAAGGGCAGCGCCCTTGCCTGCGGAGCAATGCGAAGCATCAGAGCGTTCAGCGAGCGCAGGAGGGGAGAAAAAACAGTCCGGGGGACTGTTTTTTCGCGGGGAACCCTCGCCGGGGGTTCCCCGGTGCGAAGCACAAAACAAAGGACTCCCCCTCCGCAGCCCGAAAAAAGAAACGGCGTACGGGATCACCGAAACGCCGTTTTATGGATCTTATTGCTTACTCCGCGAAACCCGAAACGACAAGGCGCTCAAGCGCTTCGACGGCCTCGTTCTCGTCCTGCCCGTCGGCGATGATCCGGATGTCGGTTCCGCCGGTGATGCCGAGCGAAAGCACGCCCAAAAGGCTCTTCGCGTTGGCTCTGCGCTCTTCTTTTTCGACCCAGATGGAGGAACGGAACTCGTTCGCCTTCTGGATGAAGAACGTGGCGGGACGCGCATGGAGACCGACCTGATTCTGAACGGTAACGTCTTTGACGATCATAGTATATAATACCCCTTCCGGTAAAAATCTGTTTTCTGGTAGTATTATATCACAAAGTTGAAATGAGTCAATCAAAACAATTGATTTACAAAAAAGTTCGTGTGAAAATCTAAAAGCGCACAAGCGGGAAAAGTGGTATTTGTGCAACTTTACTACATTTTTTTCGACTTTTTTATCAATTAGTCCAAGTCTTGCGGCAAAGATCGCAGCGTTTCCAGATATTTGAGGTCCCCTGTGTCGAGTTTGGCGTGTTCGAGCAGGTCGGGGCGGCGCAGGAACGTGCGCTTCAAAGACTCTTCCCGTTTCCACTTATCGACGTTCGCGTGATGGCCGGAAACGAGCACCTCGGGCACCGTTTTGCCGTTCCATTCGTAGGGCTTGGTGTACTGCGGGTGCTCGAGCAGGCCGCCGTAGTGGCTCTCGTTCGAATAGGCCTCTTCGTTCGGCAAAACGCCGGGGATCATGCGGGCGACGCAGTCGGTGAGCACCAAGGCAGGCAGCTCGCCGCCGGTGAGCACGTAGTCGCCGATCGAGAGCTCCTCGTCCACGATCTCCTCGAGCACGCGCTCGTCCACGCCCTCGTAGTGCCCACAGAGCAGCACGAGATGCGGCATTTCGGAGAGCTCTCGCGCGCGCTGCTGCGTGAGCACCTTTCCCTGCGGGGAGAGGTAGATCACGTGCGGCTTTTCGGGGGAAGAATCGGCGATGGCGCGGTAACAGTCGTAGATCGGCTGCGCCTGCAAAAGCATGCCCATGCCGCCGCCGTAGGGCGTGTCGTCCACGCGGTTGTGCTTGTCGAGCGTGTAGTCGCGGATATTCACCGCGTTGATCTCGAGCTTGCCCGCCGCGAGCGCGCGGCCGACCACACTTTCGGTGAACACGGCGCGGCACATCTCTGGAAAGAGCGTCATGATGTCAATTCGCATCGTCGAACAGTCCTTTCAGCGGGCGGATGACCGCGCGGTCGGCGGCGACGTCCGCCCCGATCACCACGTCGGGGATCGCGGGGATGTGCACGTCCTTCCCTTCCGGGGTGCGGATGACCCAGATGTCGTTGGCGCCGGTGTTGTAGACGTCGGTGATCTCGCCCCAGAGCTTTTCGGGGTCATCGGCGTCGTAGGCCCTGCAGCCGATGAGCTCGGCGATGAACCACGCGCCCTCTTTGAGCCCCGCGTCGGCGCGGCGGATATAGAGGACTTTGCCGCGGCAGGCTTCGGCCTGCTCGACGGTGTCCACGCCCCCGAGCCGGATGAGGACCTGGTTCTTGTGGGGACGCGAAGAGAGCACGTCAACAGAACGGTTTCCCTCGGGGTCGAGGAAAACCGTTTTGAATTGCTGAACGAATGCGGGGGAATCGCACCAGCAGTCGAGCTTCATTTCGCCGCGCACGCCGTGCGTTCCCACGATCTGGCCGAGTTCCAGATACTGTTTGATCATATCTCGGGGATCTCAATGGTGATCTCGCGGCCGAGGCGCGCCGATTTCGCGATGCCGTCGATGATCGCCTGGTTATAGATGATCTGCGACGAGGGCACGGGCGCTTTGCCGTTCTCTTTTACAGCGTCCACGAACAGGCGGATCTTCTTGTAGAAGTTGTCGGTGTCGTCGTCCTTCTTCGGGATCTGCAGCTCGACCTCTTCGCCTGCCACGGTCTTGTAGATCGTGAGCGGGCCGCCGATGGAGCCGTTCCAGCACTCGGTGGAGGGGATGCGAAGGCCGCCCTTGGTGCCGAGGATGATGGTGTCGCCGGGGGTGTCGAGGTTCATAGCCCAGGAGATGCGGAAGTCGAGCACGATGTCGCCATCAAGGCGGATGAACGCCGCCGCGAAATCGTCCACCGAGAAGACGTCGGCGTATTCGGGATGGCCCTCGAAATAGTTGGGATCCTTGCCGAAGTAGCAGGACGTGTAGCCCGAAACGGACAGGGGCTTCGGATAGCCGATCGCGTTGAGAACCATGTCGAGCGAGTAGCAGCCGATGTCGCCCAGCGCGCCGAGGCCCGCCGTGCGCTCTTCAATGAACGAGGTGCCGTAGGGCGTGGGGATGCCGCGGCGTCTGCCGCCGCCGGTCTGGATATAATAGATCCTGCCGAGCTCGCCGGACTGCACCACGCGGCGCAGCATTTTCATGTTTTCGTCGAAACGGGGCTGGAAGCCGATCGAGAGGATCTTGCCGCTCGCCTTTTCGGCTTTGCAGATCGCGACCGCCTCTTCGAGCGTGACGCACATGGGCTTTTCGAGCAGGACGTTCACACCGTGCTCGAGCGCGTAGATCGTGCATTCGGCGTGGGTCTTGTTATAGGTGCACACGCTCACCGCGTCGAGCTGCTCGGCGTCGATCATCGACTTGTGGTCGGGATAGAGCCGCACGCCCTCGATGCCGTTGGCCTTGCAGAACTTTTCCGCCTTGCCGGGGATCAGGTCCGCAGCCGCGACGATCTCAACGTCGGGGCATTTGAGATAGTTGGCGACGTGCGCCTCAGCAATCCAGCCGGTGCCGATGATGCCGACGCGCACCTTTTTGTCCGAATTGATCTCTTTGATCTCTTCGATCTTCTCTTTGAATCTGTCAAGGATGTTTTCCGCCATGATTTGACCTCCTGTCAGTCGCCGAGCAAGCTCAGCATTTCTTTATGCAGAACCGCGTTCGCCGCGAGGACCGAGGACTTTTCCCCGATCTTTAGCGGCTGCCCGCGAAGATCTGTTATCACGCCTCCCGCTTCACGCAGGATGAGATAGCCCGCCGCGTAGTCCCAGGGCGAGAGGACCTGCTCGAAAAAGGCGTCGGTCCTGCCTGCCGCCACGAAGCACAGGTCGAGCGCCGCCGAGCCGCCGCGCCGGATGTCGGCCGTGGCGAGGAACACGCGGTAAAGCTGTTTGAAAAAGCCGTCGCCGAATTCGCGGCGGTTATAGGGGGACGAGCCGAAGCTCACGAGCGCCTTTTCGAGCGGGCGGTCGGCAACGCCGAGCGGGCGGTCGTTGAGGAACGCGCCTTCGCCGCGCACGGCCCAGAACATCTCGTCGAGATACGGGTCGTAGACCGCGCCGAAGACCGGCTCCTTGCGGTCATAAAGCCCCACGCTGATCGCGGAGCAGTGCATCTCGTGGATGAAATTGGTGGTGCCGTCGATCGGGTCGATGATGAAGCACAGCCCGTTTTCGAGAAGGCCCGGGGCATTCTCTTTTTCCTCCGCGAGGAACTGCGCCCCGGGGAAGAGCTCCGTGAGGCCCGCGATCAGCTTTTCCTGCACCTTCACGTCGTAGACCGTGACGTAATTGGCGGCGCCGGCCTTGTCGGTGATCGCGCCGCGGGCGCGCTCGATATCGTGCGCCGAGCGGATGAGGGCGCCGCAGTCCCGTATCAGCGCAAAGACGGCGTTTTTCAGCGCCGTCGTAAGAATAAAATCACTCATCGAATTCAAACACCATCGTTTTGCCGTAGCGGGTCTCGAGGATCGTCTGGAAGCCGTTATTTTCGAAGAAGCGGACGAGATCGTCGTTGCCGGCCTCGGCCACCGCCAGCACGCCCTGCACGAACTTGCGCTTGAGGTGCGCCTTGAGCGCCTGCAGCAGCAGCGCTCCCACGCCGACGTTCTGGTGGTCGAGCGAAACGTCGATATAGAGATGGGCGGGATAATAGCGCCGGTACATCGCGTGCTTGAGCATATCGAACTTGGCGTCGACGTAGCACTTCGCGCTGATCGCCGCGGCCTTGGGGATGTATTTTTCGGTATAGGTCCGCTCGAAATTGTTGTAGTTCTCGCTGCTGAGCACGTAGCCGACGACCTTGCCGGCGTCGTCCACAGCCACGAAGCAGTTTTCGCGCTCCTGCTCGATGTAATACCAGCAGCGCGTGAGCAGCGTGTAGGTCTTGAGCTCCTCGGGCGCGTTGGCGCAGCCCGCGTTTTCAAGGCAGATCTTTTCGACCTGATCGCGGTCGCCGATATTGTAGCGTCTGACAGAAATCATAAATCGCAACACCTCTTTTCATATTCTACAAAAAAATTTTGAAAAAGTCTATATCTTTTTTCAAAAAGATGATAAAATAATTGCAAAGGGGGCGACGATATGAGGATCGCGACCGTAGGCACGTCCGGTATCACCGAAAAAATGATATCGGCGATCAAAAACAGGACGGATATCGAGCTCGCAGCCGTGTATTCGCGGGATGAAGAACGCGCGAAGGCCTTCGCGGGAAAGCACGGGGCGGGGACGTATTTCACCGACCTTGAAAAAATGGCAGAAAGCGGGGCGTTTGACGCGGTGTATATCGCGAGCCCGAACGCTTTTCACGTTTCGCAAAGCAGGCTGTTTTTGGAGCGCGGCAAGCACGTGCTGTGCGAAAAGCCGATGACCGTGACGGCGGATGAGGAAGCGGCGCTTTACGCCCTCGCCGAAGAGAAGGGGCTGTTTTTCCTCGAGGCGATCATGTCGCTGCACACCCCGGCGTTCGGGACGCTCAAGGAGGCGCTCGGAAAGATCGGGACTGTCAGGAGCGTGAGCCTGCAGTACTGCCAGCTTTCGTCGAAATACCCGGCGTATCTGGAGGGGCGCAACCCGAACATCTTCAACCCGGAAATGAAGGCGGGGTGCCTGATGGACATCGGCGTGTACCCGGTCTATCTCGCAGCGGCGCTTTACGGCATGCCGGAAAAGATAACGTCCGACGCGGTGTTCCTGCCCTCGGGCGCGGATGCTTCGGGGTGCGCGATCTTAAAATACGACGGCTTCACGGTGGATCTGCACTATTCGAAGGTCGCGCAGAGCTACGCGCCGAGCGAGTTTCTCGGCGACCGGGGCACGGTGACGGTGGGCGCGGTGTCGCAGCTCACGGGCGTGCGCCTGATCGCGGACGGGAAAGAAACGATGCTCGTGCCGGATAATCTGACGCGCGACGAGGTGATGGGGGCGGAGGCGAACGTGTTTGCGGAACTTGTGAAAAACGGGCCGTCGCCCGTCTACGCGTTCGCGAAGGAGACGTCGCTTACCGTGCGCAGGATCACGGACGAGATCCGGAAGCAGAACGGGTTCCCGTTCTGACCGGCAGACGACATAAAAACCGGAGATCGGTCGATCTCCGGTTTTCTTTATTTTTCGATTTCGATGCCGCCGGCGTGTTCTTTTGCCCGGAAGAAGACCGGGCGCTCGTCAAGCGAGCGGTTCGGGCAGTGGAGCGTGAGACGGAGTCCGCTTTCAAGGTCCCGGAACAGCATGCCGTGGCCGCCGTCCTCGGTGAAGAGGGGCGGGAGCTGCCGCCACGGGCCCGTGACGCCGCCGCTTTCGGACACGGCGAGGCACTGCGCGTAGCCGTGAATGAAAGTGGACCAGATCATATAGAGGCCGCCGTTGCCGGTCCGCCAGAGGAAGGGCCCGTCCGTGACGTAGCGCTCCCCTTCTTTGTACGATACGCCGTAGGCGTCGGAGCCCTTGAAGAGCAGCACGGGCTCGCCGACGGCGCGCGCCAGGTCGCGGCTGAGGGGCACGGCGCACACGGTGCCGTTGAGGATCTGCACGTGCTCGTGACAGAACACGAGCCACGGCTCGCCCGCGGGCGACACGTAAAGCGTGCCGTCGAGGCTATACCAGTCGAAGGGCGTCAGAGCGCCGTCGGACAGCGGGACAAAGGGGCCCGTGGGCGAATCCGCGACGAGCGAATAGGTGCCGCGGTTGCCGTTTTTCTGCTCGAAGGTGGCGAACATATAATAGCGGCCTTCGAATTTATGCACCTCGGGCGCCCAGTTCGACGCGCCGTTGACGCCGCAGGCCGCGGAGTCGAACACCGGCTTAGGATCGCTCCAGTTTTCGAGATCGGCGCCGACGTAGACGTCGAAGCCGCCCGTGCGCATGCCGAAGCCGGCGGCGCGGGTGCCGTAGAGATAATACCGGCCGTTCTCGCACAGGACGAACGGGTCCCGGATGTTGATGTCCGCGTTTTTCACGGTCCTTCTCCCTCGTTTCCGATTATTTGCAGAACAGCCGCAGAAGGGGTTTTAAGAACCTCGGACTGTTCCATACGATGATCTTCATCCGATCGCCTCCGCTATGCTTTGATGATGAACACGCCCGCAATCACGAGCAGCACGGCAAGCGAAATGATGATAAACTTGCTTGGGAAGCAATACGCCAAAAACAGGCCGACGCCGAACGCCGTGACCATAAACCCCTTGGCCGCCTTGCTGTGTTTCATGACCATCTCTCCCGTTCGCGGTTTGCCGCAGCATCACTTGCGAAGCGAATTCCCGGCAAAATAAGCTTATGATTTCACCTTGCTTCATTATACGCGAACCGAGAAAAAGGGTTCCTGTTACCAATCCTTGAAGTTTTTGACCGCCTCGTACATGCGGCAGTAGCTCAGGTGCCGCTCGGCGGGGATGACGCCGGCTTTCACCGCCTCGACCACGGCGCAGCCCTTGTCGTTGAGGTGGCGGCACGAGGGCGAAAAGCGGCATTGATCGAGGAACGGAGCGAACTCCGGGAAGCAGAGCGGGAGCTCCTCCTTGCGAATGGTTTCGCCGTTCTCCTCAAAATCGATCGACGAGAAGCCCGGCGTGTCGGCGAGATAGGCGCCGCCGTGCCGGTAGAGGCGCACGCTGCGCGTGGTGTGCCGCCCGCGCCCGAGCTTTTCGCTTATTTCATTCGTTTCAAGCTGCAAATCGGGCATCAGGGCGTTGAGGATGCTCGATTTGCCGACGCCCGAGTTGCCGGTGAAGGCGTTGACGCCGTCGGCAAAAAGCGAAGTGAGGGCATCCATCCCCTCCCCTTTTTCGGCGGAGCAGCACACGACCGGAAAGCCCGCCTTTTCGTAGATCGCGCGGTAGGCAGAAACGTCGGCGAGGTCGGTTTTCGAGAAGACGATCACCGGCTCGACGCCGCGGTTTACGGCCAGCGCCGTGAGCTTGTCGATCACGAAGAGATTGGGCTTGGGGCGGTCCGCCGACGCCACGATGAACAGGCGGGATAGATTCGCGAGCGGCGGGCGACGGAGCTCGTTTTTGCGCGGCAGAATCTCGAGGATGAAGCCCTTGCCGCCGTCGGGCTCGAAGCGCACCCGGTCGCCCGTGAGCGGGGTAAGGCCGCGGTTGCGGAAGTTGCCCTTGGCTTTGCATTCATAAACAAAACCGGCGGCTTCTACGTAGTAAAAGCCGCTGATCGAATGAACAATGATACCCGTTTCGGCGCGTTCGTTCATCATCCCTCGTCCGTTTCCTCTTCGATGGGCTCGGTGGTCACCACGGGCTCGTCGCCGGTGGGTTCCTCGCCGCTCGTGGGCTCTTCGCCGGTGGTGGGCTCGGGCTCGGTGGTCTGTTCGGCCGCGGAGCCCATGCTGACGATCAGCACCACGCCCACGTTCGTGGAATACTGCGTGAGGTTGGAGCCGACGGGCGACTGGGAGATGACGGCGTCCTTCTCGACGGTCTCGCTGATCTGGTATTCGACGGTGATGTTGCCGAAGCCCCTGTTTTTGAGCGCCTCGCGCGCAAGGTTCACGTCGAGCCCCGTGACGTCGGGGATATATTCCTTAAGGGCGTAAGAATACTTCATGACGTTCGAGATCATGTTGTGTTCTTTGGTGAAATCGATGTTGCCGCTGTAGATCTTGGTGGAATCCACGTAGATCGTAAACGTGTTGTCGGCGCCGGAGCCCGTGAAGCTGAGCTGCAGCGTGGACCCGTCGAGCACGACGTTTTCTTTCGTGTCGTAGGCCATGTTGTTGAGGAAGGTCTTGACCGTGCCGGTCTTGTTGCCGACGTTCGGCAGGGCGATGCTGAAGGTGGCGGTGCCGTTGTCGGGGATGCCGTTGCCGACCACCAGGTTCACGGTGTAGTTCTCGCTGACGTTCGCGCCGGCGGAGGGGCTCTGGCGGATCACGTAGTCCTTGAGCGAGGCGGAGCTCGCCTCATAGATGATGGAGCCGACTTTCAGGTTCGCCGCGGCGATCTTCGCCTTCGCGACCGTGAGGGTGTCGCCCATCACGCTCGGCACGATGGTGGAGTGTTTGGAATTATTGGCG
This sequence comes from Clostridia bacterium, assembly GCA_017550625.1. Taxonomy (GTDB): domain Bacteria; phylum Bacillota; class Clostridia; order Oscillospirales; family Acutalibacteraceae; genus RUG806. The sequence continues at coordinate 66,960 of JAFZOL010000005.1, read as the reverse complement.
CCGGTGGCGTAGTAGATGAACACGGTGGAGTTGCGCTTGGCGTAGGTGTTGATCGCGGGATCGGTGTAAACCACCTCGCCCTCGGAGGCGTTCTGGTCCACCATCTTGACCGACTGCACGTCGAAGCCGCTGTCGCGCAGGACCTTTTCGGCGTCCTCATAATTCATGCCCTTGACGTCGCTGATCTTTTCCATTTCGCTGGTGATCGCGATCGTGAGCTGGATGAAATCGCCCTTATTGATCTGCTCGCCCGCCTTCGGCTCCTGGTCGATCACCTTGTTGGGCTCGTAGGTCGTGTTGTAGACCGTCTGCGGGTCGGCGAAATTAAACTCGGGATACTTGGCCTTGGCCTCGTCGAACGTCATGTTGATGAAGTTCGGCACCTCGACCTTTTCGCCCGCCTTGTCGCCGAAGGGGTTGAAGAAATAGAACACGGCCGCGATGATCGCGAGCACCACGCCCACGCCGAGCAGGATCGGCACCGTGGCGCTGCGCTCGACGACCTCGATCTCGTCGTCATCGTCGTCGTCATCCTCGTCGTAGGCGCGTTTTTTATCGGCCTTCGCGGGGCGTGTTGCCGTTTTCGCGGCTGCCGCGCGCTGAGAAGCGCCCGCCGCGGCGGCGCCGGTGGCGGGAGCGATATATTTGGTGGGCTCTTTATCCACGAAGAAATCGTAGTCGAAGCGCATGCGGGGGTTCTTTTTGAACTCCGCGAGATCGGACAGGAACTCCGCCGCAGACTGGTAACGGTCGGCGGGGGCCTTCTGCAGGGCGCGCAGGGTGATCTGCTCGAGCCCGGCGGGGATCGAGGGATTGATGCTGGTGGGGCGCGGCGCCTCGTTCTTGAGCTGCATCATGGCGACCGACAGGTCGTTTTTCGACTCGAACGGCACGCGGCCCGTGAGCATCTCGTAGAGCACCACGCCGACCGAATAAATGTCGGACCTGCCGTCGGTGTATTCGCCCTTGGCCTGCTCGGGGCTGACGTAGTGCACCGAGCCGATCGCCGAGGTCTCGGCCACGTTGCGGGCCTCGGACCGGTTGAAGCGGGCGATGCCGAAGTCGGTGACCTTGATGTTGGCGTTCGGCAGCAGGATGATGTTCTGCGGCTTGATGTCGCGGTGGATGATGCCCTTGTCGTGCGCGTGCTGCAACGCGCGCAGGATCTGGATGACGAAATGCACGGCCTCTTTCCAGTCGAGGACGCGCTGGCGCTGGATATACTCCTTGAGCGTGATGCCCTCGACGTATTCCATCACGATATACTGCAGCGCGTCGCCGAAGCTCACGTCATACACCTTGACGATGTTCGGGTGCGAGAGCATGGAGATCGCCTTGGACTCGTTTTTGAAGCGCATCCGGAATTCCTGATTCGCGAGATACTCGTCCTTGAGGATCTTGACCGCAACGATCCTGTCGTCGACGGGGTCGTAGGCCTTATATACAACGGACATGCCGCCGATGCCGATGATCTCCTGGATCTGGTAGCGGTTGCCGATGATCTGATTGAGATAATTATCCACTGTTTTCACTCCTTCAGGAATTGCTGATCACGACCGCGGTGATGTTGTCTCCCCCGCCGGCGGCGTTCGCCGCGCCGACGAGCTTTTTCGCCGCGTTGTCAGCGTGTTCGTCAAGGATCCCTTTGATCTCTTCGTCCGGCACGAAATTCGTGAGGCCGTCGGAACACAAAAGCAGCTTATCGCCTTTGCCGAACTGCGACCGCGTGAAATCGATCTCGATCTTCTCCGCGACGCCGAGGGCGCGGGTGATGTAATTCTTTTTCGGGTAGTTCTTCGCTTCGTCGGGCGTGAGGTCGCCGGCGTCGAGCAGCTCCTGCACGAGGGAGTGGTCCTTCGTGAGCTGCCTGAGCGTTTCGGCGTAAATATAGGCGCGGGAGTCGCCCACGTGCGCCACCGTGACGAAATCGTCGAGGATCACGGCGCACACCACCGTGGTGCCCATGCCGCGGTAGATCTCTTCGCTTTCGGCGAGGTCGAACACGCAGATGTTCGCCGCCGTGATGGACGTGAGCAAGAGATTTTTGACGGAGGAGGGCTGCATATTGCGGTGCCAGCCGGTGCGGATCCGGTGCACCACCGTTTCCACCGCGAGGGTGGAGGCGATGTCGCCGGCGTTCTCGCCGCCCATGCCGTCGCACACGATGGCGAACACGGCGCCGGGCTCGGGCTCGAACGCGTAGCAGCAGTCCTGATTTTCCTGCCGCCGGATGCCCTTATCGGTTACGTATGAATACTTCACGGTTTTTCATTCTCCACGTTTTGTTCCAGCCGCGCCCGTCGTCTGAGCTGGCCGCAGGCGGCGTCGATATCGCTGCCCAGTTCCCGCCTGACGGTCACGGCAAAGCCCTTTGCCGCCAGGATCGATTCGAAGCGTTTCACGTTTTCGGGCGTGCTTTTCCGCATGCCCGTTTCTCTGACCTCGTTGACCGGGATCAGGTTGATATGGCAGAGCATCCCTTTGAGCAGGGACGCGAGCTCCTCCGCGCACGCCGGCGTGTCGTTTTTGCCGCGCACGAGGGCGTATTCGAACGAGATGCGGCGCGAGGTCTTTTCGGTGTAGCCGCGGCAGGCAGCGATCAGCTGCGAAACGCCCCACTTGCGGTTGACGGGCATCATTTCGCTTCTGAGCCGGTCGTTCGGCGCGTGCAGCGACACTGAGAGCGTGAGCTGGAGCTTTTTGTCCGCGAGCTCCCCGATGCGCGGCACGAGCCCGCAGGTGGAGAGCGAAATGTGGCGCATGCTCACGTTTTTGCCGTTTTCATCGGTGATGAGTTCGAGGAACTTCATCACGTTGTCGAAGTTGTCGAGCGGCTCGCCCATGCCCATCATCACGATGTGCGAGATGCGCACGCCGAGGTCGCGCTCGGCCGCGTAGACCTGCGAAAGGATCTCGGACGGGGAAAGGTTCCGTACCACGCCGCCGAGGGTGGAGGCGCAGAAGCGGCAGCCCATCCGGCACCCGACCTGCGAGCTGACGCAGATCGTGTGGCCGTATTTATACTCCATCACGACGGATTCGATCCACTCGCCGTCGTGCAGGGAGAACAGGTACTTCACCGTATTATCATACGCCGAAACCTGTTTTTTTTCAATACTGCAAGAAAAAATGACAAAACTGTCATCTAAGCGTTCGCGCAGGGACAGCGAGAGATCGGTCATCTCGGAGAAAGACGTGACGCCGACTTTGTGCAGCCAGCGGTAGATCTGCCCGGCGCGGAACTTCGGCAGCCCGAGCGCGACGACGCGCTCGGTGAGCTCTTCAAGATTATAGGATAAAATATCCTCTTTCATGCGTCTTCCCTCTTGAATTTCGCGGCGAAGAAGCCGTCGCCGCCGTCGGGGGACGGCAGAACGGTCATATAGTCGCCCGTGCACGCGGCGCGGTAACTTTCGTCGTCCGCGAGCCGGAAGCCGGGGTGCTCCCTGAGAAAGCGGGCGCACACCTCTTCGTTTTCGGCGGGGTTCAAAGTGCAGGTGGAATACACGAGCGTGCCGCCGGGGCGCACGATCTCGGCGCCCGCCGAGAGGATCTCATATTGCAGCGGCGGGAGCTCGGAAAGCGCGGAGAGATCCTTATAACGGATCTCGGGCTTTCTGCCGATCACGCCGAGGCCCGAGCAGGGCACGTCGCAGAGCACCGCGTCGGCCGAAGGGATGTGTCCGGCGGCGTTTCTCGCGTCGCCGAGGACCGGCGTGACGTTCGTAAGGCCGAGTCGTTCGGCGCCGGAGCGGATGAGCGCGCATTTGTGCTCGTAAATATCGCACGCGTAAACGCACGAACCGTTCTGCAAAATCTCGGCGGCGGTGAAGGCCTTGCCGCCGGGGGCGGCGCAGAGGTCGGCGAACACGTCGCCGGGCTTCAGACCGATGAGGGACACCGTGCGCTGGGACGAGAGGTCCTGCACGTGGAAGAGCCCCTCCTGAAATGAGCCGAGCTTCGTGAGGTCGCCGGGGCGGTCGAGGCGCAGAGCGCCCGGGAGATCGCAGGGCGACGCCGCGACGCCTTCGGATGACAGGCGTTCGATGAGCGTTTGAGCATCCGTTTTGCAGGTGTTGACGCGCACGAAGATCGGGCGCGGGACGAGGGACGCTTCAAGGATGCCGACGGCGGCCTCTTCACCGTAACAGCGGCGGAAATGCGATATGAGCGCCGGCGGGCAGGAGTACTTTATACTCAGAAACTGAATTTTATCTTTAGCGTCGGGCAGGACGAGGCCCGCGGCGGCGACCTTGCGCAGCACGGCGTTGACAAGGCCTGCGGCGTAGGCGCAGCCTTCGGCCTTCACGAGCTTCACGCTCTCGTTCACCGCGGCGCTGACAGGGATCTTATCCGTGAACAGGAGCTGGTAAGCGCCGACGAGCAGAGATGCCTCGACCGTAGGGTGGAGCTTCGAGAGCGGCTTCGCAAGATACAGAGAGAGCTCGTATTCGAGCGTGAGCCTGCGGGCGGTGACGCCGTAAACGAGGTTCGACGCGAGCGCTTTGTCGGCGGCGGAGAGCGCCGAGCGCCCGAGGGCGGCTGACAGCGACAGCGTGGAAAACGCGCCGTCGAGCTTGGCTTTTTTCAGCGTTTCGACCGCCAGGCTTCTTGCGGTTTCCATATCAGTTTCTGCGTCTGCCGGAGAACAGGATCAGCAGACGTAAGAGGTTGCCGAGCGACACCGCGAGGGCCGCGATATAGGTCATGGCGGCGGCGGTGAGCACGCGCTTTGCGCCGCGGTATTCCTCATCGCGCGTGAGCATGTTGAGGGAGTCGATGACCTGCAGCGCGCGGCGGCTGGCGTTGAGCTCGATGGGGAGCGTGGCGAGCTGGAACAGCATGATACACGAATAGAGCAGCAAGCCGACCGAGACGAGCGGATCGAAGCCGACGAGCAGGCCCAGCATCGCGAGCGGGATGCCGGCGTAAGAGCCGATCTTGGTGAGGGGCAAGATCACGTTGCGCACCTTGATCGGCAGATAGGAATTCGCGTACTGCGCAGCGTGGCCGGCCTCGTGGCAGGCGATGCCGATCGCGGCGACGGACGTGGAGGAATAAACGTTTTCGGACAGGCGGATCACGTTGTCCTTCGGGTCGTAATGGTCGGTGAGGTTGCCGGAGCACTGCTCGACGCGCACGTCGGTGATGCCGTAGAAACGCAGGACCTGCGCGGCGGCGTAGGCGCCCGAATACCCGCTCTTTGAGTAGAGCGAGGACATTTTGTTGAACGACGATTTGACCCAGACCTGCGCGATGACCGAAAGGATCATCGCGGGCACGACGAGGATGAGATACAGCCACAGGGAGTTATATCCGAGCCTGTCGCCGAGCCATTCGCCGACGGATTGCGTCATCGTTAAGAACATCATTCCACCTCTTTTGCGCCGAGCACAGTGCCGGCGTTCACGGGATGCCCGCGCAGGAAATCCGCCGCCGGCATGCGCTTCGCGCCCTCGAGCTGCAGCTCGGTGATCTCGTAGCCTTCGTTTCCGGCGCAGGAGACGAACAGCCTGCCGCGGTCGGCGAGCAGCGTGCCGGGGACGCCCGGGACCCTGCGGTCCGTAAGGAGCCCCGCGAAGAGCTTGAGCGTTTTGTTTTCAAACGTCGTTTTGGCGACGGGCCAGGGGTTGAGGCCCCGGATCTTATTGTGCACTTCCCTTGCGGGGACGTTGAAATCGAGGGTCGCCATCTCTTTGTCGAGCATGCCGACAACGGTGGCCTCGGCCTCGTTCTGCGGGATAGGCGTCAGCTCGCCGTTCGCGAGAAGCTCGAGCGTTTCGAGCAGAAGCGCCGGAGACATAGCGGCAAGGCGGTCGAAGAGCTCCCCTGCCGTTTCGTTTTCGCCGATCGGGGTCTTCGCGGTGAGCAGGATGTCGCCGGTGTCAAGGCCGGCGTTCATGAGCATCGACGTGACGCCCGTTTCGGCGTCGCCGTTCAGAACGCTCCACTGGATCGGGGCGGCGCCGCGGTATTTCGGCAGAAGCGAGCCGTGCAGGTTCACGCAGCCGAACTTCGGCACGTCGAGGATCGCCTGCGGCAGGATCTTGCCGTAGGCCGCCACAACGATAAAATCGGGTTCAATCGAGCCGATCGTTTCGAGCGCCTCGGGGGTGCGAAGCGTCTTCGGCTGATAGACGGGGATATTATACTGTAAAGCCAACTGTTTTACGGGCGGCGCGGTGAGAATCTGCTTTCTGCCCTGCGGTTTGTCCGTTTGTGAAACGACGAGCTTTACATCATAATCGGGGCTGTCGATCAATGCCTGCAGGGCGGGGATCGCGAAATCCGGGGAGCCCATGAACACGACGGAACGCATTACGTCACCCGCTTTCAGTCGTCTACCTGATAGACGTGCTCGCCGGGCGCGAGCGAATCGGTGTAGAGCTTGCCGTCGAGATGGTCGATCTCGTGGCAGAAGCAGCGGGCTTTCAGGTCGCTGCCCTCGTAGAGGACCCAATTGCCGTTGCGGTTCTGCGCGCGGACCTTCACGGCCATGGGGCGCAGGGTCTTGCCCGCCTTGTGCGGCAGCGACAGGCACGCTTCGTCGGCGACCTGCTCGCCCTTCGTTTCGAGGATCTCGGGGTTGATGAGCTCAACGGGGCCCTGCCCCTCGCCCATGTCGATCACGACCACGCGGCGCAGCACCCCGATCTGCGGGGCGGCAAGGCCGATGCCGTCCGCTCTGGCGAGGGTGTCTTTCATATCGTCGAGCAGCTCGAAAAGGCGCTCGTCGAAGGCCTCGACGGGCCTGCTTTTCTTTCTGAGGATCGGATCGTCGTCGACCCGGATCTTGCGGATAGCCATAGGATCACACTTTCTGTGTCAGGCGGTGCTTTCGGGGTTCAGAACGGCCCACGCCGACACGTTTTTATATGCCTTCTCCGCGGCGGTGAGCCGCAGAGCGGCGGAGATGAGCGCGCGCAGGCGCGCTTCGTTTTTGCATTTGATGAGGATCTTCTGCCGGTAGAGCCGGTTCACGCGCATTAGCTTCGGCGCGAGGGGCCCCAAGGCGATCAGCTTGCGGGAATACTCCTCGTTATTGAGGCGCTCGAGCGTTTTCATGAAGAAAGCGGCGGCGGAAGCGGCGAGCGTTTCGGTCTCGGCAGAAAAACCGATCTCGCAGACGTCGCAGAACGGCGGATAGGTCATCGCTTTGCGCATCAGGAACTCCTGCTGAAAGAAGGTCTTATAGTCCTGCCGCGCGGCGAGGCGCAAGATCTCGTTGTCGGGCGCCTGCGTCTGTATGAACGCGCGCCCGGCGATCTCGGCGCGGCCGGCGCGCCCCACGACCTGCGTGATGAGGTCGAAGGTGTTTTCGGCGCTGCGAAAATCGTCGTTATAGAGCTCGCTGTCGGCGAACACGATGCCCACGAGCGAGACTTTGGGGAAATCGAGGCCTTTGGCGACCATCTGCGTGCCGATGAGGACGTCATACTGCTCGTTGGCGAAGGCGGTGAGCGCCTTTTCGTGCGCGTTTTTGGCCGTTGTGGTATCGGCGTCCATGCGCAGGATCCTGGCCTCGGGCAGCAGGATCTTTAATTCCTGCTCCACGCGCTGGGTGCCGAAGCCCGAATAGCGCACGTTTTTATCGCCGCATTCGGGGCAGGTATCGGTGAAGGGCACCGAATAGCCGCAGTAATGGCACATGAGCCTGTGGTTGGCGGAATGATAGGTAAGCGAGATGCTGCAATTCGGGCAGCTCAAAACATGCTTGCACGCCTGACACGCCACGAAGGTGTTGAACCCGCGCCGGTTGACGAGCAATATGCTCTGCTCTTTGCGCGACAGCGTTTCTCTGAGGGCGTTCGCCAGCGGCAGGCTGATCGCCGCCCCGGGGGCGACGTTTTCTTTCGAGCTCGTATCCACCACGGTGACCGCGGGCAGCACCGCGTCGCCGTAGCGCTCGGGCAGCTCGCAGAACAGATAGGCGCCGGACGAGGCTTTGGCGAAGGTCTCGACCGAGGGGGTGGCGCTGGCGAGCACCAATAGTGCTCCGTGATAGGCGGCGCGGAAGCGGGCCGCGTTTCGGGCGTCGTAGCGCGGCGCCATTTCGGATTTGTAGGTGTGCGCCTGCTCTTCGTCGATCACGATGACGCCGACGTTCGCAAGCGGCGAGAACACGGCGCTGCGCGTGCCGATCACGACGCGCACGTCGCCGCTGCGGATGCGGAAAAACGCGTCGCGGCGTTCGCCGAGCGACAAAGCGGAATGCAATATCGCGACCTCGTCGCCGTAGCGTTCGCGGAAGATCGTGTAGGTCTGTGAGGTCAGCGAGATCTCGGGCACCAGCACGATCGCGTTTTTGCCGTCGGCAAGCACGCGGTCGATGAGCGACAGGTAGACGTTCGTTTTGCCGCTGCCGGTAACGCCGTAGAGCAGGGCCGTTTCGCCCTGCCCGCGCTCGTAGGCCGCAAGCAGCGTTTCGTAGGCTTTTTTCTGTTTCGCCGAGAGCACGGCCTTTTTCGCGGGCTTCGCCGCGGCGGCGCCCTCGGGCACGCGCCAGACCGGCGCGTCGTAGAGCTCGCAGATCCCCTTTTTCACCAAGGCGCGCACGACGGCGTCGGAGCAGCCGGTGTAATAGGAGATCTCGCGCACGGTGGCGGTGTCGAAGGTCTCGAGCAGCTCGGTGACCTGCCGCTGCTTCGCAGTGAGAGGGATCTCCGGCGGGACTTCGCCCGTGAGACGGACCATTTTGACCGACAGGGCGTTCACGCCGCCGAAGGCGTCGGTCTCGGAACGGATCACGCCTCGCTTGAGAAGAGCTTTGAGCACGGCGTCGTCGCCGAGCCCGAGCTTTTTCATCAGCGCGCCCTCGCGCTCCCCTTTTTTCGAGGCAGCGAGAAGCGAAACGACTTCGCGCTCGGCTATCGTGAGAGCTTCGGGGGCGGGGCGTTCGGGCAGAGAATAGACGCGTTCGGTTCTGAGGCACATGCCGCCGGGCAGCATGGCGCGCGCGGCGGTGAAATAGGTGCAGAAGGTCTGCTCGCGCAGGTACCGGGCGAGTTTGACGGTCTCGTCGGTGAGCAGCGCCTCGGCGTCGAGCACCGAGCTCACGCGCTTGAGGGGCCGGCCTTCATCCGGCGCGCCCTTTTCGAGCGTGAACACAAAGCCCTGCCGAAGCGTGTTGCTTCTGCCGAACGGGACCAGCACCCGCTTGCCCACGGCCACGTCGGGAACGAGCGCCGGAGGCACCTCAAAAGAGAACAGGTCGTCGAAGCTGTAGGCGCAGTTTTCGACCCCGATCCCCGCGATCAGAACGTCAGCCACCGGGTCCACCTCAGTAGTTCTTGATGTCTTCGCTCTCTTTGATCACGTATCTGCCGCTTCTGATATCCTCAACGGCAAGGCTGACGGGCTTTTCTTCAAGCAGGATCTTATCCTTTTCTTTGCGCTCGTTGGCCTCGTCGTTGATCTCTCTGGAGCGCTTCGCGACAGCGACGCACAGAGAATAGCGGCTGATGCCGCCCTTGAGCATGGGTTTGAGATCGATGTTGATCATTTTTTTTTGACTCCCTTTCGAATGATATCCGCGACCTCGTTCACGCAGACCTCAAGGTCGTCGTTGATGACGCGGTGGTCGTATTTTTCTTTTTCAAGCATCTCCTGCTCGGCGATGCGCAGGCGTTTTTCGGTTTCTTCTTCGGTGTTCTGCCCGCGCCCGAGGATGCGCTCGCGCAGCACGTCGATCGACGGCGGCAGGATGAAAATGGACTCGGACTCGGGGAACACGCGCTTGACGTTGAGCGCGCCCCGGACCTCGATGATGAGCACCGCGATCTTGCCGATGTCGGCGAGACGTTTGATCTCACTCCGCAGCGTGCCGTAATAATTATCCCCGTATTTGACGAATTCAACGAACTCGTCGGCGCGGATCTTCTTTTCAAACTCTTTGACCGGGATGAAATAGTAGTCGACGCCGTCGATCTCGCCCTCGCGCGGGGCGCGGGTGGTGGCGGACACCGTTTTTTCGATCTCGGGGATGAGCGCCGCCACGCCGTTATACACGGTGTTCTTTCCGGAGCCGGAAGGGCCCGATAACACAAACAGATTATTGCTCAACTGTGATCCTCTCCTCTTCATGGTCGTCCTCCCGGAGCTTTTCGGACAGCTTTTCCGGCTTCATGTAGGACAGCAGCACGTGCTCGCTGTCAGTGAATATCACGGACAGGGTCTTGCGCCCCTGCGTGACGTCGATGAGCTTGCCTTCGTCTTTCGCGCGCTGCACGATCCGCTTGATCGGCGCGGATTCGGGGCTGACGACACAGATCACGCGCGCGCTGTTGACCATATTGCCGAACCCGATGTTCACGAATTTCATAGATAGCCCGCCTTATTCGATGTTCTGGATCTGCTCGCGGATCTTCTCGACCTCGGATTTGATCTCGATGACCTGACGGGCGATCTCGATGTCGGAGGCCTTGGAGCCGATGGTGTTGGCCTCGCGGTTGATCTCCTGCACGAGGAAGTCGAGCTTGCGCCCGACGGGCTCCTCGAGCTCGAAGAAGTGGCGGAGCTGTTCGATGTGGCTGCGCAGGCGCACGGTCTCTTCGGCGACGGCGATCTTATCGGCGAAGATCGCGGCCTCGGTGAGCAGGCGCCCCTCGTCCACCGGCGTGTCGCCGATGAGCTCGGCGATGCGCGCCTTGAGCTTTTCATTATATTCCGCCACCGTCTGGGGCGAGCGTGCCTCGACGAACGCCACCGACTCGAGGATCGCGTCGGCGCGGCCCAAAACGTCCGCTTTGAGCTTTTCGCCCTCGACGCGGCGCATCTCGAGAAAGCTTTCGAGCGCCTTTTCGGCGGCGCCCAGCACGAAGGCGCAGATCTTTTCTTCGTCGGCGGGGGGCTTGCGGATCTCGAACACGTCGGAATGGCAGGCAAGAAGCTCCACGCCGTCGCCCATCTTGAGGCCGTAAGTCTCGCTGAGCTCTTTGAGGGCGTTATAATAACCTGCCGCCATGGCGGGATTCACGCTCACCACGCCGTTTTCGGCGGCGAGGTCTTCGATCTGCACGAAGCAATCCACCTTGCCGCGCGAGATATAGCGGTTGATGAAGGTTTTGAGCTTTTCTTCAACGAAGGCGTAGCCGCGGGTTGTGCGGCAGCTGAATTCGAAGAACCTGTGGTTGACGCTTTTGATCTCAACGGTCACGGTCATCTCCGGGGAGATCTCCACGGCGCGGCCGTAGCCGGTCATACTTCTGATCATGCTGTTTTGTCCCTTTTCATTAATAATTGCCGGTCTGGCGCTTGAGGAGAGAAACCTCGTCGCGCGTGAGGGGGCGGTATTCGCCGGGCTTTAATTTGCCGAGCGTGAGCTGCCCCACGGACAGGCGCTTGAGCCTGAGCGTTTCGAGGCCCGCCTCTTCGCACAGGCGCCTTATTTGCCGGTTGCGCCCCTCGAAGATCGTGAACTCGAGGATGCTTTTATCCTCTTCGTTCGAAACGACGCGCACGTCCGCCGGGACGGTATTTCTGCCGTCGATCATCAGGGCGGAGGTGAGCACGGTGATCTGCTCGTCGGTGACCTTCGGGCGCACGCTGACGCGGTAGACCTTCTGCACGTGGTGCGAGGGGTGCGTCATGGCGTTGGCGAATTCGCCGTCGTTCGTGAAGAGCAGAAGGCCCTCGGAGTCGCGGTCGAGCCGCCCGACGGGATAGACGCGCGCGCCGACGTCCCTGATGAGCTCGGCGACGCATTTTCTGCCGTTTTCGTCCGACATGGTGGTGACGTAGCCGCGCGGCTTGTTCATCACGAAATAGACGAGCGCAGTGCCGCGGGCGATCTTTTTGCCGCCCACGGTGACGACGTCGTGCTTCGGGTCCACCTTGTCGCCGATTTGGGCGATGGCGCCGTTGACGCGCACCTTGCCCGCGGCGATCAGCTCTTCGGCCTTGCGGCGCGAGGATACGCCCGCGTCGGCAAGGAATTTCTGCAGTCTGACAGTCTGTTCCATATCCCAAATACGGCCCGACTGCCCCTGGGGTCGTTCCACCGCAGAGGCAAGGGCCTTTTCATCTTATACGAGGTCCCCGTAAAACGGGAGACGGGATCATTTGCCGGACTTCGCCTTGTCGGCCACCGCGGTCACCTTGTCGATGACGTCGGGGATCATGTTGACGATGCGCTCGGCCGCGTTGTCGTTCGCGGTGATGTGCTTGAGGGTGACTTCGCCGTCTTTCAGGACGAGGAAGGCCACGGGGTTGATCGTGATGCCCGCGCCGCCGCCGCCGCCGAAGAGCTCGGCGTTGGACTTCGACGGGAAATCGGAGCCGCCGGAGGCGAACCCGTAGGTCACCTTCGAAACCGGGATGACCGTGATCTCATCGGAAAGCCGGATCGGCTCGCCCACGATGGTGCTCACGTCCACAAGCTGGCGCACCTTTTCGATCGTTGTGTTCAGAATCGAGGATGCGGACTGTTCTCTCATTTGATCTCACTCTTTTCTTTGGTATTTTCTATAACATTCCGGTTGGATTTTTTCGATTTTTTCGCACCGGAAATTTTTAACAGCACTTTGATGAGCACCCCGAACAGCATCTTGCAGCCGTAGGCGATCGTGACGCCGATGAAATAGATCGGGGTAAGGTGGAGGCTCGTAACGAGCGACACGGCCGAGAAGCGCGCGATGAAATCGGGATAGACGTTGACGTCGTATTTCTTCATGCGGCACTGAGACGCCAGCGACCCCAGAAGCGGGAAGAGCACGGCGCACACTTCGCCGTAATAGATCGCGGTGGAGGCGGCGTCGGACCGGGTGCAGCGCACGTCGAGATACAGTTCGTCGACCACGAGGCTGTGCAGGAGGTTGCTGAAATAGCGCTTGGTGTAGCCGAGCACCTTTTTGAGGATCTCGATGAGGCCGCCGACGCCCTCGGCGTTATAGAGCGTGACGAGGAAGTTCTCGCCCTTCTCTTTTTCTTCGGCGGGCTCTTCTTTCTTTTCTTCTTTTTTCTCGGGCTCTTTCTTTTTCTTTTCTTTTTCGGGCTTTTCTTTCTTTTCTTTGCCCGGATACAGCGGGAATTTCAGGAAGAGCCATTTGAGCAGGACGCTGGTGTTCTCGTCGGAATATTCGAGCCTGATGCGCACGCGCACGCACAGCGCGAGCACGATCAGGGCAAGAAGCCCCAACAGCACCCAGCCGATAATCTTGAGCACGATCATAGGCAATCCTCCTTACAGTATGGACAGCTGGCCTTCGATGCCGCCCTCGGGGGGCACGCTGCCGACGTCCTTGAGCGCCTCGGCCGCGGCGGAAACGTCGGTGACCTCGGGCAGCTCGGCGAGCGTTGACATGCAGAAGCATTTCAGGAAATCTGCCGTAGTACAGTATATCAAAGGTCGGCCCGGTAAGTCAAGCCTTCCGCATTCTTCGATGAGATTTCTCTGGCACAGGGTGTTGATCACGCCGCCGCAGTCGACGCCGCGGATCTGCTCGACGAACGAGCGCGTGACGGGCTGGTTGTAGGCGATGATGGCGAGCACCTCGAACGCCGCCGACGAGAGCGGCTGGTTGCGCTTGAGGTCCAGCACGTTGCGGACTGCCGGGGCGTATTCGGGGCGGGTGGCGAACTGGACCTTGCTGCCGAGAAGCAACAGCTGCACAGCGCTGCCGCGGTCGTCATATTCCTGCCTTAATTCCTGCAGGACGGTATCGAGGCGTTCCGGCGTGCAGTCGAGCGCCTCCATGAGCCGCGCGCGCTCGATCGCCTCGCCCGAGGCGAACACGATGGCTTCGACCGCGCCCTTAAAGTTGATCGTATCTTCAGTCAAAATCAAGTTCTCCTTCCGGGATCTTCAGAAGTGTGAGCGTGGGGTCCTCCCCCTCGCCGCCGAGGTCCACGTGGCCGGTCTTCGCGAGCTCGAGCACCGCCAGGAATGCCGCCACCATGTCGGACCGGCTCTCGCTGCGCACGAGGATATCGCGGAAGCGGAGCTTGCCGGTGAAGCTGAGCATCGAGACCACGGCGCGGATCTTTTCGGACACCGATACGATCTTGCGCTGGACGTAGGGGCGGAACACGTCGAACCGCGGGGGCATGCGCCTGAGCTTTTTGCCCACCACGCGCATGTAGGCCGCGATCAGCTCGACGGGGTCGTGCAGGCGCGTGTAGGTCATGTCCGCCTCGATCGGCTCCGGCGGGCGCACGATGGCGTTGAAGCCGTCCGTTTGCAGCGAGAGCGCCTCGGCTGCCTGCTTGCAGGCGGCGTATTCGATCAGCTCGCCCGTGAGCTCGCGCTTGAGGATCTCGCTCTCTTCGTGCACCGGCAGCAGCGACAGGCTCTTGATGTGGATGAGCCGCGCCGCCATCTCGAGGAATTCCGACGCCACGTCGAGGTTGAGTTCCTGCATATTGCGGATATACGCCGTATACTGCTCCACGAGCTCGATGATCGGGATGTCGTAAATATTCAGCTTGTGCTTGGAGATCAGGTGCAGGAGCAGGTCCATCGGCCCCTCAAACACGTCGATCTTGTATTCGATCTGCGTCACTTAAAACGAAACCTCTTTTTACAGGGTGAGCCCGAACGGCAGGCCGGCGAGCTTGAGCAGGCCGTCGTAAACATAGCCGGACAGGATGGAGATCGGCGAGAAGCCGAGCCGGTTGAGCAGAAGGATCACGATGAACAGGCCGATCACCATATACCGCTCGTAAGCCATGATCTTGTAATAGATCTTATCGGGCAGCACGGCGGTAAGCACGCGCGAGCCGTCGAGCGGCGGGACCGGGATCAGGTTGAACACCGCAAGCGTGATGTTGATGAGCGCGGCGTATTGGAAGAAATAGAGCAGCACGCGGATCCAGCTGGACAGGATCAGATTGACGTAGGCGTATTTCAGCACGCCGCAGTAGCAGATGAGGAACACGAGGGCGAGCAGCAGGTTCGACGTAGGGCCCGCGATCGCGGTGAGGGCGAAATAGAACTTGCGCTTCTCGGCCGGGAAGTTGCGGATGTTCACCGGCACGGGCTTCGCGTAGCCGAAGCCGACCAGAAACATGAGCAGGGTGCCGTAGAGATCGAGGTGCGCCAGAGGGTTCAGGGAAATGCGCCCTTTGAGCTTGCCGGTATCGTCGCCGAGCCAGTGGGCCGCCAGCGCGTGGGCGCTTTCGTGGATCGGCAGGCAGATGCCGGTGACGAACACCAGCACGAGGAAATGGACGCCGAGCTCCATTCCGATCCCGTTGCCGGAAGTGAGGGCGTTCAGCAGGGAGAATAACATGATAACACTCCTAAACTTAACGTGAAAGGGTCACGAAGCGTTCGTTGCCGTAGAAGTCGCGTAAGGTCTCGGTCTCGCCGAAGGGTTTCATGAGCTCCGACACCGCTTCGGCCTGGGTCTCGCCGCACTCGAAGGCCGCGAAGCCGCCGGGCGGCAAGAGCGGGAGCCAGTGCGCCGCGATGGCGCGGTAGAACGTGAGTCCGTCGTCGCCGCCGTCGAGGGCGGTGAGCGGCTCGGAGAGGACCTCTTTTTGCAGGCCCGGCAGGGCCGCGCTTTCGATATACGGGGGATTTGAGACGATGAGGT
This sequence comes from Clostridia bacterium, assembly GCA_017550625.1. Classification (GTDB taxonomy): domain Bacteria; phylum Bacillota; class Clostridia; order Oscillospirales; family Acutalibacteraceae; genus RUG806. Next base: position 51,427 of record JAFZOL010000005.1, on the reverse strand, counting down.
CGGGGAGCGGGAGCTTATGCCTCGGCGGTTTGAGCACGTCGGCTTCGATCACGCGCACCCGGCGCGAGAGCGCCTCGGGGACGTTTTTTTTAAGATACGACAGGGCTTTCGGGTATTTCTCGAAAAGCCTCACTTCGATCTCGGGGCAGAGGCGCGCGAGCGTGAGCCCGATGCAGCCGGTGCCGGCGCAGAGGTCGTAAACGACTTTATAGGCGTTTTTTTTGATCGCGGCTTCGCACAAAAAGGCAAGCTCCTCGGTCTCGGGCCGCGGGATCAGCACCCCGGGGCCGACGGTGTAGGAAAAACCGCAGAAATCCCACGTGCCGATGATATATTGCAGCGGCTCCCCTTTCAGGCGGCGCTCGGTGAACGAATAGAACTTCGCGGCGACCTGCTCGGGGGCCTCTTCGTCCTTTTTGAGCAGCAGGGCCGTGCGGTCGAGCCCCGCGGCCGCGCCGAGCAGCTCCATCGACTCGAACGCGGCGTCGGCGCCGCTGACCCCGTCGAGGGCCTTTTTGCCCACCCCGCGCAGGAACGAATAGGTGCTCAAAACGCAGTGCCCCCGTCGGGGACGTAGGTCTCGTCCTCATCGCCCTTCGGCAGAACAGCCTTGATCGAGGCGATGGCCACCTCCATCATGCTGTCGTCCGGCTCGGCCGTGGTGATGCGCTGCATCCAGAGCCCGGGGGCGGAGAAGATCTTGGTGATGATATTGTTGTGCTTGCCGGCGTATTTGATGAATTCGTAGCTGATCGAGGTGACGACAGGCAGCACGCCGAGAAGCTTGACGAGGATCCAGATGATGCGCATGCTCTTGTTGCCGAGGACCGGGAACGCGAGCAGCACGACCGACGAGACGATCATGCTCACGATGATGATGACGAAGATGAAGCTCGTGCCGCAGCGCGGATGGAAGCGCTTGCATTTCGCCACGTTTTCGACCTTGAGGTCCATGCCGCTCTCGAGGCAGGCGATGCTTTTGTGCTCCGCCCCGTGATACTGGAACACGCGGTGGATATCGGGAAGGCGCGAGACGATGAACATATAGCCCACGATGATGACCGCGCGGATGAGCCCCTCGAACAGGGCGTGGAACTTCTCGAACTGCGAGTTTACGTCGGCGAGGTCGACGAGAAACGTGGGCAGCCACATGAACAGGAACACGCCGATCGCGACGGCGATGACCGAGGCGATCGCGGTGAGCACGCCGAGCATTTTCGGGCCCATGTGGTCGTTGAGCCACCGGTCGAGCTTCGACATGTTTTCGGTATCCTCTTCCGCCTCGAGCTGGCCCGAGAGCTCGGCGGACTTCATGAGGCTCTTGTAGCCGATGATCATGGTCTCGATATAATTGACCACGCCGCGGATGAACGGCCAGCCGAGGAAGGGCGCCTTATCCTTCACGCGCTTCCATTCCTGCATTTCGGTCACGATCGACCCGTCGGCCTTGCGCACGGAGATGGCGCAGCCGCCGGGGCCGTTCATCATCACGCCCTCGATGAGCGCCTGTCCGCCGACGGAGCCCATGGGGCAGCTTTTCTTTTCTGCCATAGCTTTATGATTTCCCTTCTGTCTGAGACGCGGGCGCCAGCGGGAACACGATATCGACCGTGGTGCCCTCGTTCTCTTTGCTCTTGATGATCAGTTTGCCGTTGTGGCGGGTGACGATCTCTTCGCACACGGCGAGACCGATGCCCGAGCCCTTGACGGACATATTCGCTTTGTAAAACTTTTCTTTGACGTGCGGCAGGTCGCTCTCGGGGATGCCGCAGCCCGTGTCGGAGACCGTGATGCGCACGCTCCCCTGTTCAAGGGCCGCCACGATCGAGATCTGGCCGCCCGCGGGCGTATATTTGATCGCGTTGTCGATGACGTTCACAAAGACCTGCTTCACACGGTCGGGATCGCCGTCGGCGGGCGCGGGATAGTCGGGGGTGCTGTAAAAGATCTCGATGCCCTCGCGCCGCGCGCGGTCGCGCAGCACGTAGACCGCCTCGTCGAGCTCGGCGAGGATATCGATCTTTTGTACGCGAAGGCCCATACCGCCGCTCTCCATGCGCGAGAAATCGAGCAGGTCCTCGACGAGGGAGTAAAGACGCTCGGATTCGGCGAGGATCACCTGCAGGCCCTGCCGCAGGGTCTCATCCTGCTCTTCATCCATCGAGATGAGCGTTTCGGTCCAGCCCTTGATGGCGGTGAGCGGGGTACGCAGTTCGTGCGAAACGGTGGAAATGAAGTCGTTTTTGAGGCGGTCGGTCTTCGCGAGCTCGTCGGTCATATAGTTGATCGAACGCGAAAGCTCGGTGATCTCGTCGAAGCGCTCGGCGACCTCGACCTTTTCGGAATAGTCGCCCTTCGCGATGCGCCGGGCGGCGGAATTGATGTTTTTGACGGGGCCCACGATCGAGCGGACGAAGAAGAGGCCCGACAGGATCACGAGCGTTTCGGAGAACAGGACGAACAGCCCCGCGATGACGGTGATATCCTTGACCTTGCGGTTGACCTCCTCGAGCGAAGTAATGTAGCGCACGGCGCCGTTGCTCTTTTCTTCGGTTTTGGGGAGCAAAACGGTGAGCGCCATGACCTTTTCGCCGGAGGAGAGCGACCCTTCGCCGAGCCCTCTGCCCGAGGGGGATTCGAGGGCGATGGCATAGTCGTCGCAGTCGATCTCGGCCGCCGGGAAGCCGGTGGAGGTGACGACAACGTCGCCGTCTTTGTCGTAGACCCACAGCCACGCGGTGTTGCTGTCGGGCGAGTTATACACGTATTCGCGGGCGCGCTCGGCGAACGCCGAATCCGACGCGCCGATGTAGCCCGTGAAATAGTTCGACACCGACCCGCTCTGGCCCATCGACTGCAGCTTGCTGCGCACGATGTTATAGTAGTATTCGCGCACGGAGAACGTGACGACGGCCGCCGTAGCGATCAGGATCACCGTGATCAGCAGCAGCGTGGTCAGTATCCACCGTTTCGTAATACCGCTTTTGAACATGCGCGTCGTTCTCTCCTCAGATGAGCCACTTGTAGCCGACGCCCCAGATCGTGGTGAGGTGCTTCGGCGAGGACGGGTTATCCTCGAGCTTCATGCGAAGCCTGCGGATGTTGACGTCGACGACCTTTTCGTCGCCGTAATACATATTGCCCCAGACGCTGTTGAGGATCTCGCTGCGCTCAAGCGCCACGCCGGGGTTGTTGAACAGGAACTCGACGATCTGGAACTCCACTTGCGTGAGCTCGATCGGCTTGCCGTTCTTGGTGAGCGTTCTGCTGCGCAGGTTCAGCGAAAACTCGCCGAGCTCGATGGTGTTGTTCTTTTCGCGGCTCTGCTGCGCGAACTCTTTGTTGAGCGTGACGCGGCGGTATATAGCATCGACGCGCGCCATCAGTTCGGACGGCGAGAAGGGCTTGGTGACGTAGTCGTCGGCACCCACGAGCAGGCCCGTGACCTTATCCATCTCCTGCGTTTTCGCGGTGAGGATGATGATGCCGATCGTGCTGCTCTTTTTTCTGAGCTGCTTGCAGACCTCGAGGCCGTCCATCACGGGCATCATGATGTCGAGCAGGGCGATATCGATGTTGCCGCCGAACTCGTTGTAGATGTCGAGCGCCTGCTGGCCGTTTTCGGCCTCGTAGACCTCGAAGCCGTTGCGCTTGAGGTTGATGACGATGAACTCGCGGATGGATTTTTCGTCCTCCGCGACAAGGATCCTTTTCATATCGACTCCCCCTTAGAATATCTTGATCATTTTGCGGACGGCTTCCCCGGTGATCCACTCCGGCGCGGAGTCGGAGATGACGATGCTCTGGGTAACGTCGCCGTTTTTATATTGCGGGAAATTGACGGTGAGCACGGGCTTTTTGCGGCTGTCGGGCGAGAAGAAGCTGAGCGTATCCTCCGCCTGGTCGTAGACCGCGGCGTAAATGCCGAGGAACATGTCGAGCCGGAAGGACCAGCGCATGCCGGGATCGCAGAACACCGCCCTGCCGGACGGCGAAAGCGCCGCGCCGTCGAAGCGTTCGTAGGAGATATAATACATCGGCGTGTCTTCGCGCCCCTCGACGTCGGTCAGCACGGAGCCCGCGTATTCGCGCATCGCGGGGATGAGCACCTGCGGCTCGTTTTCGCCCTTGACGGACTCGTCGATTTCGCACCAGGTCGCGGACGCGCGCAGCGTCTGTTCGCAGAGATACGCGCCGTCTTCGGCAATGGGGCGCAGGAGCACGCGCGATTCGGGTGCGGGTTCAGCAGGCTGCTCGGGCTGTGCCTCCCGCGTTTCGGGCTCGGAGCTGCCCTCGGGCGGGGCGACGGTATCATCGGGGCTCAGGTCCGCCTCGGAGACCTTCGGCGCGTAGACGTAGTCGAGGATCTCGGTCATATAGCGGCCGTCGGCGCGGCGGCAGTCGACGTAGACGCAGCAGTGGTCGGACCGTTTGTCGAACGTGACGCGCTCGGGCGCCTCGACGTCTTCGGACAGCTGCACCTGGCACAGCGGGCGGAAGCCCGGCGTTTCGTCGGACACGTATTTGATGAGGCTCGCCGTGAAGGGCTTGGTGGGATCGGTGCTGTCGTCGAAGAAATAGATGAGCTCGGTCTGGCCGTCGCGGTCGACGTCGAGCAGAAGATAGTCGAAGACCTGCAGCGCCACGAGCTGCGGGATGCGCGGGATCTGGTTGCCCCCGGCGAGGCGGTAGACCGACAGAGTCTTGTTGCGGCGGGAATCCGAGACCGTCCACGTGACGACGATCTCGTCGCCGGCGTTCTGGTCGAGGTCGCAGAACTCGATGCGGTAAATCTCACTCCCGCTGCCCGAAACGTCGCCCACCGAGTACCACGCGCCGTTGCTCTGCTTGAGAAAATGGATGTGCAGCTCGGCGCGGGACTCCTCTTTCGCGTAGAACACGAGGATCTCTTCGGCGCCGTCCTTATCGACGTCGTACCTGAGATATGAGGTGCGGTAGTCGCCGCTGACGGGGTTCACGAGCACGACGTTCGTGCCGACGGCCTCTTCGAAGACCGCCTGGATCTGGGCGTCGGCGCCCGTGAGCTTCGGGGATTTGAGCAGCGATTCGGGCGAAAAATCCTCGAAAACGGTGCAGGAGGACAGCGCCGCCGTGAGCAGCAGCAAAACGGCGACCGCGGCCGCGAGAACAGATCTGCGTTTCATCCTCCGCACCTCCTTTCGGGTTTTTCTGACAGGTTATTCGGTGACCCGGATCTCGACGGAATAGGTGCCGCGGACCCAGGCGTCGGTGAGCGTTCTGAGATAGATCTTGACCGGCACGGTGTTGACGCCCGCGTGGAGCTCGACGTCGTCGAGCTGCGGGACGGCGTAGGCCTCGTCGTTGCCGATGCCCTGCGCCATCACGCTCGCCTCGGGGCCGATGACCTGCACGCTGCTGATCGACTGCGTGACAAGCTCGGCGCCCTCGGGCATGGTAACGTCGGTAAGGTCGACGGCGACGGTGAGCCAGCGCTTGGCCATAGAGCTCATGTCGATGTGCACGCGCACGGACTTGGTCTCTTCACGGAAGGTGTAGTTCTGCCCCTCGAGCGAGAAGGTGTAGTCGCGCGAGACGTTGTCGATCTCGCTGAAATCGATCGTGCCGATCTTGATCTCTTTGGCGTTGAAGGTGTCGCTGTCGTTGGCCGGGATGATGACGGTAAGCATGTCCGGATCGGTCGTGTATTCGACGGGATGCTGGCGGTAATACGCCGGCAGGCCCGTGAAATCGACCGTGGGCTTGAGCGTGGTGGTGATGCTGACCGGGAGCGTGACGGTGACGCCGTCCTCGTTTTTGACCGTGACGTTCTGCACCTGCGAGCGGGTGAGCAGGACGGAGTTGCTGCCGTAGAACATGATCTCGCTCTGGAAGCTCTCGGTGCCGGTGAGCTCTTTGTCGAGCTCCACTCTGGCGCGCACCGAGAAGATCCTGCCCATCTCGAGCGACGGGCCGACGAGCGTGACGGTGTCGGTGCTCAGGCGCGGGTTCTCGCGCGTGTAGCCCTCGGGCAGCTCGTAGCCCTCTTTTTCGACGATCTCTTCAACGACCTCGTAGTCGCGCTCGATCGTTTCGTCGAAATAGAGCGAAACCGTGGCGCGCGTGACGTTGGTGATCTCGACGTTCGTATCGGAGCAGGTCACGATGACGGGCAGGGTGTAGGTGCCGGCGTCGCGCACGTTGGACAGCGACACGGCAGCCTCGAGCTTGGAGGAGAAGTTGCTGTCGTTGAGGATATAGCTCTTGCCGGATACCGTGACGTCGACGGTGTATTCGGTCTCGCCGAAGAGCTCAAGGCCGTTGTTCGCGGGCATGCTGCCCTCGAACGGGACGCGCACGGGGATGTTCTGGAAGGTCATGTCGACCTCGGTGGTCTGGAACATGGACACGCCGATCCACAGAATGACGGCGATGACGAGGGACAGGATGAACACGATATAGTTCCGGTCGAGGAACCTGCGTCTGTTTTCTTTGGTTTCGTTGTCGCGTTTACGCATCGGTGCCATCCTCCTCTCCCTGAGGTTCTTCGGATACGGGCCCGGCGGCGGGTTTATCGGCCCCGTAGCCCTTCTTTTTGTCTTTGAGCCCCTTCAGGAGCCGCTTGCCGCCCGCGCCGTTCAGCAGGTAGCCGCTGAGCACCTCGCGCAGCTCGCTGTCGGTGATGCCGCGCTTGAGCGTGCCCTCGACCGCGACCGAGATGATGCCGGTCTCTTCGCTCGTGACCACGGCCACGCAGTCGGAATTGAGGCTCGCCTCGAGCGCCGCGCGGTGGCGGGTGCCGAAGCCCTCGCCCATCACGCGGTCGTTTTTCATCGGGACCACGCAGCGGGCGGCAACGATGCGCCCGTCCTTGATGATCACGGCGCCGTCATGCAGGGGCGCCTTGGGATAGAAGATGGAGCAGAGCATCTCGAAGGTAGTCTCGCTGTCGATCATCACGGCCTGTTTCGTGAGATCGCCGAGCAGCGTGTCGCGCTGGAACAGGATGAGCGAACCGACCTTGCTTCTGCTCATGGCGCCGCAGGCGCGGCACACGGAGTTGATCGCGTCGACCGAGGCGTCTTCCTGCGAGCGGTTGAAGAAGGGCAGGTTCTTATGGAATTTGCCCCGGCCCATACGCTCGAGCGCCTGCCGGATCTCACCCGAGAACAGGATGATGAAGATCAGGATGATGTCGTTGAACAGCCGGCTGAAGAGATAGGTGCTGGCCGGCATGTCGAGCAGCGAAACGATCCCGTAAACGAGGGCGACGGCGACGATCCCCTTGATGACCTGGATCGACTGCGTTTTGCGCAGCTGCACGATCACCGCGTAGATGATGATCGTCACGAGCAGGATATCGAGGATATCCGGGAACGGCTTGAAGTTCAGGAACACGTCTTTGAGCCGCAGAAAAAAGGTTTGGAAAGCCTGTGCTATCATTTCAAATGCCATATGTTTCCCTCCCACAGGATCATTCGTTGTTTTGAACGAGCGCCACGGCGTGCGCCGCGACGCCTTCGAGCGCCCCGGTGAAGCCGAGCCCCTCTTCGGTTGTGGCCTTGACGCTGACGAACGAGGCGTCGGTGCCAAGTGCGGCGGCGATCGTTTGCCGCATATCGTCGATAAAAGGAGCGAGCTTCGGTTTCTGGGCGATCACCGTCGCGTCGACGTTCACGACGGAATATCCCCGCTCTTTGACGAGCGCCGCGCACGCGGCCAGAAGCTTGATGCTTTCGATGTTGTGATAAGCCGGATCGCTGTCCGGGAAATGCTTGCCGATGTCGCCGAGGGCGAGGCTGCCGAGCAGGGCGTCGCAGATCGCGTGCAGCAATACGTCGGCGTCGGAATGCCCGTCGAGCCCGTATTCGTAAGGCACGCGCACGCCGCCGAGCATCAGCGGCCTGCCGGGCGTGAAGCGGTGCACGTCGTAGCCGTGGCCGATGCGGATCATGGCGCCGCCTCCTTTGTTTCGCCGAGCAGCTCTTCGCACGCCGCGAGCCTCACGGCCAGCGTGAGAAGCTTGGTGGCTTCTTCGAGCTCCGCGACGCTCGGGCACGAGGGCGCGATGCGGATGTTGGCGTCGTTCGGGTCGACGCCGTAGGGATAGGTGGCGCCGACGGGCGTGAGCGTGAGGCCGGCGGCCTTGCACAGCTCCCCTGCGCGCCTGGCGGAGCCGACGTTGACGTTGAGGCTGATGAAGTAGCCGCCCCGCGGTTCGGTGAAATCGGCGACGCCCGCGCCGTCGAGCCCCTCGTGGAGGCCTTTGATCACCGTGTCGAACTTCGGGCGGAGGATCTCGGCGTGGCGGCGGGTCTGCGCCTCGAGGTCGGCCTTGGTCTTATAAAGATAAGAATGTTTAAGCTGGTTTACTTTGTTGTAGCTGATGATTTGTACGGTCAGGCGGGCGAGGATCTCCTGGAGGGTAATTTCGCTCGCCGCCATAGCCGCGACGCCCGCGCCCGCGAAGGTGATCTTCGAGGTGGAGGCGAACGCCACGAAGTTGCGCTCGTTGCCGTATTTGAGAGCGGCGTCGAAGATATTGAGCTGTTCGGGCGATTTTTCGTAGAGGTCGTGCATCTGATAGGCCTCGTCCCAGATCACGCGGAAGTCCGGCGCGGCGGGTCTGAGGGCGGCGATGGCGTCGACCGTTTCGTCGGAATAGACCGTGCCGTCGGGGTTCGAGTATTTCGGCACGCAGAACATGCCCTTGACGAGCGGGTCCTTCACGAGCTCGCGCACGCGGTCCATATCGGGGCCCGTGGGCGTCATCGGTACGCTGACGAGCTCCACGCCGAAAAACTGGGCGATGGCGAAGTGGCGGTCGTAGCCCGGCACGACGGCGATGTATTTCACATTGCCCTGCTTTTTCCACGGCGGGTTGCCGCCGACGCCGAGATAGCAGCACTGGGCAAAGAAATCGAACATGAGGTTCAGGCTCGAGGCGCCGCAGGCGATCACGTTTTCGATCGGCACACCGAACACCTCGCTGAACAGGCGCCTTGCCTCGACGATGCCGCAGAGATTGCCGTAGTTGCGGCAGTCGGACCCGTCTTCGGAATAGAAGCCGACCTGCTCGCTGCCGACGTTGAACAGATCGTCGCTCAGGTCGAGCTGGTCGGGCGCGGGCCTGCCGCGCGCCATGTTGATGCCCAGCGGCTGCGCTTTATATTTGAGGTATTCGGCCCTGAGGCCGTCGGCATAAGCGGCGAGTTCGGGCCGGGAGAGTCGGGTCAGATCCTGCAAGTTCATCATCTCCGTTAAAAGCGATAAGGTAAAGATACTCTTAATATCATATTGTATCACAGAGTTGGGTCTTTGACAATATATTTTATTATAATATTTTTAGAAATTTTGTCTTATTTGTTATCTAAGTATAACGGGCGCGCCTTTAAAAAAGATAAAACCGGCCCGGAGGCCGGTTTTTTTCGGAATTTTTTATTTTTGCTCGCGTTCGCGCACGATGTAGCGCGTGGGGGTGCCCTCGAGGCCGAACACCTCGCGGATGCGGTTGTCGATGTAGCGCTGGTAGCTGTAATGGAAGAGGTCCGCCTTGTTGACGAACACCACGAACGTGGGCGGCCGGGTGGAGGCCTGCGTGATATAGAAGATCTTGAGGCGCTTGCCCTTGTCCGTGGGCGGCTGCACGCGGGCGGTGGCGTCCGCCAGAACCTGGTTGAGCCGCCCCGTGGGGATGCGCGTGGCGTTCTGGTCGTCGGCGAACTTGATGAGCTCGTAGAGCCGGTCGAGCCGCTGGCCGGTCTTGGCGGAGATGAAGATGATCGGCGCGTAGGACATGAACGAAAAGTCGTCCATCAGCTTTTTGCGGTAGGAATCCATGGTCTTGCCGTCTTTTTCGAGGGCATCCCACTTGTTGACGGCGATGATGCAGGCCTTGCCCGCCTCGTGCGCGATGCCGGCGACCTTGGAATCCTGCTCCGTGAAGCCCTCGGTGGCGTCGATCATGATGACGCAGACGTTCGCGCGCTCCACGGCCATCACGGCGCGCATGACGCTGAACTGCTCGATGCGGTCGTCGACCTTCGATTTGCGCCTGAGACCCGCGGTGTCGATGAACACGAAGCGGCCGTGTTCGTTCTCGACCAGCGTGTCGGACGCGTCGCGCGTGGTGCCGGCGATATCGGACACCAGCATGCGCTCTTCGCCGCACAGGGCGTTGACGAGCGACGATTTGCCGACGTTCGGCTTGCCGATGATCGCGACGCGGATGCCCTCGTCCTCCTCTTCGGCTTCGTCGGTCTCTTCGGGCAGGTGTTTTAATACCTCGTCGAGCAGGTCGCCGGTGCCGTGGCCGTGCACGGCGGAGACCGCGACGGGGTCGCCGAGGCCGAGGTTATAGAACTCGTAGAATTCCATCGGCACGTCGCCCACGGTGTCACACTTGTTGACGCAGAGCACCACGGGCTTCGAGCTTTTCATGAGCATCGAGGCGACCTCGCTGTCGGACGCCGTGACGCCGCTGCGGATATCCACGACGAGGATGATGCAGTCGGCGCTGCGGATCGCGAGCTCGGCCTGCTTTCGCATCTGCGACAGAATAAGATCGTCGGAATACGGCTCGATGCCGCCGGTATCGACGATCAGAAAATGACGGTTGAGCCACTCGCAGTCGGCGTAAAGCCGGTCGCGCGTGACGCCGGGGCGATCGTCCACGATCGCGAGGCGCTTGCCCGCCAGCTTGTTGAACAGCGTGGACTTGCCGACGTTCGGCCGCCCTACGATGGCAACGATGGGTTTCGACATAGGATCCCTCCCGGAAGCGAAGGTTCAGCTTCCAAACGATTCGAACAGGCCGAAGAGGCCGTCGGCGCTGCAGTCGGAAACGACGACCTCGACGCCGAGCGCCCGCTCGACGTCCTCTTTGGTCACGTCGTCGAGGAAGATGAGCTCCCCGCGGCTCTTGAACATGGCGGACGGGAAGCAGAGCGTGCGCTCATACTCCCCTTTTTCGCGGAAATAACGCAGGATATCCTGCCCGGTGAGCAGGCCCGCGACCGTGATGTCGGGGCCGAAAAAGCGGTTGTCGACCGCGTAGACGGCGATGCGGCTCGCGGTGAACTTTTCGCAGAACGCGGCGGCGAGCTCCTCCATGAGGTCTTTGGCGGCGAAGCCCGTGACGAGCCCGAAGCGGCGGGGACGGGCGTCGCCCGCGGCCTCGTTCAGAAGCTCGTAAAAATCGTGCCGCATGAGCGTGAGCATGCCGACGCCGTTTTCGAGCTGCGGGAAATCGCCGTAGTAGTCGTAACCGGGCAGCTCCCTGCCCGCGAGCTGATAGAATTCGTCCGACGGGAACGCGAGCTTCTCACGCCCTTCGGAAACGATCCGCTCGTTGAAGGCGTCGATCGCGTCGATCACGGCCGAAGCTTCGGCCGGCGTGAACTTTCGGAGCGGATAGAGCCCCTCGCGGTATTTCGTAAGGCCCACCGGCACGGCGGCGATGCTTTGCAGGCTTTTGAGCTCGGAAAGCTTTTCGAGCGAATAGATGAGCTCTTCGCCGTCATTGAGGCCCGGACAGAGCACGAGCTGGGCGTTGAGGCGGATGCCCGCCTCGGAAAAGCGGTAAAGGTATCTGAGCGCCTCGCCCGCGTGCGGGTTTTTCATCATTTCGACGCGAAGCGCGGGGTTCATGGTATGCACCGACGCGTTGACGGGGCTTATGTGCATCTTGATAATGCGCTCGACGTCGTGATCGGTCAGGTTCGTGAGCGTGATGTAGTTGCCGAACAGGAACGACAGGCGCGCGTCGTCGTCCTTGAAATAAAGGGACGGGCGCAGCCCCTTCGGGAGCTGGTCGATGAAGCAGAACACGCATTTGTTTTTGCAGCTGCGCTGCCGGTCCATGAGATAAGTGCTAAATGTCAGCCCCAGCTCGTCCGGCGACGACAGGCCCTTCACTTTAAAATGCTTTTCGCCGCCGCCGGCTTTTCTGAACACCAGCCGCAGCTTGTCGTCGTCGCAGTAGAAACGGTAGTCGAGCACGTCGGATATCTCGTTTCCGTTGACGGATATTAAACTGTCGCCCGCGCGGACGCCCTTTTTCTCGCAAACGGAGCCCGCGAGCACGCCGGAAATCTCGACAGCCATAGAAAAAATCTCTTCTTGTAAACGGCAAAAAGGCGGGGAAGAAAGCCTTCTCCACCTACGCTCTTTGCCTTGTTGCGGTCATAAAGGAAACGGGATCAGTCTTCGACTTCGATGACCTGACGGCCGTTATAGTAGCCGCAGGCCTTGCACAGTCTGTGAGCCTCTTTATATTCGCCGCACTTGGGGCACTTTTCGATCGCGGGCGCAGAGATCTTCCAGAGATTGTTGCGTCTCTTGTCTCTTCTTGCTTTGGAAACTCTTCTTGCAGGTACTGCCATTTTGTATTATCCTCCTAAAATGTACGTCGTCAGATGAGGTCGGCGAGCGCGGCCCATCTCGGGTCTATCACGGGTTTGCAGGCGCAGGGACCGAGGTTCAGGTCGGCGCCGCACTGCGGGCACAGCCCCCTGCAGTCCTCAGAGCAGAGGAAGCGGTAGGGCATGGCGAGGAACACTTCTTCGCCGATGAGCTCGTCAAGATCGAGCTTCTCGCCGTCGACCACGATCATTTCATCATCCTGATCGTCGGCGTCTTCGGGCGCGCCGGCGGGTTCGACCAGCGTGTGCCGCACGGGAACTTCGACGGGCCTTCCGATCGGCGCGCCGCACCGCGCGCACACGGCCGAAAGCGTGTAATCAGCCTGGGCCTCAAGCGTGACGATGCCGGTCTTGTTGACAACCGAGCCCTTCACGTGCACGTCGGAAGCGATCAGCTCGTCTTCGAGCGGGAAAACATAATCGAATTCCCTGCCCGCGCCTTCGCGGTGAAAGATCGCATCCAGTTCGAGATACACGGCCCGGTTCCTCCGAAGATATCGATTCTGTGAATAAACGCACGATATATTATATTATCTCATCGGGCGTTTGTCAACAACTATTTTTCCGAAAAATCGGGTTTTCTCCGCTTTCCCGCCCCGATCAGAGGATCGTGCAGGTCTTGAGGATGCTTTCGGGCAGGTTCTCTTTGTCCGTGGACACGGTGAAGGTGAACGTGGTGTCGGTGAGATCCGACAGACGCGAGATCTTCTGCATGAACTGTGCGAGCTGCTCGTAGTCTTTGCCGCCGATCTTGAGCGTGGCGTCCACGAGGATGTCCGTGACGTCGTGATCGCCCGCGCAAAGGCCGCTGAGGAAACCGTAGAACGCATCGTAGCCGCTGATGCCGTAGTCCGCCGCGGCCAGCAGGCGTACGCGGAAGTTCACCTGATAGCGGAGAAGATCGTCCTTTTCGACGCACACGACGTTGCCCTTGGAATTGGCAAGCGCGCTGTTGACCTCGTCGAGCAGCTTTTTGGTCTTGCCGCTGCCCTTTTCACCGATTAAAAGCTTTACCATAACTTGTCGATCCTTTCTTTTTCTTATAACCTGCTCTGAAGCTCGGCGGCGAGCGCCTCGTAGCCGGGTTTGCCGAGCAGGGCGAACATATTCTTTTTATAGCTTTCGACGCCGGGCTGGTCGAAGGGGTTCACGCCGAGGATGTAGCCCGACACGGCGCAGGCCTTCTCGAGGAAGTAGAAGAGCTCGCCGAGGTTATAGGCGTCCATTTTATCGAGCTCGATCACCACGTTCGGCACGTCGCCGTCGGTATGCGCGAGCACGGTACCCTCGAACGCCTTGCGGTTGACGTAGGACAGCGTTTTGCCCGCGAGGAAGTTGAGGCCGTCGGCGTTGTCGGCGGAAGCTTCGATCGTGACGTCGGTCTTGGGCTCTTTGAACGTGACAACGGTCTCGAACAGGTGCCGCCTGCCCTGCTGGATGTACTGCCCCATGGAATGGAGGTCTGTGGAGCAAATGACGGACGCCGGGAACAGGCCCTTGCCGTTTTTGCCCTCGCTTTCGCCGAAGAGCTGCTTATACCACTCGTTCATGAGGGTGTAGTCGGGCTCGTAGCAGACCATGAGCTCGATCATTTTGCCCTTGCGGTAAAGGATGTTGCGGATCGCGGCGTAGCGGTAGCAGTCGTTTTTGAAGAGGTCGGGCTCGGCATACTTCTCCATCGACGCGGCGGCGCCGGCCATCAGGGCGTCGATATCGACGCCGGCTGCGGCGATCGGCAGCAGCCCCACGGCGGTGAGCACGGAATAGCGGCCGCCCACGTCGTCGGGCACAACGAACTCGGCGTAGCCCTCGCTGTCGGCGAGCGCCTTGAGCGTGCCCTTCGCGCGGTCGGTGGTCACGTAGATCCTGCCGGCGGCTTCGGCCTTGCCGTATTTCTCTTCCATGAGTTTTTTGAAGAGGCGGAACGCGATCGCGGGCTCGGTGGTGGTGCCGGATTTTGAGATCACATTGACCGAGAAATCGCAGCCGCGGCAGATCTCAAGCACCTCGGACAGCTCGGTGGGAGAGATGGAGTTGCCGACGAAAAAGATCTGCGGCGCGTCCTTCACGACGAGGTTGTAGTTTTTGGAACGGACGAATTCGATCGCGGCGCGCGCGCCGAGATAGGACCCGCCGATGCCGATCACGACGAGGGCCTTGCTGTCGGACCGGATCTTCGCGGCGGCCGCCTTGATGCGGGCAAACTCGCCGCGGTCGTAATCGCGCGGGAGCGTGAGCCATCCGTGATAGGCGCTGCCCGCGGCCGTTTCGCGGTTCTCGTAAAGGCAGGCGCGCGCCGCGTCCGCCTCGGGGGCGACGGCGGCGAGATCCTGTTCTGAAACAAACCGGTCGAGGTAGCGGCAGTTGAGTGTGATTGCCATATGTTTATGTATCCTCCGGAGTCAACAAAAAGTAATATTTAGTATATTCTACACTAAAAACTCATTTTTTTCAATACGGAAAACACACTTTTTGCGTTTTTTTCGGATTTTCACGCCGCCGCGCCGAAAATGCGGCCGAGCGCCCCGAAAAAGCCGAGCTTCGGCACGCTGTTTTGCGCGATCAGATCGAACGAGACGAGCGCCTGGCTGTCAGAAAAGAAGGTGATCGTGCCGAGCTTCTGCCCCTGTTCGACCGGCGCTTCAATCGTGCCGACGGTTTCGACCTTGAGGGTGACGCCCCTCCCCTGCCCCTTTCTCAGAAGCTGTGCCGGCATGGGCTCGGGCGCGAGAGCAACACAGTCGTCCACGCCGTGCGCGACGGCGACGTCCGGGATGAGGGAGGCCGGTACGGCGGGCTCGTAGAGCTCGTAGTTTGCGAAGCCGTAGTCGAGCAGCGCCCGCGCGCCGTTGAATCGGTCGTCGGAGTTCCCGGCGCCGAGGACAACCGCCACGAGCGAAAGGCCGTCGCGCTCGGCGGTGGCGCTGACGCAGCAGCCCGCCTTGTTCGTGGTGCCGGTCTTGAGGCCGGTGGCGCCGCGGTAATAGCGGATGAGCTTGTTGGTGTTCACGATCTGCGTTTTGCCGCCGCGCAGTTCGTCCATCCAGATGCCAGTGTAGTCGCGCACCATATCGTAGCGCATGAGCGCCCGGGACATGAGCGCCACGTCGTAGGCCGTGGTGAGGTGGGTAGAGGTGTCGTCGTCGAGGCCGGTGCAGTTATCAAAATGCGTGTTCGTCATGCCCAGCGCCTCGGCCTTGCGGTTCATGGCGTCCGCGAACGCCTCTTCGCTGCCGGACACCGCCTCGCCGAGCAGGCAGCAGGCGTCGTTGGCGCTGTAGACGAAGGCGGCCTTTAAGAGATCGCGCACGCTCATCTCTTCGCCCGGCTCGAGCCAGATCTGGCTGCCGCCCTTCGCGGCGGCGGTATCGGAGCAGGTTAAAACGGCGTCGAGCGAGAGGCGGCCCGCTTCGATCGCCTCACAGACGAGCAGAAGCGTCATGATCTTCGTGACGGACGCGGGATAAAGCCGCTCGTTTTCGTTTTCGGCAGTTAGCAGCGTGCCGGTGTTAAGATCCATCAGCGCCCACGCTTTGGCTTTGACGGCGGGGCCCGCGGCGTCGGCGGCGGTCTCGACGGCGGGGTCGGGCGCGGGGGCGGTACCGTCGCCGAACGCGGGACACAGGGGGAACAGACAGAAAAGGCAGACGGAGAGCAGGAGCGATACAAGGCGTTTTGCGGTGGGTTTCATAGGCATACCTCCGTTTTCAGGATATGCCCGGCGGCGCAAAAAAATGAGCGTCCAACGCTTGCTATTTGCCGAAGAATCGGCTATACTGGAAAAAGAAATCCGGATCGGGAGAAAACCATGAAAGCTGCGTTCATCACCCTCGGGTGCAAGGTAAACCAATACGAATCCAACGCCATGCGCCTCATGCTGGAGCACGGGGGCTTTGAGACCGTTCCGCCCGAAGAAGAAGCGGACGTGTATATCGTCAACTCCTGCACCGTGACGGCCGAGGCGAGCCGCAAATCGAGGCAGGAGCTTCGCAGCGTCCGGCGGCGCGCGCCCGGCGCGGTGACCGTGCTCACGGGCTGCTATCCGCAGGCCTACGCGGACGAGCTGAAAGCCCTGACCGAGGCGGATATCATCCTCGGCAACAAGACGGGCTTCATGCTGCCGGAGGCGATCGCGCGCTTTCAGGAGACCGGCGAGCGGCTGATCGCGGTGGAGCCCCACGGCAGGCGCGACGGTTATCAGAGCGGCTTCGGCGCGGCGGCGTTCGAGGGGCACACGCGGGCGTTCATCAAGATCCAGGACGGGTGCAACCGCTACTGCTCTTACTGCATCATTCCGAAGAGCCGCGGCTTTTCGCGCTCCCGCGCGCCGGAGGAGATCAGAGCGGAGCTCACGGAGATCGCCCGCAACGGCTATAAAGAGGTCGTGTTCGTGGGCATCAACCTCTCCGCCTACGGCCTTGACACGTCGGGCACAATCGCCGACGCGCTGCGGCTTGCCGAAGAGACGCCGGGCATCGAACGCGTGCGCCTCGGGTCGCTCGAACCGGACCACCTGACGGACGAAGTGATCGGCGAGATGCGGACGTTCAAAAAGTTCTGCCCGCAGTTCCACCTGTCGCTGCAAAGCGGCTGCGACCGGATCCTCAAGGCGATGAACCGCCACTACGACACCGCCGAATACACCGCCCTGTGCGAAAAGCTGAAGGCGGCCTTCCCGGGGCTGTCGCTGACCACGGACATCATCTGCGGCTTTCCGGGCGAGACGGAGGAGGATTTTCTCGAGACCGTGGAATACGCGAAGAAAACGGGCTTCATGAAGGTGCACGTGTTCCCCTACTCCGCGCGCGAGGGCACGCCCGCCGCGAAGATGGACGGGCAGATCCCGAAAGAGGAAAAGGCGCGTCGGTGCAAGGTCCTGCAGGAGGCCTGCGACGAAGTCAGAACTCAGTTCCTGCGCGCTTCGGTCGGGTCAACACAGAGCGTGCTGTTCGAGACGCCGAAAAACGGCTTTATGCGCGGGTACAGCGAAAACTATACCCCGGTGCGCGTAAAAACGGACGCGGACCTCGCCGGAAAGATCCTCGGCGTGAAGATCACCGAAGCGGCGAAAAACGACGTGGTCGGCGTGATCGAAGAATGATCACTGAAAAATGAGAAAGACCGCCCCTGCCCAACGGCAGAGGCGGTTTGTTATTATGAAAGGAAACTTATTTCGTGCCGAAGATGCGGTCGCCGGCGTCGCCGAGGCCGGGCACGATGTAGCCGTGCTCGTTGAGGCAGTCGTCAAGGGCGGCGCAGAAGATATCCACGTCGGGATGCGCCGTCTGCAGGGCCTTGAGGCCCTCGGGCGCGGCGATGGTGCACATGAACTTGATGTTCTTGGGACCGCGTTTTTTGATGAGCGAGATCGCGTCCACGGCGGAGCCGCCGGTGGCGCACATGGGATCGACCACGATGACGTCGCGCTCTTCGATATCGTGCGGGAGCTTGCAGTAGTATTCGACCGGCTGCAGGGTCTCGGGGTCGCGGTAAAGACCGATGTGACCGATGCGGGCGGACGGGATCAGAGCCGTGACGCCGTCCACCATGCCGAGGCCGGCGCGCAGGATCGGAACGATGGCGAGCTTTTTGCCCGAGAGTTTTTTGACCTTCGCGGTGCAGATGGGCGTTTCGACCTCGCACTCCATGAGCTCAAGGTCGCGCGTTGCCTCGTAGCACATGAGCATGCCGATCTCGCTGATGAGCTCCTTGAACTGCTTCGAGGGCGTGTTCTTGTCGCGCAGAATCGACAGCTTGTGCTGAATGAGCGGGTGGTTCGTGATGGTGATCTTGGACATAACGTTGGCTCCTTTCTCTATGCAAGCAAATCTTATTCGTTTTCAAGCGCCATCATAAGGTCGACGCGCCGGCGGTGGCGCTCGCCGCCCTCGAACGGCGTGTTCAGAAAGACGTTCACGAGCTCGATCGCCGCGCCCGCGCCGAGCACGCGCGCGCCGAGGCAGAGGACGTTGGCGTCGTTATGCAGGCGCGTGAATTTGGCGCTGAAATAGTCGGTGCAGCAGGCGGCGCGGATGCCTTTGATCTTATTCGCCGCCATAGACATCCCGACGCCAGTGCCGCAGCAGAGGATCGCCATGCCGCAGGTGCCGTCCGCCACGAGGTCGCAGGCCTTTTTCGCCTGCACGGGATAGTCGACGGACGCGGTGCCGAAGGCCCCGCAGTCCTTGTATTCGATACCCGAAGCCTCAAGATAGGCGCGGATCTCTTCTTTGAGCGGGTAACCGGCGTGGTCTGAACTCAATGCGATCATGTGGTTCTCCTTTGCTTTTCGCGTTCCGCCTGCGACAGGCGCAGATACGAGGGGGTAAGCGCGGACGCGTTTTCGCCCTTATCCCCATTATTATAACTGATGTTTGCGGCAAATGCAACACCGCAGGCGCGCTGAAATTTAAAAATTTCGGGGAAAACGCGATATTTTACGTCCGGTTTGTCGGAAAAATATTTCGCGGCGAGGTCGGCGCCGTCGCCGATGAACAGCAGAGTGCCGGAAAAGCCCTTGAGTTCTGCGTAAAGCTCGTCGAGCTTGCGCGGGGCGTCGGGCAGAAGTCGATTGAGTTTGCCGTTTTCGCACGAAAACAGGGCGCTGTAGACCTGCATGCAGCGGGCGTCCATCACGGGGCAGACAAGATACGCGTCGAGGGCCGCGCCCCAGGCCATCGCCTCAAGCGTGGAGACGCCGTAGACGGGCTTGTCCGTGCCGAAGCAAAGCCCCTTGACCGCCGCCACGCCGATGCGGATGCCCGTGAACGAGCCCGGCCCGCGGCTGACCGCGAAGGCGTCGACGTCGTTTACCGTGAGCCCGGCGTTTTTGAGGCAGGTGTCGATCACCTCGAGAAGCGTTTCGGAATGGGTGAGCCCCACGTTCAGATAGCTTTCGGAGATCAGTTTTCCGTCTTTGAGCAGGGCCGCGCCCGCCGAGACCGCGGACGACTCAATTCCCAGTATCAGCATCGAATCCCCTTCCTTTCACCGTGATCACGCGCCCGTTCTCTTCGCCGGTGCGGGATATATCGACCGAGACGATCCGGTCGGCGTAATAGGCCCCGACCGCGTCGGCGATGCGCTCGCTCCATTCCACGAACAGGATGCTGTCGTCTTCGAGATAGTCGAAAAAGCCCGTGGAATAGAGGTCGTCGAGGTCGCGGATGCGGTAGAGGTCGAAATGGTAGATGTGCGGGCTGCCGCCGTAGTCGTTCACGAGGGCGAACGTGGGCGACGACACGTGCGAAGGATTGCCGTAGGCCTTGAGCGCGCCGCGCACGAACGCGGTCTTGCCCGCGCCGAGGTCGCCGGTGAACAGCACGAGCGCGCCCGGCCCGACAGAGCGGCAGATCTCTTCGGCGAGGCGGACGGTGTCGTTTTCGCTTGATGAATAAAATTTGAGCAATCCGCTGCCTCCTTTCAAATCGGCTATTGAAAAACACGGCGTGATTGAGTATAATAGGGTTATCTTCGGAAAGGAAACGGGGTCATCCCGTCCCGGATATGAGAACGCTGATCCGTAAAATCAAAGATGCGGTCACCGGCACGGATTTCATGCTGCTGCTGTTCTGCATCGCCGCGTCGATCTTCGGCGTGGTGATGGTGTATTCCGCCACGCGCCCGGCCATGGCCGAGGGCGAGACGATCCCGCGTGACGCCAGAGCCATGGTGATCGCCGTGGGCATCGGCCTTGTTTTCGCCCTCGCGGTGTCGTTTATCGACTATAATTTCATCACGAAGCTGTTCCCGTTCGTGGGCGCGGTGTGCATCGGCCTGATGGTGCTGCTGTTTTTCATCGGCGTGGGCCCCGCAGAGCGCCCCGACGCGAAAACGTGGATCAAGGTGCCCGGCACGTCGTTTTTCTTTCAGCCATCGGAGCTGATGAAGATCGGCTTCATCATCACGTTCGGCATGCACCTCGAGCTCGTGCGGGACAAGCTGGACCGCATTTTCCACCTCGCGCTGCTGCTCGTTCACGCCGCCGTGCCCGCGGGGCTGGTGCTGATCACCGGCGACATGGGCAGTGCGCTGGTGTTCATCTTCATCTCGGCCGTGATGCTGTTCTGCGCCGGGATCAAACTGCGATGGTTCTTTCTCGCCGGAACGATATTGATCGCCGGGGCGCCGTTTATATGGCGGTTCGTGTTTGATTCAATTCAAAAAGACCGTATCTTGGGGCTCATATACCCTGACCGCTACGCCGACGTGATGCTGCAGCAGAACCGCGGCATGGCGGCGATCACGGGCGGGGGCCTGACCGGGCAGGGGCTGTTCCACGGCGCGCTGACGCAGGTGGACAACATGATCCCGGAGGCGGAGAACGACATGATCTTCACCTGCATCGGCGAAGAGCTGGGGCTCATCGGCTGCGCCGCCGCGCTGGGGCTCATCCTCGCCGTAGTGCTGCGCACCGTGCACGTGGGCAGGCGCGCCCGCATGGGCGGGGCGGGGCTCATGTGCTTCGGCTTCGCGGCGATGATCGCGTTTCAGACCGTGGTCAACGTCGGGATGTGCCTGATGCTGCTGCCGGTGGTGGGCATCACGCTGCCGTTTTTCTCGGCGGGCGGTTCGTCAAACCTGTGCGTGTATATCGGCATCGGATTGATACTGAGCATCTACCGCTTCGACCGTGAGAAAGAGGCGGTGAGCTTCAGGATCGGGAACCAGACGCCGTTTTCGAGCTACTGATCAGCCGAGCTTTTCGAGGCGCGCGGCCTTTTGCATGAGCTTTTTGGTGCCCGACGTTTCGAACGCGACCTCGAGCAATACGTCGTTGCCCAGCGGCACGGCGGAGAGCACCATGCCGACGCCGAACTTTTTATGAGAGACCCGATCGCCGGGCCCGAGCTTCTGAGCCGGGGCCGGCGGTTCTTTTTCCGCCGCCGGTTTTTTGCCGATGATCGCGTCGAAGCGGTCGGAATCGGGAGAACGGTAAGAAGACGAGCCGTAGGAAGATTTGGAGCCGTAGGACGAAAAATCGTCCGCGTATTGGTTCCGGCTCCCCTTCGCGGCCCAACCGCCGCCGTAGCCGGAGCCGCCGTAACCGCCGAAGCCGCCGTAGGAGGCGCGGCGGGGCGAGGTATCGTTGAGAAGCGATCGCGGGATCTCCTCAAGGAACACCGAGGGCGGGTTCCACACGGTCTTGCCGAACTGCATGCGCGAGTTGGCCCGGGTGATGATGAGCTCCGTTTTGGCGCGGGTGATGCCGACGTAGGCAAGCCTGCGCTCTTCCTCGAGCTCGAAGGGGTCGCCGATCGACTGCTGAGAGGGAAAGAGGCCGTTCTCCATGCCCGGCAGGAACACGACCGGGAACTCGAGGCCCTTGGCGGAATGGAGCGTCATGAGGGTGACGGTCTCGAGCGTTTCGTCGTAATTGTCGATGTCGCTCTGCAGCGCCGCCTCTTCGAGAAAGCCCCCGAGCGTGGCGTTATCGCCGTTTTCTTCTTCATAGCGGGCGATCGTGGAATAGAGCTCGTCGAGGTTCTGGGTGCGGTCCTCTTTCGTTTCGGGATCCTGCGCCAATGACGCGACGTAGCCGGTCTGCGTCATGATCTCGCGGTAGACCTCGGCGATCGCCGTCCGCCCGAGCATGTCGGAAAAGCTCTCGATCATCTCGGTGATGAGCCTGAGCTTCGCCGCGCTGCGCGACAGGGGGGCGTATTCGTCGGCATGCTTCATGACCTCGAACATGCTCTCGCCGAGAAGCGAGGCGATGGACGCCACGTTGTTGATCGTGGTGTCGCCGATGCCGCGCTTGGGCTCGTTGATGATGCGCCGAAGGCGCACGTTGTCGTTATGGTTGAGGACGACCGAGAGATACGCCACGGCGTCGCGGATCTCTTTGCGGTCGTAGAACCTATGGCCGCCGATGATGCGGTAAGGGACGCTGGCGCGAACGAGGGCGCGCTCGATGACGTTCGACTGGGCGTTGGTGCGGTAGAGCACCGCGAAATCGGAAAACGGCCGCCCGTCGGCGCTTTTGTCGATCACGCTGTCGGCGATGAAGCGGCCCTCGTCGAGGTCGTCGGCGGCGACGTGCACCTCGATCTTGTCGCCCTTGCCGTTGGCGGTCCACAGGTTCTTGCCCTTGCGCGCCTCGTTGTTGGCGATCACGGCGTTGGCCGCGTCGAGGATCGTCTGCGTGGAGCGGTAGTTTTCTTCAAGCCGGATGACCTCGGCGCCCGGGAACTGCTTTTCGAAGCTGAGAATGTTTTCGATGTTCGCGCCGCGGAAGCTGTAGATGCTCTGGTCGTCGTCGCCGACCACGCAGAGGTTCTGATGGGCGGCCGCCAGGAGCGACACGAGCACGTACTGGGCGTGGTTCGTATCCTGATACTCGTCCACCATGATGTAGCGGAACCGCCGCTGATAATATGAAAGCACGTCCTCGTTTTCGCGGAACAGGCGCACGGTGTTGACGATGATGTCGTCGAAATCCATGGCGTCCGCCTCCATGAGCTGCTTCTGGTAGGCTTTGTAGACGGCGGCGACGTCGCGCCGCTTGGGGTCGGGGCCGTATTTGCCGTTGACGTTATAGTCCTCGGGGCCCGTGAGCTCGTCCTTGGCGCGGCTGATCTCATTCATGATCGTTTTGTGCGAGAGGATCTTGTCGTCGATGTGCAGCTGCCGCTGGCATTCCTTGATCACGCGCTTGGTGTCGTCGGTATCGTAGATCGTGAAATGCGAGGTGTAGCCGAGGCGGTCGGCCTCGCGCCGCAATATCCTGACGCACGCGGAATGGAAGGTGCTTGCCCAGATCTCGTCGCCGGGCTCGCCGAGCATCGACACGAGGCGCTCTTTGAGCTCGTTCGCGGCCTTGTTCGTAAACGTGATGGCGAGGATCTGCCAGGGTTGGGGGGCGTCGACCGAGAGCATGGGCGCGATCTCGCCGAAAATGGACGCGTCGCCCTGCAGGTAACGGCGCATTTTGCCTTCGGGGTCCTCCTGCCCGAGGGACACGAGAACGTCGGAATGATAGGCGTTGCCGTAACGGATGAGGCACGCGATGCGGTTGACGAGGACTGTGGTCTTGCCGCTGCCGGCCCCGGCAAGAATAAGCAGCGGCCCGTTCACGGAGGTCACTGCCTGAAGCTGCATGCTGTTGAGCCGCGCGAAATTCTTTTCGATGATCTGTTTTCTGAGCGAGAGAAGCGTTTGCTCCATACCGGAACTCCTTGTTTCGTGAACGTATTGTAATCATTTTATCACAGCCGCCCGGTCAATACAAGCAAATTTTCGTAAATCTTTGTTGACTCGTCCGTTTTTTCATATTATACTGTTAGGCGGAAGAAGACGAGGTGAGAGAGATGAAGATTTGCGTTTTCAGCGACTATACTTCCCTCTCGGCGGCCTGCGCCGACGGGATCGAAACCCTGATCAAAGAGAAGCCCGACGCCGTGCTGGGCCTTGCCACCGGCGCGTCGCCCGAGGGCGCGTACGAGGAGCTCATCCGCCGTTCCCGCGCGGGGGAACTGAGCTTCAGGGCGGTGAAGACCTTTAATCTGGACGAATACTGCGGCCTGCCGCGCGCCGACAGGAACAGCTATTATTCGTTCATGTGGGAGCATCTCTTCGGGCATATCGACATCGCGCCCGAGAACGCCCGCATCCCCGACGGCAACGCCCCGGACCTTGCCGCCGAGTGCCTCGCCTACGACGAGGCGATCAAAGAAGCGGGCGGGATCGACCTGCAGGTTTTAGGCATCGGCAGGAACGGCCACATCGGCTTCAACGAGCCCGCCGACGCGTTCACAAAGGGCACGCACGTCACGCGCCTGACGAAGAGCACGATCGACGCGAACAAAAGGTATTTTGACGACAACCCCATGCCGGAGGCCGCGATCACGATGGGCATCGGCACGATCTTTTCGGCGAAACGGATCGTGCTGCTCGCCACCGGAAAGAAAAAGGCCGAGGCGATCAAAAACACCGTGCAGGGCGACATTTCGCCCCGGCAGTGCCCGGCGTCGATTTTGCAGCTGCACCCGGACGTGACGCTGCTTTTGGACGAAGAGGCGGCTTCCCTGCTCGGCTGAACTACATAAAAGAATGAGGACCGAAGACGTTTGCCTTCGGTCCGTTTTTTATTTGCGATCCTCGATCGGGATATAGGGCTGCTTGACGGCGGCGCTGCGGTAGGCGGGACGGATGAGCCTGCCGCCCGTGAGCACCTCTTCGATGCGGTGCGCGCACCAGCCCGAGATGCGGGCGATCGCGAACAGGGGCGTGAGCAGGTCGTCGGGGATGCGCAGCATATGATAGACGAGGCCGGAATACATATCCACGTTCGCGCACGGCGGATGCGGCAGATTCTTGCGCTGCTGCAGCACCCTGCCGCCCACGCGCTCGATGGACGCCATGAGGCGGAAATCCTCTTCCATCCCGTGCGCCTCGGCCATGATGCCGGCGTGCTTTTTGAGCAGGATGGCGCGGGGGTCGGATTCGGTGTAGATCGCGTGGCCGAGGCCGTAGATCTTGCCGGAGCCGTCGCCGGCCTTGCCGTCGAGGATGAGGCCGAGATAAGAAGCGAGCTCCTCGTCGTCGTGCGGGTCTCTGAGGTGGTCGCGGATGTCGTAGAACATGTCGACCGCGGCCTTGCTGGCGCCGCCGTGCAGAGGCCCCTTGAGCGAGCCGACAGCAGCGGCGATCGCGCTGTAGGTATCGGTGCCCGTGGACGAGAGCACGCGGCAGGCGAAGGCGGAGTTGTTGCCCGCGCCGTGCTCGGCGTGGAGCATGAGCATGATGTCGAGCAGGTGCGCCTCGTCCTCGGTGTAGCTCTTGTCCTGCCGCACGATGCGCAGGAAATTCTCGGACACCGAGAGTTCCTCGCGCGGGACGTGGATATAAAGCGACTTGCCGTCGAAATAATGGCGTTTGACGGCGTAGGCGTTCGCCACGATCACGGGGAACGCGCCGATCAGCAGGATCGACTGGCGGATGAGGTTTTCG
Organism: Clostridia bacterium; assembly: GCA_017550625.1. Taxonomy (GTDB): domain Bacteria; phylum Bacillota; class Clostridia; order Oscillospirales; family Acutalibacteraceae; genus RUG806. Next base: position 26,075 of record JAFZOL010000005.1, on the reverse strand, counting down.
GCGGAGATATCGTCGGGGTTGTCGTCGAACGAATAGAGCGCCAATACGCTGCGGGCGAGCTTGTTCATCACGTTTTTGCTCGGCGCCTTGATGATCATATCCTCGGTGAAGCCGTCGGGCAGCTGGCGCGCGAGCGAGAGCATCTCGTCGAATTTCGAAAGCTCCTCCTCGGTGGGCAGGCGGCCCATCAGCAGCAGAAACGAGACCTCTTCGTAACCGAAGGTGCCTGCGGCGGCGTGCGATTCCACGATGTCCATCACGTTGATGCCGCGGTAGTAAAGGCGGCCGGGCACGGGGACGGGCGCGCCGTCCTCGACCGCGTAACCCTGCACGGAGCCCACCTTCGTGAGCCCGGCGAGCACGCCGGTGCCGTCGGCGTTGCGCAGGCCCCGCTTGACGTTGCTCTCCATATAGGGATTCGAGTCGATCGCGTAGCACGCTTTGAGGTCGTCGCCGAGCGACGACACGTAGTCCGCAAGTTGGCTGCGGAAATCTGACACGTGGATCTCCCCTTTCAGGTCCGTTGTTTTCTCATTATACGGGACTTTGCCCCGAAATGCAAGGGATAATTTGAGTTTTTCGGGCAAAGCGGCGTTTTCTATTGCAAACGGCGCGCCCCGTATGCTATACTGACAGAAAAGAAAGCGAGGGATAGTATGATCACCCTGCATAAAAATCCCGTAACGATAATAAACGGCCTGCCCGTGAAGGGCGCCGCCCCCGGCGGGCGCGAGAAGACGATCGCCTATCGCATTCTGCGCGCGCACGACGGCCTTAAAGCCCCCGACCGGATGTCGATCCGCTTCGACGGCATGCTCAGCCACGACATCACGTACGTGGGGATCATCCAGACCGCGGTGGCCGGGGGGATGGAGGAATTCCCGCTGCCGTATACGCTGACGAACTGTCATAACAGCCTGTGCGCCGTGGGCGGCACCATCAACGAGGACGACCACGCCTTCGGGCTTTCGGCGGCGAAGCGCTTCGGCGGCGCTTACGTGCCCGCGAACCTCGCGGTGATCCACCAGTACGCGCGCGAGGCCATGGCGAAGGCCGGCGGTATGCTGCTCGGCAGCGACAGCCATACGCGCTACGGGGCGCTGGGCACGATGGGCGTGGGCGAAGGCGGACCCGAGCTCGTTCGGCAGCTCTTAAATGATACCTATGACATCGCCGCGCCTGAGGTGACGCTGGTGTGGCTCACGGGCGCGCCGAACAAGGGCGTGGGCCCGCACGACCTCGCGATCGCGCTCTGCGGCGCGACCTACGGCTGCGGGTTCGTGAAAAACAGGATCATGGAATTCGCGGGCCCAGGCATCAGGAACCTTTCGATGGATTTCAGGCTCGCCGCAGACTGCATGACCACCGAGTGCGCGTGCCTGAGCTCGGTGTGGGAGACCGACGGGACCGTTCGGGACTTCTACCGCGCGCACGGGCGTGAAAACGATTATAAAGAGCTGCGCGTCAAAGAGGGCGCGGGGTACGACGCGATGATCGAGGTGGACCTCGAAAGCCTCGAACCGATGGCGGCGCTGCCGTTCCACCCCTCGAACGCCGTGACGCTGAGGGACCTCATCGCGAATCCCGGCGACATATTGCGCCAAATCGAAAAAGAGGCGCTTTCGCGCTGCGGCGCCGAAATGCGCTTCACGGACAAGCTCGTGAACGGGCGGCTCGCGGTCGATCAGGGCGTGATCGCCGGGTGCGCCGGCGGCACCTACGACAACCTCGCCGAGGCCGCCGCGATCCTCAAAAACAGGGGCGCGGGCAACGGCTATTTCTCGCTCTCGGTGTATCCGTCGAGCATGCCGGTGAACTTAGAGCTCATGCGCACGGGCGTGGCGGCTTCGCTGCTTGAGAGCGGCGCCGTGCTCAAGCCCTGCTTCTGCGGGCCGTGCTTCGGCGCTGGCGACGTGCCGGCGAACGGCGGGCTTTCGATCCGCCATTCGACAAGGAACTTCCCGAACCGCGAGGGCAGCAAGCCCGCCGACGGGCAGATGAGCGCAGTCCTGCTGATGGACGCGCGCAGCATCGCCGCCACCGCCGCGAACGGGGGCGTCGTGACCTCCGCAGCGGACGTGGACTACGAACTGCCGGAAAAACATGAATACAGATTCAACAGGGAGCCGTATCAAAAACGGGTGTATAACGGCTTCGGAAAGCCCGACCCCGACGAAGCGCTGCGCTACGGGCCGAACATCACCCCGTGGCCGGAGCAGCCCGCCCTGCCGGCGCATCTGCTTTTGCGGCTTGACAGCGTATTGAGGGACCCCGTGACGACGACGGACGAGCTGATCCCCTCGGGCGAGACCTCGAGCTACCGCTCGAACCCCGTGCGCCTGTCGCAGTTCACGCTCTCGCGCCGCGACCCCGCGTACGTGGGGCGCACGAAAGAGACGAAGGCGTTTGCCGACGCGCTTGAGGGCGGAGAAGTCCCCGAAAACGTGAAGGCCGCGCTCGAAAAGGCGGGCTTCGCGGACACGCAGGGTCTAAGGATCGCCTCGTCGATCTACGCCGTGATGCCGGGCGACGGCAGCGCCAGAGAGCAGGCCGCATCGTGCCAGCGGGTGCTGGGCGGCGGCGCGAACTTCTGCCGCGCCTTCGCCACGAAGCGCTATCGCTCGAACTGCATCAACTGGGGCATATTGCCGCTGACGACGAAGGAAGAGGACTTTCCGTTCGAGACCGGCGACTGGATCCTGCTCAAAGATATCCGCGCCGCCGTGGAACAGGGAAAGACCGAGATCGAGGCGACGGCGATCACAAAAGACGGCGCCGCTCCCCTGCCGCTTGAGCTTTCGGGGCTCACGGATAAGGAACGGCAGATTTTGCTCGACGGGTGCCTGATGAACTATTACAAGAGGAGGAACCGGACGTGAAGCGCATCGAAATGAAAACGCCGCTCGTGGAGATGGACGGCGACGAGATGACGAGAGTGCTGTGGCGCATGGTCAAGGACGAGCTGCTGACGCCCTTCGTCGAGCTGAAGACCGAATACTACGATCTGGGGCTCCCGCGCCGCGACGAGACCGACGACCAAATCACCGTGGACGCGGCGAACGCCATCAAGCGCCTGCACGTGGGCGTGAAATGCGCCACGATCACCCCGAACGCCCAGCGCGTGGAGGAATACGGCCTCAAGGAGATGTGGAAGAGCCCGAACGGGACGATCCGCGCCATCCTCGACGGCACGGTGTTCCGCACGCCGATCACGACGACGTGCATCCGTCCCGTGGTGAAGACGTGGAAAAAGCCCATCACGATCGCCCGCCACGCCTACGGCGACGTGTATAAGGCCACGGAATACCGCGTGGAGGGCCCCGGCAAGGCGGAGCTGGTGTTCACCGACGGTGAGGGAAACGAGACGCGCCGAACGGTGTTCGGTTTTGAGGGTCCCGGCGTACTGCAGGGGCAGTATAACCGCGACGACTCGATATCTTCGTTCGCCCGCAGCGCCATGCGCTACGCCCTTTCGACCGGGCAGGATTTGTGGTTCTCCGCCAAAGACACGATCTCGAAGCAGTACGACGGGACCTTCAGGCAGATCTTTCAGAAGATCTACGAAGAGGAGTTCCGCGCCGCGTTCGAAGAGAAGGGCATCACCTATTTCTATACCCTCATCGACGACGCGGTGGCGCGCGTGATCCGCTCGGAGGGCGGCTTTATCTGGGCGTGCAAGAACTACGACGGCGACGTGATGAGCGACATGGTGAGCACCGCCTTCGGGTCGCTCGCGATGATGACGAGCGTGCTCGTGTCGCCCGACGGCAACTTCGAATACGAGGCCGCGCACGGCACCGTGACGCGCCACTGGTACCGCTACCGCGAGGGCGAGAAGACCTCGACGAACCCGATCGCCACGATCTTCGCGTGGACCGGGGCGCTGAGAAAGCGCGGCGAGCTCGACGGTACGCCGGACCTCTGCGACTTCGCCGACAGGCTCGAAAAAGCCAGCATCGACACGGTGGAGGACGGCGTCATGACCAAAGACCTGTCGCTTTTGAGCGAAATTGAAGTCAAAGAGGTTGCGGATTCGGAGGCTTTTATCAAGGCTATCCGTGCACGGCTCGAACAGAGTCTTTCGTAAAACATGTAATATGAAGAGACCGCTCCGGGATGTCCGGAGCGGTCTTTTTTTCATAATGTCAGCGGCGGTTCACTTCGTCGAGCCAGTCGGTGTAGAGTCTGCCCCACTCGCGGGCGAGCGGGAACTCGTGCGCGAGCCCGAGGCCGTGCCAGCCGTGCGGGAACAGGTGCAGCGTGATCGGCAGCCCCGCCGCGGTGAAGGCCTCAGCAAGGCGCAGGGAGTTGCGCGGGTCCACGCTTCTGTCTTCTGCCGTGTGCCACAGAAACAGCGGCGGGGCGTCGGAGCGGACCATGTTTTCGCCGCTGAAGCGCCGCTCGAGCGCCTCGTCGTCGGTCCCGTTGAGAAACACGCGGCGCGTTTCGGCGTGCGTGATCGCGGGGTCGAGCGAGCACACGCCGTAGCACAGGGCTGCGTTATCAGGCCTCGCGGAGAGGCGGTCGATCTTGTCGCCGGCCTCGGGCGTGGGGCAGTCGAACGCCAGCGCCCCGGTCATGGCGAGGTGCGCCCCGGCGGAAAAGCCGATGACGCCGACCTTTTTCGGGTCGATATTCCATTCTTTCGCGTGGTAGCGCGTGAAGCGGATGGCGCGCTTGAGGTCGATGAGCTGCGCGGGATAGCCGTAGGGCCTGACGCGGTAGGTCAGCATGACGGCGGAATAGCCCGCGGCGTTGAGCAGGGCGCAGATGGGATAGCCCTCGTTGAATTTCGACACGCCGACGTAGGCGCCGCCGGGCACCACGACTACCACGGGGTTATTCTTGCCCGTTTCGACCAGGGCGGTCTCAACGTAGGGCGCCTCGCCCCCGAAGGCCTCGATATAAAGCGGGACGCGCCCGGGCTCCCACAGTTCGTATTTTTCGTACATTCCCGGTCCCTCCGTTTTGATGAAAAAGACCCCATACGGGCAGAACCGTACGGGGCCTATGGGAAAAACTTATTTCACCATGCTGGCGATCTCGGCCGCGAAGTTATCTTCTTTCTTCTCGATGCCTTCGCCCTTCGCGAAACGCACGAAGCCCTTGACCTTGATGTCGGCGCCGAGCGCTTTGGCGACATTGGCAATATAACCGCCCACGCTGCCGTCGAACACGTCGGAGCGGACGAACGCCTGGTCGAGCAGGCAGATCTCTTTGAGCTGCTTGTTGATGCGGCCTTCGATGGCTTTGCCGAAGATCGGGTCGGCCGTGTATTCATCCTTATCCGCGACGGCGGTCTCGGCGAACGCGGCGATCGCTTCTTCGGACAGGAAGTTGAAGAGGAACTTGTTGTTCTTCTCCGCCTCGTAAGCGGCAAGGTCCTTCTCGCCGAGCTTGCCGGCGGCGATGGCCTTGTTGATGACCTTCATGAGGATGGGCTTCGGGAGCGTATCGGGCTTGTTGAGCGCGCTCTCGATCGTGATGTTCTTCATCTTGGCGAGTTCGTCGGCGGAAATCTCGTCGCTGCTGAGATACTCGGGGGACATGGCCGCGACCTGCATGGCCACGTTTTTGCCCATCTCGGTGAATTCGGGCTTGTCGGCCGCGTCGGTGTCGAACGACACAAGCACGCCCACGGAACCGCCCGCGTGGATGTAAGAAACGGCGGTGCCTTCGACCACCGCGAAGCGGCGCAGCTTCAGGTTTTCGCGGATCTTGAGGAAGAGCTCCTGGATCGCCTCGTCAACGGTCACGTCGCCGTCGGCGATCTTGGCGGCCTTGAGGGCCTCGACGTCGGCGGGACGGGCGAGGACGGCGGTCTTCGCGATGCGGTTCGCGAGAGCCTTGAACTCGGGGTTGTTGCCGACGAAGTCGGTTTCGCAGTTGAGCTCGACGAGAGCGGAAGCCTCGGCAGTGCCGTACACGCCGATGGTGCCTTCGGCGGCCACGCGGCTCGCCTTTTTGGCCTGAGAGGCGAGGCCCTTCTCGCGAAGGATCTCAACGGCCTTATCCATATCGCCGTCCGCCTGCTGGAGCGCCTTCTTGCAGTCCATCATGCCGACGCCGGTCTTTTCTCTGAGAGTGACAACATCTTTTGCGGTAAACGCCATAGTAATATTCCTCCTGTTATTTTTCAAAGAAAGCCCGCACGCTGTACGGGCTTATTGCTTTACGGCTTATTCGGCAGCCTCGGCTTCCTCGGCGGGAGCCTCTTCGGGGGCGTTCTGCTCGCCCTGACGGCCTTCGAGCACGGCGTCGGCCATGGCACCGGCGATCAGCTTGACGGCACGGATGGCGTCGTCGTTGCCGGGGATCACGTAGTCGATCTCATCGGGATCGCAGTTGGTGTCGACGATCGCGACGATCGGGATACCGAGCTTTTTGGCCTCGAGCACGGCGATGCGCTCTTTGCGCGGGTCGACGATGAACATCGCGGCGGGCTGACGGCGCATGTTGACGATGCCGCCCATGAACTTTTCGAGCTTTTCTCTCTCGACGCGGAGCTTCGCGACCTCTTTCTTCGGGAGAAGATCGAAGGTGCCGTCGGTCTCCATCGCCTTGAGCTGCTCAAGTCTCTTGATGCGGCGTCTGATGGTGACGAAGTTGGTAAGCATGCCGCCCAGCCATCTCGCGTTGACGTAAGGCATGCCGCAGCGCTCGGCCTCTTCTTTGATCGAATCCATCGCCTGCTTCTTGGTGCCGACGAAGAAGATCTCGCCGCCGTTGGCGGAGACTTCACGCACGAACATGTAAGCCTCTTCGAGCTTCTTGACCGTCTTCTGAAGGTCGATGATGTAGATCCCGTTTCTCTCGGTGAAGATATAGGGAGCCATTTTGGGGTTCCATCTTCTGGTCTGGTGACCGAAGTGCACGCCTGCTTCGAGCAGCTGCTTCATTGATACTACTGCCATTGGTTGTTTCCTCCTTTATTTTTCCTCCGCAGGCTTCGTTTCACGGCGGAACGGGGTCGCCCCCGCAGGACCGCGCGCGATCGGCCCGCGTGCGTAGTACCTTGCAAGTATAGCACAGGGTTTTGTTGAAATCAAGAATAAAATGATTCTTTTTATGAAAGTTTTTTATGATTCCGCCGGGGCCGTTTGCCAAATCAGATATACGACGCCGAGGCCGCCCGCCCCGTAGAGCTTTTCAAAACGAGAAGCGTCCTGGGGCTCGGAAAGCGAGAGCGTGAACGTGAGCGCGCCCGTGCATTTGCCGCCGGAGCCGTAGGTATAAGACTCAATAGGCTCGGGGGCTTCGCCGTTTTTGAGCGAATCCGCGGGCACGAGCTGGAACGCGCCGGGATAGAAATACCGGTCGTTTCTGACCCACATCTGCGCGGCGAGCACGTTGCCGTCCTCGGTCAGGGCGACGTAGACGGCGTTATCATCGTCAATCTTCACCGTACCGAGGTCCTTCGAAACGGGCACGGCGTCGGACGAGATCTGGGCGTAAAAGGCGTCGGCGGGCGTAGAGTAGCTTTTAAGCGTGATAATGCGCTTGCCGGGGCTCACCATGCTGAAATTGAGCGCGACCATGACGAGCACGAAAACGGCGCCGAGCGCGATGAAGAGCTTCGTTTGTCTGCGGCGGACCAAAAGAATCCCCTCCCCCGGGTCATTTCACGAGCGCGACCGTGCGGTCGAGCTGCGGCATATAGCGGCCGGACGCGAAATCGCGGGCGCGGAACGTGACGGCGGAACCGGTGACCTCCATCACGTAGCCGCAGCCGGCGGCCTCGAAGCCGCCGTCCTTCGACACGATGCCGATCGACGGCAGGTTGAGGCAGTGGACCTTGCCGACCTCTTCGAAATTGGCGTCGCCGAGGCCCGAGTGCAGGTGGCCCGTGATCAGGAACACGTTTTCATATTTGTTGAGGATATAGCTGAGGCGCTCGCTGTCCTTGCCCACGCTCCCGGCGTACGGGAGCGGCGAGCCCCAGGAATCGGGCAGGCCGTGGCCGTTTTTGAGCGGCTGGTGCAGGAACACGAAAACGGGCTTACCGTCCGAAGTGCCCTTGGCGAGGGCGGCGTCGAGGAACGAAAACTCGCCGTCGCTGATCGCGGCCTCCTCGAACACCGTTTCGGTGGAGCCGAGCACGATGAACGTGTAACCGTTGACGACGTAGGAATAATAGAGCTTGTCGAGCTTGAGCGCCGGGTTCACGGTTTCGCAGAACGACGAGAACGTCTCGACCGTCGTGTTGAAATTGCGCAGGCGGATATCGTGGTTGCCCGTGGCCGGGAGCACGTGCGGGACGTTATTAAGGCGCGAAAGCTCGTCCGCGAGCCAGCGGTATTCGCTCAGCTTGCCGTTTTCGGTGAGGTCGCCGTCGATGACGAGGGCGTCGACGCCCTTGGCGGCGGCAAGGTCGGTGACGGCGGCACGGATGTTCTTGTTGCGCGAATAGAGATAGTCGGAGGCGTGGGTATCCGACCAGAGCACCGCGACGAGCGAGGCGTCGCCGTCGGGGACGACGGGATCGTCCGCCGCGGGCACGGCGGCGGGCGAAAGGATCAGCGAGAACGACAGAAACGCCGTGAGAAGCTTATAGAGAACGGTTGCGAGAGTGGAATACATACGCTCCTCCTGTTACGTGAATAGATAGGTTTTTTCGTATTCGGGGATGAACGCCCCGCGCACGGAATCGCGCGGGCGGAACACCGCGCGGTCGGCGTAGACCTCGAGCAGGACGGTGAGGCCCGGATCGCCGTAGAGGCTGTCTTTGTTGATGAGGCCCGTGGACGGCAGGCACACGCAGTGCACGCGCCCCACCTCTTCATAGGTGTTCACGTTGAACCCGCGGTGCAGGTGCCCCGTGACGTAGAACACGTTTTCGTGCCGCCCCAACAGCTTTCTGAGCCGCTCGCTCTGCGCGCCGACGCTGCCGGCGTCGGGCACCGGCGTGTCCCAGGAATAGGGCAGGTTGTGCGTGTGCTGCAGGGGCTGGTGCTGGATCACGAAGGACGGCAAACGTAGCCTGTCGGCGGCGGCGAGGTTCTCCTCGAGCCAATTGAGCTGCGCGTCGCTCATGAAGGATTCTTCAAACTTCGTGCGGTCGGAGCCCATCACGAGAAAGCGGCAGGCGTCGTTGTCGAACGAATACCAGAGCTTGCCGGGCGAAAGGCCGGGCTCGAGGGCTTTGCACAGATCGTCGAAGCCCGCGACCGTGGACGCAAAGCGCCGGAAGCGGATATCGTGGTTGCCGTAGACCGGCAGGACGTGCGCCACGTTCGGCAGGTCTTCGAGGATCCTGCGCAGAAGCGCGCGCTCGCTCTTTTTGCCGAAATCGGTGAGGTCCCCGCCGAACGAGAGGGCGTCGAGCCGCGTTTCGGCTTCGTCGATGTCGCGGCGGCAGGCTCTGAGGACGGCGCAGCGGTCCGCGAAGGTATCGGACAGGTGCATGTCGCTCCAGAACAAAACGCTGAAACGGCAGTTCCCGGGGTCCTTGAGCCGGATCGAGTCCTCCGTTTTCGGGCGGGGGGCGGGCGCAGCGGCGGCGAACAGTTTATCAAGATTCGCCATATCAGAAGACGCGGAACACGTCGGAATAGCCCTTGCCGCCGAGGACTTTGAGCATCAGGTCGGAGAAGAAACGCAGGATCTTCGTGAGCACCTTCATGAAGCCGTCCTTCGCCCGCGTCTGCAGGTCGGGGGTGTTGCCCGAGATCTCGTCGGTGACGGTCTTGAGGTTCTGATAGACCGCCTCGTGCTCTTCGGTGGGCATGTAGGTGGATTCCACGGCGGCCTTCGCGTCGTCCATCGCGGCGGCGAAGCGCGCGGCGAGATCGGCGTCGAGGCCGGAGGCGTCGTAGTCTTTCCAGGCGTTATAGAGGTTGATGAGCTTGCGCGACGAGCGGGCGTAATTGAACTGCGGGAAGCCGGGGTCGGAATAGATATCGGTGAAGGTATCGTCCCAGAGGATGCGGGACGCAAGCCTGATGATCACGTCGTTGGACGCCGTTGTGGTGTGCTGCTGGCCGTAGAAATAGAAGGTGTTCTCGGGCAGGATGCCGGCCGAAGCGTCCACCTTGCGGTGGGGGTCGATGTGATTGTGCGACGGGTCGGTGCAGTAAGTGTTCTTCTGCACGTAGTCGTCGGGCAGGCTTTCCATCGGCGGCACGGAATACGCGCCGAGCGACTCGGACTCGGTGTGGATCACGCCGTCGGCGTTGACCTTGTTCCACGAGGCGCCGATCGCGTAGAGGGCGAAGTTGTAGTCCACGATGTCGAAGAACTCGACGCCCTCTTCCCTTGCCTCAAGGATGTAATCGAGGGTCTTCGCCTGCGCGGCGTGGAACCAGTCAGTCTCTTCGCGGATATAGACGTTGTCGTCGTCCATCAGGAACCGTTCGCGCGCGATGGGATAGTCCTTCGACGAGACGATCGCCCAGAGCGCCGTGGAGTTCTCGAGATAGTCTTCGATCAGCGTATAGACCGTGAGGTCGAGGATGTTGTTGAGGTCCGCGTTCGGGAAATAGCGCAGCAACAGGTTAATGAGATACGCGAGCCAGTCCTGATCGTCATCGAAGATGCTGGTCATCGTGTTGGAATAGAGCGCCTCGGGATCGTCGACGAAGCCGTTGACGTAAAGGTCGCTGAACACGGCCGCGCCGTCGGAGGCGGGCACCACGAGGCACACGCGGTGCACGTCGTCGCTGAGCTTGAGGCCGCGGTCTTTATAAAGCTGCATGAGGGCGGCGAAGATCGTCCCGCCCTGGGAGATCGGCGCGAGGTTGACCTTCGGCATGCCGGTCTCTTCTTTCGCGATCTGGATGAGGTCGTAGAGCCCCTCGGCGAGCTCCTTGATGCTGCCGAGCGACGCGAACGAATAGAAATAGAGGTTCTCAAGGCCCGCCTTTTCGACGTAAGCCCTGAGCGGGATCGCGTCGAGGGCGAACTCGCGGTCGTAGTCGGACAGGTTCGCGAGAGACGTGTTATAGGGCACGGCCTTGATGTTGTTGATGAAGTGCCCGTGCTCGTCGCACTGCACCCTGCCGGCGACGGTTCTGCCGACGACCTCGGCGATCGCCTTGGCGGCCTTTTCTTCTTTGTCCTTCTGGAGGATGAGCATCTTCGCCACGGGCGCGAGGGCGTTTTCGAGGGCGTCCTTCACGATGGCGTCGGTATCCTCAAGATAGAACGGGCGCTCGTAGGGCGTGCCGTCGGATTTCAGCATCTCGTTGCCGTTCTCGTCGTACCAGCGCACGTCGGACTGGAAGATGCCGGGGATCACGATGGAGGGATAGTAGCGCGCGCGCTCGTTTTCGGCCGTGAGGGCCGTGACGCTCAGCATACCGGCAAACGCCAGTACGAGCGACAGCAGGAGCGCAAGGCTTTTTTTCGCGATGGGCTTCATAACAACGTCTCCTTTTCGGAACATATTCGGTCAGTATATAAGTATAACAAGAAATTATTAACAAATCAATCATAATTATTTTTTTATAAGATTTTTTTCGTCATCTCCCCTGCCGGAAGCGAAAAAAAACGCGCGAAAGCCGCCCCAATCGCGGATTTACACTTGTAACGGGCGCCGGGGCGTGGTATGATGGAGAGAGAAGAACGGAGGGATCAGCATGAAGCATCTCAGAAAGGCGCTGTGCGTGCTGCTGGCGCTCTCGCTTTTGGCCGTGGGCTTTTTAACGCCCGTGGGCGCTTCGACCGCCCTGACGGCGGACACGTCGTATACGGCGCAGGAGAAGGCGGAGCACAGCTTTTACCGCATCGTGGACAAATTGATCGACATGCTCGGCAAGGTGCTCAATTTCTTCATCCCCGGTCTCAACTGGACCGGCAGGATCTCGAAGACAGCCGACACGCCCGACAGCTTTATGGGCGAGGCGCCCTTTGACCGGACCGTGAAGGACGGCGCAGGCTGGCGCATGGGCTTCGCGGACGCGTCGCTCATTGACGAGCTCGACGTCATGGACGGCAGCTATTATCTCGCGGGCTCGCTGGAGGCCGTGAACGGCAGGGTGCCGACCAAGGTGATCGACGACCAGCGCGTGAGCGTGTACGCTTTGTCGGACGGCGTGAACGGCACCGTGGTGCATGCGGTGCTCGACGGCTACGGCTTCGCGCGCGGCGACGTGCTGAAACTGCGCGGGCGCGTGGCGGACTTTGCCGAACGCAACGGCGTGACCGCGATCAACGTATCCGTCCTGCATCAGCATTCGTGCATCGATATTCTGGGCCTCAGCGCCCCGCTGCTGCCAGCGCTCGTCAAGAACCCGGCGCTCTCGCTGTTCAGAAGCGACGGCGAGGGCCTGAGCGGAAAGAACGCTGTGTTCATGGAGAACCTGTTCACCGTGACCGCCGACGCGATCGTGCGCGCGGTGGGCAACATGCGCGAGGGGACGCTGAGCTACGGCAGCGCGGACATCACCGAGCTCATCCACGACAAGCGCGAGCCGATCACGTTCGACGGCCTGCTGCACCGCTTGCGCTTCACGCCCGACGACGGCGGCAACGAGATCTGGGTGTGCGAGGCCGGCATGCACTGCACGGGCTACGGCGCGTCGGCCGACGTGCTCAGTGGAGACTACCCCTATTACCTCAAGCAGTACGTCAAGGAGCAGACCGGGGCGGACCTCGTGTTCGTGGAGGGCGCGGAGCTCGCGATCACAACCGACTATTCGACCCTTCAATATGACCGCGACGACGAGACCGCCTTCCTCAAAGCCATGGGCAAGGCGCTGGGCGACAAGCTGATCGCCATCCGCAACGAAATCGCGCTCGACCCGGTGCTCAATATCAAGATCACCGAAGTGAGCATCAAGGCCGACAACCAGGTGCTGATCCTCGCCGTGCGCGAGGGCCTCATCAACAGCGTGACGGTGAAGGACGGCCTCGGCTACGACATCGTGACGGAGCTCGGCTATATGGAGCTCGGCAACAAGATCGGCGTGATGCTCGCGCCCGGCGAGCTGGCGCCCGAGCTCCTTTGGGGCGGCGTGACCCCGGCGGACCGGAGTTGGGTCGGCGACGGCTGGACCTATCCCGCACTCGCGGACGTGGCGCCCGCGGACACGCTTTTGTGCTTCGGCCTGACGAACGACCAGATCGGCTACGTGATCCCGGACAACGACATCCGCTCGTATCTCACCGAGAACGAGGAGATCACGGCGTCGAGTACGCACGCGGCGTCGGCGCTGGCGGAGGCGTTCATCGCGCTCATCGCAAGCGTGGGATAACAAACGAAATACGAAAAAAGACGGTCGGGAGACCGTCTTTTTTGTTTTCAAAATACTGAGATCAGCGCGAACAGCAGGCACATGCCGAAGAGGAACGAAAAGCCTCGCCCCGCGCCGTCGCCTTCCGTCGCGAGGACGTCGGTGCAGATGATGAAGCTCATCGCCCCGCCCGTGACGCACAGAAGATACGGCAGCACGGCCTCGGAGAGCCCCGCGGCGAAGCGCCCGCAGAACACGCCGAACACCTCGATCGCGCCGGTGAGCGCCGACACGAGCAGGGCCTTCTTGCGCCCGACGCCCGCCCCGGTGAGGGGCGGGATCACGATCATGCCCTCGGGCACGTTCTGCGCCGCAACGCCCACGGTGAGCGGCAGGGCCGCCGCCATCCCCTGCCCCAGCGCCGCCCCGCACGCGAGCCCCTCGGGGAGGTTGTGCATCGCCACGGCGAGCACGAACAGCAACGCGCCCCGCAGGCGCGGGTTTTCTGCTCCCTTTGTCAGGCGCCGTTCGAGAAACGGCACGAACGCCCCCATCATCGTGATGAGCACGCCGCCGAGCATTACGGAAATGAGCCGCCCGGCGAGCGGAAAACCCGCCTGCCCCTCGAGCGCGGGCAGGATGAGATCCGCCACCGACGCCGCCAGCATCACGCCGCCGGCGAAGGCGAACACCCTGCCCGGAAGCCGTTTGCCCCGGAACGGGAAAAGATAACCGATCGCGCCGCCGAGCACGGTGGACCCGCCCACCGCCAGCGCGATAAAAACCGCCTGCCGCATACCGCACCACATCCCTGTGAGCAGTATATGACAGGCGGTTATTATTGTGATTACGCCTTAATCCTTGACGTGGGAGAAGAAGAACTCCTTTTTCTCGGGCGTGTTGATGACGGTGACGGGCTTGATCTGGTTGAGCACCCTGCCCTGCGACACGAGCATCTGCTTGTAGTCGTTATAGGTGTTCTCTTTGAACTGACGGATCTCAGCCGGGCCGATCTGGCCGAGCTTTCTGTATTTCTCGTATTTCTCGTTGGCCTCGAAGAACTGCTCGTCGATATATTTCTCGATGGCTTCTTTGTTCTTGTCGATGAGGTCGGAGTGCTCTTCCACGAACAGAACGTAATGCGGCGGGAGCTTATCCGTGTCGGCGTAGTACGAGAACTCCTCGAACGTGAGGCCGAAGTGCTTGCGGGTCTTGTCGGCCACGAAATCGAGCATGTCGGTGGTGGTCTTTTCGTTCGCGGCGTTGAGGCCCATGTTGGAGCGGTAGAGGAACTCGATCTTCTTCGAGTTGTTGTAGGTGCCGGTGCACTTGACGATATCGAGGATGCGGTAGCGGTAGAGGCCCGACCAGTTGGTGATGATGATCTCGTAGTTCTTGCCGACCTCGAGCTGGTCGAGGGTGAGCGGGCGCTCATTGATGTCGCCGTCTTCGGGGATGAACTCGTAGAACAGCGAGCGCGGCAGCAGGACGTAGTCGGAGGCGTTGAGCTCCACGGGCATAGCCATGTAGCCCTCGGACGCGGCGTAGCCCATGTTGTGCATCGGGATGTCGCCGATGTAACGGCGCAGCTTCTCGGTATACACGCCGAGGGTCGAGCTCGTCATGCCGTAGCCCCATGTCAGCTTCGGCCAGATGCGCTGCGCCACCGGCACGTCGGTATCAAAGCCCTCGCGGAAGATGGCGCGCAGCTCTTCGGCGCGCTTGGGGTTGGGCTTCATGTGGCCGTATTTTCTGCGCAGGCTCTCGGGGCATTGGACGCGGCCGTCGATGGTACCGGTCTCGATGTCGTCGCAGATCATCTCCCAGTTCGCCTCGAGATAGTCGAACATCGCGGTCATCAGCGTGACCACCATGGAGCCGACGTAGGTGACGTTGCGGTTCGGCAGGCAGAAGCGGAGCTGGAAATACGGAATGGTGGTATGCTCGGGATCTTCGGGATAAAGGATCTCGCGCGGGGTGGTGATGAAGAACTTGTGGAGAGGCTTGAGGTTATTCACCGGCACCTGCCCCGCCATGAGGCACTTCGCGCCGTTGGGCAGGGTGAAGCCCTTGAGCGACTGCACGAGCGGCCCCATCTGGGTGGGCAGCTTGTCGGCGATGCCGTGCGCCTTGAGATAGCGCTCGGTGCACCCGGGCGTGCCCGCGAGGCCGCAGCACTGCATGCTCCAGATATCCTTGAAGGTCTTGGGCTGGAGCTTGGGCTTGCCCACGGAACCGGAGGACGAGCAGTAAAGCAGGACCTTCTGGCTCGTGATGATGTTTTTCTCGTTGTTTTCGACCATGCGGTCGATGAGGGGCGCGTAATCCTCGAACGTGGAGATCGGCACCTTATCCTGGAAATCCTTGATGGAATGGATGTTGGCGAAGTCATATTTTTTGCCGAGTTCGCAGTTCTTGTTGCGCCTGACGATCTCCATCAGGATGCGCTCCTGCGTTTCCATGGCGTGGGTGGTGTAGCCGTCGAACTTTTTGAACACCAGACGGCCCATGGACGCGCCGAAATTGGAAGTTAAGCTCATAAAGGTCTCCTCTCTGATATCGAATTGATTGCCAAAGGATATTATAACATACCCATTCGGTCTGTTGCAAGACACAAATCGTCCGTTTTTTGATATTTTTCAGACGCATATCGGAAATAGGGGCTTTACCGCGGCGGCGGGACGTGATAGAATGAGAAAAAAGAGGTGAGGGCGATGTCCGGACGGGACGAAACGATATTTGAACGCGCGGATATCGCGCCGGAAACCGACGCGGGGCTGACGAAAGAGGACCGCGCGCTGCTCAAAACGCTGCTGCTGTTTGAAAACGGCGAGGAGACGGCCGAGGAGCTGCTCGACGGGATCGACGCCGTTTACGGAGGGCTGACGCCGTTTCTCGACGCCGTGGGCGCGTCCGACCGGCCGCTGGAGGGCCTGAGCGACCGCACGCTGCTGTTACTCAGGGCGATCCCGACGCTGTGCCGGCGGGCGATGCAGGGCGGCACGCGGGACAAGGTCGTGAGATCCTTCGAGGACGCGCAGGAGATCCTGCGCCCCTTTTACGTCGGCTACGCGCGCGAGGCGGCTGTGATGCTGGCGCTCGACGCCGACGGGCGCGTGCGCGGGGTGTTCCGCCTCAACACGGGCGGAGGCAACTCGGTGGAGCTGCGCCCCGAGGCGATCCTCGAGAAAGCCCTGCCCGTTTCGGCGGCGAAGGTTGTGCTCAGCCACTCGCATCCCGGCGGAACCTCGGCCCCCTCGATCACCGACTACGTGGTGACGCAGCGGCTCGTGAATTCGCTCAGAGATTTCGGCATCGGGGTGGCGGACCATCTGGTGTTTTCGCGCGACGGCTGCCGCAGCATGGCCGCGGGCGCGCCGCGCGGGATGATCGGGTTCACGGGATACGGGAAATAAAAAAAACGAAGGCGCGTCGGGTGACGCGCCATTTATATATGCAGGGATCAGCGGTAGAGGGACATCGCGAAGGCCTTGCCGCCCGAGAACACCACGCATTCGGTGAGGGTCATATCGTGCGACGAGAGCAGGGAGATGAGCTCTTTATAAAAGATGCGGTCCTCGCGCGTGGGGGCGGCGAAATCCCCCGCCCCGACGTAGGCGACCGCCACGGCCGAGGCGTAGGTCGCCTGCGCCTCGCGCAGTACCTGCGTCAGCCGGGCGCGGACCGTGGTGGTCTCGACACGGAAGACCGAAGTCTTGAGCACGCGCCGGAGCGAATCCATGGAAACGACGCACAAATTGCTGCTGCCGCGGACGGGATACCACGTTTCGCCGAGGCGCACGACCTCGTCGGAGCCGGACAGCACGCGCCCGCCGACGCCGAAGCCGCTGACGTAGCGCGTACAGAGCGCCTGCAGGGTTTTGAGCAGCTCCACCGAGCGCGGGCCGACGCGCGGCAGGGCGAGGAGTTGATCAGGGTCGGCGGCGAGCACCCCGCCGAGGGAGCCGAAGGCGTTGATCGCCGCGTGCGCGGTCTCGTTGGTGTCGACGCGCGGGACGGACGAGAACAGGATGAGCTCGAGCAGCTCGTGGTCCTCAAGGCAGTCGACGCCCTGCTCCAGCGCCTTTTTGCGCAGCCGCGAACGGTGGTTGCGGTGCAGATTCGGATCGCGCGGGTAGCGGGACATGGGCGGGGCTCCTCTCGTTTGGGGGATTACGGGGTGTTAAGGCGGGACAGCAGTTTTTCGCGTAAGAGCTCGCAGCGAAGACGTTTTTCTTCTTTCATAAAATGCACGCTCCGAAGCTGCTCGGGGCAGTTTTCGTAATCGAGTTTTTTGTCGCCGAACTGCTCGCTCGTGAGGTCGAACGTTTGACCGGACACAACGTTGAAGCAGTGGAAATTGCCGTCGGGCAGCGGCACGCCGCGCACCTGCCCGCCAAAAAAGTCCTGCACGAGAAAAGCCGTGACCGAGCACTGCCCGAGGGTGGGGTTTTCGGGCGACCAGTTTTCGCGCATGCGGGGCGCGCAGGTATCGGCGCACCAGCACGAAAGCAAAAGGTCGTAATAATCGCGCGGCGTCAGGCCCCGTTCGTCCGTGACGGCGGCAGCCGAGCCGTAGAAGTGATACTCCTTCACGCGTCTCTCCCCTTTCGGTAACAGGATAGCACGATTCCCGGCGGGTGTCAAGGGCTTTACAAACGCGCCCGGCGGTGGTATGATAGGGGCAGAAAGCGAGGGATGGGCCGTGAAAAACGATCTGACGCTGCCGGCGGACGGGGGGCTGCTCAACGTGCGCGTGGGCGCGATCATCCAAAAGGACGGCAAGGTGCTGATGGTGAAAAACCCCGCCGCGGACTATTATTATTCCGTGGGCGGGCGCATCGCGTTCGGCGAGACTTCCGCCGAGGCCGTGGTGCGCGAGGTTGAAGAAGAGACCGGCGTGAAAATGGAGGTCGACAGGCTCGGATTCATCCACGAGACGTTTTTCGTCGACAAAGACGAAGGCTCGCCCCGGCAGGGGACGCTCATCTATGAAATTTCGTTTTATTTCTTTATGAAAACGCCAGAAAACTTCGAGCCCGTGTGCGAGAGCACGACGAACGCCGGGCAGAAGGAAGCGCTCGTGTGGGTGTCGCCGGAGAGCGACGAGCGGTATTACCCCGCGTTTTTCCGCACCGAGCTCAAGGTGCCCTTCGCGGGCTTGAAGCACATCGTGACCGACGAGAGGACGGAGGAATGAGCGTGAAGGACGTGAAGATCATCCCCGTGACGGAGGAAACCGAGGCGTTCGACGCGTTCATCCGCGACACGTTCGCCGTCCACGCCGAGAGCCACGGGATCAGAGGGCGGTACGAGCCCTTCGCGTATGAAGCGAAGGCAGGCGACGAGACCGCGGGCGTTGTGACGGGGCACACGCTCTATCATGAGGCGCACGTGAGCGAACTCATTGTGGCGGAGGCTTATCGCGGACAGGGCGTGGGCACGGCCCTGCTAAACGCCGCGGAGCGCGACCTCAAAGCGCGCGGGGCCCGGTATGTGACGGTATCGACCCACCGGTTCCAGGCGCCGGGGTTTTATGAAAAACGCGGCTACCGGCTCGAATACGTGCGCGAGGACAGGGACGACCCGGCGCTGTCGAAGTATTATTTCGTCAAGGACCTGACGGAGAAGGAATAAAAAAAGACCCGCGGCTTCTGACATAACAGCGAGAAGTGCTGAAACGGAAACCGAAGATCTTTCAATAAAAAGAGACCGCAGCTTCCGCCGAAGACGGAGTGCCAGGGACTCCTCTTAAGCTTGGGAGGCTTAACACGCCCGCGCGTCTCTTTTTTGCAGATAGTAGCACAGATCGGGCGGTTTGTCAAGAAAACTTTTACAAAAAAAAGAAGCCTTGCCGCGACGATAGGTGAACAAGCCCCTAACAATACGCCCAAAGCGATCAACGGTACAGCTTCCGGAGCCTTTATACCATAGGATGAGGACAAAAGTCAAGAAACTTTTTATAAAAAACCGCGTTACTGTGGCGAAGACTCGAACGACTTCAAAATACTCCACATTCTCCGCGGCCCGAAAACAGCATCAGTGAGGCGACTGTCGATAAAACCGGCACTGCACCCCTCCGCTGTTCTCCGATCGCAGTATACAGCGTCCGGCGGAAGAAGTCAAGAAGAAATACAGAAAACGGGAGCGGCAAAACCGCTCCCGTCTTTTACTTATTCTTTGCTTCATTCGACGGTTTCGATGATCGGGATCTGCTGTCCGTTGACGACGAGGCCGGTCAGATAGAGCTCGTTGTCGTAGATGATCGCGCTGACCGCGACCTCCGCCGCGCGTCCGCCGACCTCGATCCCCCAGCCGAAATCGCCGTACCAGCGTCCCCATACCTCATCGGACGGCACGTTGTCGGCCGCGCGGTCTTCGCCGAAGGCTGCCGCGGCGGCGGTCTGGTCGAGGATAAAGATCCCGTAGTGGACGCTGTCGTAGGTCCCCGCGCGGTCGATGGGGCCGGCGCGCACGGTGAGGGCGTTGCCCGCATGCGGGTCGATCACGTAATACCCGTCTTCATCCGCGGCAAACGGTATGAGCTCATCCTGCTCGTAGAATCTGTCGTATCCCGTTACGGACAGGGACAGCAACTGCCATTCACGGTCTTCCGTTTCAATGATCTGGAATCCCTCGGGGCGCAGCAATACCTGTTCGCCGTAGGCTCGGGCGTTCGCAAGGTGTTGTTTACGCTCTTTTTCGTCGAGCACGTTTTTGCCCGCCACGAACGCGCAGAACGCGAATTGCAGCACGGCGAGCATGACGGCGATGAGTTTACGCATGGTCGGCCGCCTCCTCTCCCTGAGGGTCAACGGGGTCGGGCGGCAGTTCTTCCGTCCGTTTTTTGAAGCGCTTGACCATGGCGAGGTTCGCCGCCAGCAGCACGACGCCGGTGAGCAGAGCCGTGAGGCCCAACAGCAGGATGTTATCGGAGAACGCCGCGATCACGAGGATGAACGCCCCGCAGACGTTCACGATGCCGGCGTTAGCGCGCGCGATGCGGGCGTTTTTCACGCCCGAAACGACCGTGAGCACACCGAACAGGAGCGTGGACAAAAGGGGCAGCATAAAGCCCTTTTCGCCGACAAGCAGCGTGAGCGGCAGCGAAAGGAGCAGCACCGCCGCCATGCAATAACCGATGGCGTCGAGCGGTTTTTTACGCAAGCCCCACACGAGACAGAAGCCGATCGCAGCGGCGGACAGGACGAGTTCAATGATAAGCGGGAGCCTGAACATGAGCCGGTCGATATCGCCTTTGCTGAGCTCGAACACCGCGGCGGTGACGAACAGCGTCACGCCGCCGAACACGGCGCCGGGCACGCGCAGCGAAAGCTCCGTCCTGATCGCGGTGCCGGCGAGGAACAGGCAAGGCCCGAACGTCAGGAACTGCTGTATGATGATACGCATGAACGGTTCTTCGGTGACGAAAGGAAAGGTAAAAATGCCGAACGCGAACGTGTGGAGCAGCAGCATCCACGTTTCGTATTTTGCGAGCGAAACGTTTTTTTCGCGCTTCAGATGATAGATGAGGCACGTGAGCAGAATGGCGGCGCCGACCCCAAACCACAGCCACAGCGGGATGACCGGCCGCCAAGAGTCGTCCGCCGTTTGGGTCATCTCAAGAAAGCCCGCGAAGAGCGCGAACGAGAACGCGAACACGGAATCGAACAGGAACATGAGCGGCAGCGTGAGCAGGATATCCGCCAGAAGCAGGGTCACAAACCGCATCGACGCGCCGAACACGGCGTTGACCAACGCCCCTGTCGCCACGAGCCCCGCCGTCCATAAAACGGCGGCGCCCTCGCGGAAGAAGAGGCGTTTTTCGTTTTTGAGCAGGACCGTGACGCCTGCCGCGGCGCCGACCGTGAGCGGCAGAAACGCCAGCGACTTTTTGAAGAACCCCGGGATCTCGCGCCAGAAGAACACGAAGATGAGCACGAGGCCGAGCACCGAGAACAGCGTGCCCATCACGGTGAGCACGACGGTGAGCGTGCGGCGGCCGACGGCCGGGTCCGCCTCGAGGCCGACCTTGCTGCGGCTGCCGTAGATGAGCGTTTCGACGTCCGTCTGCAGCGCCCACGCCAAACGCATGAGCATGTCGACGTCCGGCTGCGTGCGCCCGGTCTCCCACGACGACACGGTCTGCCGCGTCACGTTCATGCGCGCGGCGAGCGCCTCCTGCGTCAGGTGCCGGTCGATGCGCAGGTTTTTGATGTTTTTCGAAATATGCGCCAAAAGAATTCCCTCCCCTCTTTCGGTTGCAACTACACGATATCACGTTTGCGCGAAAATGTCACGCTACAAAATGTTGCAATGTAAGATTTGGCAAAAACGCCGTCATAATCGGTCGATAAAGATTCCCTCGAGCGCGAGCAGGGCGCGCTTTTTATCGACGCCGGAGGCATAGCCGACGAGTTTTTGACCCGCGCCGATCACGCGGTGGCAGGGCACGATGATCGCGACCGGATTCTTGCCGACCGCGCCGCCGACCGCCTGCGCGGACATTTTCGGGACCCCAAGCTCCCGCGCGAGACGCGCCGCAAGCTCGCCGTAGGTGACCGTTTCGCCGAAGGGGACGGTGAGCAGCATCTCCCACACCGCCTGACGGAAAGGTGTACCCGAAAGTCGCAGCGGCGGGGTGAAACCGGGGGCGGACCCGCCGAAATAGACGTCGAGCCAGCGTTTCGTCCGATCGAGCGCGGGGCAGGTCTCCCCTGTTGTCTCCGGCGATAAGCCGAACCGGAGTCCCGTGAGCGCCTCGCCGTCGGACGTGAGCGTGAGCGGACCGAGCGGGGACTGATAAACGAGGACGTAAAGCATACCGATCCCTCCCGGTTAAAGTATAGCACGAAACGCGCGCGGTGTAAAGAAATAACGGCTTGCATTTTCGCGTTATAAATAGTATAATTATGAACGAAAGCCGAAAGGAAGAATAAAATTCGGAAAAGGAGCGTTTACGTATGATAAAAGGTGCTTTCATCCGCGCGATCTCGCTGTTGGTGGCCTCCGTTTACCTGCTGCTGTTCGGTTCCGGCGCAGCCGTGACCGAGCCGTTTGACGTCAAGGACCCCGACACCTGCGTGCTGAGCCTCACGGTGTTTTCGGACGTGCACGTGGAGTCGAACAACATCCCCCGCTATCAGGTGTTCGTGAACGACCTCAAAAACGCCGTCTGCAACGAGACGAAAAGCGACGCCTATCTGTTCCTCGGCGACAGCACGATGAACGGGCAGAACATCGAGAACCTCATTTTCCACGGCACGGTGAAGCGCATTTTGAAGGACCAAAAGGTGATCCCGGTGCCGGGCAACCACGACTTCGGCAACGGCGAGGGCGATTATGAAAAGATCCGGCAGCGCTGGTTCGATTATACGAAGGCGTTTTTCGGGCTGGACCTTGAAAAGCCCTATTACTGCGAGGTGCTTAACGGCTTTTATTTCATCGTGCTGAGCTCCGAGCAGCAGAACATCGACAACATGCACATGTCGGACGAGCAGTTCGAGTGGCTCGAACAGAGGCTTGCCGAAGCCGCCGAGAGCGGCCTGCCGACCTTCGTGCTCGCGCACTATCCGCCGCGTATGGCGAAGAACATCAACCCCGACTCGGAATACGACCTGTGCCGCATGCTCGCAGAGTATAACCGGGAGCACGACCTGTTTTATCTGTGCGGCCATCTGCACCACAGGCCCGACGGCACGACCTATCACGCGTGGAGCGGCTTCCCGGAGGTGTATCTGCCGATGGGCACCGAGCTGACCGGCGCGGTGGACAACAACGAGATCAGCGAGCAATCGGGCTTCGGCGCGATCCTCGAAGTGTATCCCGACCGCGTGACCGTGCGCATCCGCAACTTCTATTTCGGCGAATGGTTCGAGTATAACGGCGCGCCCCTCGAGGCGAACTGGACGCTCAAGAACCCGATCACGGCGGAATAAGCCGACGATAATATGACAGAAGCCCGCGGCGGAAGTTCCCGTCGCGGGCGTTTTTTGAGTTTTGGAGCGTCAGCGCTTTCCGCCGTGGCTGCTGAGCGTGGAATTGGGGTTCGTGAACGTCAGCCCCAGCGCGTCGGCGACCGCCTCGAGGATCGAATTGCTGCTGAACGTGGCGCCGCTGACGGTGGAGACGTTCACGCCCTGCGAGGAGAGGATCGCCGGGATCACGCCCGCCTGCGCCCTTGAGAAATAGGGCGAGTCGTCCTGATACGACGTGACCGTGATATCCGAGATCGCGCCGTTTTCAACGGTCACGCGCACGCTCGTGGTGCCTCTGAGCCCGCTGCCGGAGCCGGTGTAGACGCCGTCTGCGTATTTGCCGGAAGAGACCGTCGTGTCGGGAGCGGAAGTCGTGGTCTCGGGTGCCGCGGTCGTTGTTTCGGGGGCCGCGGTCGTGGTTTCGGGAGCGGAAGTCGTGGTCTCGGGAGTCTCGGTCGTGGTCTCGGGGACCGAGGTAGTGGATTCGGGCGCCGCGGTCGTGGTTTCGGGAGCCGAAGTCGTTGTCTCGGGCGCCTCGGACGTGGTTTCATCCGAGGGCGCCGTTGTTTCTGGCTCCGAAGCGGCGGCTTCTTTCAGCGCGCCGGAGGCGAGCGCGGACTTCACGGCCTCGATCAGGCCCCGGCTGCTGAACGTGGCGCCCGTGACGGTATCCACGTCGGCGGACTGGCGGCGCAGGATCTCGGCGACCACGCCGGACTCAGCCGTCGCGAAGAAATCGCCGTCGTCGCGGGCAGAGAGCACGGTTACGTCGGAAATGTACCCGTTCTCCACCGTGACGCGGACGCTGATCTTCCCTTTGTATCCCTGCCCCGCGCCGGTATAAACGCCGTCCGCATAGAGCCCGGTTTTTACGGTTTCGGCCTCAGCCGCCGTAATCCCGGGAGCCGCTTCTTTGACGAAGGGGATGGGGCCCGCCAGCGTCATGCCCGCGAGGGCGGCGGCTGCCAGCGTGCCGGAAACGGCGGGGACAGGCTCGGCCTTCACGCGCTTGGCGGGGCACGCTGACACGCATTTCATGCAGTCGATGCACTCCCCGGAGCAGACGCGCCCGGTTTTGTAAAGCCCGATCCCCATCGAGCAGCTGCGCGTGCAGCGGCGGCAGCCGCCGCATTTTTCGCCGTCACGCTTGATTCTGAACAGACGGACACGCGAAACGAGGGCGAAAACGGCGCCAAGCGGACAGAGATAGCGGCAGAAAAAGCGTTCGACGAGCAGCGAGCCGACCACGGTGAGCAGCAACAGCAGGCCGCCGACGGAGAAGACGATCTCTTTCGCGGGGAGCGTGCCGAACGAGGTGAGCGCGCCAAACACGGTCCAGGGGCTCCACACGCTGTCGCCCGGGACGGCGAAGGTCCACACGCCCAGCACCACGAACAGCAGCACGCCGTATTTGAGGCATTTGAGCGCGCGGTCGGCTTTTTCAGGCACGCTGCCGATCGGGGAAACGCGCCTGCCGAGGACCCACAGGAGGTCCTGCAGCGCGCCGAACGAGCAGAGAAAGCCGCAGAAGAAGCGCCCCCAGATCAGGGTGATGAGAAGCGCGGCGCCGACGAGCAGCAGGCTGCCGGCATACGCCGAAAAGGTGAAGGCGCCGTTCAGAACGGCGGTGTAGATCCCGCTGACGGCGGAAAAGATCTTGATGAAGAGCCCCGGCACCAACACGAACGCCGCAAGCTGGATCAAAGCGCGCACAATCTGTATGACCGGGAGCTTCTTTTTGGTTTTTTGATTCGTATCCATATGTATTCTCCTTCCTCAGAGGAACCGAATTCGGTCCCTGACGTTTTCCGTCAGAATGACCTGACGGTCGCGGGTGACAAATACCGCGCCCAAATCGTGTTCACCGATCAGCCGGAACGCGTCCCGCGCGGGCAGGATGCACGCGGCGGTGGCGAACGCGTCGAGCATTTCGGCGTTTTGCCCGATGAGCGTGACGCTTGCGAACGGGGAATCGGCGGGCTCGCCCGTGATGGGATCGACGATGTGGTGCCAGCATCGGCCCCGCGCCTCAAAGCCCTGCTCGTAAACGCCCGAGGTGACGACGGCCTCGTTTTCGGCTTCGAAGGCGGCGAAGGCGCGCCCGGTTTCGGAAAACGGATCCCTGACGCCCACGCTTTTCGGCCTGCCGAGCGCGACCACCGTGCCGCCGAAGTTCAAAAGCGCGTCGCAAACGCCGAATTGCGCGAGGATGCGCTTCGCTTCGTCCGCGGCAAAGCCCTTGGCAACGCCGCCGAGGTCGATCGACTGCCCCTTTTTGCGCAAGCCCACACGAAAGCAGTCGGGAACCGTGAGGACGTCGCAAAAGCCCGTTTTCTCCCGCACGGCGGCGATCTCGCTCTCGTCGGGCAGCGTGCGGGCGTTGATCGCCCGCTTCCAGAGCATGGCAGCCGGGCCGGCCGTGATATCGAACCGCCCGCCCGTCTGCCCGGCATAGCGAACG
The DNA here is from genome assembly GCA_017550625.1 of Clostridia bacterium. Classification (GTDB taxonomy): domain Bacteria; phylum Bacillota; class Clostridia; order Oscillospirales; family Acutalibacteraceae; genus RUG806. Next base: position 465 of record JAFZOL010000005.1, on the reverse strand, counting down.
CAGCGCGCGATCAGCCGGAACGTATCCTCCGAAACGGGGACCGGCGCCTCCCCCGCCGCGCGGTTGACGCGGGAAATCTCGCTGCCGTCATCGAACGCCGAGAGTTTGCCGTGGAGCGCCGTAACGCGGGCGCGTACCTCGTCCAGAGCCGCGGGCTCGGCGCAGTTTTCCGCGCGGACCGACATCACGGTGCCCATGGCGACGAACAGCTTGTCGGTCACAGCGGTTTTTACGGAAATCACGGCGGATCCCTCCCCTCTTTTTACGCTCACTCTACACCGCCTTGTTTAAGCGAAGTTTAAGACCGAAAAAAAACCGCTCCGCCGGAAGGGCGGTGCAGATAAGGGATAATATAGCCGCAGCGGCGCACTTATTTGCGAAATACTGCGTTGCAGGGGACGGATAACCGTCAGGTTTATCCGTCCCCTGCGCCTTGTCTTTCACAAAAATTGCATCCCCTGCGGT
>JAFZOL010000077.1 GCA_017550625.1 Clostridia bacterium | reverse complement strand
GGCCAGGGGCCAGAGGCCAGAGGCCAGAGGCCAGGGGCCAGAGGCCCGGGGCCAGGGGCCAGGGGCCAGAGGCCGGAGGCCAGGGATCAGAGAACAGAGTATCAGCTGATTCGGTAACTTAATGAAGAAAACCGGTGAAAAAACCATTCGCAGAAATTTATATTGATTTCAATGTTATTGCGCGGCAAAGCCGCGCCCCCGGCCCCTGGCCTCTGGCCTCCGGCCTCTCAAATTTGTATTTTGCATTTTGCATGCAGGAGGGCTAAAATGGCACTTTACAGCGAAAAGGTCATGGACCATTTCAGGCACCCGAGAAACGTGGGCGTGATCGAGGACGCCGACGGGATCGGCGAGGTCGGCAACGCCAAATGCGGCGACATCATGACGTTTTATATCAAGGTGGACGACGATATCGTCACCGACATCAAATTCGAGACCTTCGGCTGCGGCTCGGCGATCGCCAGCGCTTCGATGGCCACCGAGCTCATCAAGGGCCAGCCCATCGACAAGGTGCTGGAGCTCACGAACAAGGCCGTGGTGGAGGCGCTCGACGGCCTGCCGCCGCACAAGATCCACTGCTCCGTGCTCGCGGAGGAGGTCATCAAGGCGGCGCTCAAGGACTATTACGACAAGCACGGCATCGCCTACGACCCCGCGCTGTTCCCCGAAACGGACCACTGCGAGAGCTGCGAGCGCGGCTGAACAACGAGGGAGGGCCATTGTGATGACAACCCGTCAGTTACAGGACGAGATCGTCCGCCTCAAACGCGAAAAGGGCGTGTGCATCCTCGCCCACGCTTATATGGACCCCGACATCACCGAGGTGGCGGACTACGTGGGCGATTCGTTCGGCCTTTCGCAGAAGGCCGCCGAAGCAAAGGAGCAGACCGTGCTGATGTGCGGCGTGCGCTTCATGGCCGAGACCTGCAAAATGCTCTGCCCCGACAAAAAAGTGATCCTCTCCTCCCCCGGCGCGGGCTGCCCGATGGCGGCTGGGCTCGACCGCGAGGAACTTGAAGCGCTCAAAGAAGGCTACCCCGGCTACACAGTGGTGGCCTATATCAACACCACGGCCGACCTCAAGCGCGCCGTGGACGTGTGCGTGACGTCGTCGTCGGCGGTGAAGATCGTAAGGCGCATCGAAAACGACAAGATCCTGTTCGTGCCGGACCAAAACCTCGGCGCGTATCTCAAAGAGCAGATCCCCGAAAAGGAGATCGCCCTCTATCCCGGCGGCTGCCCCACGCATTACCGCATCACCGCCAAAGAGATCGAAGCGGCGAAAAAGGCCCACCCGAAGGCGAAGCTCCTGATGCACCCCGAGTGCAGCCCGAAGATCCAGAAATACGCCGATTACCTCGGCTCCACCACCGGCATCATGGACTACGCCCTGAATCACGACGATGAGGAATACCTCATCGCCACCGAGAACAGCATCGTGAAGCACCTGCAGCTAAAATGCCCCGAAAAGCGGTTTTTCGCCGCGTCGAAGGACTGCGTGTGCCACAATATGAAGCTCACGACCCTCACGGACGTGTATCATTGCGTGCTCGGCGACGGCGGCGAGGTCATCGAGCTCGACGATGAGACGCTCCGCGAAGCGAGACGCTGCATCGACGAGATGCTCAGATTCGGATAAGCGCGGCAAAGCCGCGCGGGTGCGCGGGTGCACGCGTGCACGGTCCACGGGAGCGCGGCGGTGCCGCGCAGTTTCTTCCCGGCAGCGCGGCACCGCCGCGCTACCGAATGATTCCATGATTCTCGCGAGCCGCCGTTTCCCGAACGGCTCTCGCCCCACTTTTCCCGTGCACCCGTGTACCCGTGCACCCGTGCACCCGCCGCCGAAGGCGGCTCACTTCTGAAAGGACCCCCATGTCACACAAAGCTCTGATCGCCATGAGCGGCGGGGTGGATTCCTCCGTCGCGGCGCTGCTGATGCGGCAAAGCGGCTGGGACTGCGTCGGCTGCACGATGCGGCTGTTCGAGAACGAGGACGTGGGCCTTGACGCCAAGGCCTGCTGCTCGCTCGACGCCGTGGAGGACGCCCGCAGCGTGGCCGTGCGCCTCGGCATGCCCTATTACGTGTTCAATTTCACAGCCGATTTCCGCGAAAAGGTGATCGGCAAGTTCGTGGACTGCTATTTTGCGGGCGCGACGCCGAACCCCTGCATCGACTGCAACCGGTACCTCAAATTCGACCGCCTTTACGAGCGCGCGAAGGCGCTCGGCTGCGACGCCGTGGTCACGGGGCATTACGCCCGCATCGGCGAACGGAACGGCGTCCCCGTCCTCAAAAAGGGGCTCGACCCCGACAAGGACCAGAGCTATGTCCTCTATCACCTGACCGCCGAGCAGCTGCGGCACACGCGCTTCCCCGTAGGCGAGCTCACAAAGCCCGAGGTGCGCGCCCTCGCCGAGGAACACGGCTTTCTCAATGCCCACCGCCCCGACTCGCAGGATATCTGCTTCGCCCCCGACGGCGACTACGCGAAGGTGATCGAAACCATTTCGGGCAGAAAAAGCGAGCCCGGCGCCTTCGTCACGCCCGACGGCAAGGTGCTCGGCACGCATAAGGGCGTGATCCACTATACCCTCGGCCAGCGCAAGGGCCTCGGCGTCGCGTCGACGGCGCCGCTGTACGTCGTGGCCATCCGCCCCGAGACCAACGAGGTGGTGCTCTCGCACGGCGAGGGGCTTTTCACCGATACCGTGACCGTGCGGGACCTGAACCTCCCGGCGGGCGAGGATTTCAGCGAACCGAAACGCGTGAAGGCGAAGATCCGCTACCGCCACCCCGAGCAGCCCTGCACGGCGGTGCGCACGGACGACGATACCCTTGTCCTCACGTTCGATACGCCTCAGCGCGCCGTGACCAAAGGCCAGTCGGCCGTGCTCTACGACGGCGACGACGTGCTCGGCGGAGGCACGATTGATTAAGCCGCACGAGGCGCGGCGATGTTGGATGTTGGATGTTAGGTGTTGGATGAAGGTGGCGAGGCTGCGCCTCGCATTTTAAGATGGGTAAGGGCGGAGTCCTTCCGCCATCTCACATCCCACATCCTGAACAGGAGGCAACCCTATGATGATCTCAACCCGAGGGCGCTATGCGCTCAGAGTGCTCGCGGACCTCGCGACGCACGACCCCGGCGCGTTCATCCCCATGAAGGACGTCGCCGAGCGGCAGGACGTGAGTTTAAAATACATCGAAAAGATCATGCCCGTGCTCACGAAGAACGGGCTTGTGGAGGGCGTGCACGGCAAGGGCGGCGGCTACCGCCTGCACCGCGGGCCCGAAGAGATCACGGTGGGCGAGATTTTGCGCCTGACCGAGGGCAGCCTTGCCCCGGTGGCCTGCCTCGAAAAGGGCGCCGCGCCCTGTCCGCGCGCCGCCGGGTGCCTCACGCTGCCGATGTGGACCAAGCTCGATGGCATGATCGAGACCTACCTCGATTCGGTCACGCTCAAAGATTTGCTGCCAAGCGAAGGCGGGAATGAATACGTGATATAAAGGGCCCCGGGCGCACAGGGCGCACAGGGCCAAGGGAAAAGATGTTAGATGTTGGATGTTGGATGT
>JAFZOL010000076.1 GCA_017550625.1 Clostridia bacterium | reverse complement strand
CTATGAGATCACCGGTTACCACTTCACCGGCTGGCAGAACGCGGAAGGCACCGCATACGCGGTGAACGCGCCGTTCAGCGAGGCCGACAGACTGAGCGGCAGCATCACGCTGTACGCGCAGTGGGAGCCCAACACCTACACCGTTATCTATCACAACGGCACCGAGACCAGGAACCAGACCGCGACTTACGATCAGGTCCTGACGCTCCTCGGCTCCGATACCTTCACGAAGACCGGCTGGACGCTCAAGGGCTGGGCCCGCACCGACGGCGCGACCGTGGTTTCTGACAACTTCGGCGCGACATTCGAGAACAACGAGCTCTACGTCGACGCGACCCGCACCTTCGACCTGTACGCGGTGTGGGAAATCAAAACCTACGACGTCACCCTCACTCTCCCGGCTGAGGACGCCGGTTACACGCTCACGGGCGAAGCCGTGCAACAGATCGACTATCTCGGCACAGTGACCTACGTGATCACGCTCGACGAGGCGCACACGCAGACGCTGCCCGAGAACATCACCGTGACGAAGACCGCGAATTCCGACGTGACCCTCACGAAGGAAGGCAACGTCATCACCGTGACCGTCCGCTCCACCGACGTCGGCAACATCGAAGTCATCCTCGGCAAGGCGCCCGTGAACACCTACACGGTCACCTTCGTCAACGAGGCGGGCGAGACCGTGAACCTTGTGAACGCGCCCGCGAACACCGTGGAGTGGGGCAAGAGCGTGACCGTTGAGATCACCCTTCCCGCAGCCTACTCCAACACCGATCGGGATGCGCTCGTGACCTCCACCGGCGACGTGACCGTCAGCCATACCGGCAGCGTGACCTACACGGTCGCCGGCATCAAGGAAGACATCACCGTCACCCTGCACGCGGCCACGATCAACACCTACGCCGTCGGCTACGAGCTGAACACCGGCGTCGGCTACACCGTTGATACCGAGCCCTATGAGAACGTGACGCACGGCACCGACGTGACCTTCACGATCACGCTTAACGAAGCCTACACCGATTCCGCCGCGCCCGCCGCGACGCTTAAGGACGGCTTCGCGAACGCCACGCTCATCCTGCCCACCTCCAAGGTCAACAACACCTACACCTACACGCTCCACAACGTGACCGGCAACACCACGCTGGTGCTCGGCGACGCTGTGAAGAACACCTACACCGTGGATCTCTCGGCCACCAAGGTCGGCTACACCGTGATCGGCGCCGAGCAGTTCCAGAACGTGGAATACGGCACGTCCGTCAGCTTCATCGTGAAGCTCGACGAGGCCTTCTCCGCCTCCCCGGCGCCCGCGGCGAGCCTGCTCAATGGCAAGGCCACGCTCGTCGGCCCGACCGGTGAGAACGGCGAATTCACCTACACGCTCAACAACGTGACCGGCAACGAGACGTTGATCCTCGGCGACGCGACCCGCAACACCTACAGCGTCACCGCCTCGAAGGGCGAGGGCGTCGTCGGCATCGAGAGCGTTGCGCCCGCCGTGACCGACAACGTGGCCCACGGCACCGGCACCGTCACGATCACCGTCACGCTTGAGGACGCCTACTCCGATTCCGACGCTCCCGCCGTCGCCCTGACGGATGAGACCGCGGGCAACGCCGAGATCTCCGGCGGCGTGAAGAGCGTTGTCGGCGGCAAGACCGTTTACACCTACACCGTGACCAACGTCACCGGCCCCGCCGACTTCACGGTCGGCTCCGCGAGCCCGAACAAGTATATCGTCTCGTTCGACGCCACGCGCGTCGGCTACGCCGTGACTACGGCGCCCGCGAGCTTCGTGTACTACATGGGCACCGCGACGGCCGTGATTACCCTGGAAGAGGGCTATTCGCAGAGCGCAACGCCCGCGTGCACCGTCACCAACGGCGACCTGACCGTCGAACGCAGCGGCAACGTGATCACCTACACGGTGGCGAACATCACCGCGAACACCTCGATCAACATCGGCTCCGCCGCGATCAACCGCTACGACGTCGAGCTGCAGGCCAACGGCACCGGCTACATCGTGCGCGAAGATCCCTCCGGCGAGAACGTTGTGGAGCACGGCGGCAGCAAGACCGTGAAGATCGAGCTCGCGACCGCTTACTCCGACTCGCCGATCCCGACCATCGAGGTCGTGAACGGCAACGGCGATCCGATCGGCTCCGCCATCGGCTCGAAGGTCGGCAACGAGATCACCTACACCGTGACCAACATCACCGACGACGTGATCATCCGCATCGGGCCCGCGACGAAGAACACCTACACGGTGGCCGTCCGTCCCGGCGACGGCGCGGCGATCCGCCTGACGAGCACGAGCGGCGTTCAGGACTTCTTCGAGAACGCCGACCTCACGCGCGTGGAATACGGCACGACCTACACGGTCAGCCTGACCGATTCCACCGCCACCACGAGACTCTACGTCAACGGCGTTGAGATCACTGCCGGCACCGAGATCACCGTGACCTCGAACCTTGTGATCTCCACCGACGCCCTCGAGTATATCGCCACCTTCCTGAACTACGACAGGACCTACTGGGCGAGCTACATCGTGGTGCGCAACAACTACCCGCAGTGCTACAAGGGCGATCCCACCAGAGAGGACAGCACCTATCACCACTACGTGTTCACCGGCTGGCTCTGCGACGACGAGGGCGTGACCCTCAGCACTCCGATGACCGCCGACCGCGTGTTCGTGGCGCAGTACGATACCTATCACCAGAATCTCGTGCTCATGCACGACGAGACCGGCCACTGGTATGAGTGCCCCGAGTGCGGCTACAGAGAAGGCTATGAGGGACGCGCGCACGTCGCGGGCGAGACCGTGACCGAGAACTACGTGGCGCCCACCTGCACCTCCACCGGCGGTTACGACAGCGTCGTCTACTGCGCGGTGTGCGGCTACGAGATGGAGCGCACCTACGTGTTCCTCGACTACGACTTCAACAACCACACCGATCCCGATACGCACGAGCCGAACGATACCTACCGCGTGATGCTGTATGATGCGACCTGCGTCGACACCGGCCTCTACGGTATCTACTGCGTCAAGTGCGACGGCCTGATCGGCTTCGAAGAGATCCCGATCAATCCCGACCACCATCACTGGTCCTCCTACACCTACAACGACGACGACAGCCATACCCGCACCTGCGAGCTCTGCGGCGCCGTTGAGAACGAGCACCACATCCTGAGAGAGGTCTACCGCGTGGCCGCCACCTGCGTGGACGACGGCATCACGATGTACGGCTGCACCGTCTGCGGCAGTCAGATCAACAAGGTCAGACACGCCACCGGCGAGCACAAACGCAGCGATCCGTATATCGAGAACTACGTGGCCGGCACCTGCCAGACCAAGGAGAGCTACGATCTGGTCACCTACTGCGAGACCTGCGGCCAGCAGCTCGACAGAACGCACGTGGAAGGCGACTACGGCGAGCACCGCTACGAGATCGTGGACGGCAGCGAGATCGTTCCCGCCACCTGCACCGGCACATACCACGCCGAGTATAAGTGCGCGGTCTGCGGCGACACCTATGAGGTGAACGAGACCGGCGAGCACGTCTGGGGAGGCTGGACCGTGACCGAAGAGGTCACCGCCACCACCGACGGCAAGGAAGTCCGCACCTGCGAAATCTGCGGCGAGACCGAAGAGCGCACGATCTCTCACGAGACCTTCAAGCCCATGGGCGAGCGCCAGGTCCAGTTCATCGAGCAGGACGGCGTCACCTATCTGATGCTCGACTACAAGACCAACGCCGAATCCACCGTGAGCGGCTACGTCAAGTACTACTCGAACGTTGAGCTCCGCTTCAAGGTCAACGTGGACAGCCACTTCAGCTATCGCGGCTATTCCGTCTACGTCAACGGCAACGAAGTCATGGCGGACGGCAACGGCGTCTACACCGTGCCCGCGGGCGTTGAGACCATCCACATCACCGTGTCCGGCGTGTCCCCGATCGACAACGGCGACAACAACGGCGACAACGGCGGCGACAACGGCGGCAACAACGGCGGCAACAACGGCAGCAGCGAATCCGGCTCCTGCCCGTACTGCCACCAGAACCACACCGGCTTCTTCGGCGGCATCGTGGGCTTCTTCCACCGCATCGCCTACTTCTTCAGCAACCTCTTCAGCAGATAAGGCTTCTGAAGGCCGGCAAACAAAACACAAATCCCGGGCGGGTCTTCGGACCCGCCCGGCGGTTTTTTTTTGCAAACGGACTTGTAATGCCCGCCCGCGTGTGGTACACTATCCTTGCGGGCAAAGGCCCGTCGAAAGGTGGGTTTCTGATGGAAAAGAAACGCAGCAAGGCGTTCGCCCCAGCGCTGATCGTATCCGGCGCGCTGACAGCGGCGATCTGTCTTATCATGAATCTGTGGCTGATCCCGGCGATCGAAAGCGCCGCGGGCGGCCTTCAGGCCTTCGACATGCGCTCGTTCGGCTACACGGCGGGCGAAGCGCGCGAATTTCTTGAGGCACTGTCGGAAGAGGGCAGGCAGATCTATCTGACAAAGCAGCTGCCGCTCGATTTCTTCTATCCCGTGTGCTACACGGCGTTTTTCGTGCTGAGCATTCTTGCGCTGACGAAAAAGCGCGGCCGCCTGTGGGTCATTCTGCCCGCGCTGCTGGCGGCGTTCGATTATGCCGAAAACTCGTTCATTCTGTCGTTTCTCAAAAAGAACGCGGTGCCGGACGTTCCGGGCGCGGTCGCGGGGTACGTCACGGCGGCCAAGAGCCTATTGATGACGGCGACGTTCATGCTGCTCACGGTGCTGTTCGTGCTGTGGGTCGTACGCCGCGCTAAACAAAAGAAAGCGGGCGCATGAGCGCCGACGAAGGCAGAACGTAAAAGGGGAGAGCCGCTATGGCCGAAGCAAAAACCGATAAAAAAAAGCTCGCCGCGGATTATCTCGTGATGATCCTCGGCACCTCGCTGATGAGTCTCGGCGTGTATTTCTTCAAGATCCCGAACGGCTTTTCCACCGGCGGGGTCAGCGGCCTGTCCACGCTCCTGGGGTCGCTGACCGCGATCTCGGCGGCCACGTGGATCAGCATCTTCAACGTGAGCCTCCTGCTCGTGGGCTTCGTGTTCCTCGGCAAAAGCACGGGGCTCCGCACGGTGTTCTGCACCCTGCTCTACACGGGACTTACGCAGCTTCTCGAGTTCCTTTTCCCCATGACGGCGCCGCTCACGGACCAGCCGTTTCTCGAGCTCGTTTACGCGATGCTGCTCACGTCGATCGGCTCGGCGATGATCTTCTTCCGGCGCGGGTCGTCGGGCGGGACCGACATCATCGCGCTGATCATCAAAAAGTATTTCAAGATCAACGTCGGCACGGCGCTATTGTGCTCCGACGCGCTCATCGCGCTGGGGGCGTTTTGGGTGTTCGACGTGCGCACGGGCCTCTTCTCGCTGCTCGGCCTCTTTTCAAAGGCGTTCATCGTGGACGGCGTGATCGAAAGCCTCGGCGCGTGCAAGTGCTTCATGATCGTCACCTCGAAGCCCGACGAGATCATCGACTTCATCATCAAGGACATGCACCACTCCGCCACGCTCGTGGAGGCGCAGGGCGCCTACAGCCACCACAACACGTCGATGATCTACACCGTGTGCCGCCGCATCGAGGCGATCCGCCTGCAGCGCGAGATCAAACAGGTGGACCCCGGGGCGTTCATCACGATCACCACCTCGAGCGAGATCATCGGCAGAGGATTTCGCGGGGTATAAAGAAAAAACCGCTCGAAAGAGCGGTTTTATTCGTGTGAAATGTGAAATTCCGGAAGAGCTTCTCCCTTCCCCGGTTTTTGGCGGGGTTTTCGTTAAAAGCTTTCGGTCGGCATGACGCCGGTGGCCTGATAGTTCTTATAGGCTTTTTCGAGCTTATTCACCTTTGAGAGCGTGACGATCGCGGTGATCAGCGCGATGACGCCGCCCGGCGCGCCGCCCATGGCGACGTTGATGATGGCGCTCAGCGCCAGATACACGAGCAGGAAGATCAGGATGCCCTTCGAGCGCTTTTTACCCGCCACGATCACGAGGCCCAGAATGAGGCAGATCGCGGCGTCAAGGGCGGCGTAGGGGTTCATCACGAACGCGAGGATGAGGCAGAGGGCCGCGGAGATCAGGCAGATGATGCCGAGCGACTTGAAGCCGCTCTCGATCGCGTCCGTGCCGACCTGCGCCTTGAACTGGTCGAAGGTCAGCTGCTGCCCGTAGGGGACGGGCTGACCGTAGGCGGGCGCGGGCGTCACGTCGCCGCGCGTGACGGCCTCGGGATAGGCGGGCTGACCGTAGCCGGTCTGCGGGTAGACCTGCTGCGGGTACGCGGGCTGCGCGAAGCCGCCGGTCATATCGTTCGCGGGGTAGGGCGCCGGCTGCGGGTAGACGGGCTCGGGCGTTCCCGCGCCGCCGGTGAGGCTCTGGTTCACGGCGGGGTCGGTGACGGGCGTGCCGCATCTCAGGCAGACGGTCGCGTCGTCGGCGAGCACGCCGCCGCAGTAATGGCAATATTTCATAACGGATCACAGCATACGGGCGGCCCCGTATTTCTCCTTTTCCCGGTTTCTTTCATTATACCCGCCCGGGGGCCTGCCTGTCAAGTGCCGGCGCGCGATTGACACATGGCGCGCGGGAGGGGGCCAAAAAAAGGGTTGCCAAAACGCGGATAGGCAAGTATAATGGAATAGTACCACAGAAAGGCCTGATTCAATGGAGATCTATCTTGACAATTCCGCCACCACGCCCCTTTGCGAAGAGGCGAAGGCCGCCGTGCGCGACGCGGTGACGACCTATTACGGCAACCCCTCGGCCGTCCATGCCAAAGGGGTGGAGGCGCGGCGGCAGATCGAGCTTGCCCGCGCCGCCGTGGCGGGCGTGATGGGCGCTTCGCCCGAGGAAGTGTATTTTTCCCACTCCGGCACGCTCGCGAACAACACCGCCGTGTTCGGGGCGGCGCTTGCGCGCGCCAAGCAGGGCAACAAGATCGTGACCACCGCCACCGAGCACCCGAGCGTGCTGAGAGCCGTTGAGGAGCTCGAAAAACGCGGCTTCGAGGTCGTGCGCCTCGCGCCCGGCCCGGACGGCGCCTTCGACCCCGCCGCCCTTGCTTCGGCCGTGGATAAAAAGACCGTGCTGGTGTCGGCCATGCTCGTGAACAACGAGACGGGGGCTGTGAATCCCGTCGAGTGCCTTTCCGCCGCCGTGAAGCGCGCGGGCGCGCCGGCGCTCGTGCACGTGGACGCCATTCAGGGCTACGGCAAGCTGCCGTTCAAGGTGAAAAACCTCGGCGCGGACCTCGTGACCGTATCGGGCCACAAGGTGCACGGCCCCAAGGGCGTGGGCGCGCTGTACATGAAAAAGGGCGTGCACATCCGCCCGCTCGTCCATGGCGGCGGGCAGGAGAACGACCTGTTTTCGGGCACCGAAAACGTGCCGGGCATCCTCGGCTTCGGCGCGGCAGCGAAGGCTCTGGGCAGCGTGACGGCCAATCTCGCCGCCGTGCGCGCCAAGCGCGACGATCTTCTCAACATGCTCGCGTCGAACCCCGCCGTGCGCGTCAATTCCCCCAAAAACGCCCTGCCGTATATCGTCAACCTGTCGGTGACGGGCATCCCCTCGCAGGTGCTCATCAATTACTTAAGCGAGCGCGGGATCTATATTTCCGCGGGCTCGGCGTGCAAAAAGGGCCGCCGCAGCGACGTGCTGGTCAAAATGGGCTTGCCCCCGGCGCGCATCGACTCCGCCGTGCGCGTGAGTCTGTCGCGCTTCACCACGTCCGAGGAGCTGCATGCGTTTGCGCACACGCTCGATACGGCCGTGAGGGAGATCCGGACGAAACTGTGAAAAGAGGGGCCGGGGGCCCCTTTCCAAAAAGGAGTTAAAAATGAGAGAAATAATTCTTATAAAGGACGGCGAGCTTGCCCTCAAGGGGCTCAACCGCTCCACGTTTGAAGATATCCTCATCAAGAATATGAAAGAGAAGCTGCGCGGGCTCGGGGCGTTCCGGTTCGTCAAGAGCCAGTCCACGGTCACCGTGGAGCCCGAGAGCGAGGACGTTGACCTCGACGAGGCGGTTGAACGCATCGAAAAGGTGTTCGGCATCGTCGGCATTTCACGCGCGGCCGTGTGCGAAAAGGACATCAACGCCATCACCGAAACGGCCTACGAATACCTCAAAAACGACCTCGCGTTCGCCAGGACCTTCAAGGTGAAGGCCAAGCGGAGCGACAAAAAGTTCCCCTACGATTCGCCCGCGATCTGCGACGAGGTGGGCGGGTATCTGCTGTCGCGGCTCCACCATCTCAAGGTGGACGTCCACGAGCCGGACGTCACGGTCACGGTGGAGGTGCGCGAGAACTACGCCTATATCCACGCCAACCAATTGCCCGGCGCGGGCGGCATGCCCACGGGCACCGGCGGGCGCGCCTGCGTGCTCATTTCCGGCGGCATCGATTCGCCCGTGGCGGCCTATATGATTGCGAAGCGCGGCGTCAAGCTCACCGCCGTCCACTTCGCCTCGCCCCCTTATACCTCCGAGCTCGCCGAGATGAAGGTCCACGAGCTGCTCGGCAAGGTCAGCGAGTGGGGCGGGCGCGTCAACCTGTTCACGGTGCGCTTCACCGAGCTGCAGGAGGCCATCCGCGATTGCTGCCCCGAAGAGATGTTCACGGTCACGATGCGCAGGGTGATGATGAAGGTCGCTTCGCGCGTTGCCGCGTGGCAGGGCGCCGACGCCCTGGTGACCGGCGAGAGCCTCGGGCAGGTGGCGAGCCAGACCATCCACGCCATCAAGTGCACCGACGTGTGCGCCACGCTGCCGGTGTTCCGCCCCTGCATCGGCATGGACAAGAGCGAGATCATTGAAATTTCGCGCAAGATCGGCGCGTTCGACATCTCGATCCGCCCCTATGAAGACTGCTGCACGGTGTTCACGCCGCGCCATCCGCGCACGCGCCCCACGCCCGATTACGCCGCCGAGGTGGAGGCCATGATCGCAAACGAAGAGGCGCTGATCGACGAGGCCGTGAAGAGCGCGCGCCTCAAGGTCATCGACGCCTATAACGACTGATATGGAACTGACGTTTGTGGAGAGGGGCACGCCCCTCGCCGAAAAACTGATCGCCTTCGCCAAAAACTGCTCGTGGGACGCGGGCCCGTGCTTCGCGGGGTATCTGGAATACGACCGCTACACCGATTTCGAGCGCGCCGCCGCGGCGGTGGACGGCGACAACATCGCGGGCTACTGCAACGTGCTCAAAGAGGACTGCCTGCCGAACCTGCCGTATACGCCCTATATCGGCTTTCTGTTCGTGGACGAGCGCTACCGCGGGCAGAGGCTCAGCCGGAAGCTTTTGACGTTCTGCGAGGACTACCTCAGGGGGCTCGGTTTTCAGAAGGTGTATCTCACCACCGACCACGACAACCTGTATGAGAAATACGGCTACGTCTACCTCGAAAGCCACCTGGCCGACTGGGGCGAGGTCGAAAAGCTGTACGTAAAGGAGCTATGATATGAAACGCGCTTGCTGTGTGCTTCTTGTTTTTCTGCTGATCTTCGCGGGCTGCGGCGCCGAACCGGAGCCCGACGTCGTGACCGAGGGGACGGCGCCCGCTTCCGAAGCGGACAAGACCGACCCGCATGAGAGCGAGGTCCCGCCGGATATAACGTCCGAAGACGCGACCGAAGACGTTGGGACGACCGAACCGGACGTGCCCGCGGGCGACCCCACGGACGCCTTCATCAAAACCATGACGCTTGAGGAAAAGGTGGGGCAGCTGTTTTTCATCAGCCCCGAAAACCTGCCCGGCGGGGGCCTTACTTCACTCAACGACGCGGCGCGCGAGGCGATCGATACCTATCACCCCGGCGGCTTCGTGCTGTTCGGCGTGAACATCACCGACCCCGAACAGCTCAAGGCTTTTACCGCTGACCTCAGGGCCTCCATGGTCCCCGCGCCGGTTTTAGCCGTGGACGAAGAGGGCGGGAACGTCGCGCGCATCGCGAACGCGGGCTTCGACGTGCCGAAATACGCTTCGATGGGCGCAGTCGGCGACATGGGCGACCCCGACGAAGCGTGGAAGGCGGGCAAAAACATCGGTTCGTATCTCCGCGAATACGGCTTCACGCTGGACCTCGCGCCGGTTGCCGACGTCAACTCGAACCCCTATAACCCCGTGATCGGGCGGCGGGCGTTCTCGTCCGACCCCTATGAAGCGTCCGTGATGGTGGAGATGTTCATCGACGGCCTGCACGAAAACGGCGTTTTATCGTGCATCAAGCACTTTCCGGGGCACGGCGACACCTACGGCGACACGCACGAGGGCTTCGTGCTGCTCGACAAGAGCCGTGAGGAGCTCGACGCCTGCGAGCTCATCCCGTTCAAAGAGAACCTTGCCCACACCGACGCGGTGATGGTGGCGCACGTGTCGCTGCCGCAGCTTACCGGCGACAACACCCCGGCGTCGCTGTCGAAGGCGATCGTGACGGGCCTTTTGCGCGACGAGCTCGGCTTTGACGGCCTCGTGATGACCGACAGCCTCGAGATGAGCGCGATCACCGATACCTACGGCGCGGGCGAGGCCGCCGTGCTCGCGATCGAGGCGGGCAACGACGTCCTGCTCGGCCCCGCCGACTACGTCGTCGCCTACAACGCCGTGCTCGAAGCCGTCAAAAGCGGGCGCATCTCCGAAACCCGCCTCGATGAGAGCGTGCGGCGCATCCTGATCGCAAAAGGATATTGAAAAAGGGGCCAGGGGCCAGGGGCCAGGGAGCGCGGCAAAGCCGCGCGGGAAAAAACAATACATAAAAAACCCGCCGGGGGCTTGGAACAAGCCCCCGGCGGGTTCATATAATTTGGTATTTTGTAGTTTGCATTTTGCATTGTGCATTGTGCATTTTTACAACGCGGCTGCGCCGCGCTCCCGTGCACCCGTGCACCCGCGGACCGTGCACCCGCCGCGCTTCGCGCGGCCTTACGCCTTCTTCATCGCCTTGATCACGCTCACGAGGCCGGGTTTGTTGCCGTAGAGCAGCACGCCGGTACGGTAGATCTTTGCCGAGAGCACGCCCACGCCCACGGTCGTGACCGCGAGAATGGCGAGGCAGACCGCGATCTGCCAGAAGGGCACCGAGCCCATCGCGATGCGCGTGAACATGGCCATCGGCGACGTGAACGGCACGAACGACATCACGGTGATCGCGGCGTTATCCACGTTGCCGAAGCTCATCGAGAAGATCACCACCATGAGCCCCGCCACGAAGATCAGCATCACGGGCGTGATCGCCGCGTTGATCTCTTCGGGCTTCGACACGCTCGAGCCCACCGCCCCGAACAAAAAGGCGTACATGATGAAGCCGAGCAGGAAGAACACCGCCATATACGCGAGCAGGCTGCCGGGGATGTTGAAGATGGACCCGATGATCTCGGCGCCGTTCCAGTAAGATGCGTTCACGCGGAACAGCACGATCGCCGAGCCGAACACCGCCACGAGCTGGCCGAGGGCCGCCGTGCAGGTGGCGAACACCTTGCCGAAGATCATGGCGTTGGGCTTCACTCTCGTGATGAGCAGCTCCATCGCGCGCGAGCCCTTTTCACCGGCGATGGAGTTGGCCACCATCTGCCCGTAGATCAATATCGCCATATAGAGGGCGTACACCATGATATAGGTGTAGGCGATGCGCTGGGTCTGGTCCTGCCCCAGCGTCACGGTCTCCATCATGACGCCCGAAGAGAGGATTTCGGCGGTCTCGGCGGGGGAGAGGCCTGCCTTCTGCATCAGAAGCCGCTGGCGCGCGGCGGTCAGCACCCCCTGCACCGCGGCGCCGGTCTGGTCGATGAGGCTGCGCGTTTTGACCACGAACTCGAAGCTGTCCTCACCCTTCACGATCACGCCGTAGTCGGCGGCGCCGGCGTCGATCTCATCCCGCAGCGTCTTTTCGCTGCCGGGCAGGCGCACGATATACCCCGGAAAGGCGGAGGAAAACGTGCTTTCGAGCAGCCCCTCGGGATAGGCCTTCGCCTCGTCGCAGAGCAGCAATATCCCGACGTCGGCGGGGGCGTCCTCGTCCGGCTCTTCGCTCTTGAACAGCGCCGACACGCGCGGGAAGAACATCACCGCCGCCATGATCAGGATGATCGCGAGCGTGAGGCCGATGAACACCTTGCTTTTGAGATAGTTTCTGAGCTCGAAGATATAAACCTGTTTGAACTGTTTCACGTCCGGCACCTCCTCAGCACGCGTCGCCGGCGTATTCGACGAAGATATCGGCCAGCGACGGCTCGAACACGCTCACGCCGTCGATCTCGTAGTCGGCGGCGAGCTTCTGCATCACGCTGCGCTTCTCGGCCTCGTCGCGGAGCTTGAGCGTCAGGGCGTCCCCCGTCGGCTCGCC
Organism: Clostridia bacterium; assembly: GCA_017550625.1. Taxonomy (GTDB): domain Bacteria; phylum Bacillota; class Clostridia; order Oscillospirales; family Acutalibacteraceae; genus RUG806. Next base: position 55,744 of record JAFZOL010000076.1, on the reverse strand, counting down.
CCCGAAGGCGGCGGCGATGCGGCCGATCTCGGGCGACGTGACCGTCAGCGTGGTGCGCGGATAGCTGCGTTTGATCTCCCTCAGCGACCCCTCGAGCACGAGGCTGCCGCGGTTGAGGATCGCGATATGGTCGCAGAACTCCTCGATGTAATTCATCTGGTGCGACGAGAACAGCACGATCTTGCCCTTCTCGATCTCCTCTTCCACCACGCTTTTGAGCAGGCCGGCGTTCACGGGGTCCAGCCCCGAAAACGGCTCGTCGAGCACGATGAGGTCGGGGTCGTGTGCCACGGCGGTGATGAGCTGGATCTTCTGCTGGTTGCCCTTCGAGAGCGTCTGCAGCTTTTTCTGTTTGAACGCCGCCATGTCGAGGCGGTCGAGCCAGTAGTCGATCGCGCGCGTCGCGTCGGTCCGGTTCATGCCCTTGAGCCGGGCGAAATACAAGAGCTGCTCGTCGATGGGCTTTTTGGGATAGAGGCCGCGCTCTTCGGGCAGATAGCCCGTGCCGATCTTCGAATAATCGATCGGGCTGCCGTCGATCAGCACTTCGCCGCTGTCGGCGGGGAACACGTCCATCACGATGCGGATCGTCGTGGTCTTGCCGGCGCCGTTGCGCCCCAGCAGGCCGAACGCCCTGCCCGACGACGCGACGAAGCTGACGTCGTCAAGCACCTTTTTTTCGCCGAAGGATTTCGAGATCCCTCTGAGCTCGAGTTCCATAGGTCCCTCCTTCCGGGCAAACGCCCGCGCGCCCGGCAAACGCCGGGGCGTTGTTATTTATATTATACCACACGCGCGCGGGGATGCAAGTAACAGGGTTGTTACGGTTAAAGGTACCGTGTACCAAGAGGCCGGGGGCGCGGCGCAACCGCGCAGGGGGAATGCAAAATGCAAAATACAAAATACAAAATTAAGGGGCCAGAGGCCAGGGGCCAGGGTCGTGGCCTCAGCCGCGTAGATTCTTATCGGTAGCGCGGCAGACCTCTGCCGCAACAGAATGGGTTTTTCGGATTCCGATCCCGGTTGGTCGGCGGGTACGCTTCCCGGTAGTACGGCTGGGTCTCGGCTCCCGCTTCGGTCGGCGCTTCTGCCTGCGGCAGAGGTGTCCACCGGACACCCGCGCCCCACAGCCGTTTGTTCCCTACGGAGTGGGGTGGGTCGATTTGACGGAAAAAGGACAGGGAATAAATAATATCCGATTCAAATCGATCCCATCCCCGACGTGGGGAAGTCGCGGCGGCGCCCGCTTGCCTTATTTGAAGAACGCGGTCGGCGGGGTTGGCGGTATCGTGGTTTTGATTCTTTAATGATTGTTAGTAAAGCGTGAAGAAGCCTTTTCGTCGCCCAAGCAGATTCTGAGCCGGTCGTCTATCCGACGCTTTTCCCCGCGTCGGGGAGTCTCGCCGTTCGGCTCAACCCCCGCTCCGCAGGGAAAGAACGGCTGTGGGCAGCCGTACTACCGGCAAGCGCCCCGTCGCCCGACAAAAAATAGATCCGATACCCGTTCCGAGAGGTCTGCCGCGCTACCGAGAAGAAACCCCGTGCTCCCGTGGTCCGTGCACCCGCGCGGCTTTGCCGCGCTCCCCGGCCTCCGGCCCCTGACCCAAAAAAACCGCCGTCCTGCGACGGCGGTTTTTTGTGCTTCTCTTATTCGACTCTCTCGATGGCGGCGTCGGGGGCGTTCTTCCTGACGCTCTCAATGCCGTTGAGGCAGCCGGCCTTGGCCTTGTAGCCTTCGCTGGTGGCGATGATCTCGCCGTTTCTCGCCTTCAGACGGAAACGGAACTCGCCGGCCTTGTCGAGATACATCTCGAACTTCGGGTTCTTCTGGACCTCGAAATCCTCGACGGTCTGATCTTCAAAGTTCGCGATGGGGGCGTTGTTCATCACGCTCTGCACGCCGTTCTTGCAGGCGGCCTCGGTGGTATAAACTTCGCTCGTGGCAATGACTTCGCCGTTGCCGGCCTTCAGGTCAAACTTGACGCCGGTGTTGGTATCCTTGATAATGAATTTTCCCATAAACACTTCTCCTTTTCCGTCCTTCGGACAGTTTTTGCAAAATTATTATATACCCTGCGCGGGCAAAATGCAATCATTTTTTGCATATTCATCGGAAATAAGCGGAAAAAGAGAAAATATTTATATATTTTTGGACAAGAAAGGTCTGTTGTGTGCAAGTTTAAACGTGCGCATTGACAATACCGCGCGCGCGTGCTAAAATAAGGCGAAGTCAGAGAGACCGACAAAAATCGAAAATCTGTCGGTTTCAAATCAAAATGTCGGGGAGGTGTCGGCGCGTGCGAGAGTTGATCCCGTGGGAAAACGACGTATTGACCGTGGGCGGTCTGCTTTCTTATGCCGCCGGCCGCTACGCCGACAAGGACGCGATCCGCTACGTCGGCAAGACGGGCATCGAGAACGTGTCTTACCGCCGCCTGTTCCGTGACAGCCGCGCCGTGGCAAGCTGGCTCGAAAACGTGTCGCCCGCGGGCGGGCACGTGGCGCTCATCGGGCGCACCGACTACCGCTACATCGTGACCATGAACGCCGTGCTTATGAGCGGGCGCGTGTTCGTGCCCATGTCGCCCGACAACGGCGCCGAAAAGCTCGAGCTGCTTCTCAAAAACGCCGACGTGGACACGGTGTTCTACGACCGCACACAGGAAGAAAAGATCTTCACCCTGCGCGAGCGCGTGCCCGAAATCCACGCCTTCGTCGGCATGAACGACGAAGAGACCTACGACGAGATCTTCGCCTCGTTCGACGACGCGGCGCCTTTCATTGATCCCGTCGATCCCGACGCAACTGCCGCCATCATCTACACCTCCGGCACCACCGGCAACTTCAAGGGCGTGATGCTCTCGTCGCGGGCGCTCATCTCGAACGTCTGGTTCGAAGAGATGGATTTCGAGGGCGAGCACGTGACCCTGAACGTATTGCCGATGCACCACGTGTTCTGCTTCTCGTGCGACTACCTCAAGAACGTCAAGGACGGCGTCACGATCTGCCTGAACGTGGACCTTCAAAACATCTACCGCAACCTTCTTCTGTTTGAGCCCACAGTCCTGCGCCTCGTGCCGATGATCATCGAGAGCCTCATGAAGAAGGTGAACATCCTCTACCGCCGCCACCCCGAATACACGCCCCGGCAGGCCGCCGAGCAGGTGTTCGGCACGCGCATCCGCAACATCATCGCCTCGGGCGCGATGCTCAGCCCCGGCCTTGCCCACCGGTTCGACGCCATGGGCATCACGATCCGTCAGGGCTACGGCATGACCGAAACGGGCCCGCGCATCTCGGTGCCGGACGGCAAAACGGTGTGCGAATCCGGCGGGCGGGTCATCTCGATCTGCCAGATAAGATTACAGAACGGCGAGATCCAGGTCAAGAGCCCGTCGCTGATGTCGGGCTATTACAAGAACCCCGAAGAGACGGCAGCGGTGTTCACCGAAGACGGCTGGTTCAAAACCGGCGACATCGGCGAGCTCACCGCCGACAACGAGCTGTTCATCCGCGGGCGCATCAAGAACCTCATCATCCTCTCGAACGGCGAAAACGTGTCGCCCGAAGAGATCGAAAAGAAATACGCCGACGTGCGCATCGTGAAAGAGATCGTGGTCTACGGCGAGGGCGACCTGATCGCCGCCGAGATCTATCCCGATCACGAATACGCCGCCACCACCGGCATCTCCGACGTGGAGGGCGCGGTGAGAGAGGCCGTGGACCGCGTGAACCTCGAAAGCGAGTCCACGCGCGAGATCGGCAAGATCGTTATCAGAAATACCCCCTTTGAACGAACGGCATCGGGGAAGATCATAAGAAAGCAGGTAAAAATCGCATGAGCAAAACCCTACCCAACGGCAAAACCTATGAAACCTACCCGCTGACCCAGGCGCAGCGCTTCATGTTCTTCGCTTACAAGCAGTTCAGCGACAACACGCCCTTCCTGTTCATCAGCTCCGGCTATTACTGGAAGGACGACTTCCGCCCCGACCTGCTCAAGGAGGCGCTGGAGGAAGCCATCGCCCGCTGCGACTCGCTGCGCATCCGCTATACGCTCGAAAACGTGAACGGCAACATGCAGGTGATGCAGTACGTCGACGAAGACGCCTCGCCCGCGGTCGAAGAGGTCGACCTCTCAAACATGCCCTATGAAGAGAGCTACCAGATCATGAAGGGCTGGGCCAAGGAGCTGATGCCCCTGTTCGACTGCCCGGTGAACATCATCCGCATGGTGCGCCTCGCCGACGGGCTCAACGGCTTTTTCATGAAGCTCAACCACCTCTCGTTCGACGGCTACGCCTCCAAAGCCTTCATCGTGGACACGATGTCCATTTATCTCCACAAGAAGTGCGGCACGCCCTACCCGAAGCCCATGCGTTCTTACTACGACGCGATGATGGACGAGTTTGCCTATCTCGATTCGGACCAGCGCAAGGCCGACCGCGCGTTCTGGATGCAGAAGTTCTCCACGATGAGCGAGCCGATCTTCAACGACTACCTGATCGAGAACAACCGCCTCAAGAAGACGCAGAAGGAGCATCCCGGCCAGCGGTGCGTGGCGCTGTATGAGGGCGACCACCCCGAGACCGAAACCCTGACCTTCGAGCTCTCGAAAGAAGACAGCGACCTCATCATGGACATGTGCAAAGAGAAGGACCTCTCGGTTCCCTGCGTGCTGATGCTGGGCCTTCGCACCGTGCTTTCGGCGTTCAACGACAACCAGGAGGACGTTTCGTTCAAGTTCATGATCAATCGCCGCGGCAGTCTGCTCAGCAAAAAGGCCTACGGCAACCGCTGGCACTTCTATTCGCTGCGCACGATCATCCCGGCGAACCTCACCTTCGAACAGGCCGTGGCAGCGGTGGAGGACGCGCAGAGCGAGGTGTTCAAGCACTGCAACTTCGACACGCTCGAGATGTATCAGGTCAAGCACATGGCCACGAAATCCGGCGCGATCAGCAACACCGGCACGATGACCTACGACACCATGACCTTCTCGTATCACGCCCCGCAGGACGTGCCGATGGAGAACGACGAGATCAAAGCCACGGCGATCGGCGTGTGGTACCCCACCGATTTCTCGGCGCAGAACCTGTATCTCACCATCAAGCACCGCGCCGGCGACAACGGGCTCGAGTTCATCTTCGACTACAGAACCTGTGAAAATTCGCTCGAGGATCTCAAGGTCCTCTATCCCAAGATGATCGAAGCCATCATGACGGGCGTCAGGAACCCCGAGATCACGATGGGCGAGATCCTTGAAAAGATCAAGCTGTAAGGAGGCATAACCATGGAAACCATCATCAACAAGATCCTTGAATTCGTGGAACCCGAAGAGGAGATCACCCCCAAGTCCACCCTGAAGGGCGACTGCGGCCTGACCTCGTTCGACACCGTGTGCCTCGCCGAGGCGCTGTGCAAGGAATACGGCAAAAACGTGGATGAGATCAACGTGCGCACCTGCCACACCGTGCAGGACCTCGCGGACCTGTTCCTTGACTGATCAACGAAATATCTCAAAGTCCCGGATGCGGAAAAACGAGCTTCGTTTTTCCGCATTTGCGGGGTAGGGAGGACTTTATGGCTTTTTACAACGATTTCCCGATCTACGGCACGGTCAAAGAGATGGTGCTCGACGGCGCCAAGCGCGGCGGCGACAAGCGGGAATTCCTGTTTGAGGACGAAAACGGGGAACTGCAGGAGCGCTCGTTTTTCGATACCCACGAGGACGAGATGCGCCTCGGGGCTTATCTTTACGAGCAGGGGCTGCGCCCGCCGCTCAAGATCGCGATCCTGAGCGAAAACTCGTATATGTGGAACGTCATTTTCTACACGATCGCGGCCGGCGGCTTCGTGGTCGTGCCGATGGACGTGCGCCTTGAGGCGCCCGAGGTCGTGGGGCAGCTCGAAAACTGCGAATGCGACGTGCTGTTCTATTCGGCGCAGAACGAAGAAAAGGCGAATGCCGTGAAAGCGTCCCCCGGCTGCACGGTGAAGCGGTTCTACGCGATCGCCGACATCGACGCCATGCTCGCCGAGGGCGAGGGCCTTCGCGCGAAGAACGAAGAAGCGTTCCTGAGCCCCGAGGTGAAGCCCGAGGATCTCTTCACGATCGTGTATACCTCCGGCACCACGGGCAAGACCAAGGGCGTGATGCTCTCGAACAAGAACATTTTGACCGACATGAACGCCTCGATGCGCGTGCTGACGGGCGGCCACGCGATCGCGTTCCTGCCGCTCAACCACACCTATTCGTGGGTCACGGGCCTGTTCGCGGGCCTCGAGCGCACCGAGTGGGGCTTCATCTGCACGAACCTGAGGCACATCTACAAGGATATCCAGAACTACCATCCGCACCAGTTCGCCGCCGTGCCGCTGGTGGTGGAGCTCATCTATTCGCGCATCATCTCGTCCGCCAAGCGCAAGGGCAATTACGAGTCGCTGATGAGCGGCATCGAAGTGAGCCGCAACTTTTTGCTGTGCGGCTTCGATTCGCGCAAAGAGTTCTTCAGCGAGATCCACGACAACCTCGGCGGCGAGCTCGAATACATCCTCTGCGGCGGCGCGTATCTCAACCCGAAGATCGAGGAATTCATGAACGACATCGGCATTCCGATCATCACGGGCTACGGCCTTACCGAGTGCTCGCCGTGCGTGACCTGCTCGCGCAGGGACGCCTTCAAGATCGGCAGCATGGGCCTGCCGCTCGACTGCAACGAGGTGATCATCCACGACCCCGACGAAAACGGCGTGGGCGAGATCTGGGTGCGCGGCGACAACGTGATGATGGGGTATTATAACGACCCCGAGGCCACCGCCGCCGTGTTCAGCGGCGACTGGTTCATGACCGGCGACTACGGCTATTTCGACGAGGACGGCTTTTTGTTCTTTATGGGCAGAAAGAAGAACCTCATCATCCTCTCGAACGGCAAAAACGTGTCGCCCGAGGAGATCGAATCGGAGCTTTCGATGATCGAAAGCGTGAAAGAAGTGCTGGTCTATGAAGAGAACGGGCGCATCGTCGGCGAGTTCTGGCTCGACACCGATAAGTTCCCCGACGCGAAAGAGACCCTGCAGAGCGAAGTGGACCGCGTGAACGCCTCACTCGCCGAATTCAAGCGCGTGCAGATCGTGAAGACCCGCGACACCGAGTTCCCCAAGACCACGACGCTGAAAATTATACGGAATAAGAGATGAAAATAACCGCTCGGAAGAGCGGTTTTTTTCATAGGCTAAGGGCGCACAGGGGACGAGGATTCGCCGCCGCCTGTGGCGGATGAAGGCGACCCGCAGTCTGAAGAAAACAAGGAGCGTGCCGAGCGCTCCAAGCGAAGGCAGGCGACTATGTTTTCGACTGGGAGATGGCACACAGGGAAAAATGCAAAATGCAAAATACAAAATACAAAATTTCGGAAGGGCTCCGCCCTTACCTATTATATAAATGCGAGCCGCAGGCTCCGAACGGAACGCGCAAGCGAAACACATCATGCCGCGCAGCGGCGCATCATTTGCGAAGCAAGCATCACGTCGCGAAGCGACACTTCACTGCGCGCCTTGCGCGCTCCCGTGCACCCGTGCACCCGTGGACCGTGCACCCGCGCGGCGCAGCCGCGCCCCCGGCCTCCGGCCCTTTTTTTATCCGATCTCTTCCTCTAACGCGGCGATGAAGTCTTCCGCCGCCTTGCGGCGGCCGGCGGCAAGGGCGGCGCCGGTTTTCGTGTAGAACCGGTCGTAGAGGTGCTTGAGCTTGAAATGGTATTCGCGGAAAAACGACGGCGACTCTTCGTTTTCGTCGAGTTTCGGTTTGCCGTGTCCGTCGGACGCGTAGAGCGGGCGGTCCACCTGCCCGTTATACACGAGGGTGCGGGCAAGGCCGATCGCGCCGGTCGCGTCGAGCTTGTCCGCGTCGAACAATATTTTTGCCTCGATCGTCTCCGGCGGGCGGGACTTGCGGAAGCGGTGCGTATAGACGCAGTGCCGCACCTTGGCCGCGAAATCTTCAGAAAAGCCGTGTCCGGTCAGAAAGTCGAACGCCATGTCGGCGCCGACCTCGGCGTGGTCCACGGCGGGGTCTTTGAGCTGGGCAGGCCGCCCGACGTCGTGCAGCAGCGCCGCCGCCTCGAGGACGTCAAGGTCGACGTTTTCTTCGCCTTCGGCGATCGCGCGCGCGTTCTGAAGCACCCGGTAGACGTGCAGCACGTCGTGCGCCGCCGCGTCCATGCACGAGCGCATGTAGGTTTCGATGAGGGAGAAGGATTCGGCAGTCATAAAGAAGCTCCTTTTTTAAAGGGAATACAAAATGCAAAATACAAAATACAAAATTGAGGGGCGCACAGGGCACACAGGGAAATGCTGAATTGAGGGGCCGGGGGAAGAACGCAGAATGCAAAATACAAAATACAAAATTGTTTGAGATGTGGGGATATGGGGTGAAGGTGTATGCCGCGTAATCATTAATACTCCCGTGCACCCGTGCACCCGTGGACTGTGCACCCGCGCGGCTCCGCCGCGCCCCCGGCCTCCGGCCCCTTTATCCCGCCTCAGGCGGCTCGTTCAGTCCGTATTTCACCGTCACGCGCTCCAGGATCTTTCCGACCGGCTTACAGAGGACGAGCAGAAAGATCACGTTCGACACGGCGTAAACGGCGGTGAAGCCGAGCGAGGCGACGGTCACGGCGACGTATTCGTCCCGGCTGAACGTGCCGATCGTGGCCACGGTGTGCTCGAAATTGAGCACAAGCGAATAGAGCACGCCCACAACGGCGCCGTACAGCGCGAGCAGGACGAGATTCTTTTTGAGATATTTTGCCAATAGCCCCGCGGCGAAGCCGATGAGCCCCCACGCCGCCATCTGGAACGGCGTCCACGGGCCCTGCCCGAAATAGAAGTTCGAGATAAGGGCGGCGAAGCTGCCGGTCAAATACCCCGCCTCGGGCCCGAAATACAGGGCGGCGAGGATCACCATGGCGGTCACGGGCTTGAAGCCCGGCAGGGCGTAAAACAGCACGCGCCCGCCCACCGCCAGCGCGATCATCGCGGCGATGAGGATCAGCTTTGTGAGCGGGTGGCGGCGCTTTTCGAGCGTGAGCACGAAGGGGACCGCCGACAGCACGGCCGCGGCGACGGTCCAGACGACCCATTTCACGTCTCTCAGCACCGTCAGCCCCAGCACCGCGGCGGCGGGGATCGCCAGCAGAAAGATGAGCCACTTTAGGGCGGTTCCCGGCTTCATACGTCCGCCTCCCCGCACACGGCGAGCAGGTCCCCGACGGTCAGAGCGCCCGGCAGCAAGCGCGACGCGGCAGGGGTATAGAACCGGTTTTTGGCGAAAAAGGCGCGCGGCGCGTCCAGCGCCAAAAGCTGCCCGCGGAACAAAAACGCGCAGCGCTGAGCCGCCCCGGCCGCGAACTCCACGTCGTGCGTCACGGTCACCACGGCCTTGCCTTCGGCCGTCAGGCGGGCGACCGTTTCACGCAAAAGCCGTTTGCCCGCGGGGTCGAGGCCCTTCGTCGGTTCGTCGAGCAGCAGCACTTCGGGGGCGCGCAGCAGGAGTTTCACGAGCCCGCAGAGCTGCTTTTCGCCGCCGGAGAGGTCGAGGGGATTTGCCCCGAGGAGCTTCGCGATCCCGTATTCTTCGGCAAGCTCTCTCGCCGCTTTTTCCGCTTCGTCGCGCTTGCCGGGCGCGGCGTCGACGAGGTCCTCAAGCACCGTGGACTTCAGAAACAGCGCGCCGGGGTCCTGCGGCAGCAGGGCGACGCCGTTTACGTAGAGGCTGCCGCGGCGGTAGTCTTTGAGCGCGCGGCCGCGAAAGCGCACCTTGCCCGACAGGGGAGGCCTCAGGCCCGCGAGCAGTAACAGGAGCGTGGTTTTGCCCGCCCCGTTCTCGCCGAGCACGCACAGGTGCTCGCCCGCCTTCACGTCGAGCGTGAGGTCGTCGATCGCGGGGGGCGCGTTTTTCTGATAACAGAACGTGAGGTCCTTCGCGGACAGCACGGTCTCTTTTTCTTCGGTTTCGGGGCTTTCTTCCGGCAGATCTCGGACGCGGCGTTCGTCGAAGAGTTTCTTCCCGGCGGCGAGGTCTTTGGGGCAGTCGCCCGGGCAGCCGAAGCCCTTCCAGAGGCGCGCTTCCACGGGCAACGCGCCCGCGAGCACGGTACCTTTAAGCGTTTTCGCCGCCGCGATCGGGTCGGCGGTTGCGATGAGGCGCCCGCCGTCGAGGGCGAGCACGCGGTCGGCGCGGGCATAAACGGGGGCGAAGCGGTGCTCCGCCAGCAGCACGGTCACGCCGAAATCGCGGCGGATGCGCTCGAGCGTCTCGAAAAAGCGGTCGGCGGCGATGGGGTCGAGCATGGCGGTGGGCTCGTCGAGGAGCATGAACTTCGGGTCCGCGGCGGCAGCGGCGGCGAGGGTCAGAAGCTGCTTTTCACCGCCGGAGAGCGACTCGGTGTCGCGTTCGAACAGATCCCCGAGCCCGAAATAGCTCGCGGTCTCGCCGACGCGCAGACGCACTTCGTTTTTGCTGAGCCCCATGAGCTCCGGGGCGAACGCGAGCTCCGCGTAGACCCTATCGGTCACGATGCCGGTGTTCGGGTCCTGCCCCACGAAGCCGATCTCTCCGGGCGCGGGCGGGTCCGAAAGCCCCGCGTAATTGATCTCGCCCCGACGCTTGCCGTAAGGCGCGAGTTCGGGTTTCAGAAGGCGCAACAGCGTCGATTTGCCGGAGCCCGTGGCGCCGACGAGCAGATTTAGGCTCCCTTCATCGAGGGCGAACGAGACGTCCGTCAGGGCGTCCGTGTTCGCCGTGGGATATGAAAAACTCAGAGCTTTGACTGTAACGATCGCCATCTGAGACGCACCTCCGTTTGCAGGATGAGGGGGACGAGGGAATAGAGCGCGAACGCGCCGTAGGCGGCTGCCGCGAGGGGCGAGAGCGGCGGCGCCGTCAGTCCCGGATAGAACGAAAACGACAGCGCCCCCGAAACGGACGCGGCGAGCGTCACGGCGAGCAAAACGGCCGAAAACGCCGCGACGAGGGCGTCGCGCTTTTTGAAGCGGTAATAGGAATAGGGGACGCGTTTTGCCCGCCCCCAGCCGCGGGCGCGCATGCTCTCGGCGGTGCCGACCGCGTTTTCGAGCGTGCGGCCAATCAGGGCGTAATACACGCGGCAGGAGGAGAGGAAGTTATCGGTCAGCGATCCCTTCGAGTAGAGCCCCACGGTTTTTCCCGCGTCCTTCAGGCGCGCGGCGTCCTTTCTGAGCATCGGGATGTACCTGAGCGCCACGCTTAAAATGAGGGCGGATTTCGGCAGCGCGCCGCCGAAGAGATACAAAAACTTGTCGCTCGTCACCACGCGCGAATAGGCCTTGCTCCACACGAGCACCGCGATCACGAGGACGGCGGAATACGCCCCGAACACCGTGGCCTCGAACGTGAACGCGTTGCCGTTGAGGAAAAACAGCGGCGTTTTGCCGTTGTGCGAGAACACGGGGTTAAAAAGCGTGACGAGCAAAGCGAGCGGCAGCCAGAAGCCGACGTCCGCGCGCTTTTCTTTGGCGGTCGTGAGAAACGCCCAATGGCAAAGCCCGCCGGCCAGCGCCCCCAGCGTGACGGCGGGGTTGCGGATCAGCACGGTGAGCGCGATCGCGGCGATATAATAGCTGAAACTTACGATCGGATGCAGCGTTTCCATCGGGCCCTCGTTTTTCGGATTTGTTCGGGAGTATTTTAGCATAACGGGGAGGGAAAGTCAATAAAAGAGGGAGAAGGGCGCACAGGGCCGAGGGCACACAGGGAAAAGCCGCGCAAAGCGCGGCGGGTGCACGGTCCACGGGTGCACGGGTGCACGGGAGCGCGCAAGGCGCGCAGTGAAGTGTCGCTTCGCGACGTGAAGTTTGCATCGCAAGTGAAGTACCGCTTCGCGGCGTGAAGTGTTTCGCGTTCGCGAAACGTTTCGGAGCCTGCGGCTCGCATTTATATAATAGGTAAGGGCGGAGCCCTTCCGAAATTTTGTATTTTGTATTTTGCATTCTGCATTCTTCCCCCGGCCCCTCAATTCAGCATTTCCCTGTGCGCCCTGTGCGCCCTGTGCGCCCTTCTCCCTAAAATTTGTCTTGAAACTTACGCGCGTATATGTTAAAATATAATGAAACTCTATGACTTTCGGTGATCTTTTGGCTGAACGCAGACGCATCAAAGACAGAGAAAAGTTCATACTGAAATTATTCAAGCTGCTGGGGGTCGTATCCTTTATCGCCTCGGCGGCTATGACGGTCATTGTGATCTTGCTGCAGTTCCCGGGCGTGCAGGAGCGCTACCAGAAGTATCTGACCTTTTTGATCGACTTCGAGGACATGGTTTCGGCGCTCGGCAGCAAGTGGCTCGTCGTGATCGTGATCTTCCTCTTATATATCCTGCGCAGCCTCACGCCGGCGTATCCGTATATGATGCTGTACATCATGACCGGTATGGTGTTCGAGCCGGTATGGAGCTTGCTCATCAACACGCTCGGCATGGTGTTCAACGTGACGTTCCGCTATTACACCGGCATCGTGATGGGTGAAAGCTGGATGAACCGGGCGCTGCGCTCGAACCCGATCATCGGCTCGGCGTTCGAGGCCGAGGGCAGGGCGAACCCCTTCGTGCTGTTCACGCTGCGCTTCGTGCCGATCATTCCGTTCAACACGCTTTCGCAGCTCTACGGCAGCTTCGAATACCCGTTCTGGCGCTACACGCTCATCTCCATCGCCACCATCTTTCCGCGGCTCGTGACCTATTCCTTCATCGGTTACAACGTCTACGACCCGCTGTCCGTGAGCTTCTTCGTGCCGCTCATCGTGCTCACGATCCTGTCCGGCAGCTCGTTCTTCCTGCTGCGCGGGGTGCTCGCGATCTCCTATAAGAAAAAACCGACCCAAACGTCGAACGAATATATGATCGAAGAGAAAGGAACCACCGATTATGACGACTACGACGACTTCGAAGACTTCTCCGATGAACCTGCAGCAAACGAGGGCTGAGATCCGCTCCGGCGGCTTTGACGCGCGTTTGACCCGCCTTTACGGCGAGGCGACCGACGCGATGAAGGCCCGTTATCTGCACCTGACCGACCTGTATGAAAAGGCCTTCGGCGACGGAAATGACCTGCGCTTTTTCTCCGCGCCCGGGCGCACCGAGGTGTGCGGCAACCATACCGACCACAACCGCGGCAAGGTGATGGCGGCCGCCATCAATCTCGACGCCGTGGCGTGCGCGTCGAAGACCGACGACGGCGTGATCGTTGTCAAGTCCGAAAACTATCCCGGCGACACGATCGACACCCGCGTGCTCACGCCCCAGGCGAAGGAGCACGAAAAGAGCGCCGCCCTCGTGCGCGGCGTGGCGGCGCGTTTTCAGCAGCTTGGCTACAAGGTCGGCGGCTTTAAGAGCGTGACCGTGAACAGCGTGCTCAAGGGCTCGGGCATGTCGTCGTCCGCCGCCTTCGAGGTGCTGGTGGGCACGATGCTCAACTACCTCTATAACGACGGCAAAATTTCTCCCGTTGAGATCGCGCAGATCGCCCAGTATGCCGAAAACGAGTTCTTCGGCAAGCCCTGCGGCCTCATGGACCAGATGGCGTGTTCCGTCGGCAGCTTCGTCGCGATCGATTTCGCCGACCCCGAGAAACCCGTGGTGGAGCCCGTGCCCTTCGACTTCGGCAAAACGGGCCACCATCTCGTGATCACCGACACCAAGGCCGACCACGCGGACCTCACGGACGAATACGCGTCGATCCGCCGCGAGATGGAGGCGGTGGCGGGCTTCTTCGGCAAGACCTGCCTCCGCGAGACCGACGAGGACGCCGTGCTCGGCAACGTGAAGGCGATCCGTTCCGCTCTCGGCGAGCGCCCGGTGCTCAGGGCCCTCCATTTCTTCGCCGAGAACCGCCGCGTGGACGCCGAGCGCGCAGCGCTCGAAGCCGGAGACTTTGAGGCGTTCAAGGCGCTCGTGATCGAGTCGGGCCTGTCGTCTTACACCTATAACCAGAACGTGTTCGCGTCGTCCGCCCCGCAGTCGCAGCCCGTGGCGCTGGCGCTGGCGCTCAGCGAATCCGTGCTGAAGGGACAGGGCGCGTGGCGCGTGCACGGCGGCGGCTTCGCCGGCACCATTCAGGCCTTCGTGCCGGACGCCCTTCTGCCCGCCTACAAAGCCCGCCTCGAATCCGTGTTCGGCGACGGCGCGTGCTACGTCCTCGATATCCGGCCGTTCGGCGGCACAGAAGTTTAAGCTCGCAAAGCGCGCTTTGCGAGCGGGGCGCACAGGGCCGGGGGCACACAGGGCCGGGGGAAAGAAAAACGACCCTCGTTCCGTCCCCCCAACCCTTTTCCCCACGATTTCACAGCCCTTTCAATTTTGTATTTTGTATTTTGCATTTTGCATTCTCCCTACGCGGCTGTGCCGCGTGCCCGTGCACCCGTGCACCCATGCACCCGCGCGGCTTCGCCGCGCCCCTCGGCCCTCGGCGCCCCCGGCGCCCCGGCCCTTTATAAGGAGCCCCCATGTTAAACCGACATCACAAAGCCTTAGAGCTTGACAAGATCCTTGATATGCTCGCTTCGCTCTGCGCCAACGAGGACGCGAAGGAAGCGGCGCTGGCGGTCGCGCCCGCGGGCACGCTGTATGAAGCGCAGGCCCTCGTGAACCAGACGAACGCCGCCCACGTGCTGATGGCGCGCTACGGCTCGCCCTCGTTCGGCGCGATGAAAAACGTGAACTCGTCCGTTTCGCGCGCGAACGCCGGGGGCGTGCTCACGCCCCGCGAGCTGCTCGAGGTGGCCGAGGTGCTGCGGGTGATCCGCGGCGTACACGAGTGGCGCTTCAACAATCCCGGCACCGACTCGGTGCTCGACGTGTATTTCTCGTCCCTCATGCCCAACCGCCTGCTCGAAGACCGCATCGGCACGTCCATTCTGTCCGAGGACGAGGTCGCGGATCTCGCGAGCCCCGCGCTCGCGGATATCCGCCGTAAAAAGCGCAACCGCGCCCAGTCGATCCGCGAAAAGCTCGAAAGCATGATCCGCTCGGCGCACTACCAGAAGCTCTTGCAGGAGTCCATCATCACGATGCGCAACGGCCGCTTCGTGATCCCGGTGAAAAGCGAACACCGCTCTGAGGTGGCGGGCCTCGTGCACGATACCTCGGGCTCCGGCGCCACCGTGTTCATCGAGCCGATGGCGGTGGTCGAGGCCAACAACGACATCAAGGTGCTCGAGAGCAAAGAAAAAGAAGAGATCGAGCGCATTCTGGCCGAGCTGTCGGCCCTCGTCGGCGACTTCGGCGACGTGATCAAGCACAACTACGAGGCCCTCGTGGAGCTCAACGTCATCTTCGCCAAGGGGCAGCTCGCGTATAAGATGAAGGCGAGCGTGCCGGTGCTGACGAACGACGGCGTGACGGAGCTCAACAAGGCGCGCCATCCGCTTTTGGACCCCAAAAAGGTGGTGCCGGTGGACGTGCGCCTCGGCCGCGATTTTGATACCCTCGTGATCACCGGCCCCAACACCGGCGGCAAGACCGTGTCTATCAAGACGCTCGGCCTCATCACCCTGATGGCCGAATGCGGCCTGCTGATCCCGGCGGCGGACGAGTCGAAGATCAACGTCTACGAAAAGGTGTTCGCCGACATCGGCGACGAGCAAAGTATCGAGCAGAGCCTTTCGACGTTCTCGTCGCACATGGTGAATATCGTGAACATCCTCGACGAGAGCGACGACAACAGCCTCGTGCTCATCGACGAGCTCGGCGCGGGCACCGACCCCGTGGAGGGCGCTGCCCTCGCCACCGCCATCCTCGAGCGCCTGCACCTGAACGGCGCCAAGATCGCCGCCACCACCCACTACGCGGAGCTCAAGACCTACGCCCTCGAAACGAACCGCGTCGAAAACGCCTGCTGCGAGTTCGACGTGAACACCCTGCGCCCGACTTACCGCCTGCTCATCGGCGTGCCGGGGCGCTCGAACGCGTTCGCGATCTCAGAGAAGCTGGGCATGGACCCGCAGGTGATCGAGCGGGCGAAGGAATTCGTGAGCGAAGAGAGCCGCCGCTTCGAAAACGTGGTGGACAGCCTCGAGCGCTCGCGCCTCGAGATGGAGGCCGGGCAGCGCGCCGCGGATGAAATAAGACGGCAGTATGAAGAAAAGCTCAACGCCGCCGAAAAGAAGCTCGCCGACGCCGAGGCGCTCAGGCAAAAGGAATTCGAAAAGGCGCAGGGCGAGGCGATGCGCATCAGCGAAAACGCCCGCCGCGAGGCCAACGCCCTGCTGATGGAAGTGGACAGGCTCAGAAAAGAAATGAAGTCCACGAAGGACGCGGGCGAGCTCGCCCGGCAGGCGAAACAAAGCATGAAAAAGGGGCTTTCGGACCTCGATATCGCCGTGAACCCCGTCACCACGTCCCTCTATACCGACGACGACTACGTTTTGCCGCGCCCCGTTGAAGCGGGCGACACGGTGCTGATCTCCGACCTCGCGAAAGAGGCTGTCGTGATCTCGCCCGCCGACAAACGCGGCAACGTGGAGGTCATGGCAGGCACGGCGCGCATGCGCGTGAAGGAGACGGGCCTTCGGCTCATCGAAAAGCCCAAAAAGGCCGATAATAAAAAACAGGGCGTCAACCTGTCGCGCAAGGGCGTCGAGAGCAACCTCACCGCCGCCGCGGACACCCGCTGCGACCTGAGGGGCATGACCGTGGACGAGGCGCTCATTGCGGTGGAGAACTTCATCTCCTCGATGCTCATGAGCAACATGGGCGAGTTCACGATCATCCACGGCAAGGGCACCGGAGCGCTGAGAAAAGCGGTGCAGGATTACCTTCGCCGCAACCGGTTCGTCAAGACCTTCCGCCTCGGCACCTACGGCGAGGGCGAGAGCGGCGTGACGATCGTGACGCTGAAATAAGGGGAAAGGGCACACAGGGCCGTGGGCGCACAGGGAAACGCTGCCGCGCTTCGTCCCGTTTTGCCGATCCCCTCTGTTTCATTTCCTTGTTGTTCAATATTCGTTTTATCCTGCTCCCATTTAATCCTGTTTACAGTTTCATTTTCTAATATCCATATATCCCTGTGCGCCCTGTGCGCCCTGTGTGCCCTGTGCGCCCTGTGTGCCCTGTGTGCCCTGTGCGCCCTGCGTGCCCTGCGCGCCCTGTGTGCCCTGTGCGCCCTGTGCGCCCTTTTGAGAAAGAGACCTGCCTATGATCACCAACGTACTCCAATATCTTGAAAATACCGCGCTTCGTCTGCCGGACAAGCCCGCGTTTTACGACGAGACGGGCGTGTGGACGGCGGGGGAGATGCTCCATGCGGCAAAGGCCGTCGGCACGGCGCTGGCGAAAACGATCCCGTTCGGCGCGCCGGTCGCGGTGCTCGCCGAAAAGGGCAACCGGACCCTCGCCGCGTTTTTCGGCGCGGTGTACGCCGGGGGCTTTTATTCGCTTTTGAACCCCGAGCTGCCCGACAGCCGCCTTCTGAGCGTGCTCGAAACGCTCGGCCCCGCCGCGATCGTCACCGATGAAGCGCACCTGGACCGCGCCGCCGCCGTGGCGGGAAACACCCCGGTGCTCGACGTTTCGGCGCTGCTTGAAACGTCCCCGGACGATACGCTGCTCGCGGGCATCCGCGCCCGCGCGATCGACGTGGACCCGCTCTACGCGAACTTCACCTCCGGCTCCACCGGCGTGCCGAAGGGCGTGCTGGTGTGCCACCGGTCGGTCGTCGATTTCATCGAGCATTTCACGGAAATTTTCGGCATCGACGAAACCGACGTCATCGGCAATCAGGCGCCGTTCGACTTCGACGTGTCGGTGAAGGATATCTACGGCGCGCTGAAAACGGGCGCCGCCCTCGTGCTGATCCCGCGCGCGCTGTTCATGCGCCCCACGGCCCTCATGGACCTCATCTGCGAGCAGAACGTGACCACGATGACGTGGGCGGTGTCGGCGCTGAGTCTGCTTTCGACCTTCCACGCCCTCGACTACCGCGCGCCGACGTCGGTGCGGCGCGTGCTGTTCTCGGGCGAGGTGATGCCCAAAAAGGTGCTCGACGACTTCATGGCGCACCTGCCCGAAGCCGCCTTCGTGAACCTCTACGGCCCCACCGAGATCACCTGCAACTGCACCTATCACGTGGTGGAGCGCGGGCGCGACTATCCGGACGGTCTGCCGCTCGGCGTGCCCTTCCCGAACGAGCGCGTGCTGCTGTTAAAGGACGACGGCACGCTCGCAAACCCCGGCGAAGTGGGCGAGATCGCGGTGGCGGGCACCGCCCCGGCGCTCGGCTACCTCAACGCCCCCGACCTGACGGACAAGGCCTTCGTACAAAACCCCACGGTGAAGACCCACCGCGAGACCGTTTACCGCACCGGCGACCTCGGCAGACTCGGCGACGACGGCCTATACTACTTCTGCGGCCGCCGCGACCTGCAGATCAAGCACCAGGGCCACCGCATCGAGCTTGAGGAGATCGAGGTGCGCTTCTCGCGCCTGCCGGGCGTGTCGCAGTGCTGCTGCGTTTACGACTACGAAAAGCACAAGATCCGCGGCTATTACGTGGGCGACGCCGACAAGGCCGACGTGCACAGGGCTTTGAAAGACAGCCTGCCCGCCTTCATGGTGCCGAACGTCCTGACGCGGCTTGACGCGTTCCCGCTCAACAAAAACGGCAAGATCGACAGAAAGGCGCTGAACTGACATGCTTCGCACCCCCTATTATATCTTTGACGAGGCCGTGCTGAAGGCGCGCGCCGACACGCTGAGAAGCCTGCTGCCCAAGGGCGCGGGGCTCGTGTTCGCCGTGAAGGCCAACCCCTTTCTCGCGAAGTGGGCCGCGGAGATCACCGACCGGCTCGAATTGTGCTCCCCGGGCGAAGTGTTCCTCTGCGAGGACGCGGGGATCGGCCCCGAAAAGTTCGTCGTGTCCGGCGTGTGGAAGGAAGAAGGCTTCATCGACGGCCTTCTGTCCCGCGGGGGCGAAAAGGCGACGTATACCGTCGAATCCCCGGCGCAGTTCGAGCTGCTCAAAACCCTCGCCGAAAAGCACGGCGTGACGCTGTCGCTCCTGTTCCGGCTCTCGTCCGGCAACCAGTTCGGCATGGATGAGGATACCCTCGTCCCCCTCGCGCTCGCCTGCGAAGCCTGCGAAAACCTGCGGTTCGAGGGCGTGCAGTTCTATTCCGGCACGCAGAAGTTTTCGCTCAAAAAGATCGGCCGCGAAGTCGAAAAGCTGTTCGGCCTCGTGAAAAAGCTTGAGGACCTCGGGCTTAAAGTCCCCGAGGTGGAATACGGCCCCGGCTTCCCGGTCACGTATTTCGAGGGCGAGAGCTTCGACGAACCGGCGTATTTCGGGGAGCTCTGCGATCTGCTCGCCGCGACGGGGTACGAAGGAAAGCTCACGTTCGAGACCGGGCGCGGCCTTGCCGCCGCCTGCGGCGACTACGTGACGGCCGTGCAGGATATCAAACACACCGACGGGGCGAGTTATCTCGTGACGGACGGCGGCATCCACCAGCTCGCGTATTACGGGCAGATGATGGCGATGAAGCGCCCGTTCGTCGACGTGCTGCCCTCGTCGCCCGAACCCGACGGCGGCGAAGGGCGCGAATACACGGTCGTGGGCGCGCTTTGTACCGTTAACGACGTTTTGTTCAAAGGTTTGTACTTGAAAAACGCAAACCGTTGTGATAGAATCATATTCCACAGGACCGGCGCTTACTGCGTGACCGAGGGCATCGCCCTGTTTCTCACGCGCGATCTGCCGCGGGTCTATCTGAAAAACGCCGACGGCAGCGTGGAAGAGGCCCGGGGAAAGATCGAGACCGAATCGCTCAACGCGCCGCGCCGGCCGTAAAAAGGGAAAGAGAAGAGAAGGAGTAAAAAAACATGGACGAACTGCTTGACCTGCTGCGGGAATTAGATCCCGAAGTCGATTTCGAAAACGAAGAGGCGCTCATCGACGACCGCATCCTCGATTCGCTCACGATCCTCGCGCTCATTGCCGACATCGAAGAGACCTTCGACGTCACCGTGCCCGCCGTTGAGATCGTGCCCGCGAACTTCAACTCCGCGAAAGCGATGTATGAAATGATCGAAAGGCTGCAAGAGGAAGGCTGAGCATGATCACTTTCAGCTCGTATTTCGACACCGCGTTCCTCGTGCTGTTCCTGCCCGTGTCGGTCGCGGTGTATATGATTTTGCCCCGCCAGAATCTCAGGCGGGTCTGGCTTTTGCTGTGCTCGCTCTTCTTTTTCTGGTGCGACGGCAAGGGCCTTTTGGTTTTTATCCTGCTCTCGACGCTCTTCATGCACCACGGCGGGCTGTGGCTCGGCAAGCTGCAAAATGAGCTCGACGCGGCGCTGACCGATCTGCCGAAAGAAGAGAAAAAGGCCGTGCGCGAGCGGTTCAAAAAGCGCAAGCGCCTCGTGCTCGCGTTTTTCATCGCCCTGGAGCTCGGCATGCTTGCCGTGCTCAAATACGCGGGCTTCTTCGTCAATAACCTCAACGGACTCATGGGCCTGTTCTCGTCCGGCACGCGGTTCATCGTGCCGCATTTCCTGCTGCCCATGGGCATCTCGTTCTACACGATGCAGGCCATGAGCTATCTCTTTGACGTCTACCGCGGCAAGCTCGCGCCCGACACGAATATCGGCCGGCTGCTGCTCTATATGAGCTTCTTCCCGAACATCATGGAGGGGCCCATCTGCCGCTGGAGCGACACCGCCGAGTCGCTTTGGAACGCCGAGCGCGTCACCTACGAGCGCCTCACGCGCGGCGCGCAGCGCATCCTCTGGGGCATGGTGAAAAAGATCGTGATCGCCGACCGCCTCAACCCCTTCGTGCAGAACGTGTTCGGCGGCTACGACGTGATGGAGGGCGCGGATCTCTTACACTTCGACTTTACCGCCTATCCCGGCTGGGTCGTGGCGCTGGCGGCCGCCGCCTTCACGCTGCAGCTCTACGCCGAATTTTCGGGCACGATGGACTTCGCTCTCGGCCTCGGCGAGATCTTCGGCGTACACACGCCCGAAAACTTCCAGCGCCCGTTCTTCTCGCTGTCGATCTCGGAATTCTGGAAGCGCTGGCACATCACCCTCGGCACGTGGTTCCGTGACTACGTGTTCTATCCCGTTTCGATGTCGGCGCCCGTCAAAAAGCTCACCACCCGCGCGCGCAAGAAGCTCGGCAACCGCTTCGGCCCGCTGGCCGGCGGCGCCGTGGCGCTGTTCGCGGTGTGGATCTTCAACGGCCTGTGGCACGGCGCGGGGTGGAACTACATCTTCTTCGGCATGTACCACTTCACGCTCATCCTGCTCGGCAATATCGCCGACGTGGTGATGATCCGCTTCAGTGAAAAAACGGGCTTCAAACGCGATATCCTGCCCGTGAAGCTCTTCAGGATCTTCCGCACGGCGCTTTTGGTGGTGCTCGGCGAGCTCTTCTTCCGCGCGCCGACGCTCCGGCAGGGCTTTTCGATGTGCGGGCGCATCTTCACGCAGTTTATTACAAACCAGACGGTCTCGCGCGCCGCTTGGGGCGTGGACTGGAAGGACGCTTTCATCGTGGGCGTGACCGCCGCGATCATGCTCGTCGTGGGGCTTTTGCAGGAAAAGGGCAAGGGCATCCGCGAGCGCGTGTCCGAAAAGCCGGTCGTGCTGCGCTACCTCTTCTGGTACGCCGTCGTCCTCTTCCTTGTCGTTTTCGGGGCCTACGGGGCGGGCTATATCCCGGTGGACCCCATGTACGCGGAGTTTTAAGCCATGAAAAAACACGTTTTATCCGCTGTCATCTTCATGATAGGGCTTGCCCTGCTGCTGTTGCTGGCGGGCCTTGTGTTCATGCCCAAAAGCAACACGAAAGAGGCCGGCATCATCGACGCCGCCGCCAACGGCATCCTCGGCGAGCCCGAAAACACGGTCGACACCCTGTTCCTCGGCGACTCGCTCGCGTATTCCGCCTTCATCCCCATGCACATCTGGGAAGAGACGGGCTCCACGTCCTACGTCTGCTCCACCGGCGAGCAGCAATTGCAGTATACGAGCGAGCTGCTCAAAAAGGCGTTCACGCACCAGTCGCCGAAAACCGTGTTCCTCGAGGCCAACGTCATCTACCGCAAGGTCAACCTCGGCACCGTGATCTATACGAAGCTCTACGACGCGTTTTCGGTCTTCCGCTACCACGACCGCTGGAAGGACCTCTCGGTGCAGGACCTGACCCGCCGGAAAAACTATTCGTGGACCGACGATGAAAAGGGCTTCCGCTATTTCACCGACGTGCGCGCGGCCGAAGAGACCGACTACATGGCGGGCGACGAGTATGCGAGCGCCGAGATCCCGGACCTCAACAAGGCGCTGCTCAAGGAGCTTGCCGATACCTGCGCCGAACACGGCGCCGAGCTCGTGATCATCAGCGTGCCGTCGATGAAAAACTGGTCCCGCGCCAAGCACAACGGCGTCAGGGCGCTCGCCGAAGAGATCGGCGTGGATTATTACGACCTCAACGCCCCCGGCACGCTCATGATCGACTGGCAGACCGACACGCGCGACAAGGGCGACCACATGAGCTACTCCGGCGCCGTCAAGGTCACGGACTACGTGATCGAACGCCTCGCCGAGAAACAGGCCCTGACGGACCACCGCGCCGACCCGGCCTACGCCCCGTGGCACGAGGCTTTTGCCCGCGTCAAGGCCAAAAACGCGCAGTAAGCGCGCAAAAGAGCAAAACGATCCCGCTTCCCCCGGAGCGGGATTTTTATTTTTTTCTCTTGACAAATCGGTTTATCCGTGATAAACTGAAATCGTGGTTTATTCTCAATAAACCAAAGAAGGGAAGATGCGATATGAAAAATGAACAGAATCGGCCCGCCGAAGCGAACGCGCCCTACGTGCTTGGGGAAGTGGAGGGGCGCTTCGCGTCGCTCGTTTGGGCGCACGCGCCCCTGCCGAGCGGCGAACTCGTGGGCCTGTGCAAAGAGGCGCTCGGCTGGTCGAAATCCACCACCTACACGGTGCTGCGCAAGCTCTGCGAAAAGGGCTTTTTCAAAAACGAGGGCGGCGAGGTGCAGGTCGTGCTGACCGAGGCGGACTACCGTCTGTCGCGCGGCGAGGCGGCTGTGCGCGAAAACTACGGCGGCAGCCTTCCGGCGTTCATCGCGGCGTTCGCCGCCAAAAACCGCCTGACAAACGACGAGCTCGACGATATCCGCCGCCTCATCGACGCATACCGAAGGGGGGAGCGGCATGGCTGAGTTTTTGACGCGCCTTTTCACGCTTGCCTTGCAGGGCGGCGCGCTCGCCCTCGTCGTGATCGTGCTGCGCCTCGCGCTCAAAAAAGCGCCCGGTTGGGTGCGCCCCGCGCTGTGGGCGCTGGTGGCGGCGCGCCTTATCTTGCCGATCACGTTCGAAACGGCGTTTTCACCCATGCCGTCGGCCGACGGCGTGAAAACCGCTGTCGCCTCGATCGTATCGTCGCCCGAAACGCCCGACCCCGCGAACGAAGCCGAATTGAACGCTCCGGCGGGCAATAAAGCGCCGAGCGCGGTTTCGCCCATCAACGGGACCGGGAACAAGGACACGGCTCAGCCCGCTCCGTCCGCGCCTGCCTATGAAGCCGCCGCGAACGCCGCCCCCGGAAAAACGCCTGCGCAGGCGGATGCAGTGCCCGCCGCCGAACAGCCCGGATCCGAGGTTACCGCCACCCGGGCCTCTCTGCCTGCGGTTTTGACTTCCGTCTGGGTCCTCGGCGCAGCGGGGGTGCTGACGTGGGGCGCCGTGAGCTTTCTGCGCCTCAAAAAGCGCGTCAGGGTCTCGGCGCCGGAGCCCGACGGCGCTTACGTCTGCGACGCCGTGCGCTCGCCGTTTTTGCTGGGCGTTCTGCGTCCGCGCATCTATCTGCCCACGGGCCTTTCGGATGAGGCGCGCGCCCACGTGCTGGCGCACGAGCGGGCGCATATCGCGCGGTGCGACCCCGCCGCGAAGCTGTTCGCCTTTCTGCTGCTGGCGGTTTACTGGTTCCAGCCGCTCTTCTGGCTCTCTTACGCCCTGTTCTGCCGCGATATCGAGGCCGCCTGCGACGAGCGCGTGGTCCGCTCGTTCTCGCGCGAGGCGCGCGCCGGTTACGCCGAAACGCTGCTCTCGCTCTCCGCCGGGCGCGAACGGCTCTCGGCCTGCCCGCTCGCGTTCGGCGAAACGAATGTGAAAACGCGCGTCAAAAACGTGCTGTCTTACAAAAAGCCCGCGTTCTGGCTCATTCTGCTGGCAATCGTCCTCGCCGCCGGAGCTGCCGTGCTGTTTTTCACGCAGCGAAAGCCCGCCGCGCCCTCGCCCTCGGATGAAACGGACGGGCCCGGCGTGAGCGGCGAAACCGAGCCCTCGTCCGAAACGACAGGCTCAGACGGAGCGGAGGCTTCTGAAACGTCGCTGACGCCCGGCGGAAGATCGGCGTCGATTTGGAAGACCGAGGCCGAGCAGGCCGCGTGGCTGAAGTTCCTCTATTTCGACGAGCCCTATACGCTCCCGGACGGCAGGACGCTCACGCGCAGCGACGACGGATACGTGCTGACCGAAAACGGGAAAGAAAAGGTCTATTCCCTTCTTCTGCACACGCCCGAATCGGTGTGGGGCCCCGAGTCTCTCGCGGCGCGCCGCGTCTTTTCGCCGTGGGACTTCCTGCCCGCGCCGCCGGACGAGGCCTACGACTACGCCGACCACTGGGTGCTGACGAACGATCGGAACGTGAACTGGGGCGACCTGGCGCTCGGCCCCGCTTCGTCCTATATCTCTCCCGAAAAGAGCGACGCCTTCACGGTGTACGAGGACTATTTCGTTTTCGCCAACCGCGCAGCGAGTTTCGGCGACGCGCCGGCGTATCTTGAAGACCATATATTTATGGAAACCCTGACCGGGATGAACGGCAAAACGGTGTACCTTGACGGCTTCTTTTTGAGCGCGCAGACGTGGATGGACGATCTGGTCAGGACCCGCGCGGACGGGACCCGGGCGGTGAAGACCGAACAGGTGATCTTCGTTTGGGATTACGAGGGCAGGCAGCTCGCCACGGTGCCGCGCGTCGGCACGCTCGTCGACGCCGTCCGCACGCCCTCGGGCTTCGTGACGCTCACGGTATCCGACAACGGGACCGCCCGGATCGACTGGTTCGACTTCACCGAAAACGGCGCCGTGAAAAAATGGGATTGGCGCATCCCCGACGCGGACGAGACCGCTGCCCAGCGCCTTGTGTATCTGGGCGGGCGGCTGTACGTATTCGGGAACGCGCGTACCGGAGAAGGGTTCGAAGACGTGAGCGTCATCGTGCTCTCGGCCTCGCCCGAAACCGAGCCGGAGATCCTGTTCCGCCGCGCCCTCGGCGGCGCGGATTACGATTCGTTCCTCCATGCCCAGGCGAACGCCGACGGTACAATTTTGCTTTTCGCGCTCACGCAGAGCCGCGACGGCGATATCGGCCTGTCGCCGGACGGCTACGGCGTGCCGGTCGAGGCGGTATTGACCCCCGACGGCGAAGTGACGTCCGTCGATACGACGACGTGGGCGCGGGTGCGTGCGCGCGCCGACCTATACGCCGAGCCCGCGCCGGACGAATCCGGTCAGGGAAGCTATTATCCGATCGGCTCTTACACGCTGCCGGACGGCACGCGCGTTACGGTGCGAAAGCACCTGCTGTGCTGGTACGACTACACGCCCCCCTATCTGGACAGCGGCTCGTATTTCACCGAGCGCGTCGTGACGGGTTACGGCGCGGACGGAACCGCTTTTTGGCAGGTATCGACCGCCGTGACGCGGGAATAACGCGTTTCGATCCATATTCACTTACCGCGCCGACGGGGATCGCCGGCGCGGTTTTCTCTTGACTTTTTTTGCCCGGTCGGCTATAATAATAAACTGAAATATTGTTGGATGGAACCGTGAAAGAAAGGTGTTTGCCATGAAAATAAAAGGCTCGGCAAAGAAACTGAGGGCCCTGCCGGTCGTCGCCGCGCTCTGCGTGCTCGCCGTTGCGTTCATCGGCCTCAGATTCTATCAGAGCGCCGCGCAGATCGACCCCGCCACCGGCTTCTTTATGAACGAATCGCATTGGAGCGTGCCGCTGTTTTACGTCCTCGCGGGCGTGCTTGTGATCGGCGCGCCGGTTTTGCTGTATCTCACGCCTCTGTCGCGCGCCGAGGGCATCGCGATCAGGCGGCGGCCCGTGCACGCCGCGGCGGCTTTGTGCTTCGCGAGCTTCATTCTGGCCGAGTGTATCTCCGTCTGGAAAAACAGGGGAGCCGCCGATATCGCCGGCGACGAGAGCGTGCGCAACCTCTTCACGTCCGAGCGCCTCGCCGTGGCGTTTCTGGTGCTCGGCGCCCTGTCGGTATTAAGCCTCGTGATCGACGCCGTGGATTTTTTAGCGTGCCGGGGCTTCATCAAAAAGATCGGGCTATTGCGCCTCGCGCCCCCCGTTTGGGCGGGCATCGCCACGCTCAACATCTTCACGGTCACGGTGAGCTATCTGCATAATTCCACGCTGTTGCTGCTCATCTTCGGCAACGTTTCGATGATGCTCTTCCTCTTCGCCTACGCCCGCAAGGTGTCGTCGATCGCGGGGGACGAAAACAGCCCCTTCTTCTTCGTCACGGCCGTGCTCACGGTCGCGTTCCAGCTCGCCGCCACGCTGCCGACCCTTTTCAAGGTCTGCGAGCCGATCGCGCACTGTGACTTCGAGTGGTACCGCGTGGCGGGCGCCGTTTATGCCGTCACCGCCATCGCCGTGGTGCTGCTCGACAAGAGCCCCGACATCGACGCCGAGCTTCCCGCCGCCGAACCGGAAGACCCCGAAGCGGTTGAAGAAGCGGTTGAAGAATCTCCCGAAGCGATCCCGGACGGTGACGAGGCATGACCGGCCTCGACGCCGTGTTCTGCGGCCTGCCCTACGGGTTTTCGTCGTTTGACGAAATCAGCGGCCGTCTCATCGACTGCCGCAAAAAGAGCCTGCTGCCCGAAAACGCGAAAACCGTGATCTCGGTGCTGTTCCCGTATTATCTCGGCGAGGACGCCTATCATAACGCCAACGTCTCGCGCTACGCCGTGAGCGCCGACTATCACGTGATCACCGGCCAGATCCTCGGCCGCATCGCCGGCGACCTGGCGGCGATCTATCCCGAAAACGCGTTCGTCCCGTTCGTGGACGACTCACCGATCCCCGAGGTGCGCGCCGCCGTGAACGCCGGGCTCGGCGTGATGGGCAGGAACAACCTGTTCATCAATGAGACCTACGGCTCGTGGGTGTTCCTCGGCGAGATCGTCACCGACCGCCTTTTCGAGTTCGCGGAGCCGAAAACGCGCGTCTGCCCCGGCTGCGGGGCGTGCCAGAAGGCCTGCCCCGGCGGCGCGATCGGCGAAAAAGGCATCGAAAAAGAAAAATGCCTGTCGTTTCTCTCGCAGAAAAAGGGCGACCTGCCCCCCGCGATCGAAGAAAAAATGCGCGAACTGAACTGCGCGTGGGGCTGCGACGTCTGCCAGAAGGTGTGCCCCCTGAACCGCAGCGCCCGCCCGACCCCCATCGAGGCCTTTTTCGAGACCGCCGACCCGCACGTGACCCTGACTACCCCCATCGACGGAAGAGCATTTGCCTGGAGGGGGAAGAAGGTTATTGAGCGGAACCTGAAAGCGTTAGAAGAGGTGTAAAAGGGAGAAGGGCGCACAGGGAAACCGAGAGGCCAGAGGCCAGAGGCCGGGGAAGGAAGAGCTTCGACCTTACCCATATTATAATGCCGGCCGCAGGCCCCTTCATCCCACATCTCACATCCCACATCCCACATCTTATAATGCGCGGTGAGGCCGTGCTTCGCCCCTGCGCTTGTGCCCGTGGCCGCATCCCCGTGCACCCGTGCACCCGCGGCGCAAAGCGCCGCCTTTTCCCCCGTCCCATCCATTTATCCGAAAGGAGTTTCCTTATGAAGCTTATCATCCCGATCGTACACAAGGACGACGCGTCCGACCTGCAGAGCCATCTGTCGAAGGCGGGCTTTATGTCCACCAAGCTCTCGACCACCGGCGGCTTTCTGCGCGCCGGCAACGTCACGCTGCTCATCGGCACCGAGGACGACAAGGTCGACACCGTGCTCGAGATCCTGCGCACCTGCTGCTCGCGCCGCACCGAGATCGTCACCACCGGCGGCGGCAGCTATTCCGATTCGTATTACGCGTCGCTTCCCGTTGAAGTGACCGTCGGCGGCGCCACCGTGTTCATTCTGGACGTGGAGCGCTTCATCAAAATGTGATGATCTTTTCAGACAAAGAGATCCCCGCCTCCACGCGGGAGAAGGTGAGCGCCTTCTGCCGTAGGCGCCGGCTGCCCCAGAGCGTGCTGCTCACGGGCTCGAGCGCGAAAAAGCGCGAGAAGGCCGCCCTTGAACTCGCGAACGCGGCCCTGTGCGAAAGCCCGAAGGCGGACGGCCAGCCCTGCCTTTCGTGCGCCGCCTGCCGCAAGGTCAAGGCGGGCTCGCACCCCGACATCATCCGCGTGGAGCCCGAAAAGGATCATAAGTCCGTGTCGGTGGTCGCCCTGCGCGAGCAGGTGCTGGAATCGCTGTGGATCGCCCCGAACGAGGGGAACGTGAAGGTGTATGTCTTTCCGGACGCCGACAACCTGTCGGACGTGATCCAGAACGCCCTGCTCAAAACGATCGAAGAGCCCCCGGCGTTCGCGATGTTCCTGTTTCTCGCGCGCTCGCGCGACAACCTGCTGCCCACCGTGCTCTCTCGCGTGACCGAACTCACGCTCGGCGACGAGCTCACGGCCGAGCGCAAGGGGAAAGAGGAAGAGGAGATCCGCCTCGCGGCCGCGATCTTGGAGGCGTTCTGCCGCGGCAGCGAATACGACCTCATGATCGCCGCGGCGCCCATGGCGAAAAACCGCGCCCTGATGCAAAAAATCGCGGACCGCGTGACGTTGGCGGTACGCGACGCCCTCGCCCTCGGCGCGGCCGAGCCCCTTTCGGGCTGCGAGCGCGAGGCGATATTGCTGCGAAAAACCTTTCCGGACCGCACGCTTATCGCGGTGTGCGAGGTGATGGCGCTGATCTCTCAGCGCGCCGGGTCCAACGCAAACGAAAATCTGCTGCTCTCCGCGTTTTCGGCGGAGCTCGCGGCGCTCAGAGAAAAAACGGAGTAAGACTATGACAGAAGTTATCGGCGTCAAATTCAAGGAGGTCGGCAAGGTCTATTATTTCGACCCCGCCGGCAATCAGGTCGAAAAAGGCCAGCGCGTGATCGTTGAAACCGTGCGCGGCGTGGAATGCGGCGTGTGCGCGGCGGCGAACAAGCAGGTGCCGGACGAGGAGCTCGTGAAGCCCCTCAAGGCGATCTTGCGCGTGGCCAACGACAAGGACCTCAAGACCCTTGAAGAGAATAAAGAGAAAGAGAAGCGCGCGTTTGAGATCTGCAAAGAGAAGATCGAGCAGTTCGGCCTCAACATGAGCCTGACCGAGGTGGAATACACCTTCGACGGGTCGAAGATCTTATTCTTCTACACCGCGCCCGAGCGCGTGGACTTCCGCGAGCTTGTCAAACGCCTCGCGGGCATCTTCCACGTGCGCATAGAATTAAGGCAGATCGGCGTGCGCGACGAAGCCAAAATGCTCGGCGGCCTCGGCCCCTGCGGGCGGCCCTTCTGCTGCAAGGAATTTCTGCACGATTTCACCCCGGTGTCGATCAAGATGGCCAAGGAGCAGGGCATGAGCCTTTCGACCGTCAAGATCAGCGGCACCTGCGGGCGCCTGATGTGCTGCCTCAAATTCGAGCAGGAGAGCTACGAATACCTTTTGAAGCACACGCCCAAGGTCGGCGCGCTGGTCGAAATGGACGAGGGCAGAGGCGTTGTGGTGTCGAATAACCTGCTCACCGGCATGCTCGGCGTGCGCCTCGACCGCAACCCCGAGGCGGCGCCTTTGCAGGTTCACCGCAAAAACGTGCGCCTCATCCGCGACGGGCAGATCAAGGTCAACAAAGAGGAGCTCGCGGCGCTGGGCGACCTCGAGGAATCGTAAGCGGGTCCCCGCCGAAAAAAATATTTGAAAACCTCTTGATTTTTCGAAAATTCGTGTTACAATAAAGTCCAACAATGAAAAAAGGAGGCTATATTCATGGCATACAAAATTTCTGATGAATGCATCTCCTGCGGCGCTTGCGCGGCGGAATGCCCTGTCGAGGCGATTTCTGAGGGCGCCGATAAGTACGTGATCGACGCGGACGCCTGCATCGAGTGCGGCAACTGCGCGGACGTTTGCCCCGTGGGCGCTCCGGCGGCCGAATAATCGACAGCAAACAAAAAGAAAAGGACCCGCATGGGTCCTTGTTCTTTTTAAACTGCCTGCGGCGGCGAAAAAGTGTGGAGTGTGAATTGTGAAGTGTGGAGTGAAGGAAGGCCTCCGTCCTTACCCAATTATAATGGGGTACGGGGCGAAGCCCCGTCCGACATTTCACATTTCACATCCCACATTTCACATTATACGAAACGCGTGCCGCGTTTTCGTATATCAGCCGATATATCTGACCGCCGCGAGGGCCGCGACGGCGCCGTCGGCGGCGGCGGTGGACACCTGCCGCACGGCCTTGGTGCGGCAGTCGCCCGCGGTGAACACGCCGGGCACGTTCGTCAGGCACCTTTCGTCCGCGGCGACGTAGCCGTATTCGTTGAGGTCGATCGTCCCCTCGAAGGCGCCGGTATCGGGCAGAAGGCCGATCGCGACGAACAGGCCGTCCGCGGAAATGGTGCGCGTTTCTCCCGTGGCGGTATTCTTGATCGTGACGCCCGTGAGCGCGTCGCCGCCCTCAATGCCGGTGACCACGCTCTCGTAGATCACGCTTATATTCTCTTTCGCGGCGAGCTTTTCCTTGAGCGTCTCTTCGCCGGTCAGAAACGCAAGGTTCTGGATCATCGTGACGCTCTTGCACGTTTCGCTCAGGAGCAGCGCCTCCTGCATGGCGGAGTTGCCGCCGCCCGCGAGCACCACGTCCTGCCCCGCGAAAAACGCGCCGTCGCACACCGCGCAATACGACACGCCGCGCCCGGTGAGCTCTTCCTCCCGGTCGACCCCGAGGTGACGGTGCTTCGCGCCGGTGGCCACGATCACGGCCTTGGCTTCGTACTCGCCGCCGAGGGCCTTCACGACCTTATAGTCGCCCTTGTCCTCGATGCCGGTCACTTCGTCGAGCTCCACGTCCGCGCCGAGCGACAGGGCGTGGTCCACCATTTTGTCGGCAAGCTCGTTGCCGGAGAGCGCGAGCATACCGGGATAATTCTCAATGAGAGGCGAAAAGGTCATCTGCCCGCCCATGGCGGCCTTTTCGATCAGCAGCACGCTTTTTTTCGCGCGCAGGGCGTAAATGGCGGCGGTGAGGCCCGCGGGGCCCGCGCCGATGATGATTAAATCCTTCATACCGAAGCTCCGTTTCGTTTGATGCCCTCATTATATCCCATTTTCGTGCACGGGTCAAGAGAAAGCTCGGCGAATTTCCCCTTGCAAAACCGACGCGTGTATGATATCATATATTTATCTATTTCTTTATACGGGGTGAAAACCGTGGAAAATGAGAAAAAAGAGACCTCCCCGAAGCCCGAGGAGATGCAATACGTCTATGAGAACCGGCGCTACGTCGGCACCAAAGAGACGGTCGGCTTCGTGCTGTGGGACGCCGCGCAGAGCCTGAACATCAACACCTACGCGAACCGTTTCATCCGCAACATCGTCAAGATCGACCTCGGCTACCTCACGATCGCGAGGGCCGTGAACAGCGTGTGGGATATCGTGAACGACGTCTTCACCGCCGCCATCGTCGAAAAGACCCGCACGCGCTGGGGCAAGTTCCGCCCGTATCTGTTGGGTCTCGCCGTGCCCGGCGCGATCTTCACGATCCTTTATTGGATCATGCCGCTGATGTTCGGCGGCCAGCCCGCCACCTCGGGCCTTAAATTCGCGTTCTATCTGATCCTCGAGATCATCCGCGAGGGCGTGGGCACCTTCCAGGGCATCGCGCGCACGGGCCTTTTGTCCACGATCACGCCCCACCCGAACGACCGCACGCGCCTCATCACCATCGCCACCTTCGCCTCGGGCCAGTTCGGCGAAAAGCTGCCCGAGCAGATCATGACGATCCTTTTGGACCTCATCGACAACAAGGCGTTCAAATCGAGCGCGCGGTCGGTCGAAAAGCAGCTCACGAGCGCGTTCGTCGGCATGGGCACGTTCTGCACGGTGCTCGCCTCGGCCTTCAGCATGTGGTTCTTCATGAACTCGAAAGAGCGCATCATGCAGAGCATCGAAACGCCGAAGATCATGGATTCGGTGAAGAGCATCGTCAACAACAAGCCGGTGCTGCTCATCACGCTTTCGGAATTCTTGTCCGATTTCGGCATCTCGGGCAGCAAGGACGACTATTACATCGACGTGCTGCACTTCGCCTCGATGAAGATCATCGCGGGCATCCCGGGCGCGCCGCTCTCGCCGCTGTCTTACGCCTACGTGCCGTGGCTCAGGCGCAGGTTCTCGAGCCGCCTGCTCTATATCGTGTCGCACTACATCTCGAACGTATTGCTCACGGGGGTGTTCGCCTTCGGCTGCATCGGCGTGGACTTCAAGACGTTCAAGGGAGGCCTGTATCAGCAGGTCTGGCCCATGTTCGGCGCGATGGCGCTGTGGGAGGTCATCTGGAACCTGTTCTACGGCCTTCGCAACGTGATCGGCACCGAGCTCTATAACGAAGCCATGGACTACTGCGAGTGGAAAAACGGCTACCGCACCGAGGCCATGACGAGCGTTGCCAAGGGGCTCGCGAAAAAGGTGTCGGGCTCCGTGTCGGGCGTGATCTCCACGGCTCTCATGAAGGCGGTCGGCTACGACCAGAACGCCTACACCCGCGGCACCGAGCAGCCCGATTACGTCAAGTTCTATCTGTTCGCGATGTTCACGATCGTGCCCTCGGTCACGGGCGCGCTCGGCGTGATCCCGATGCTCTTCTACGACCTGCACGGCAAGAAGAAAGAGAAGATGTACGCCGAGCTGCTCGAGCGGCGCAAACAGGCCGCCGCCGTGGCGTCGAGCGGCGACTCCGCCGCGATCCACGAGTTCGCGCAGGAACAATTGCATCAGTAAAAAAAAAGAGCCCGCGGGGGCTCTTTTTTTGCCGCCTTCGGCGGCGGGTGCACGGGTGCACGGTCCGCGGGTGCACGGGAGCGAGCCCGCGGGCCAAACGGCAGCGCGGCAGGCCTCGGCTCCCGGATCTGCCGTTCTATCGGAAAAACCGGGCGTATCCGCTTGACAGAACGGCAAAAAACGGGTATGATACCATTGAGGCAAAACGCCGGGAATCCCGCGCCGATTTTGTCGCGAATAAAAACATAAAATCAAAGCTTTGACGCAGAAAGGACCTTGAACATGAAAAAGCTTTCCATTATGATCTGTGTGCTTCTGAGCCTCCTGCTCACCGTTTCCATGCTCGCCGCCTGCGTCGGCGCGGGCAAAACCGACTCCGGCGCGACCGACGGCTCCGCCGCCTCCGACGGCAGCTCCGCCGCGCCCGAAGCGTCCGAAACGCCGAGCGACGAGCCGAGCGAGGAACCGAGCGAAGCGCCCACCGAGCCCGCGCCCGTGCGTCCCACCGCGGACGGCCAGAGCGTGGAGGCCTACGACGTTTCGTTCTATCTGCCCGAATCCCTGACCGCCAACGAGTGGAACGGCATGCTGGGCGTTTACGATTTCTACACCGGCGAATACGTCGGCACCCGTCCCACCGGGCTCGATATCTCGCTCACGGTGTCGGATGAATCCACGGCTGAGGGCGACCTTGAGGCCTACGCGATCGAAGACAGCCGCACCCAGTCACAGCTCGAAGCGGAACCCGAGACCGTGGAGCTCAACGGATATCAGTGGATCAAGCTCAGCGAGGACGGCGAAAAGGCGAACTACTACGCGATCTTCAACGGCGGGCTTTATGAGATCGAGACCCTCCGCGGCGGCGACACCGCCGAGAACTACGCCGCTGCCGTTGAAATGCTCGAGGCGACGCTGTTCTTCGCCGTCGCCGAGGACTAAGGCCGCGCGGAAAACGAAAAAAGTTTACAAACCGTCTATTGACCGCCCGCAGGCGATTCTGTATGATGGTTATGACATCAAACAGGGGAGGACGTATCCTATGAAACAGTATTTTGATCTTACCGGCCAGGTCGCGATCGTGACCGGCTGCTCCACCGGCCTCGGCGTGCAGATGGCGAAGGCCTTGGCGAGCCAGGGCGCGAACATCGTGGCCGTGGCGCGCCGCCAGAACATGATCGAGGCCGTCGCCGCCGAGATCGCCGCCGAATATGGCGTCAAGACCCTCGCGCTGCGCTGCGACATCACCGACACCGACGCCGTGAACGCCATGGCGGACGCCGTGCTCGCCCATTTCGGGCGCATCGACATCCTTGTGAACAACGCCGGCACCGGCGCCGTGGCTCCCGCCGAGGACATCACGGACGAACAGTTCTATAACGAGATGGATATCGACCTGTTCGGCTCGTTCCGCGTGGCGCGCGCCGTGGCGAAAAAGGCGATGATCCCGGCGAAATACGGGCGCATCATCAACATCGCGTCGATGTACGGCCTCGTGGGCAACAAGATCGCGGGCTCGGCGCCCTATCACGCCGCGAAAGGGGGCGTGGTGAACATGACGCGCGCCCTCGCCGCCGAGTGGGGCAAATACGGCATCACCGTGAACGCCATCTGCCCCGGCTATTTCTACACCGACCTCACGCGCGACACACTGAATTCCGATTTCTTCCAGCAGAACGCGCGCACCATGATCCCGGAGGAGCGCTACGGCGAAGAGGGCGAGCTCGACACCGCCACCCTGTTCTTCGCGTCGCCCGCCTCGGCTTACGTGACCGGCGTGAACCTGCCCGTCGACGGCGGCTACACCTGCATGTAAGCGGTAACTCAATAAAAAAGACCGAGTTTTCCGGTCTTTTTTCTTTTTCTCCGTCAAGGGACGACCGCTTTCGCGCGCGCCGTATGGTAAAATATGGCGGTAACGCGGAAAGGACGTGATCATATGGCGGTTCTGGAGAAAACGCGCCCGAAAACGAAGGCGGAGGCCCGCGCCGGAGCGTTGGCGGCGGCGAAACGGACGGCGTCTCTCTTGGGGTACGCCCTCGCGGCGTTTTTCGCGGCGGGGGTGCCGCTGCAGGGGGACGTGTATCCCTTCGGCACGGCGTTTTTAGCCGGCGCGCCGGACAGGCTCACCCTGCCCGCCGTGCTCGGGGCGTCGCTCGGGGCCGTCGTGTTTTCGGCCCCCGTCACGGCGGTGAAAAACGTGGGCGCGGCGCTCTTGCTCTTCGTATCGCGCGAGGCGCTGTGGCGCATCGGCGCGCGTGAAAAGCCCGCGTTCTGGCAGCCGCTGCTGGCGTTTTCGGCGGTGCTCACGGCATCTGCCGCGGCGGGCTTTTTCACGCCCCTGTCGCCGACGTTATTGCTCACGTTTTTCGGCGAGGCCCTGCTCACCGCCGCCATGACGGCGCCGCTCAGGCGCGCGGGCACGGCGCTTTCGGGGCGCAAAAAGGCGGTGCTCGCGTCGGGGCTCGACGGGGTGGGGCTGCTGCTCGCCCTGGGCGTGGAGCTCGTGTTTTTCTCGCGGGTGAAGCTGTTCGGCACGGACCTCGCGTTTCTTCTCGCCGAAGTCGGCCTGCTGCCCTTCGCCGCCGTCGCCGGGCCCACGGCGGCAGGGGCGGTGGGCGTCACGCTCGGGGCGGTGCTCGGCTTTCGGGCGGGGGCGGGGTATCTCGCGTTCGCCCTGCCGCTGTCGGGCTTTCTCGTCAGCGCCGTCGCGCCCTACGGCAAGGCGCCCGCCGCGGCGACCTACGCTTTGACGCAGCTCACGTTCCTGTTCCTCAAGGGTGAGGGCGTGGCAGCGGCCGCGCCCGCCGCGGTGATCATGGGTGTGTCGGTGTCGTTTTTGTTTCTGCCGTCGAAGGCGCTCAGGGCGCTCGAACGGATGCTCCGGCCCTATACGCAGAAAGGGGAGCGCAGATCGGACGTGACGCGCACGCGCCTCCGGCTCAAGAACGCGGCCTCGGCGGTGCGGGACGTGACCGCCGCCATGGCCAAGGCCGCCGCCGCGGGGGAAGAGGCGAGTCGGCCGGGGAACCCGGGCAGGCGCATGACGGCGGCGGCCTTTTCGCGGGCGGGGGCGGTGCTCGAGGAGACCGCCCTGTCCCTCAGCGAGTCGGACGAGCCCGAGCCCTATCTCGCGTCGCTCATCGCCGACGCGCTCGAAAACTGCGGCGTGCCGTGTAAAGCCTGTTCGGCGGCGCGCGTCGCGTCCGGCAGGCTTGTGGCGGAGGCCCTGTGCCCCCGCCTGCCGGATACCCTCGACCCCGACGCGATCGTCACGGCGGTGCGCCTCAAAACCGGCCTCGACTTTTCGCCGCCCGCCGTGCAGAGCGTGAAAAAAGACGGGGCGCTGCTCCTCTTCTGCGAGACGGGGAACCTCAAAATCGAAAGCGCCAGGCGCGTGAGACAGGCCACGGGCGAGGGCGTGTGCGGCGACGCCGTGTCGCGGTTTTACGACGGGCGCGGGCGGTGGTACTGCGTGCTTTCGGACGGCATGGGCACGGGCAAAACGGCTGCCGCCGACGCCCTGCTCACCGCGGCCCTGACCACGCGCCTTATCAAAGGGGGCCTCGGCCCCGAAACGGCGCTTTCCTGCGTCAACCCCGCGTTGATGCTCGGCTCCGCGGACGAGACCCTCGCCACCCTCGACGTGCTCGAAGTGGACCTCTTCACGGGCGAAGCGCGCCTTCTCAAAGCGGGGGCGGCGGCGTCGGTGCTGCGGCAGGGCGGCAAAACGCGCATGGTCGAAAAGGCGTCGCTGCCGCTCGGCATATTGCCGGACGTGTCGTTTGAGGAGACGCCTTTTTTGCTCTCGCCGGGCGATACGCTCGTGATGACCACCGACGGCGCGGACCGCCTGAAACCTTCGCGCCTGAGGCAGATTCTCGACGAGACCGAGGGCCTGCCGCCGGACGCGGTCGCCGACGCGGTGACGGAGGCCGCCGTCGCCGCCTCCCCGATCGGCCGCCGCGACGACGTGACCGTGGTCGCGATCCGAATAGGGCGCGAATCCCGCAATAAACGCGCGGAGAAACGGGAATAAAAAAGAGACCCATGGGTCTCTTTTTTGATGTACACGGTTCAGGCAAATACCGCACCGCAGTTGACGCAGGTCTTATTCGATTTTAGCTGGTTTTTTCCGCAGAGGGGGCAACAAATCATATTTTTGCTTGGAGGAAGATCCTTTGTTTCTTCTTTGTTATTTGACGGAGAAAGCGCAGCCGAAGTGATTGCCGCGTATGTCGTACGGCTGCCCATCGCGTAAAGAA
This sequence comes from Clostridia bacterium, assembly GCA_017550625.1. Lineage (GTDB taxonomy): Bacteria > Bacillota > Clostridia > Oscillospirales > Acutalibacteraceae > RUG806. Next base: position 18,309 of record JAFZOL010000076.1, on the reverse strand, counting down.
GCGTTGATACGAAATACCCCTCGACGAAGATCAGCAAGCCCGCGAGCGGACCCCCCAGAAGCCCGATGAGGATGAAAAGGGGAGCCTCGGCGGATATGGCGATCACGGTCATCGTGATGAAACCGCCGATCGCCGCGAGAACGGCAAGCACGAGATGCGCGACGAATATCCCCATCGCGAAACGCTTCAGGGTCTCGCCGGGCGTGGAGAAAAAGCGGGTCTCAAGCCTTGAAAGCATAAGGAACCTCCTTGATGAAAGCGGATCAGCAGAACTGCACGATGAGCTTGCTCGCGAGCACGATCGCGATCAGGGCGATCGGGTAGGTGGCGGCGTAGGCCGACGCCACGTTCTCGGTGCCGGCGGTGGAGATGAGCGTGCCGAGCGCCGGGGTGGAGGTCATGCCGCCCGTGATGGAGCCGAGGTTGTTGAGCAGCGGGAGCTTCAATACGTATTTCGCGAAGAAGAAGCCGATGACCATCGGCACGATCGTCATCACCACGCCGTAAACGAAATACACGGCGTTAAAGTATTTCACGAAGCTCGAGCCGCCCGCGATGCCCGCGCCGATCAGGAAGAGCATGAGGCCGAGCTCGCGGAACACCTTGAGGGTGCCGGTTTTGGGCAGGAGGCTGACGCGCCCGATGTGGCCGAAGTGGCCGAGCACCAGCGCCGCTAAAAGGCAGCCGCCCGTGGTGGTCAGCGAAAAGCCCGCGTAATTCACGGAGCCCACGAAAATGCCCAGGATCGCGGCGATGGCGAAGGGGCAGAAGCCGAACTCATCGAGCTCGAAGCGCTTTTTCTCGCTCTCGTCCTTTTTCCCGTCCGCCGCGGCCGTGATCTTTTGCCGCTCTTCTTCCATGTTCGCCTTCGAGAACTTGGGGGTGAGCTGCACGAACAGCACCACGCCGATCACGCCGAACAGATAGGCGATGCCGTGGCCCACGGCCACGAGGTTCTCGTATTCGTTGGCGAGGTCCTTGTTGCCCGCCGCCATCTCAACGACCGCCTCTTTGGCAGCCGAGAAGGCCGGGGTGGAGGTCAGCGCCCCCGAAAGGATGCCCACCAGCATGCTCTTGAAGCCCTCGGCCTGCGTGCCGCCGTTTTCGAGCGCGATATTGCTCGAGCCGCGCCCGATGTAATAGATCGCCAGCGTCACGCCCACGGCGGAGCCGATGATGATGACGCCGAGCAGGACGTAGGATTTGAAGTTCGCCTTCAGGTTCTTGAAAAAGCTCGGCCCGGCGATGAAGCCGACGGACGTCACAAATAATACGAGGCCGAGGTTTTCGACGATCTTTAAGGCGTTTGAGACGTAGGTCGCTTCGCCGAGCTTGAGCTGCGCGCCGAGGTGGGCATACAGAAAGCAGCCGTAAACGAGGGCGAGGATGAACACGCCGGCGGTGCCGAGGTTCACGCCCTTGACCTTCACGCGCCCGAGTAAATACCCGACCGCCGCGACGGCGAAGACCGAGAAGGTGAGGAACACGATCGTTTTGATCGAAATGATACCGTTGAAAAAGATCATGCTTTGCCTCCGCTTATTTCGCTTCGAACTTCGGGTTGCCGTGCGTGTAGGTGGGCAGGAGCTTGGGCGACACGAGGTCCGTTTCGATGCCGGCCGCGGCGAGCTCTTTTTCGAAGGCCGCCACGTGGTCGAGGTTCAGCGCGCCCACCGTGGTCTCTTTGGCTTTCGCGGCGGCGTTTTTGCCGGCGCTGCGCCCGAACACGATGATATCGAGCAAAGAGTTGCCCATCAGGCGGTTGCGCCCGTGGATGCCGCCGACCGCCTCGCCCGCGACGTAAAGGTTTTCGACGTTCGTCTGTCCGTCGGCACGGATCCTGAGCCCGCCGTTCTGGTAGTGGAGGGTGGGGTAGACGAGGATCGGCTCCTTGCGGATGTCGATGCCGTATTTCATGAACATCCTGAGCATCGCGGGGATGCGCTTTTCGATGGTGCCCTCGCCCCCCTTGAGCTCGATCATCGGGGTGTCGAGCCACACGCCCTTGCCGGAGCCGGTGTCCACGCCCTTGCCGCGATCACTGCACTCGCGGATGATCGAGGCCGCCGAAACGTCGCGGGTCTCGAGCGGGTGCATGAACACCTCGCCCTCGGCGTTCACGAGCTTCGCGCCGAGGCTTCTGACCTTTTCGGTCACGAGCGCGCCGAAGATCTGCTCGGGATACGCCGCGCCGGTGGGATGGTACTGCAGGGTGTCGGCGTACAGCAGCTCGGCGCCCGCGCGGTAGCCGAGCACGAGGCCGTCGGCGGTGGCGCCGTAGTGGTTCGAGGTGGGGAAGCCTTGATAGTGGAGCCGTCCGGCGCCGCCCGTGGCGATGATCACGGTCTTCGCACGCGCCACGGTGAGCTCGTCGGTCTCCATGTTCATGAGCACCGCGCCGGCCGCGCGGCCGTTTTCGTCCTTAATGAGTTCGATCGCGGCGGTGAAATCGACCATCGGGATCTGACGGTTCAATACCTCATCACGGAGCGTGCGCATGATCTCGGCGCCGGAATAGTCCTTCGCCGCGTGCATGCGCTTGCGGGACGTGCCGCCGCCGTGGGTGGTGACCATGGTGCCGTCGGGCGCCTTATCGAATTCCACGCCGAGGTCCGACAGCCACTTGATCGCCCCGGGGGCGTCGTTCACGAGCTTGTAAAGAAGCTCCGGGATCGCGGCGTAATGCCCGCCGCCGAAGGCGTCCACGTAGTGGATCGCGGGCGAGTCGTTGGGCTTGTCGGCGGCCTGGATGCCGCCCTCGGCCATCATGGTGTTGGCGTCGCCCATCCTCAGCTTCGTCACCACGAGCACGTTCGCGCCGGCCTCGTTGGCCTCGATCGCCGCCGCCGCGCCCGCGCCGCCGCCGCCGATCACGAGCACGTCAACGTCGTAATCGGGGTGCGAAAGGTCAAGACTCACGTCCTTCACGCGCGAATGCGCCTGCAGCAGCGCCGAAAGCTCGGTGGGCACCTTGCCGCCCTTGTTCGGGCCGACCGTGAGCACGCGGAACTCCTCTGCCTTATAGTCGGGATGATAGGTCGCGAGAAGGGTCTCTTTTTCGTCGGCGGTCATGCGGCGGGGTTCAAAATCGGTGTTGGCGGCGCGGTTCGCGGCCACCTTTTCCATAGATCTCAGCATTTCGTTCTGATACATGTTCCCGCCTCCTTATTTCTCGATCTCACGGTTGTTGTAGAGCTCTTTGAGCTCGCTGACGGGCTTGCCCATGAGGTCCTGCAAGAGATCCTCGAAGGTCCCGTTCTCGATCTCCTTCACGCGGTCCTCCAGGTGGCCGCACGCGGGAGCTAAGTATTTGCCGTTGATGCGCCGCGCCAGCAGCGCCACCTGCGGATGCGAGATGCCCGCGGGGCACCTCGACGAGCACACGCCGCACATCACGCAGTCGAAGCTCTCTTCGGCGCATTTCTCAAAGTCGCCTCGCTGGGCGTAGGCGATATACTGCATGACGTTGAGGCCCTGCGTGCACGCCTTGGTGCAGGCGTTGCAGCCCACGCACGCGTAGATCTCGGGATAGAGCTGCATCATCACCTGCTCGTTCACGGGCACCTTGTTGATGTCGTAAACCTCTTTGATGAGCGGGAAGAAGGGGAGCGTGGCGATGTACATGTCGTTTTCCACCTTCGTCTGGCAGGCGAGGCAGACCTTGAGTTCGCGGTCGCCCTTCACGCGGTAGATCGTGGCGCACGCTCCGCAGAAGCCGTTGCGGCAGCCGCAGCCGCGCTTTAACTGATAGCCCGCGTATTCCATCGCGCCCATCACGGTCAGGTTGCCCGGCACGTCGTATTTCTTGCCGAACAGATAGATGCTCACGAAATTGTCGTTCATAGTCGTTCCTCCCTTAATACTCGTCCGGCATGTTCTCGAGCTGATCGCAGCGGAACACGGGCCCGTCCTTGCAGACGTATTTGTCGCCGATGTTGCAGCGCCCGCATTTGCCCACGCCGCATTTCATGCGCAGCTCCATGGTGGTGTAGACCTGCGTTTTGTCGAAGCCGAGGTCCGTCAGGCCCGCGAGCGTGAATTTGATCATGATGGGCGGGCCGCAGATCACGGCGGTCATATTCGTGTCGAAGCCGAGCTCCTTGACGTAAGTCGGCACGAAGCCGACGTGGCCGTCCCAGCCCTCCTGCGGGCGGTCGATGGTCAGGTGGACGGCGACGCCCTCGTCCGTCATCCACTCGTCGAGGATCTCGCGGTAATCGACGAGATCGTCCATGCTTCTCGCGCCGTACACGATCTCAACTTTGCCGTAATCGGCGCGTTTGTCGCGGCAGTAGTTGATGACGCTGCGAAGCGGCGCAAGTCCGATGCCGCCCGCGATGAAGAGCATATCTTTGCCTTTGAACGCGGTGTCGACCGGAAAGCCGTTGCCGTAGGGCCCGCGGATGCCGACCTGCTGACCGGGCTCCATCTCGTGCAGGGCGGTCGTCAGGCAGCCGCATTTTTTGATGGAGAATTCCATAAACTCGCGGTTCGTGGGCGACGAGGTGATCGAAAACATGCCTTCGCCGGCGCCCGGGAGGCTCAGCATGGCGCACTGGCCCGGGATGTGCTCGAACACCTTGCCGCCGCCGGGGGCGATCACCCGAAAGGTCTTCACGTCCGGCGTGTCGGTGCGGATATCCGTCACCACGCCCACGCGCGGGATCAAAACGTCGTTATTCATGGGTCGCCTCCAATGCTTTCTCCACCTTGACGATGTTCATGCCGATGGGGCATTTCTGCAGGCAGCGCCCGCAGCCCACGCACCCGAACTCGCCGTCGTGGTTATTGGGATGGTACACGAGCTTGTGCATGAAGCGCTGCCTAAAGCGCTCGAGCTGGCTGTTGCGCGAATTGCCGTGCGCCATCAGCGTGAAGTCGGAATACATGCACGAATCCCAGCAGCGGAACTTGCGGATCTTTCTGCCGTCGTCGAATTCCTTCACGTCGTAGCACTGGCAGGTGGGGCACACGAAGGTGCAGGTGCCGCAGCCGAGGCAGGCTTCCGACAGGGATCTCCACTTTTCATTCTTGAAGTGGTCCATGAGGTCGGTCTTTTTCATGCCCTCGAAGCTCACCTTGCCGAGCGGCAGGGCCGAGAGCATCCAGCGCGTGCGCATCTGCTGCGTCTCGACGTCCTTTTCGTCGGCGTCTTCGAGCAGATCGCCGAGTTTGGCGAGAAGCGCTTCGCCCTTTTCGCTCTGCGCTTTGAGATAGAGGAAGTCCCCTTCGAACCACGCCGAAACGTCCCCCTCGGGGGCGGCGGCGTCGATGCCGAAGGCGCCGCAGAAGCAGGTCTCTTCGGGCCTGTCGCACGCCAGCGCCACAACGGTGGCGCGCTCGCGGCGGTTCTTATAAAACGTGTCGACGGGGTCGGCAAGGAACACCGAATCGAGGATCTTAAAGCTCCTGACGTCGCAGGCGCGCACGCCGAAGAGCACGAAGCTCTCGGTCTCGGTTTCGGGCGGCTCGATCTCAAGCGTTTTGCCGCTGCGTTTCACGTCGTAGAGCCGCTCGGTCTGCGGGAAGAAGAAGTCCTTCGCGCTGCGCACGGTGTTCGTGGCATTTGACAGCTTTTTGCCGGGCGCCCATTTCTCGTAGCGCGCACCCTCGGGCGCGTCGACCGGGAGATACAGGGCCTCGGCCTCGGCGATTTTTGCGAAAAGGTCGCCGAGTTTACTGCGGTTCACGCGTTTCATCTGCCGCTCCCTCCTCTCGTATAGACGATGCCGGGCTCCGCGTCGTCGTCGCGGTAGTTCGTCACGGGGTGGCGGACCTGCTCGGTCTCGCCCGCCTGATAGTCGCCGTAGAGCTCGTTCATGTCCTTGATGAACTTGCGGTTTAATAGATGCAGCGGGATGTGCTGCGGGCACACGCGGCTGCACTCGCCGCAGTCGGTGCAGCGGCCCGCCACGTGATAGGCGCGGATGATGTGGAACAGGTTCTCTTCGAAGTCGTCGGCGGGGGCCTTGTTTTCCACGCCCGACTTCGGGTTGTCGAACACGCATTTTTCGCACGAGCAGGCGGGGCAGACGTTGCGGCAGGCGTTGCAGCGGATGCAGCGCGAGAGCTCGCCCCTCCAGAACGCGAAGCGCTCGTCGGGGGGCATGGCCTCAATTTTTGCCACCTCGTCGAAGCGGTTATTCGGCACGTCCTCGCCGTTTTCGCCGTCCAAGAGCTCGTCGTAAACGACGATTCTTTTCGATTTGCAGTTTTTGCACTTTTCGAGATAGACGTCGTATTTCTTCACGGCGTGCGTCTCGCGCATGACCGTGGTGACAAGAAGATCGCCGTCCTTCTCGGTGATATCGGTAATTCCGGTGATGCCCAGAGCGCGGATCTTCTCCATGTCCGCCTTGCCCCACGAGGGGATGCCGACGATATACACGTTATCGCGGTCCACGCGGTGCTCGTTCATGAGCTGGCGGAAGGAGTAAGAGTCGCAGGGCTTGAGAAAGGCGAGGATCCTGCCGGGCTTTTTGGTCTCGGCGATCAGATATTTCGACACGTTCGCGGCGGTGAAGGCGTTCATCACGAAGTCTTTTTCGAGCTCGTCGGCGGTGTAAAACACCGCGGGCGTCACGTCGTAGATGAATTCGCCCTTCTTCCAGCCCATCACGCGGTCCACCGTGCCGTTTTCGAGCAGCTCTTTCGCGCGGGCGATCATTCTGTCTTGCATCTCAGGTCCTCCAATCTCTTGTTCTCGCCGAGCGAAACGATGGTCTCAACGAACGAATTCATCGTTTCGGCAAACTTCTGGCCCTCGGCGGCGGACACCCATTCCACGCGCGTGCGCCCCTTTTCGATGCCGAGGTAGTCGAGCATCGAGAACAGCAGGGTCATGCGGCGGCGGGCGTAATAGTTACCTGAGGTATAGTGGCAGTCGCCGGGGTGGCAGCCGCACACGATCACGCCGTCCGCCCCGCGCTGGAAGGCGCGCAGGATGAACAACGGGTTCACGCGGCACGAGCAGGGCACGCGGATGATCTTGACGTCGGCGGGGTAGTTGAGGCGGTTCGTGCCCGCGAGGTCCGCGCCGGCGTAGGAGCACCAGTTGCAGCAGAACGCCACGATCAGCGGCTTCCAGGGTTCGTTTCTCACTTGCATATCGCGTCAACCTCCGCCATGATCTGATTGTTTGAAAAGCCGAAGAGGTCCATCGCGCCCGAGGGGCAGGTGACCGTGCACGCGCCGCAGCCCTGGCACACGGCCGGGTTCACCTGCGCCACGCGCCGCACCGCCGTGGTGCGGTCGGGCATGCGGAACTCCTTGTCGGCGTAGGTGATGGCGCCGTAGGGGCATACGTTGGCGCACTGCGAGCAGCCGTTGCACATCAGTTCGTCCGAATGCGCCACGCACGGGTTGCCCACGAGCCGGTCTTTATTGAGCAGCCCGATCACCTTCGCGGCGCAGGCCGAGGCCTGCGACACGGTTTCGGGGATGTCCTTCGGCCCCTGGCACATGCCGGCGAGGAACACGCCGGCGGTGGGGCTCTCGACGGGCCGCAGCTTCGGATGGGCCTCGGTGAAGAAGTCGTTGGTGTCCATGCTTGCCGTGAGCATCGTGGCGAGCGGGCGCGCGGACTTGTCGGGCTCGATCGCCGCTGCCAGCACCACCATGTCGGCGTCGATGTGCAGCTGACGGTTCTCCAAAAGGTCGCTTGCCTGCACCTTTAATTTGCCGTTCTCGGGCACGACTTTGCCGACCATGCCCTTGATGTAATGGACGTCATACTGCTCCACGGCGCGGCGGTAGAACTCGTCGAAGTTCTTGCCGGGCGTGCGTACGTCGATATAGAACACGTATACCTCGGTGTCGGGGTATTTCTCGCGCGTGAGCATCGCGTGCTTGGCGGTGTACATGCAGCACACCTTCGAGCAGTAGGGCACGCCCTTTTCGCTCTTTTCGTCGCAGCGCGAGCCCACGCACTGCACGAAAACGATCGTGTGCGGGTGCTTAAGGTCCGAGGGGCGCAAAAGCGTGCCGCCCGTGGGGCCGGCGGCGTTCATCAGCCGCTCGTATTCGAGCGAGGTCACGACGTCGGGGCTCAGGGAATAGGCGAACTCGTCGAACTTGTCGAGCCCTATGGGTTCGAAGCCCGTGGCGGCCACGATGGCGCCGTAGTTCTCTTCGATAAACTCGTCCTTCTGCGTATAGTCGATGGCCTTCACGCCGCACACCTTGCTGCACACGCCGCACTTGCCGGTTTTGAGCATCATGCAGTAGTCGGGGTCGATGGTCGCCACCTTCGGCACGGCCTGCGCGAAGGGGATGTAGATCGCGCGGCGGTTCGAAAGGCCGAGGTTGAATTCATCCGGCGCCTTCTTCTGCGGGCATTTCTCGGTGCACAGCCCGCACCCGGTGCACACGTCCTCTTTGACGTAGCGCGCCTTGCGGCGGATCTTTACCGTGAAATTGCCGACAAAGCCCTTGACCTCCGCGACCTCGGAATAGGCGAGGATGCGCACGTTCTCGTGCTGGGCGGCCTCCACCATCTTGGGGGTCAGAATGCACGCCGCGCAGTCGAGGGTGGGAAAGGTCTTGTCGAGCTGCGCCATCTTGCCGCCGATCGTGGGGCTTTTTTCGACGATATCGACCGGGAAGCCCGCGTCGGCGATGTCAAGGGCGGTCTGGATGCCGGCGATGCCGCCGCCGATCACCAAAGCGCGCTTGGTGACGGGGCTCTCGCCCGCGATGAGGGGGGCGTTGAGGTGCACCTTCGCGATGGCGGCGCGCCCGAGGATAATGGCCTTTTCGGTGCCCGCGGCCATGTCCTTGTGGATCCACGAGACCTGCTCGCGGATGTTCGCGATCTCGACCATATAGGGGTTGAGCCCCGCCGCGGCCGCGGCCTTGCGGAAGGTGTTTTCGTGCATGCGCGGCGAGCACGAGCAGATCACCGCGCCGGTGAGTTTATACTGTTTAATAGAGTCCTTGATCAGGTCCTGACCGGACTGGGAGCACATATACTGATAGTCGGCGGAGAAAACCACGCCGGGTTCACGGCCGAGAGTTTGAGCGACCTTTTTCACGTCCACGGTGCCCGCGATGTTCGAGCCGCACCAGCATACGAATACGCCGATCCTTTGCACGTCTGGTTCCCTCCTTTACTTGGTGTATTTACGGAACGCGCTCACCAGCAGCTGCTGGGGCGTGTCTTCGTCGATGAGCTCCGGCACGTCCTGCGGCTTCAGGCGGTTCTCGCCCTGTTGCCGGATCTTCGCGAGCCTCACGGCCTCGATGAAGCGGGCGGGCTGCACGTTTCTGGGGCAGCGCTCCACGCACACCATGCAGGTGAGGCACAGGTAGAGGCTCTCGCTCTCGAGCAGCGGTTCGACGTTCCCCTCCTGCACCATCGAAACGAACTGGTGCGGATGGTATTCCATCTTGTCGTAGTTCGGGCACGCGCCGGAGCACTTGCCGCATTTCATGCACTTTTTGGGGTCCGCGTTCGCGGTAAAGAGGATCTCTTCGCGCATATTCTGCTGTTCCATACCGTCCTCCTTACTTCACGCCGAGCGCCCCGGCGAGGAGCTCGGTGAAATACACGACCCCGACGCCCGTGCCTGCGGCGTGCTTTTTGAGATTATAATAACACAGCGGGCAGGCGGTGACGAGGGCCTCGGCCCCGCGCGCCTTCGCGTTTGAGAGCACCGCAGCGGCGCGCTTTTCGGGCACTTCGGGGTCGGCGATTCCCGCGTAGCCGCCGCAGCACTCGTTGCGCTCGGCGTAATATACGGGCTCGGCGCCGAGAGCCTTCAAAAGGTCCTCGATCACCGTGGGGTTCTCGGGGTCGTCGAACGCCAGCACCGACGAGGGCCGAAGCAGCAGGCAGCCGTAATACGCGCCGAGCTTCCTGCCCGTCAGGGGAGAAACGACCTTTTCTCTGATCGCGTCGAAGCCCACGCGGTCCCTGAGCACCTCCAACAGGTGCAGCACGTTCACGCTGCCGTCGTAGGGCACGTCGGGCGCGAGGTAATTGTTGACGCGCGTGCGCACATACTCGTCGCAAGCCATGTCGTGATTGATTTGCTTCACGACGTTATGGCAGGCGGCGCACACGGTCACGAGGTCACACCCGGCGTCGCGCGCGGCCATCAGGGTGCGCACGGACGAGAGCTTCGTCGCGATCTCGTCGCGCCCCAGCGGATACACGCCGCCGCAGCATTGCCATTCGGGGACCTCGGTGAGCGTCACGCCGAGCGCCTCGGCGCTTTTGCGGGCGTACAGATCCAGGTCTTTTGCCTTATTCTTCAGCGTACAGCCCGGATAGTATAAGAATTCCATAGGATGAACCCTCATTCCGTCATTTTGTATTTTGTATTCTGCATTCTGCATCGCGGAGCGCAGCGCTCCGCTTATACCATCTGCTCGGGATGGAACACCTCGTCGAAGCGCTCGGGGGTCAAAAAGCCGAGCTCGACGCAGGCTTCTTTGAGCGAGATGTTGTCCTTGAACGCCTTTTTCGCGGTCTTCGCGGCGTTCTCGTAGCCGATGTAGGGGTTGAGGGCGGTCACGAGCATCAGCGAGTGATGCAGGTTGTCGTGCATCTTCTGTCTGTCCGCCACGATGCCGACCACGCAGTTGTCGTTGAACGAAACCATCGCGTCGCTCAGAAGGCGCACCGACTGGATGAAGTTATAGATGAGCACGGGCATGAAGACGTTGAGCTCGAAGTTGCCCTGGCTCGCGGCCATGCCGACCGCCACGTCGTTGCCCATGACCTGCACCGCCACCATGGTGACGGCCTCGCACTGGGTGGGGTTCACCTTGCCGGGCATGATCGAGCTGCCGGGCTCGTTTTCGGGGATGCGGATCTCGCCGAGGCCGAGACGCGGACCGGACGCCAGCCACCGGATGTCGTTGGCGATCTTCATCAGGTCCGCCGCCAGCGCCTTGAGCGCGCCGTGCGCGAACACGATCTCGTCCTTCGAGGTCAGGGCGTGGAACTTGTTGGGCGCGGTGATGAAATCTTTGCCGGTGATCGCGGACACCGCCTCGGCCACCTTGACGTCGAAGCCCTTGGGGGCGTTGAGGCCGGTGCCGACGGCCGTGCCGCCGAGCGCGAGCTCTTTTAATTCGGGCAGGGCGATCTCGAGGAGCTTGCGGTCCTTTTGGAGCGAGGTGCGCCAGCCGCTGATCTCCTGCGAGAAGGTGATGGGCGTGGCGTCCTGCAGATGCGTGCGGCCGGATTTCACAATGCCCTCGTTCTCTTTTTCGAGGCGCAGGAAGGTGCCGATCAGCTTGTCAAGGGCTGGGAAGAGCTTATCCTCGATGCCGAGCACAGCCGCGATCGAGATGGCGGTGGGGAAGGTATCGTTGGAGGACTGGCTCATGTTGATGTCGTCGTTCGGGTGCAGCAGCTTTTTGCCGGCGATCTCGTTGCCGCGGTTCGCGATCACTTCGTTCGCGTTCATGTTCGATTGCGTGCCCGAGCCCGTCTGCCACACCACGAGCGGGAAGTGGTCGTTGAGCGCGCCGCTCATCACCTCGTCGCAGGCCTGAGAAATGGCCGCGAGCTTTTCGTCGGTCATCTTTTCGGGCTTCAGGGCGTGGTTCGCGACCGCCGCCGCCTTTTTGAGCACGCCGAACGCGTGGGTGATCTCGCGGGGCATGGTCTCGAGCCCCACGCCGATCTTAAAGTTTTCGTGGCTTCTTTCGGTCTGCGCCGCCCAGTATTTGTCGGCGGGGACTCTGACTTCGCCCATCGAGTCGTGTTCGATCCTGTAGTCCATATGTTGTTACCTCCAAGGTAGAATTTATGTCGTGATCCGCGGACGGACATACACATACACAATAATTATAATATAGTTTTCTTTATAATGCAATGGAAAATTCGTTATTTTTTTAACGGAATTGCAAACAACGGACGACCCGTGCTATAATCGGAGGAACACGGCCGGTCTTTTCAAAAAACAGCCGAAAAAAAGCCCGCGCACGTTCAGGTTGCGCGTTTGTCGGCCGGAATTGGTGGACTGCAACCGGGAAAAGACGTACCATGAAGACGCAGACGGCAAAGGGCCCTTCCATCTGTGAAACACAAAGAAACACAAAGGAGGAATCGTTATGACATTCGGTGAAAACCTGATCCGATACAGAAAAGATAAAGGTATGACGCAGGAGGAACTTGCGGAAAAACTGGACGTTTCCCGCCAGTCCGTTTCCAAATGGGAAAACGGCGACAGCATGCCGGACGCCGACAAACTGATCCGCCTGTCCGACCTTTTGGACGCAAGTCTGGACGAACTGACCGGCCGGCAGGTAAAACTGGAACCCATCGTGGTTCCCGCGCCTGAGGTCCCGGCTGCTCCGGAGCCCCGCCCGAAAAAGAAGCTGCGTTCGCTTCTTGCGGCTCTGCTTGCCGCCGCGCTGTTCATCGGCGGCTGGCTGCTGCCGAGTCCTTTGACGAAAAACGTGCCTGCGGAAAAAGTGTGCGTTCTTCCCGAGACCCTGACCGCCGAGGGGCTGAGTTTCGGCATGAACGACGGCTCCGGCGTTACGAGCCTGCGCTTTTTGTCCAACTGCAACGCGGGGGAGGGCAGGATCACGCTCTATCCCGACTCGGAGGGACTGCCCGCCATGGAGGGAAACGCCGTCTATGAAAACGGCGTCTGGACCGCGGAATTTCGCGCTATGGCCAATATGACCTACAAGACCCTGCACTTTACGGCGCGGGATGAGAACGGGAACGAAAAGAGCGTTCTGCTGGCGGAAGGACTTGTTTTTGACCGGGACGGCGGACTGGAAAGCTGGATCTCCAAGCGCTGACCCGACAAAAAGGGATTGCTTTTTGCGCCCGGTTTTCGTAAAATAAAAGGGAAATCCAAACGCAAAGGAGCAATCAACATGAAAAAATCTCTCGGCGCTCTGCCCGCCGTGTTCCCCGCCCCCGTTCTGATGGTCGGCACCTACGACGAAAACGGCGTGCCGAACGTGATGAACGCCGCCTGGGGCATGGTGAGCGACTCGGACCAGATCACCCTGTTTCTGGCCGAGGACCGCAAAACGGTCGACAACATGCATCTCACGGGCGCCTTCACCGTGGCGCTCGCGGACGAAAAGCACATGAAGGAGGCCGATTATTTCGGCATCGCCACGGGCAGAAAAACGCCCGACAAATTCGCCCGCACGGGCCTTTCCGCCGTGAAGAGCGAGCGCGTGAACGCCCCCGTGATCGAGGAGTTCCCGCTCACGATGGAGTGCGAGTTCGTGGAGGAAGTGAATTCGAAGACCCTTCATTGCTACGTCGGCAAAATCGTCAACGTGCTCGCCGACGAAGACGTGCTCGACGAAAAGGGCAAGGTCCGCCCCGAAAAGCTCGGCGCCATTTTATTCGACAACTTCACGAGCGGCTATTATACGATCGGCACGCGCGTCGGCAAAGCGTGGCACGAAGGCCTGCCGCTGCACAAGGGCGAATAAAAGCCTCTTGAAAAACGTGAAACTCCCTCTTGCAAACGGGGGAGTTTTCGTTTATACTATGTTGCGGTTTGAAAACTGAATCAAACGGAATGACCCGATGGCGGATTATCCGCCGCACATGGACCCTTCGGGGCTATGATGAAAGGAGCATACCCATGTTAAAAAGAGCTTTGGCGTTTTTGCTCGCCGCTTTGCTTCTCACGCTTGCCGCCTGCGGCAAACATGAGGGCGGCAAAGAGCCGGACGCCGGGGCCGACGCCGGACGCGCGGGGGAAAACTCCCTCGTGATCGGCGTGGCCCAGGACCTTGACGAAAGTCTTGACCCCCACTACGCGGTGGCGGCAGGAACCAGAGAAGTCATGTTCAACGTATTCGAGGGGCTTTTGAAGCCCGATCGGAACGGCAATCTCGTTCCCGCAATCGCCGAAAGCGTCAACGTGGAGGAAAACGGCACCGTGGTGAAGATCACCCTGCGGTCCGGCGTGAAATTCCACAACGGCGCGACCGTGACGATGCGGGACGTTTTGTATTCTCTGGACCGCGTGCGCGGCGCCGACGGCAAAGAGGCGCTGCTGCCCGCGCTCACGGCGATCGACACGGTGGAAACGCCGTCCGACGCCGAGCTCGTGCTGCGCCTTGCCGAGGCGCAGCCGGAGCTGACGTCTTATCTCACGTTCGCGATCATCCCGGCAGACTATACCGAACAGGCGACGAAGCCCGTCGGCACGGGGCCCTACCGCTTCGTCGAACGCGTGGTGCTCGAGCGCGTGGTGCTCGAACGCTTTGACGATTACTGGGGTGAAAAGGCGAGCATTGAGCGCGTCACGTTCCGCGTGATCGAAAACGCCGAGGGCCTCCTTCTGGGGCTGCAGTCGGGCGCCTTAGATCTCGTGAACCACCTCACGGTCACGCAGGCCGCGTCGGTGGACAAAACGAAGTTCGACCTCGAGGAGGGCACGATGAACCTCGTGCAGGCGCTGTATCTCAACAACGCCGTGAAGCCCTTCGACGACGTGCGCGTGCGGCAGGCGCTGTGTTACGGCGTGGACCGGAACGAGATTTTGTCCCTCGCGTTCGACGGGCGAGGCACGCTTCTCGGCAGTTCGATGTATCCGGCGTTCACGAAGTATTTCGACGATTCGCTCACGAACTATTATACCTACGACCCCGCGAAGGCGAAGGAGCTTTTGGCCGAAGCCGGCTACCCGGACGGCTTTGAGATGAAGATCACCGTGCCCTCGAACTATCAGCCGCACATGGACACCGCCGAGGTGCTCGTGCAGCTGCTCGGCAAGATCGGCGTGAAGGCGAAGATCGAGCCTGTGGAGTGGAGCGTGTGGGTGGACCGCGTCTACACCAAACGCGATTTCGAGTCCACGGTCATCGGCGTGGACGCCTCAAGTATGACCGCGCGGGCGATGCTCGAGCGCTTCGTTTCGGACTACGGCAAGAATTTCATCAACTACAAAAACGACGAGTATGACCGCCTGTTCGCCGAGGCGCAGAATACCTTTGACGACGCGCAGCAGACGGCCGTGTATAAGAAAATGGAGCGCAACCTGACCGAAAACGCCGCCTCGCTTTACATTCAGGATCTCGCGGACATGGTGGCGGTGCGCAAGGGCCTCACGGGGCTCAGGTTCTATCCCGTGTACGTCCTCGACGTGGCGGCGCTCTCGTGGGACGCGCAGTGAAAACGGTTTTCAAAAAGGCGGCTGCCCTCGCGCTCACGCTGCTGCTGGCGTCGTTCCTCGTGTTTCTGGCCTTTCAGCTTATCGACGGCGACCCCGCGCGCACCATGCTCGGGGCCGAGGCCACCGAGGCGCGCGTAACGGAGCTTCAGGCGGAGCTCGGGCTCGATAAGCCCTTTTTAACCAGATATTTCGGCTGGCTCGGCGGGTTCGTGACCGGGGACTTCGGCGTCTCTTTCTCGTCCCGCGAGCAAGTCGGCGCGATCCTCGCCCCGAAGATCGGCGTAACGGTGACGATGAGCCTTTTGTCATTCGCGCTCATCGTCCTGTTCGGCGTTCCCGCGGGGCTTTTTTCGGCGCGTCTGAGGCACCCCGCGGCGGTCGCCGCCCAGACCTTTTTCGACCAGCTTTTCATGGCGGTGCCGCCGTTCGTGCTGGGCGTGGGGCTCTCGTGGGTGTTCGGCATTCTCTTGAAGGTCTTCACGCCGCTCGAGTTCCCGTCGCTCACCGCGGACCCCGCGGGGGCATTGAGATATCTCTTCTTCCCGGCCCTGTCGCTCGCCGTGCCGCGCGCCGCCATGACCGCGCGCATGCTCCGGGCCTCGGTGCGGGAGGAGCTGAACAAAGACTACGTGCTCGCGTCGATGGCGCGGGGCGCGTCGCCGAGGCAGGCCGAGGTGCGCCACGTGCTCAAAAACGCCCTGCCGCCCACCGTGTCGTTCCTCGCCCAGACCGTGGCGGAGCTCGTGGGCGGCGGCGTGATCGTGGAGCAGGTGTTCGGCGTGCCCGGCCTCGGGGGCGTGCTCGTGGATGCCATCGGCAAGCGCGACTATCCCGTGGCGTGCACCGTGATCGTGATACTGGCGTTTTTCGTGATCCTGTCCCACGCGGCGGCGGACGCCGTGAACCTCGCGGCGGACCCGAGACGGAGAGGGGGCGAGGCGCGTGTCTGACCCCAAGGTGAAAAAGGCGAAAAAACACAACATCTTGCTCATCGCGGGCGCGGCGCTGACCCTCGCCGTGCTGCTGTTCACGTTCGTGGGGGCGTTTTATACGCCGCGCGACCCCGACGCGATGAACGCCGCCGAAAAGCTGCTGCCGCCGACGCTTAATCATCTCTTCGGCACCGATAAATTCGGGCGCGACATCTTCAGCCGCGTGATGAAGGGCACGCTTTCGACCGTGTCTACGGCGCTTCTCACCGTCCTCGCGGGCGGCGGGGTCGGCATCCTCGCCGGCGCCGTGACCGGCTATTTCGGGGGGAAAGCCGACGCCGTGCTCACGCGCCTCGGCGACACCGTGACCGCCTTTCCGGCCGTGCTGACGGCCCTGCTCGTCGTGAGCCTGCTCGGCCCCGGCGGCTGGCAGGTGGCGATCGCCCTCGCGGTCGCCTTCATCCCGAGCTTCATGCGCGTCAGCCGCGTTTCCTTCGCGGGGCAAAGGCGTTTGCCGTACGTGATTTCGGCGCGGCTGCAGGGCGCGTCGCACGCGGGCGTGATGCTGCGCCACATTCTGCCGAACACCCTGCCGTCGCTCCTGCCCGCGCTCACGATCGGCTTTTCGAACGCCGTGCTCGCCGAGGCGGGCATGAGCTATCTCGGCATCGGCGTCACCCCGCCGGACGCCTCGCTCGGCTATATGCTCAGCGAAGCGCAGGGCATGCTGGCGCTCGCGCCGTGGTACGCCGTGTCGTGCGGGGCGGTGCTGCTTGCGGCCGTGCTCGGCGTGGGACTGTTGGGGGAGGGACTGAAAGATGCTTGAGATCAAAGACCTTCGCATCCGCTTTTACACCCGCGAGCGCGACGCCGTGGGCGGGATAAACTTGACCGTCAACGACGGCGAGATCCTCGGGCTCGTGGGCGAATCGGGCTCGGGCAAGACCGTGACCGCGATGGCGATCGGCGGACTGCTCGACCGCGCGGCGTGCGACGTCTCGGGGCAGATCTTGCTCGACGGGACCGACCTTCTGACCCTCGACTCCGCGCGCTTTCGCAAGGTCCGGGGCAAGACCCTCGGCGTGGTGTTTCAGGACCCCTCCGCCGCCCTCGACCCGCTCATGAAGGCGGGCCGGCAGGCCGAAGAGGCGCTTCTCATCCACACGTCCATGACGAAAAAAGAACGCAAAGCCGCCGTTTTGCAGGCCTTCGCAGCCGTGGAGCTGCGCGACCCCGAACGGGTGTACGATTCGTACCCGCACGAGCTCTCGGGCGGCATGCAGCAGCGCGTGATGATCGCCGCCGCCCTCGTGACGGACCCGTCGCTCATATTGCTCGACGAGCCGACCACCGCCCTCGACGCGGGCGTGCAGGCCGAAATTTTGGCGCTGTTAAAACGCCTCAACGCCGAAAAACGGATCTCGATGCTGCTGATTTCCCACGACCTGTCGGTGGTGCGCCGCGCGTGTCGGCGCGTGGCGGTGATGCAGCGCGGCAGGATCGTGGAAGAGGGCGAAGCCGAGGCCCTGTTCTCGTCCCCCGCCCACCCCTACACGAAACGGCTGCTTGAGGCAATACCCTTGTCCCGCCTGCGGCGGTAAGCGGCACTTCGTGCCGCGGGTGCACGGGTGCACGGTCCACGGGTGCACGGGAACGCGGCTGCGCCGCGCCCCCAGCCTTTGGCCTTTGGCCCCTGGCACCTCAATTTTGTATTTTGTATTTTGCATTTTGCATTCATCAACTCCCGCGCACCCGTGTACCCGTGCACCCGTGCACCCGCCGCCGCAGGCGGCCTGTTCTGAAAGGAGCCCTTGTTTTGACCGACTTCCCGATCCTTACCGTGACCGGCCTGTCCGGCGGCTACGAAAAAAAGACCCTCTTCGGCAGAAGGGGGCAAACGGTGCTGCACGATATCTCGTTCACCGTGAACAAGGGCGAGATCGTGGGGCTCGTGGGCGAGTCCGGCACCGGCAAGAGCACGCTGGCGCGCATGATCCTCGGTGTCGCAAAACCGGAGCGCGGCACGGTGACCCTCGCCGGCAGGGCGCAGATGGTGTTCCAGAACCCCGGCGCGTCGCTGAACCCCGCGTTCACGGTGATAAAGCTCATTGAGGAGCCGCTGCGCTTCGCGGGGGACCTCACGAAGGCCAAACGCCGCGCCCGCGCCGAGGAGATAGCGGCCCTCTGCGGCCTCGAGCCGGAGCTCTTCGACGAAAAGCCCGCAGCCCTTTCGGGCGGGCAGAAGCAGCGCGTGGCCATCG
>JAFZOL010000075.1 GCA_017550625.1 Clostridia bacterium | reverse complement strand
TCGTCTATCCGTCGGGTTTCCCCGCGTCGGGGAGTCTCGCCGTTCGGCTCAACCCCCGCTCCGCAGGGAAAGAACGGCTGTGGGCAGCCGTACTACCGGGAACCGTGCCCGCCGACCTGCCGGAACGGAAAGCCACAAATCACTGCCCGCAGCGGCAGGGCAGACTCCCCCGCAGGGCGGGGGAGATGTCCGCGAAGCTGACAGAGGGGGACGGGCCGGGTACGGCTGCGCCCCTACCGTTCGGGCAACGGTCTGCCGCGCTGCTATTAAATTCTCCCGTGCACCCGTGCACCCGCGGACCGTGCACCCGCCGCCGCAGGCGGCTTTTATCCCTGTGCGCCCTCGGCCCTGTGCGCCCTTCTCCCATAAAAAAACCGCCCGGCGGGCGGTTTTTTTATCATCTGAAACTCTTCAAAAATTCCACCGCCGTTGCGATGTCCTTGGCGGGGTCGTCGCCGACCTCCCGTTCGATCGTGAGGAAGCCCCTGTAACCGATCTCCTCGAGGGCGGCGAGGTATTCTCTGAACGGCACGCTGCCCTTGCCGAGCGGCACCTCTTCAAAGCTCGGCGAGGTGACGAGCGGATCCTCGCGGATGCCGTAAACGAGCTCGGGGTCGCGGTCCCAGAGCTTCACGCCGTCCTTGGCGTGGGTGTGCACGATATAGTCCTTGAGGTTGTGCACGGCCGCCACGGGGTCGTCGCCCGTGACCATCACGAGGTTCGCGGGGTCGAGGTTCACGCCGACGCCGGTGGAGTGGAGCGAATCGAGGAACATTTTGAGCACCGCCGAGGTCTCGGGGCCGGTCTCGACCGCGAAATGCGCGCCGATGGAGTCGGCGTAGGCGGCGAGCTGCCCGCAGGCGTCCTGCATGATCTTGAATCTCGGATGCTCGGGGTCCGCCGGGACCACGCCGATGTGGGTGGTCACGATGTCGGTCTCGAGCTCCTTCGCGAGGTCGAGGATGCGCTTCGATTTTTCAATGAGCTCGGGGTTGCGCTCGGGGCGGTGGAAGCCGCAGCCGAGGTCGCCGCAGAGGGCCGATACCCGAAGGCCGTTGGACTTGACCATGTCGAGCAGTTCTTTTCTGCCCGCGGGCGTGAGCTGCTCGGGCGAGAGCTTGCCGCGCGTGGCGTAGATCTGCACGCCGTCCGCGCCCAGGGCCGCCGCCTTTTCGAGGGCGGTGCGGATATCGGTGCGGAAGCTGTCGGTGATGATGCCGATGGGGAAACGATACATCTTTTTACCTCTCTGTTATGCCTTTTTCTTGGCGACCTTCAGTACCACCAGCACGCCGACCGCGGTGAGCGTGGTGAACAGCAGCAGGAAGAACAGCACCGAGCCGGGGTCGCCGACCTTGCCCGAGCCGATCGAACTGTTGCTGTCGTCCTGCACCTCGTAGCGCACGTCCCTGTTGGGGGCGGCGGGGTCGGCGTTCGGCGCCGTGGCGGGCGCCTCATAGGCGATCGTGGGGTCGGTGGCGGAGGGCAGGGTGTAGGCGGGAGTGCCGGGCAGCGTGGGCTCGGTGAAGGCCGGCGGCGCCGTGGAAGCCGGTTCGCCGGGCACGGTGACCGCGGGTTCTGTCACGCCGGGGGACGTGGGCACCGTGAAGGGGTCGGTCACGTAGGGCGTGGTGGGGATCGTGTAAGACGGCGCCGTGGTGGACGGCGTATAGGGCGTCGTGGGATTGGTGGGATTCGTCGGCGTCGTCGGATTCGTGGGATTGGTCGGATTGGTCGGGTTCGTGGGCTTCGTGGCCGGCGTCTCGTTCATCCGGCGGATGATCTCATACTTTTCGGCGTAGGGGTCCACGCCCACGAGCGAGGCGGCGGTGCGGCCCTGGGATTTGGGCACGCCCACGTATTCGAGCGGGATGAGGTCGGCCATCGCGATGGAGCCGATGTCGGTCAGATGCGCGCCGTCGGGCGTGAACGAGGGGCAGAGCTTCGTGGTGTCGCTCGGGTCCGCGAGCGGGAAGCAGTCGATGTAGCCGTCGGCCTCGTGATTCGAGGTGATCCACTCGTTGAGCTCGTCGCACATATCCTGCGCCGCCTGACTCCACACGAGGTCGTCGGTCTGGCCGAGGAAACTGCGCTGATAGCCGTTCCACGGGGATTTCGTGAAGAAATAGATCTTGATGCCCTTGGCGTGGCAGAGGGAGATGAGCATCCGGTAGCCCGAGATGATGTCCTGCGCCGAATATTTCGGGGTGTTCGGCCCGAGGGACTTCGAGAACTGGTGCAGAATGTCGTTGAGGCCGATCTTGACGAAGCAGTATTTCACGCCCGGGATATCGAGCACGTCGCGCTTGAAGCGGTCGATCATGGCCTGGCCGTAGAGGTTGCCGATGAGGCCCGAGCCGTTCGAGAGCAGCTTGTTGCCGATGATGGCCTCGTTGATGACCGACACGTTGGTCTTGCCCGACGCCACGATGCGCTTGGCGTAATAGAGGTAGGTGTCGTTGACGAGGGTGGAGTCGCCGATGAACACGGCGCACTCGCCTTCTTCTTCGGCGCGGGCGTCGATGCGCTCAAGGAAGGGGATCGTGTGATAGGTGATCGTGGACGAGGTGATGTTGACTTCGCCGGGGTTCTTGAGCGAGACGTTGTTCACCGCCGAGATCGTGCCGTTGATGATGCCGCCGCCCTGCATGAACGTGCGCCCGTTCGACAGGCCCGAGCTCGTCATGTAGGTGAGGTTCTTGAAATAGATCGAGATGCAGATCTCTTCGAGCGTTTCGGTCTCGAAGCCTATAACGTCGCTGGTCACGCGCCCGCCTGCGGGCACGGAGACGGACGTTTCGCCCTTGTTGAACGTGATGGGGGTCTGGGTGCCGTCCACGATGTCGGAAGCGTTCGAGCCGGCCCTGGCCACCGACAGCTCGTTGATCGTGATGGGCGCGGCGCCGTATTGGTTCGCGAACACGAAGCGCAGCGCCTCGCCCCCGCGGGTGACCGTGAGACGGATGCGCAGCGTGGAACCGCCGGGGATCACGTCCTGCAGCGAGAGCTGCGACACCTTGACGGAGCCGTTGACGAGCGACGAGCCCCAGACCGAGACCCAGTTATAGGTCTTTGCCTCAGCCGCCGGTATGAACGCCGCGGCGAACACCGTGAAGAACATCAGCACGGTGAGCGCGAACGCGGTCCATTTTTTCAGTTTCATGGATCTTTCCCCTTTTTATCAAAAAATAGCATATTTTTAGAGATAATTATACTTAATAACATTATACACAAAACGGGAGGGATGTCAAGAGGGAAAAGGGGGCGCGGCACAGCCGCGCAGACGGAAATGCAAAATGCAAAATACAAAATACAAAATTGAAAGGGGCCATAGAGCGCGGCAAGGACGCCGATCGAACGGTAGGGGCGCAGACCGTACCCGGTCCGTCCCCCTCTGTAAAGATACTGCGCGGCTGTGCCGCGCCCCCCTGGCCCCTGGCCTCTGGCCTCTGGCCTCTAAAAAAACCCGCCTCGCGGCGGGTTTTTTGCTTATTCTTCGTTCGTTGTGGGTTCAGGGGCGGGTTCGGTTGAGGGTTCCGCCTGGGTCGTGGGTTCCGGCTCGGGCTCGGGTTCGCCGGCTTTTTTCAGCGTCACGCTTTCGGCGTTGAGCGAGCCCGAATAGGCCGTGATGGCGACGGCGTCGCCGACGTTCAGGAGCACCACGCGGTTCTCGGCGGTGGCGGTCACGGCGTAGAAGTCCGTTTCGCCCTCAAGGCGGAGATACACCACGGTGTTGCCCGAGAGGACGGCGCTGCGGATCTCGGCGATCACGCCCTCTTTGGTTTCGATGGCGGGCGTGTCGGAGCCGGGATCGGTGTTGCCGCCGGGCGCGTCGGCGTCAAAGTCGAAGTGGATCTTCACGGGGTTCGACAGGGCCGCGAGGTCGCCGATGTAGTTCTCGAGGCACGAGCGCAGGTTCATGTCGTTGTTGGTGGGCTTGGCCACGACCGAATACTGCTCCACGTTGACCATCGCGTAGGATTTCACGACGTTCGAGTTATCCTTGAGCGCCATGTAATAGGTGGGCTGGCCGTCGATGTTGAGAAGGATCGGGAACGAGGCCTTCCAGCCGAAGTTCTGCACCTTGCCTTCCGCCGACAGCTGGGCCGCCGCCTCGGTGGCGCCCGCGGTCTCGTAGAAATAGGCGTCCTTCGTGCGCTGGTTGATGAGGAAGAAGCCGAGGATGGAGTTATCGGAGGTCACCGAGGTGACGCCGGTGTAGAGATACACGTCGTCGTCGATCGCGAGGAACGAATAGCCCACCGACGCCTGCTTCACGCCCGCCTGGCCGATGAAGGAGTTGATGAAGCCGTTTTCGTATTTGCCGTGGTAGTTATACTGCTGCACAAGCAGGTCGGCGTCGAAGGCCTGGTCGATCCACTGGATCTCGGAGTTGTCGGAGGCGAAGGCCTCTTTTTCGTAATAGTTGTGTTCGCCGGTCTCGGCGTCCACCACGATGATGCCCTTCACATCCTCGCCGCCGAGCAGGCCGATGGTCTTTTCGATGACCTCGACCACCCAGAAGGGCCTGCCGTCGTCGCGGATCTCAAACGAGATCTCGCCGAAGATGTCGAAGGGGTACCGGAAGCGCAGGTAGCGCACGAGATACTCGCTGAAATGCTCGGCCGTGGAATACTTGATGTCATAGGTATTCTTCACGAGCTCGGCCTTCTGCGTGTTGAGGTTCACGATCACGTAGCCCGGAATGCCCTCGTGGTCGCCGACCACCGAGTTCGTGAACCACTTGAAGATATCGCCGTATTTCAGCGGATACACGCGGCAGGGCTGGCCGTTGAAGTTGATCTGGGTGGAATCCTCGAGCAGCAGCTCGAACTGCGACTCGAGCCCCAGTTCGGCGAAGCCGCCGAGCTGCTTGTCGGCAAGGGCAGCGGCCGCGTCCTTGTCGATGAGGGCCACGTTGTTGAAGTCGCTCATCGAGTCGATCACGGTGACGGCGCTCTTGAAGTCCTTGGTCTCGTCGAGGGTGAGGATCTTCGAATAGGCCTTCGCGCGGAACAGCGGCGCCGACACGAGATAGCCGACCACGAGCACGGCGAGCACCACGCCCGCGAGGATCGCCGGGATCAGCGAGCGGCGCTTGACGTAGGGCACGAACTCCGGCTTTTTGAACGCGCCGGACGTGACGAACGAGGCCGCCACGTAAGAGCCCAGCACGAGGAAGATATAGCCGTAGAATTTATAGTCGCCGAGGTTGATCGCGGGCAGCATGAAATAGAAGCCCAGCACGGCGGTCAAAATCATGACCGCGACGCTGATGCCGATTTTGAGCGCGGGCTTATCGGGCGGGATGAGCACGTCCTTCACACTTTTTTTCTTGCCGTTCCCCGAGAAATCTACTTTGATCGGTTCCATGGTTTCAGCTCCTTTACGGTAATACAGAGCCCATTATATCACACCGCGGGCGAAAGTACAAGTGTTTTTCGCGTTTGCGTCTTGCTTTTTCGCGCGCGGGTCGGTATAATAACAGATACACCGAACAAAGGAGGCTAAGCGATGCGTCATTTTTTCGCTCTGTTTTCAAGAATGAAGCATCTGGACCGCTGGGCGCTGATGCGCAACGTCAGCCGCGAGAACCTGAGCTCCCATTCGCTGGACGTGGCGGCTATCGCCCACGCGCTGGCGCTGATCGGCAACCGCCGGCTCGGCAAAGTTTACGACGCGAATTTCGCCGCGGCGCTCGGGATCTATCACGATATGCCCGAGATCCTCACCGGCGACCTGCCCACGCCCGTGAAGTATTATAACGGCGAGATCCGCGGCGCCTACGCGCAGATCGAGCGCGCCGCCGAAAACGCCCTGCTCGGCACCCTGCCCGACGACCTGAGGGACGACTACCGTCCCCTCCTGCAGCCGGACCCGGCCGCCGGGGAGTATAAGCTCATGAAGGCCGCCGACAAGATCGCGGCCCTCATCAAATGCGTGGAAGAGAAAAACGGCGGCAACCGCGAATTTATCCTCGCCGAGGAGTCGACGCGCCGGGCGATCGAAGACCTTCACTGCGAAGAGGCTGACATCTTTCTCGACGAGTTCCTCGGCAGCTACGAGCAGGTGCTCGACAACATCCTGAAATGACCGCTTTTGCCCGCCGGGAAAGGCGGGCGGAAAGGAAGACCCCATGACAACAAAAGAATTACTCGTCCGCCTCACGGCGGCGCCGTCGGTATCGGGCGCGGAGAACGCCGCCGCCGGCGTGATCGCCGACGCCCTCGCGGGCACGGCGGACCTGTTTGAGACCGACCCGCTTTGTAACCTCAAGGCGACGCTGAACCCCGACGCGCCCGCCGAAGACGGATTATTGCTGCTCGCGCACATGGATAAGATCGGCTTCATCGTGACCGGCGTCGACGAAGCGACCGGCTTTCTGCGCATCGAAAAATGCGGCGGCTCCGATCTGCGCTGCGCGCCCGCCATGCGCGTCAAAGTCCTCGGCAAACGCGCCCTGCCGGGCGTGATCATCAGCACGCCCCCGCACCTCGCGACGCCCGACGCCGCGAACAAGGCGCTGCCCGTGGACAAGCTCGGCGTGGACTGCGGGTTGCCGTATGAAGATATGAAGGACCTCGTGGTCCCGGGCGACCGCGTAATGGAGGACTATCCGCTCTATGAACTCGGCGAGACGAAGGTCTGCGGACCCTATCTCGACGACTGCGCCGGCGTCGCCGCCGTGATCCGCGCCGCCGGGATTTATAAAGAAAAGGGCGGCACCCGCCGCCTCGAATGCGTGTTCACCACCCGCGAGGAGGTGGGCGGCCAGGGCGCCGAGACCGCGTCGTTTACGTCCGGCTGCGGCGCCGCGATCGCGGTGGACGTGTCGTTCGCCAAGGCGCCGGGCGTGCCCGAGACCGTCGAGGCCGCCCTCGGCAGCGGGCCGATGATCGGCTGCGCCCCCGTGCTGCACAAAGATATTTCGGACAGGCTGAAAGCGCTCGCCGAAGAGAAGAACATCCCCTACACCGTCGAGGTGATGGGGCGCTCCACCGGCACCGACGCCGACGACGCCCTGACCGCCGGCGGCGGCAAGAAGACCGGGCTTATCAGCATCCCGCTCAGGAACATGCACACGCCCGACGAAACGGCGGACGTGCGGGATATCGAGGCCGCCGCTTCGCTGCTGGCGGCGTTCGCGCTTTGCGAAAAGGAGGACGACCGATGAAAGAGCTCATGAAGACCTTATGCTCCGTTGACGGGACCTCCGGCCGCGAGACCCGCGTGCGCGAGACGATCCTTTCTCTGATCGGGGACGGGCACGACACGCGCGTGGACGCGCTGGGCAACCTCATCGTGAACGTGAAGGGCCGCGAGCGCGCGAAAAACAAGGTGATGCTCTCGGCGCACATGGACGAGGTGGGCGTGATCGCCTCCTACATCACCGGCGCGGGCCTCGTGAAATTCACGAACGTGGGCAGCATCCAGCCCTCGGCCCTGCTCGGCAAGACCGTGAAGTTTGAAAACGGCACGGTCGGCGCGGTGGGCGTGAAGCCCGTCCATCTTTGCGACGGCGACGAGCGCACGGCCCTGCCCGCGATCAAGGACCTGTATCTTGATATCGGCGCGGAGTCGAAAGAAGAGGCCGAAAAGCTCGTGCGCCCCGGCGACACCGCCGTGTTCACGAGCGTGTGGACCGAGATGGGCGACCGCGTTTTGTCGAAGGCGCTCGACGACCGCACGGGCTGCGCGATTCTGGTCGATCTGATCCGCGCGGGCGTGAAATACGACCTGACCGTCGTGTTCAACACGATGGAAGAGGTGGGCGCGCGCGGCGCGAAGGCCGCGGCTTTCAGCGTGGCGCCGGACTACGCGATCGTGCTTGAGTCCACCACCGCCGCCGACGTGATCGGCGCGCCGGAGGATAAGCGCGTGTGCCTGCTCGGCGAGGGCGCGGTGATCAACTTCATGGACCGCGGCACCGTTTACGACCGCGCGCTCTATGACAAGGCCTTCGCCGTGGCGAACGAAAACGGCATCCCGCTGCAGCCGAAGACCGCCGTGGCGGGCGGCAACGACGCCGGCAGCATCCACGTGAGCCGCGGCGGCGTGAAGACCGTGACGCTCGACGTGCCCACGCGCTATATCCACTCGCCGTCGTCGGTGTGCGATATAAACGACGTGAAGGCGCTGCGCGCCCTCGCCGAAAAGCTGGCCGAGGCCTTTGCAAGCGCGGATGAATGAGTATTCGGACGGCTCCCGGTTCCCCGGGGGCCTGACCTTTTTTACGCCCGAAGGCGAAGAGACCGAACGCCTGAAAAAGTTCTGCGCGCGCGGGATCGCGGGCGCGGAGCTCTATACGCTTTTGCAGATGGACGGCGACGGTTTTCCCGAAGGGCGCGTGTTCTGCGCCGAAGAAAACGGCGAAACGGTCGCCGCCGTGTACCGCGGGCCCGACTATACCGTCACGAAGGCCCCGGGCGTATACCCCGTCGAGGGGCTCAAACTCCTGCGCTTCAAGACCGCGTTTCCCTGCCCCGCCGTGTTTATGATGAAGATGCGGCTCGCCGAACTCGACACGCTCACTTCCCTGCTCGCGTGCGGCGCGAAGACGTACGGGGACGAGGCGCGCTACGTTTATAAGGCGCGGTGCCTTCGCGAC
This sequence comes from Clostridia bacterium, assembly GCA_017550625.1. Lineage (GTDB taxonomy): Bacteria > Bacillota > Clostridia > Oscillospirales > Acutalibacteraceae > RUG806. The sequence goes on along the minus strand of JAFZOL010000075.1, from coordinate 17,077 downwards.
GGTTTTTACCGGGGCTATTGTATCTATGAAAACGGCGTTCTCGTGAGCGCCGCCGCGACCGTTGCCGAGAACGGGGACAGCGCCCTGCTCGGCGACGTGTTCACGCGCCCCGATTATAGGGGCAAGGGGTACGCGTCCGCCTGCGTCACGGCCGCCTGCGCCGACGCGCTGTCGCGCGGCAAGACCCCGTGGGCGCTGTGCGAAAACGGGACCGTTGCGTTTTATAAAAAACTTGGATTTGAGGAAACCGATGCTGTGTGAGCTTTGCCCGCGGCGCTGCCGCGCCGAGCGGGAAACGACTTTGGGATACTGCCGGATGCCCGCCGACCTGCGCGCGTCCCTCGCCGGGGCGCATTTCGGCGAAGAGCCCTGCGTTGCCGGGTCCGGCGGCGCGGGGACGGTGTTTTTTGCGGGCTGCAGTCTCGGGTGCGTCTACTGCCAGAACCGCGCCATCAGCCGGGAGGGCGCGGGAAAACCTTTGACGGTCGACCGCCTCGTGGAGATCTTTCACGAGCTCGAAGAGAACGGCGCGGACTGCGTGGACCTCGTGACCCCCACGCATTTTGCCGACAAGGTGGCAGAGGCGCTGCGGATCTATAAGCCGAAAGTCCCCGTGGTGTGGAACACGGGCGGCTACGAGCGCGTCGAGACCCTCAGAATGCTCGAAGGCCTCGTGGACGTCTATCTGCCCGACTATAAATACGCCGACAAAACGCTCGCGAAGGCGCTCTCGAACGCCCCGGACTATCCCGAAACCGCATTGAAAGCCATCAGAGAGATGGTGCGCCAGACCGGGAAGTATCAGCTCGACGGCGAGGGGCTGCTGCAAAAAGGCACGCTCGTACGCCACCTCGTGCTGCCGGGCTTCGTCGAAAACACCCTCGACTGCCTCGACGTCCTCACGACCGCGTTTGCCGAGGATGAGGTGCTTCTCAGCGTGATGAGCCAGTATACCCCGCCCGAGACGAAAATGCCCTTCCCCTCCCTCGACCGCCGCGTGACCGAGGAGGAATACGCGCGCGTGCTCGATTATCTGTATCTCCTCGGCAACGAGAACGTCTACGTGCAGGAGCTTAGTGCCGCCTCGGCGTTCTGGGTGCCGGACTTTGACGGAACGGGGATATAAAAAGCGCGGCGAATGCCGCGCGGGTGCATGGGTGCACGGTCCACGGGTGCACGGGGGCGCGGCGAAGCCGCGTGGAATAAATGCAAAATACAAAATATAGAGGCCAGGGGCCAGAGGCCAGAGGCCAGGGGGCGCGGCTTCGCCGCGCACGACGAAATACAGAACACACAATGAAAAGACCGCAGGCGGACGGAACCGACCTGCGGTTTTTTTCGTTTTCGGGCGCCCCTACGATTCGCGCGGCATTCGCCGCGCCCCTGGCCCCTGGCCTCTGGCCCCTTTTATTATATTCCAAACTCCTTTTTGAGCCTGTTCAGCACCCGTTTTTTGTCCCCGCTCCAGAGGGGCGACACGAGATTTCGCTTGTCGCCGTCGCCGGTCAGGCGGTGGACGGTGACGGAATCGGGCACGAGCGGCAACACGGCTCTGAGGGCCTCGACGTATCCGTCGAGGGTCATCGTCTCAAATCTGCCCGCGGCATATTCTGCCGCGAGGTCGGCGTTTTTGAGCACGTGCAGCAAATGGAGCTTGAGCCCGTCCGTGCCCGCCGAAACCGCGTGCGAAACGGTGGTTTTCATGTCTTCGGTGCTCTCGCCCGGCAGGCCCAGAATCACGTGCGTCACCACGTACAACCCCGCTTCTTTGAGCCGTTTTACCGCGTCGTCGTAGACGGGCGTGTCGTAGCCCCGGCGGATATACGCCACGCTTTCGGGCTTCGTCGTCTGCAGGCCGAGCTCCACCCACACGGGTTTGATCGCGTTCAGCTCTTTCAACAGCGCGATCACCTCGTCGGGCAGGCAGTCGGGGCGCGTGGCGATATCGAGCACGTCGATATCGGGGCGTTTGATCACCGGATAATAGAGCTCTTTGAGCTTTTCGACCGGCGCGTAGGTGTTCGAAAAGCTCTGAAAATAGGCGATATAGCCGCCGTTTTTGTTTTTGGCTGCGACGCGGCGTTTGGCGTCCTCAATTTGCTCGTCGAGGGTCATCCCGCGCCCGGCGAACGCTCCGCCGCCGTCGGCGGGACAAAAAATACAGCCGCCGAAGCCGAGCGTCCCGTCCCGGTTGGGGCAGGTGAAACCGGCGTCCAGCGACAGTTTATAGAGCTTTTTGCCGAATTCCCGGCGGCAGTAGTCGTTCAGGGTTGTCATGAAAAAAGGGATGAGGGCGCACAGGGCGCACAAGGCCGAGGGACAAAATGATGTGAGATGTGAGATGTGGGGTGTGAGATGAAGGAAGGGGCTCCGCCCCTTACCTTATTATAAATAACTGAGCCGCGCCCCCGGTCCATTACGGTGACGGTGCCGCAGCGCTGCTATTCTAAATTCTCCCGTGCACCCGTGGACCGTGCACCCGTGCACCCGCCGCGCAACGCGCGGCTTTTTTTATTCCATCACGTGCGAGAACCTGAGCTCCGGGTCGGTCACGCGCGAGAGGACTTCTTTGGCGTGGGGCTCGAGGTAATCGAAGGGCAGATCGGTGAGATCCTGACGCCGGAGCTCTTCGATCAGCAGGGCGGCGACAGCCTCGATCTCGGCGGGGACGGATTCGCCGAGGGGATCGAGGAGCATCGTTTCGCACCGCTTTGCGGCCTCGGCGCCGAGCGGCAGGGCCTTGGCGCCGCGCAGCAGCCATTTATAAAACGGCGGATAGGCGAAATTGAGCTTATACACCGCCCGGCAGACGTTCTGCGCGAACTCGCCGAGCGCCACGACGGCCGCTCCGCGTTCATTGTGCCGCAAAAGCCGCGCGTAGTTATACTGCCCCGCCTGCGCCGCGAACACGAGGTACCGCGCGAGTTTCTTGCGGCGCACGTCCTCGGGCTCTTTCGAGAGATGCTCCCTGATCGCGGTGACCTTGCCGGGGCCGTCGTAAAAGATTTTGCCGTTGACAGCGCAGGCGAGCGCCGTTTCGGGGACCGAGAGCCACTCCGCGTTCGTTTCCGGCAGCGTGTCGCGGCCCAGAAGCTCTTTGAAAAACGCGCCGGTCTCTCTCACCCCGTGGCGGGACGTGCCGTAGGCGCTCTCGCCGATGAGAGCCGCGCCCTCAAACGCGCGCGGCAGCTTGTCGTAGGCGCGCGAGAGGCGGAATTCCCATTCTTTATAATCGGTTTCGTCTAAAAACACGAAAAAGCCGGGGTCCACGTCGTGGTCGGCGGATACGGGGTCGTCGAAGCCGAAGTTGTCGCTGCCGGGGCCGAACACCCCCGCCGCGGCGCGCGCCCAAACCTCCGGAAAAGCTTCGGAGAGCGCCGGCTCGCCGTAGGTCTTGAAATATAATTCACTGCGTTCGGTCGCGTTCATAAAAAGCATCCGCCCTTTGCCGATAGGCCTCTTCGTCCGCGAACAGCCCCAGCGTCGCCGACGCCGCGGCCGCCTTGCGGCAGGTGTAGTAGTAATAGGCGTCCCGTTTGTCTTCGGGCGCGTCCAACAGCCGCCTCCCGAGGGCCGCATAGCGCGAAACTTCGTCCGACAGGGGCTCATAGCGGGCGTAAAGCGCCGCGAGGTTATAATAGGTCACCGACAGGTCGCATGTTTCCCCCGTCCGCGCCAGAATGCCCGCCGCCCGCTCGTAGTAATACGCCGCGGTGCGCCAGCTTGTTTCGTCCGCGTAGCAGGACGCCATATTGTTATAAAGCCCCGCGAAGTCCTTCGCGCCGGGGGGATAGTAGCGTGTGAAAAGCGTTTCCGCCCGCCGGTAAAGCTCAATCGCCGTCTCTTTTTCGCCCGCGTGGCTCATTACCGTGGCGGCGTTGAGAAAAACGTAGGCGGCGGGCCTGCTGTCCGACAGCTCCTCGTTTTCAAGGAGCGTGAGGGCGTTTTCGGCGGCTTTTACGGCGTTTTCATCCGTGCCGTATTGCCGCTCGAAGCCCATGAGCTCGTTATAAAGGCTTATTTTCTCCCGCGCGTCGGCGCTGTTTTCGATCGAAGCGCGCAAAAGCTCCCCCGCCTCGGCGAAGCGTTCGCGGGACAAAAGATCGTCGAATTCCGCGATCGCGGCTTCCGGATCGCCCATCAGACCACCCACTCTTCCACGTTATAGAACAGGCGGTCCTCGGTGCTCTGGATCGCGGAGCGGATCACGCGCGAATAGCAGAACTGCCCGTTGCGGTACACGAGCGGGATGAAGGGCATGACCTCGGCGAAGGCGTCGAGGAAGGTCGAAAGCTCCTTCGCGCCGCTCTTGTAGTCGAAATAGGTCTCGTCGAGCGACATGGCGTCGAGGTCGATGCCCCAGCGCGCCGCCCCGTAGGCCGAGAAGAACGGCGACAGATCCATGTTTTTGGTAAGTTTTATATCGCCGATATACAGGTCGAACTCGCCCTTCATGAGCGCCAGCTTGAACGCACCCGCCGACAGGGTCTGCAGGTCCACGGTGACGTTGACGTAAGAAAGCTCCTCGACGATGAGGTTCGCGGCGCTCTTGACGAAGGCGTCGGTCTCGTCGTTCACGATCATCGAAAGGTGGGTCTCGCTGCGCCCCACGCCCGAGCCGAGCCCGGCCAGCAGCGCGTCGGCAGCGCCGCGGTCGGCGTCGCCGCTGCCCGCCTCAACGAAGCCCGAGAGCATCTCCCACGACGTGTTGAACGGCGTGCTCGCGGCCCGCGCGTGCGACACGAAGGCGTTGGCGGCGATGGCGCTGCGCGAGACGGCAAGACTAAGGGCCTTGCGGAACTCGGCGTTGGCGAGGTTCAGGTTCGCGTGGTTCACGCCGAGAAACACGAGCTCGTTGAGATACACCTCGTTTGAGCCGGCGTAGGAGCGTTTTGCCACGCCGTCGGACAGGTCTGTATAGAAGCAGTCGATGCCGCCGATGTTGAGGATGTGCATCAGCGTCGCCGATTCGGTGACCTCCCTCAGGCGCACCGAGCCGATGCGGGGCACGCCGCCGCCGTAGCGCAGGTTGCACCGCAAGAGGGCGCGGCCGTCCTCGACGGCGTAGTAATAGCGGCCCGAGCCGATGGGCATCACGGTGTCTTCTTCGGCCGTGCCGTCGCGCACGACGGGGAAGGTCAGCAGGTTCACGGCGTTCACGTCGGCGGATTTCAGGGTGAAATCCACGGCGAAGCTGCCCGCCGGGGCGCAGGACACGACGCTCGACAGGCTCTCGCCCCAGAGCGGGGATTCTTTGGCCTTCTCGAACGAATACGCGACGTCCGCCGCGGTGAGGGCGGAGGCGTCGGAGAACACGAGCGAATCGTCGAGCTGCACGTGCAGCTCCGCGCCGGTCATCGTGTATTCCTTCGCGATCAGGGGCACGGGCATAAAGCCGCCGTCCAGCATGAACAGCGAGTCGTAAACGAGGCTCACGAGCGACGCGTTGACGAGCGACTCCATCTTGAAGGGGTTGAGGGGATCGAGCTTCGTATAGGGCACGGATATCGCGCCCGCGGGCGGCTCGTAGGCGGTGGTCTCTTCTTCGGGCTGGGTGAGCTCGTCCACAGCGGCGTCGTTCCCGCAGGAAGCGAACACGAAGAGCGCCGCGAGCAGCAGACAGACCGCGCGAAGCAGGCTTTTATTGGATCGTAAAGCGTTCAATGGCGGTCGCCCTCCCTGTTTTGTCGTCGGTCTCGATGAGCACGCAGTCCATCGCCGCGTCGCCCTCGGCGCTCTCGAAGCGCACGGGCATCCCGGTGCGCATCTTTTCGGTGGCGGACGCGACCGACACGCCGAGCACCGAATCCACCACGCCGGCCATGCCCACGTCTGTGATATACGCCGTGCCGCCGGGCAGCACGCGGGCGTCGGCTGTGGGCACGTGGGTGTGGGTGCCGAGCACGGCCGTGACGCGGCCGTCGAGATAAAAGCCCATCGCCTTTTTTTCGCTGGTGGCCTCGGCGTGGAAGTCCACGAGGATGGTTTTGATCCCCTGCGATTGCAGGTCGCGCACCGCGGCGTCGGCGGCGTCGAAGGGGTTTTCGACGGCGTCCATGTCGATCCGGCCCATGAGGCTTATTACCCCGAGGCGCAGGCCGCGCTTTTCGATCACGGCCGTGCCGCGCCCGGGGCAGGCGCGATGCAGGTTCACGGGGCGCAGGGCGACCGAAAACGGATCGTCGAGCACGCGGTAAAATTCGGGCCGGCGCAGCGTATGGTTGCCGCCCGTGATAACGTCCGCGCCGGAAGCAAGCAGATGCTCGTAGGACGCGGGGGTGATCCCGTTGCCCTTCGCGCTGTTTTCGCCGTTGACGACGCAAAAGTCCGCCCCCGTCTGTTTTTTGAAGCCCGGCAGCACCCGCCGCACGAGCCCGCACCCGACGTCCGACACGACGTCGCCGATCATGAGGATGCGCATAGAACATTCCCTTCCAAACGTACGGGCATGCGCCCGTATATAATAAAAACATTATACTAAACTTCCCTGAAGATTGCAAGAGAAATGACCGAAGACAGAAAAATCCCGTCCGGAGGATCCGAACGGGATAAACCTTATTTCGCGAAATCGAACGCGCGGTTCTCGCGGATGATGTGGACCTTGATCTGGCCCGGATAATCGAGCTCCTCTTCGATCTTCTTGGCGATGTCGCGGGCGAGGATGGCCATCTTGTCGTCGGTGATGATCTCGGGCTTGACCATGATGCGCACCTCTCTGCCCGCCTGGATGGCGAACGAGCGCTCGACGCCCTGGAACGAGGTGGAGATCTCTTCAAGCTGCTCGAGGCGCTTGATGTAGTTCTGCAGGTTCTCGCGTCTGGCGCCGGGGCGCGCGGCCGAGATGGCGTCCGCAGCCTGCACGAGGACTGCCACGATGCTCTTGGCCTCCACGTCGCCGTGGTGGGCCTCAATCGCGTGCACGACCTCTTCTTTTTCTTTATACTTTCGCGCGAACTCCACGCCGAGGGAGATGTGCGTGCCCTCCATCTCGTGGTCCACGGCCTTGCCGATGTCGTGCAGCAGGCCGGCGCGCTTCGCGGTTTTCACGTCGGCGCCGATCTCAGAGGCCATGAGGCCCGCAAGGTAAGACACCTCAAGCGAATGGTTGAGCACGTTCTGGCCGTAGGACGTGCGGTATTTGAGCCGGCCGAGGAGCTTCACGAGCTCGCCGTTGATGCCGTTGACGCCCGCTTCGATCACGGCGCGTTCGCCCGCCTGCTTGATGGACTGGTCCACCTCGCGCTTGGACTTTTCGAACATCTCTTCGATGCGCGACGGATGGATGCGCCCGTCGGCGATGAGCTTTTCGAGGGTGAGGCGCGCGACCTCGCGTCTGACGGGATCGAAGCTCGAAACGGTGATGGCTTCGGGCGTGTCGTCGATGATGAGGTCCACGCCGGTGATGCTTTCGAGGGTGCGGATGTTGCGGCCCTCACGACCGATGATGCGGCCCTTCATTTCGTCGTTGGGCAGGTCCACGACCGAAACGGTGGCCTCCGCCGTGTGCTCGGCGGCGCAGCGCTGGATGGCGGTCACGATGATCTCTTTGGCGAGATTATCGGATTCTTCTTTCGTCTTCTTTTCGAACTCAAGGATCTTCAGGGCCTTTTCGTGATCAAGCTCCCCTTCGAGACTCTTGAGCAAATACGCCTTTGCTTCGTCTTTCGTGTAGCCCGAGATCTTTTCCAGCATATCGAACTGGCTCTTCTTCAGGGCTTCGACCTCTTCAAGGCGGGTCTCGGCGTCTTTGATTTTTTTCTGAAGGGCTTCTTCCTTCTTTTCGAGGGCGTCGGTGCGTTTGTCGAGGGCTTCTTCCTTCTGGGTGATGCGCCTCTCCTGCCGCTGGACCTCGCCGCGTCTTTCTTTGATCTCCTTTTCGTATTCCGTGCGTTCGCGGTGGATCTCATCCTTGGCTTCAAGGATGGCCTCGCGCTTTTTCGTTTCGGCGGTGGTCAAAGCGTTCGAAACGATACGCTTCGCCTCATCCGTGGCGTTGCCGATGACCTTTTCCGCATATCTTTTTCTGTGGATCTGGCCGGCGATGAAGCCGATGACGCCGAAGACGACCGCAGCAGCCACGATCAGGATGACTGCAAGTGTGGTCTCCAAAGAACCATTACACCTCCTGGTTTTGGTTTTAGGTATCTGTGACGCGCCGTGCGGCGCGGGGATCAGAAATAATAATGCAATTAAATATTCACGAATCTATTTAAAACAGTGTTTTTATCGGAATTATAAAAACACTTACGCATTATCCCTTATATATTATTATAATTCCATAAAAAAGTCAAGGCTTTTGCTTTACATTTTGCTTATTTTTTCACAATCTTTCCGAAAAAGCGCATAATTTATGCGGCAAGCATAAAAAGAAAAGACCGGTTCCCCGGTCTTTCGGTTTTGCTTATTCCTCCGGTAGGGCGGCCTTGACGAAATCGAGGATCTCGCCGACCGTGCGGCAGGTGTAGGTCTGGCCGACATCGGTGTAGCGGTTTTCGTTATCGAACAACAGCGTCGGGATCCCGGCGTTCACGCCGGAGCCGATATCGATGTCGCGGTCGCCGAGCATCAGCGTTTCGGCGGGGTCGAGGCCGTAGGTCTTCACGATGTGCAATATCGCGTCGGGCGCGGGCTTGTGCGGAAAGTCGTCCTCCGACGTCACGAAGCCCGAGAACAGGTCCGTGAGGCCGTAGCGGTCAAGATACTCCATCGCCACCTTGTCGCGGTGGGTATAGAGATAGCTGCGCCCGCCGCGCCGGACGATCTCGCGCAGCACGTCGGGAACGCCGTCGAACGGACGGCCGACGGGCGGAAAATCGATGTCGTTCTCGAGGGCGTAGAAGCGTTGGACCTCGGCTTCGTCGGTGAAGCCGTAATACCGGAACGCGTGCCACATCGTGACCTTGAATTTGTCGTAAGCTTCTTGAGGGTCGACCGGTTTGCCGTTCTGCCGCATGATCTCGCAGAACACCGCCACCGTGTGCGGATAGGTGTCGAACAGCATGCCGTCGAAGTCCCAGATGTAGTTTCGGATCGTCATAAGGTTTTTGTCGGAAAGAAAGGGCGCACAGGGCGCACAGGGCACACAGGGCGCACAGGGAATAATGAAAAGAATGAATATGTGTGAGATGATCAACAGCGCAGGCAAGGGATAAGGACAGAGGTCAGGCAGGAATCAAAACGGAAGGTTTTCTCCGGCTCTCCGTTACGCTTCCCTGTGTGCCCTCGGCCCTGTGCGCCCTGTGTGCCCGCGCGAAGCGCTTTACCGCGCTTCGCCGCTCTCCTTCTCCGTTCCCCTGATGTACTTCGTCCACTTAATATACCCGTACGTGGTATTCGTGAAATAGCCGATCTTGAGGATGAGCAGGATGAACTGGCCGGAGAGGACGTTGATGATCCCCTCGAGCGCCGCCTCGATATACCACGCGATCCACTGCTCGCGCAGGCGGAACAGGATAAACAGTCCGTTCACGATGCCAACCGCCGAGGCGCAGGCGTCCATGTAGCACACGGCGACCTCGAGGGTGCGGTTTTGGAAGAAGTCGGAGCCGAGGTCCAGCGTGGTGAGGAAATACCCCACGCCCGCCGTCCACAGCACGATGCCCGCGATGATCGCGGCCTCCTGCCAGCCCTTGAGGGTGCGCACCACGGTGAGCTCCTCCTTCTGCCGGTCGGGGTGGCGGTGCCAGTTGACGAACGACACGATATCCACCGGCAGCCAGAACAGGAGGGTGGTGACCATGGTGGCGAAGCGGTACATGAGCACCAGGCAGATCGCGATCTCGGTGATCTCAACGAGCACCGACACGATGAAGTTCCACTTGCTCTGCTTCGAGATGAGCAGCTCGCACAGGAGATTCAGGAACGTGTCGGCGAGATACAGCGCCATGATCACGAGGCCGTTGACGCCGTTGGCGCTCTCTTCCGGCAGCAAAATCGACGCGATCGCCGTGACCACCATGAACGAGATGAACCACAGCTGCTCGTAGTTCGTGAAGTGTTTGCCGAAAAAGCCGATCACGCAAAACGCCACGCCCGCGAGGAACAGCGCCATGGCGGCGCTGAAATACATCGAATCGCCGTCCGCAGCCTCGTCGCGCGCCGCCGCCGCGAGCTCGCGGTCGGTCGCCTCGTGGTCGAAGACCAGCACGCCGCCGTCGGAGGCTTCGTAGATATAGCCGGTGACCGCGGCGTCCTCGGGCAGATCCTCGAGCCGGGTCACGCCCTTTTTGGTGAACGAGAGAATGAAGCTCTCGGCCCTGTCGCTTATCCGCTGCACGCCGGCCTTGAACCCGCCGAGGAAGGAATCCTCCTCGTCGATCTCCGCCTGATAGATGTATTCGAGCGTTAATTCGTAATCGCCGCTCTCGGACACGAAGCGCACCGGGATCAGGATGTTGTCTTCGTAGTCTTCTTCTTCCGCTTCTTCGCCGTCGGGGGCGTCTTCGGCTTCGCGGGTGAAAAGCTCGGCGCCGACGAAGGCGTAGGTCTTTTCGGTCTGCCCGAGCTTCACGAGCCCGAGCACGAGAAAGACAATCGCGAGCGCGAGGCACAGCCCCGCCAGCAGTTTTTTGGCGAGGGCGGGTTTCGGGGCGTTCAGGTCAAAGCGTTTTTTCATCGAGGGTTACCAATCCTTTTTCGTATAGCTTCTGAAGGGAGTACATTACGCCGAGTTTCGCGTGGGGAAAGGTAAGGCCGCCCTGAAAATAGATCGCGTAGGGCGGGCGGATCGGGCCGTCGGCCGAGAGCTCGATCGACGAGCCCTGCACGAAGGCGCCGGCAGCCATCACGACCTCGTCCGCGTAGCCCGGGATCGGGCTCGGCACGGGCGCGACGTAGGAATCCACGGGCGCGGCTGCCTGAATGCCCTCGGCAAAGGCGACCATCGCCTCGGGCGAGCCGAGCTCAATGCTCTGGATGATGTCGTGGCGGCTCTCGGTCGAATCCGGCACGACTCTGAAGCCGAGGGACTCATAGAGCTTCGCGGCGAAGACCGCGCCCTTGAGGGCCGAGGCCGTGACCGTGGGCGACAGGAAAAAGCCCTGATAGAGATCGCGCATCACCGAAATCGACGCGCCCACGTCCTGCCCCACGCCGGGGGCCGTGAGCCGGTAGTGGCAGCGCTGCACGCAAGCGTTCGAACCCGCGATGTAGCCGCCGATGGGCGCCATGCCGCCGCCGGGGTTCTTGATGAGCGACCCCACCACCATGTCCGCGCCGACGTCCGAGGGCTCGATTTCTTCGGTGAACTCGCCGTAGCAGTTATCCACCATCACGGTAAGGCCGGGCTTTTGCGCCTTCACGAACGCGATGAGCTCGCCGATCTGTTTGACCGAAAACGTGGGGCGCATCTGATAGCCCTTCGAGCGCTGGATCGTGACGAGCTTCGTTCTTTCGTTGATCGCGGCGGCGATGGCGGGGTAATCGAAGCCTCCGTCGGGCGTCAGATCGACCTGCCGGTAGGATACGCCGTTTTCGGCGAGCGAGCAGGGCGAGGGGCGGATGCCGATGACCTCCTCGAGGGTGTCGTAGGGCTTGCCGACGGGCGACAAGAGCTCGTCGCCGGGCAGGAGATTGGCCGACAGCGCCACTGCCAGAGCGTGCGTGCCGCAGGTGAGGTGCGGGCGCACCAGCGCCGCCTCGGTGTGGAACACGTCGGCCCAGACGCGCTCGAGGGTGTCGCGGCCCTTGTCGTCGTGGCCGTAGCCGGTGGTGCCGGTGAGGCACGCGGCGTCCACGCGGTTTTTCTTCATCGCGAGCAGCACCTTGGCCTGATTATACTCCGCGACCCTGTCAATTTCGAAAAACCGATCCCTGAGACCGGCAAGCACGGATTCGCAAACGGAAGCGACCTCGTCCGAAATGCCGAGATCGCGGTAAATGGTGGGTGTTTGCATGGATGGTCCTTTCAGCCGCCGGGGGAGGCAATTAGGGCGCACAGGGCACACAGGGCACACAGGGCGCACAGGGGGGAAATATGAAGGGATACCAATAAAAAAGGGGCGATCGTATGCGCAGTTCCGGGACAGAAACAGGGGCATGGGTTAAGGGGCATAAACGGTTGGGCGTGAATTGCATTTCTCCAACGCTCTTCCCTGTGTGCCCTCGGCCCTGTGCGCCCTGTGTGCCCTACTCCGCTTTTTTGATATCAAACCAGAACTCTACCCCGTCGGGCTTGTTTTCGACCCCGTAGGCCTCGCCGTGCAGGTTCTGGATGGCGCGCACGATCGAAAGCCCGAGGCCGAAGCGGCCCTGCGAGCGCGAGAGCGCCTTGTCCGCCCGGTAGAACGATTCCCAGATCTTATCGATGTCGCGGGCGGCGATGGGTTTGCCGGTGTTAAATACCTTCACGCGCCAAGCCCTGCCGACGTCTGCCGCGCTGACGCGGATCTTCTTTTCGCCCTCGCAGTGCGACAGGGCGTTCGAGAAATAGTTCGTGAGCACGTAGGGCAATATGGTCGGGTCGCCGTTGACCCTGCACCCCGCCGGGACGGCGTTTTCATACGAGATCCCCTGCTCGGACAGGAGCTCGGCGTTGACGTCCACGGTGTCGGACACGAAATCGGAAAGGTCGAAATCCTCGCGCTGCGGCTCATAGGCGCCGGAGGTATACTTCGTGATCTCAAGGAGCTTCACGATCATGGCGTTCATGCGCCCGGTCTCGCGGATGATCACGTCGCAGTATTCGTCGGCGGCCTTCACGTTGCCCGAAGCGTAAAACATCTTCGCGCCCTCGGCGTAGCCCTGAATGATCGCGATGGGGGTCTTGAGCTCGTGCGAGATGCCCGCCACGAACGTCTGCCTGAGGTTGTCGATCGTGCGCTCGTTGGCGATATCCTCCTGCAGCTTGTCGTTTTTCTGCTTGAGGTCGGTGAGCGCCGCGTCGAGCGCGCGGCTCATTTCGTTGATGCCGGTCGAGAGCTCGTTGAGCTCGGTAAGGCCCGTGTGCGGGCAGGCGCGCGAGAAGTCGAGCTGCGCCATCTGCCCCGTGACCTCCACCATTTTGTTGACGGGGTTCGTGAACCGCTTGATATAGAACCAGATCGCGAGCATGGCCAGCGCGATGAAGAACATGATGGCCAGAAACGCGATCAGAAACGTGATCTTCGTGGTGGTGGAGATCTGGCTCACCTGGATATAGGCCTCCACCCAGCCGCCCTCGGACATGGCCTGGCAGCAGTCGATGAAGGTGACGGTGGCGGCGCCGGTGTTGTAGGTCTTGATGAGAAAGCTCTTGCCGCCGGGCTTGCGCTCGCCGTACTGCGTGACGTATTGGTCGCCGAAGGCGCCCTCCACGGTGTCGGCCTCGTTGAGGTCGGCGGGCAGCGACGTGACCACGGCCTTGGTGGAATACACAAGGCGCTCGTCCTCGGTGTAGACCTCGATGGCGGCGTCGTATTCCTTCTCGATGTCGGTGAGCTTGTCGAGAAAGCCCTCGCCGTAGGCGCTCGTGAGCTCCTCGGTGGCGATCCACAGGCGCGTGGCGGGCACGAGATAATACACCCACTCCGGCATCCAGTTGTAGGCGATCACCGGGATGAGGACCGTGAGCAGCACGATCACCACGATGCCGCGCATCAGGCGCGAGCGGATATTCTTTTCTTTCTGCGCGCGGAGACGCGGTTTACTGCGCGCCATCTTTGCCGCCGCCGACGTCCAGCTTATAGCCGGTGCCGTAGATCGTTTTGATGTGGTTGGTGCCCCAGTCGCCGAGCTTCGTGCGCAGCCTCGCCACGTGCGAGTCGACGGTGCGGATGTCGCCCTCGAAGTCGTAGCCCCAGATGTCGTCGAGCAGCTGCTCTCTGGTGTAGACCCTGCCGGGGACGGCCAACAGCTTCTGGAGGATCGAGTATTCCTTGAGCGTGAGGCTCACGTTTTTGCCCTCGAGCCACACTTCGTGGGCGGCGGCGTCGAGCTTGAGGTCGTCCACCGCCATCACGCCCGTCACCGAGGGGCTGTTTTCGGCGCGCCGCAAAAGGGCGGCGACGCGCTTCATGAGCACCGAGGGCGAGCAGGGCTTGGTGACGTAGTCGTCCACGCCCGCGTCGAAGGCGGTGAGCTGGTCGTATTCCTGGCTTCTTGCCGTGAGCATGATGATCGGAACGCTGCTGCGCTCGCGGATGCGGCGGCAGACCTCCCAGCCGTCGATGCCCGGCATCATGATGTCGAGGATCAGCAGCGCCGTGTCGGGGTTCTCGGCGAAGAGCTGCATGGCCGTTTCGCCGTCCTCCGCCAGCAGGGGCTCGAAGCCCTCGCTCAGCAGAAAGTCGCCCACCAGTCGTCTGATGAGCTCTTCATCGTCCGCAACGATGATTTTTTTCATGTGATCAGTCCTGTCTGCGGTGTTCCGCTTTAGTCTTCCGGTGTGCCGGAAAAAGAGTCAGCGCACGATTCCCGCTCACTCTTATTTGCTATTATAAACGCCCGCGCGCGAATTGTCAATCTTTTATCCGCGCCGGGCGTGTGGCTTTTCTATTGCAGCGTCTTGTTATAGAGCCCCGCGGTGACGGCCGGGACCGGCTTCTCGCCGCGCAGCACGGCTTCAAAGACCGCGAGCGCGTCTTTTCGCGGTTCGACTGTAAAATACAGCGTCATAAAGTCGGCGCGCGGGAGTTTTAAGCCCGTCACGCACAGGGGCACGGGGTTCAGGAGCGTGGAAAAGCGGCGGCCTTCGCACAATAAGGGGAAATCGTCGCCGCGGCGGTCCTTGACCGTCACGCCCTCGCCCTTGCACGCCCCGCAGCCGGTCTTGCCGCGGTTCGGGCAGGCGCGCAGGCGCATGAGCGGCAGGTGCCCCCAGCCGACGAAGCCGAGCTTTCCGTCTCCCCGGCAGGCGTCGAACTGCAAAAAGGGGCACTCGAACGAAAGGGTGTTGTCCGTCACGCCGAGGCGCTCCGTTTCGCGCACGGCCAAAGCGTTCGTGAGGTTGAGGTGCATGCCGCCGAGGGGCGTGAGCCCCGCTTCCAGCGTGAGGCGCACCGCGCCGACGTTCTCGCACAGGATCTCTCTGACCCCGAGCGCCTTGAGCGACGCGAGCGTTTGCCGCGTTTTTTCTTCGTCGCCGGGATAGATGAGCACCGGCAGCTCGGCGGCGAACTTCGGCAGAAGGTCTTTGAATCTGTCTGCCGCGGCGAGGAGCTTATCGGCGTTTAAGATCAGCTTTTCGGCCTTCGGGTGGTCGAAGACCTGCGTTTCCGTTTGGAACCTCAGGCGCATCGCCGGGGCTCCGGCGGGCGCGGGGCCGGGCGTGAGCGAAAGCGGCTCCCCTTCCACGTACGCGTGATGTTTTTCGGCGCGCAGGGCGCTGAGCTTTTCGACCGCCTCGCGGCGCAGGGCGTTGAGCGCCGAGGCCGGCAGCAGCAAGCCTTCTCCGACGGATACTTCGGGCGAGGCGCAGGCGTAGGGCGTGCCGCCGAGCTTCGCGAGCGCGGCGGCTGCCTTTTCGGGCGAGGTGGGGGCATTCAGCGCGCGCTCCGGCGCGGGGCCCGTCACCGTGACCTCGCGTTCGCCGTCGGACACGAAGAGCGCAGTCGGCTCCCCTTCGGCGGCCGTGAGGCGCATGCCGAGCGACACGCGTTTGGGCTCGTCCTTATATAAGGCGCGCAAGCCCGCGAGCACCCCGGCGGCGGCCTCGACGTCCTCTTTTTTGCGGTAGCCGAACATGTCGCCGTTCACCTTTCCGGCGTAATAGCCGTCGGTGAAGCCGGAGCGCGAGAACACCGCGCGTAAAGATTCCGCGTCGTAATGTTCCCCCGCGAGCGCCTGTTTGCAGGCGGTCACGGCGGCCGCCACGTATTCGGGCCGCTTCATGCGCCCCTCGATCTTGAATGAAGAAACCCCCGCTTCGGCGAGGTCGCCGAGGTGGTCGAGCAGCGACAGGTCCTTGAGGCTCAGCGCGTGGCCGCGCTGCCCGTTTTTGAAATCGAGGCGGCAGGGCTGGGCGCAGAGCCCGCGGTTGCCGCTGCGTCCGCCGAGCATGGCGGACAGATAGCAAAGCCCCGACGCGCTCATGCAGTGCGCCCCGTGCACGAACACCTCGGTCTCGACGCCGGCGTCCTTTGTGATCGCAGCGATCTCTTTGAGCGACAATTCGCGCGCCAGCACGACGCGGGCAAACCCCATGTCGCGCAGCAGCTTCACCCCGGCAAGATTGTGCACCGCCATCTGCGTGGAAGCGTGCAGCGGCAGCGTGGGCACGTGCCGTTTCACGAGGGCTGCCACGGCGAGGTCCTGCACGATCACGGCGTCGGCCCCGCTTTCCGCCACGAGGCGCAAAGTTCTCAGCAGCCGGTCGGTTTCGCCGTTCAGGATCAGCGTGTTGAGCGTGATATGCGCCTTCACGCCGCGCACGCGGCAGGCTTTCACGGCCTCGTAAAAATCCTCGTCCGTGAAGTTTTCGGCGTTTCGCCGCGCGTTGAAGTCGGACGCGCCGAAATAGACCGCGTCGGCGCCGGAAAGAAGGGCCGCGGTCAGCTGTTCACGCCCGCCCGCGGGCGCGAGGATCTCGGGAGTTGGGGATGTGGAAGGTGTCATTTGTTCCTCCGAAGGGATAATAGCCGCGCGTTGCGCGGCGGGTGCACGGGTGCACGGGAGTTCTTAAATGGTAGCGCGGCAGCCGCACGCGGCCCGTCCCCCTCTGTCCGCTTCGCGGACATCTCCCCCGCCCCGCGGGGGAGTCTGCCTCTGCCGCCGCGGGGAATGATTTTTGGACGCCGATATGGTCGGTCGGCGGGAAAGACTGCCGGTAGTACGGCTGGGTCTCGGCTCCCGCCTCGGTCGGCGCTTCTGCCTGCGGCAGAGGTGTCCACCGGACACCCGCGCCCTACAGCCGTTCGTTCCCTACGGAGTGGGGTGGGTCGATTTGACGGAAAAAGACGGGGAACAAATAAAACCCGATTCAAATCGATCCCATCCCCGACGTGGGGAAGTCGCGGCGGCGCCCGCTTTCTTTTGATGATGAACCCGGTCGGCGGGGTCGTTTGTTTTGTGATTTTGATTCTTTATGTATGATTGAAATATGAGAAGAAGTCTGTTCGTCGCCCAAGCGGATATGGAGCCGGTCGTCTATCCGTCGGTTTTC
>JAFZOL010000074.1 GCA_017550625.1 Clostridia bacterium | reverse complement strand
GGAAGGTTTCTTCAATTATATTATGACTCTTGTCAAGTATTTCCAGGATCTTGTCGCTTATCTCAGAGCGAAGAACGACGGAAAAGAAGACGCCGTTATGCCCGAATTCCCACGTTGGGTTATGCCAATCCGTTAAAAAAAATTGAAGGCAACCGAAACGACACTTCTGACCCGAAAATCAGAAGTGTCGGGGTTTATATGGCTGCGGAGATAAGACTCGAACCTTGCCTCCAGCCCCGTAAGCTCCATGCATTTTTGGCACCCAATTTGGCACCCTGTTTGGCACCCTCGCGGGATTGTCATCAACGAATCCCACTTGACGAAACGAATTTTATGGAAATAACGAGCACAAATTGCTGATTCTGTTTCTGTATGGTTTTTTTGGCAATTAAATTATACTATGAAAGCAGCGGCCGGGCAACCCTTTTGGGCTACCCGGTCGTATTTTTTTGGGGGCTTAATGCAACAGCCCCTTTCTGATGATACGGGAGTTCTTTTCTCACGTTACCGCTCCTCGAGAGAGGATGGCGGCACAGTGACGTGAACGCCGCTTAACGGTAACACTGCGCCGGGCCGACGACCTGCACGCCGCACGCCTTTGCCTCCCGGATCAGCGCGCCGGAAAGGAGCAGATCGTATTCCCACCTGCGTTTGCGCCACGGCGAGCCGGGTCCGGCTTCGGAAACGCGGGGATGCAGAAAGATCTCGGTCACGCCCGCGCCGCAGCCACGCACGGCGTTCAGGTAATAAGCGAACAAAGCGTCTCTGCTTTCGATCGCTTCAGCTTTTCGCGGGTCGCTGAACACGTCGTCCGGCAGAAGGACGTTTCGTTTTTCCGCCTGCCGCAGGATCGCGCCATGTATCGCTTTGATTGCCGGAGCCGCCCGGCCGCCCGTCTCCCGCAGGAAAAAGCCCGGCGTTTTCGAAAAGCGGAAAGGGAGACGCCGCGCCGCGCACAGGTCGAACGCGTCCAGATAAAAACGCCGTCCCGCAAGGCCGTACAGCGCGCCGGAATGGGCGTCCGCGTGATCGATCCCGCAGCCCAGCGCCGCGATCCGGTCATATTGCGCGGCAAGCTCCGCGCGCACGTCCCGGCGCGTCGCGCCGAAGGTCAGGGACCTGACGTCATGCGGCAGCGACCCGCCTAAGCTCTTTGCGCCGGAAACGCTTTTCCACCCGGCCGCAGCGTCGTCGGCGGTCAGGCACAGATGCACGCCCACGGAGATGCCGAGGCGTTTTGCTCTGTCTGCCGCGTCTTCGGCGGCAGGGGCGGGCGCGAGAAGCGAAACGGAGGTGATGCGTTCGCTTTTCAGCAGCGTTTCGATCGCCTCGTTCGTTTCGGCGTCGTAGCCGAAATCGTCCGCGTTCAGGATCAGGTATTTATCCATTTTCGGAGGACGCCGTTTCGTCCGCGGGGAAATGCAGGAAGAACGTGATCACGCTGGCGATCACCATGGCGGCGAAAGGAAAAACGCACAGCAAAATCCTTGCTGCAAAGCCCGGGTTCGGGCCGGGATCGTCGCCGTTTACAAAGCCGAAGGCGGAGCTTGCCACATAAAACGCGAGGGACGTGTAAAGGCCGTTTAACCGGTTCATCACGCCGCCCAACGAATTGATGATGCCCTCGCGCCGGATCCCGTATTTGCGGTAATCGTCGTCCACGATCTTGGCGCCGATGCAATCCATGGTGGTCAGACACGCGGCGATACCGACGCCCATCACAGCGGCCACGGCAATGGCAAAGGGCAGCGTATTTGCAAAATACAGCGGCACGAAGCCCACCGCCATCACGATGAAGCCGATGCGCCATACCGTCATCACCGGCAGCTTTTTCGCCACCTGCGACCACATAAGGATGCCCAGCACCGCCACGCCCAGCACGATGCCCAGCATGAGCGTTGTAGTGGAGCCGCCCAGCCCCAGCGTGTATTTTACGTAGAAGGGCAGCGCCTGCGAGATCAGCGAAAAGGCGGCGGAATAGAACGCGCCGGCGAAGCCGAAGATCCAGAAGCGCGGGTTCTTGATGAGCGCGAGGATGCTGTCGAAGAGCTTCGGCATCGGCTCGTCCTCGTAATCCATCGGTTCGTGGCAGCCGAGGAAGCAGTACATCATCACCGCCAGCGCCAGCACGCCGTAGATGACGCTCGTGAGTTGGTAGCCGATCTTTTCGGTGATCATGGGCGTGAGCGCAATGCTGATGGCCATGGCGAACAGCTGGCAGATCTGCCGGATGCCGTTCACCTTGGCGCGGTCCTCATCCTTGCGGAACAGGTCCGGGAACAGCGCGCCGTAGTTGGCGTTGACCAGAGAATCGAGCGTGCCGGTAAGGATGTACATCAGCAGCATGTAGATGAACAGCATGCCGGGCTCGCTCTGCACAAAGGCTGGCACGTTATAAAACAGAATGAAGAAGAGCACAAGCAGCGGCGTGCCGATCAGCAGCCACGGGCGGCGGCGCCCCCACTTGGTACGGGTGCGGTCCGACAGAAAACCGTACACCGGGTTATCGATCGCGTCCACGAACGTGTAGATGAACAGGATCAGCGAATACTTTTTCATATCCAGCCCCAGCATATCCACGTAAAAGATGGCGGCGAAGGACTTGAACATGTTGATGGGGATGGACGTGCCGAACATGGCGAAGCCATACCGGCCGGGAGCGGTTTTCTTTGCAAGCGGGGATTCGGTTTTCATCTTACGTTTCCTCCTTGAAATAGATGGGGTTCGATATCGCGAGGAGCCGTCCCGGGAACAGGGCGGCTTCGGTTTTTGCGTATACGAAGCGCGCGTTCTCCTCGGAAAAACGCGCCTCGCCGTTCACGGGGCGAACCGTCTTCTCTCCCCTGTCCGTCACGAACGTCACGCGGGAGGCGTCCGTTTTTACGGCGACGGGGACCTCCGGATCGTACGCGGCTCCCTCGCCCATGAACGCGTCGCCGCAGGAGAGCTCCAGACGCGGGCCCTTTACGCTTTCCGTAACATAGGCGTGCCCCGCGCGGACGGCGGCCAGCAGATCGGAGGCGGCCGGGGAATCGGCAAATACCGCCGTCACAGGTCGGCCGAGCCGCACAAGCATACCGGGTTTATGGAAATCGCTGCCGCCCACGATGGGGATGCGCCGCCCCGCACAGAGCAGCGAATGCCACCACGTTACCGCACGGGCGTTGCGCGGGGTGAAGGGGCCGTTCCAGACCTCCATCAGATCGAAGGCCGTATCGTCGCCCCACAGATACGGGCAGAACGGACATTTGGGATGGTTGACGGAAACGGCCGCGCCCATGGCGCGGGCGTCGGCGATCAGCGCGCGCATCTCCGCCTCGCTGTTGGCGATAAAGGAATTGCGGAAGGGTGCCGCAACGCCGAAGAAATTCATATGTCCCTTGTAGTGCGTCCATTCCACGGCGGGGATAAAGGTCACCCCGGGCACGAATGGCAGAGGCAGGTTTTCGGCGTAATTGTTGTGGTCCGCCACCGCGATGAAATCCAGCCCCGCTTTTTGGGCCCGCGCGCCCAGCTCCCACGGGGAGAAGACGCCGTCCGATGCGGTGGAATGCATATGCAGATCCCCGAAATACCAGCGCGGTTCCTGTTTTGTGAACGCGATCGTATAGGTCACGTCGACGCCGTTTTCCTCAATGTGGTACGCGCCGATCAGGATCCGCCACGTTCCGGCGTTCACGGGACAGGTGAGATACCCGGGCGAGGAGCGGTGCGCGCCGACGGTAATGCTTTTGTGCGCGGAGCCTGACCAGCCGAGAAACTCCCCTTTTTCATTACAGAGCCCCAGGTCCACGGTATTGGAGGGCCTCAGATCCCGCATCGCGCCGCGGCCTTTGGCCGGGTATTCATAAGACACCGTCACGGATCCCACACCGGACGGCACCTCAAAGGGCAGCGCGTAGTACGCGCCCTCTTTTGCTTTCGGGATATGATGGCGGATCACCGTTTCCTCCACGAAAGTCACCTCTCCCCTGTCGCTGATACAGATTTATTATAATCTTTTTTTCCGATTGCGCAAGTATGATTGCACAAAAATCGGAAATTGCAAAGATTTTGCATAACTCGTGAGCTCAGATTCTTTAAACATCACTCTGCGTCCCTTGTAATCATGCTGCAATGCTCTTTCTCCTTCCTCAGATGGAGAACCCTCTTGTTGACAGACCATTCCTTCTTTTTACAATTCTATTTGCACCTTCTTGCGGTTTGTCACTTGATTATTCTTCGAAAAAAGTTTACAATGGCAGTATAAAGAAAATAAAAGTGTATCGAAGGAAATGAATATGAAACGAACGATCGCCCTTGTTTTGACTGTGCTTCTGTTATTCGGCGCTGCCGCGCCCAACGCTTTTGCGGCGAGCGGGGCGGACGGGCCGTCCGCGGTGACGCTGCAGTGGGAACGGACCATCGGCGCTGTCGTCAGCCTGTTGGGGCGTATGCTGAAGCTGGTCACCTTTACCGACGAATCCCGCATCAAAAAAGCGGAGCCCCGCGAGGCAGCCGGGCAGGAGAGCGGAACGGCGTTGTTTACCGGCGAACCGGAGCAGACGCTTACCGCCGAAACGTGGCGGGCGGTGGAGCTCAGCTTTGAAAGCAAGAAAGCTTACGCCGACCCGTTCGGCGACGTGACGCTGGATCTTCTGCTGTACGGCAACGGCAGGCTCTACACGGTCCCCGGCTTCTGGGACGGCGGCAACACGTGGCGCGTGCGCTTCGTCTGCCCCGCGGCAGGGACTTGGCAGTGCAAAACCGTCTGTTCCGACGAAACCAACGCCGCGCTGCACGACAGGACCGCGCAGGTGGAGTGCGCCGCCTATACAGGCGACCTCGATATCTACAAGCACGGCTTCGTCACCACCCGCTACGGTGAAAAATACCTGACCTATGAGGACGGTACGCCGTTCTATTACCTTGGCGATACGCACTGGGAGCTCTCGCAGGAAACCTGGGAAATGGTTGAAACAATATGCGAAAAAAGAGTGGAACAGGGCTTTACGGTTTATGAAAGCCAGCCGATGGACTGCGGCTTCAATACCGCTGTTACCGAAAACGTAAGCGAAAACGGACTGGAGGATCTGTGGGATCTGGACGAAAAATTCCGCATCATCGCCGACAGCGGCCTCACCCACGCCAACTCCCAGTTCTTCTGGCCGCTTTCCGGCATGACGCGGCTGATCAATAACCACGGCGGTTGGACCGAGCCGAAGCTCACGGGCTATCTCGGAACGAAAAAAGTGACGATGCCCGACCTTTCAGACGAGGCGAAGGCATATTTGGAAAAGCTATCGCGCTATTGGGTCGCACGTTTCAGCGCATATCCCGTGATCTGGACGCTGGGACAGGAGATCGACAACGATCCCTATCAGAATGAGGAGTCGCCGTGGAACGCGGTGAACAACCCCTATAAATACGTCGCGGAGTATCTCGCAAAATACGATCCCTACGACCATCCCGTCACCGCGCATCAGGAGAGCACAGGCGACACCGTGGCCTACGGCAACGGGCTGGGCACCGGCGAAGTGAACATGATCTGGTACCCCGGCGCGCAGCCCTCCGCGTTCCGGAACGTTGCGGCGCATACCATGTACGCCTCCCAATGGCACCCGAACCTTACGAAACGCGACGACTATATGTCCGCGCGGGATTACTGGTATAACGGGCAGGGCAAGCCGGTGGTCAACTACGAAGGCCTTTACTGCTATCTGTGGACAAAAAATTACGGCGCGCGGGCTCAAGGTTGGGCATCGTATCTCACCGGGCTTTACGGCTGCTCCTGGGGCGGACAGCCCACATGGGCTTACGGAAACGGCTTCGAGAGAGACGTCGATTCCGACGACGGTATCGATATCATCCGTGCCGAGGAAAAGCAGGCTGCCACCTGGCAGGACGCGCTGGAATATCCGTCCTCTTATCAGATGGGATATATGCGTTCGTTTATGGAGCAAATCGAATGGTACAATCTGATCCCGCGCTTCAACAACCGGGCGTATTTCGTGCCGGCGTCGAACGTGTATTCCTATTGCGCAAGCAACAAAGACAACACGGAAATGGTCGTGTATTTCTATTCCTTCACAGATCCCTCTGTCGGGGAGCGGGTCAACACCGAAAAATACGGCGGTATCATGACCGGAACCGTCGGCAATCTGAAGCCCTTTGCCGAATACACGTACAAATGGTTTGACCCCATCACAGGGGAATACACCGCGCAGGGCACGTTCAAGGCTTCCGCTTTCGGCACGTGGTTCGCAGGAACGCGCCCGGACGATACCGATTATGTACTGCTGATTCGAATGGTAAAAGAATGAGATCCGCATGATGAAATTTTCAACTAAGCAGCTGCCGTATTCCATTAAAACGCTGCTTTTGCATTGTATTTTGCTTTACGAATGAGCCCGGCTTGTCTCCTAAGGGCTGGTTGTGGGTTCGCCCGTCGGAAATATTGTCGCATCGCTCGCTTGGAGCGCGTCGCGATGCTCTGTATTTCCTCCCGACTGCGGACTGCCTTCCTCCGCCGCCGGCGGCGGCAGTCCTCGTCATCCGCCGGGGGTGCCAAGATCCTCGCCGAACGGCGGGGATTTTTCTTTTTCATTCATGTTTTTAGCGTGTGGCGGACGGCTTGACAAAACCGTCCGCCTGTGGGATAATGGAGCCATAATAAATAAGGGGGAGATCCTTTTGAAAAAGCGTTATCTGAAGCCGCTGGGGCTGCTGCTCGCCCTGCTGTTTGTGTTTTCGGCAGTTCTGCCCGGGTTGAGCGTCCCCGCCGCTGCCGCTCAGACGGAAAGCGGGAACGTTGCCGAGATCTATCTGTGCGTCTCAGGCTTTCACACGTCCTATATTTTCGGGCACGCGTGGATCTGCATCCGGAACATAAGCGACGCGCCGATCACCGTGAGAAGCGAGACCCTCGCGCCCGGCGCGATGCTGAGCGTGAGCCTGCACGCCGGCGTGGGCAGGGAGTTCAACCGCGAAATGCGGCAGTACAGGGGCAAAAGCGTGACCGCGATCGGCAGGCCGCTGACGCGCGCAGCTTTGGCGAACGCCGAACGCGAGATCATGGACTCAAAATGGGGCAGTTATCTGCTGTTCAGCAAAAACTGCACGAATTTCTCAGCCGCGGTGTGGAAAGCCGCCACGGGCGAAAGCTACCGGGCGGTGATCTTCCCGTTCGTGCTGAAAAACCAGTTCCCGGCGGATCAGACGTTTTCGCTGCGGATCGAATAAGGCCGAACCGCGGGAGAAGGTTCCCGCGATCGCGAGCAAAACACGTTGTGTTTTGCCTGGCGGATGAGCCCGGCTTGTCGCCTGTGTGTCGGCATGTCACTTCGTTTGTCCGGAGTGCGGCGCGGTGGGGCTTGAGGATCCCACCCTGTGGAGACCGGCCGCATAAATGAATAAACGAAAAAAGGGCTGCCGCGGCAGCCCTTTTTGATTTGATGAGGTTTTAAGCGGGATACGCGGCGGTCACGAATGACTCCGAGACGTCGGTTTCGAGGTGTCCCTCGTAATACGCGACGCTGTCAGGGGCGGGCGCGTTTTCGATCGGGTCGCCGGTAAAAGCGTTATAGGCGAGGAACTCGACGATCTCGCCCGTGGCGTAAACGAATTTCGTGAACGTGATCCTTCCCGCGGCGGCGTGATAATCCGTCTGGTAGACGTACCGCACGCCGTTTTCGAGCTTTTCGTGGCTGCCGACGTCGACGTCGTATTCAATCCGCAGCTCGCAGAGCTTGTTTCCGACTTCGACCGGGATGCCGAGATCCGTCAGGAGCTCGATGCGGATATCGCGGTACCGGCACACCGTGGCGATCCTGCCGATCGACGCAAGGTATTCCTTTGCCTGCCGGGCTTCGTTTGCCCACATCTCGGCGTCTTCGTTCTCGGAAAGGCCCCTGATTACCTTGTTCGCGTATGCGAAGGGGAAAAGAGCGCGGATCGATTCCACGTATTCCGAGCCGTCCCGCGCGGTTTCCCGCGAAAGGAGCCGATATCCGTCGTCGGTCTTTTGGAATGTGAGAACGACGGGTGTGCGGCCGCCGCCGAGATCGGTGAAAAAACCGTTGCGAAAGCCGAAGTGGGTGAATTCTTCAATCAGATAGACGACGACCTTGCCGTCCGCTTCGTCCGTGCCGAGCACGTAATGGCTCTCGGCGGCGCATTCCTCGGGCCACCAGGGCTGCACGGGATTTGCGGAAAGGATCGCCGCCGAGACGGCCGCATCCAGCTCCGCGTCGAGCTCGCGGGCGACGGGCATCCCCGTTTGGCCGTCGATCTCATAGACCGGGCGTTCATCGGAACGGATCAGGATCGCGAAGAGGACCAGCAGCCCGACGAGGAGCACGCCGAGCACGATGAGGGCGATGCGGCGGTTCCTCCGTTTGCGCCTGAGCTCGCGCGCGAGCTGGTCGTTGAGGATCGAGAGCTGCTCGGAGATCATCTTGAGGTCGGATTTTTCTTCGGGTTTTTCTTCGGCGCTGCCGAGCAGGTCGCTCACCGGCACCTCGCACAGGTCGGCGATCTTTTCGAGCATCAGGGCGTCGGGGACGGAATAGCCCTTTTCCCATTTCGAGACCGTCTGGCGCACGACGTTCAGCTCCTCGGCGAAGGTCTCTTGCGTGTAGCCCTTTTGCTTGCGGGTGTTTTTGATGTTCTGACTCAGCATGATAAACCCTCCGTGGTTTCGCGGTTTTGCGCCTTTATCATAGCGCGGGAGAGGCCGCGGGGCAAGCAACGCAGATTAACATACGGGGAAACGGACGGAAAAATACTTTTTTTCGGAGAAAAAGCGGCGGAGTGACTCCCACCGCACGGGGTCATTCGAAGAAGATGGGGTTCGTGAAGCTGTAGATGAACTCCGGCACGTCTTCATTTTCATCGCAGCGGCCGAAGTGCGCGGCGCCCTTTCGGTAAAGGGCACACGCGACTTTTCCGAGCTGATAGCGGACCTCGGCGCGCACGAAGCCGGGCGCGGTGACGGGGATATCGAAAGAGAGGCCGTTTTTGTGTCTTTTCGCCCGGCAGGTGAAAACTTCGTCGCCGTTATGATAGACGCGCAGCACCTGCCCGCGCCGCAGGAAATCGCAGGAGACGTTCACCGTCGCGCCCTCGGTGAAGGGCACTTTGTCGCCGGGGAGCGCCTGCCCGCAGGTGAGGAAGAGGCGGGCAGCCTTCGGCGAATTCGTGACGAACACGTGCCCCGCTTTAACGGCGGCGAGGACGTCCTTCATCGATTTCGAGGCGGCGTACACGTAGGTGGTGGGAGACGCGACGAGGCGCGTGACAAAGAAATCGCGGTGGAAGTCGCTGCCGCCGATCGCAGGGATGTAGACCCCGTCGAGCAGCTTTTCGCGCCACCAGTTCATGCATTTGACGTCGTCGGTGTGCATGGGGGCGTTCCAGACCTCCACGCTGTCGGCCCTGAAGTCTTCGAAGCCCATCCGCCACGGGAGGCCCCGGTCGAAGGGGTGGTTGACGCTCACGAAAGCCCCCTTTTCGCGCAGGGGGTCGATCACGGCGTTATAGGCTTCGGGGGAGCGCGGGCTTTCGATGGACTTGAGACCCATGTTCTCGCCGAACACGTTCACGTGCCCCTGATTGCCCGAGACCTCGATGCCGGGATAGAGCCCGACGCCCTTGTAGTCGGCCGCCTTTTCGCCGACCGTGTTGAAGTTGTGGTCGGTGATGAACGCGAAATCGAGGCCCTTTTTATATAGCTCTTCGTAAAGCTCCTCCGGCGTTTTTCTGCCGTCGGAATTCACCGTGTGCAGATGGAAATCGCCTTTGTACCAGCGTCTTTCTTCCATATCGTCCTCTCCTGTTCTTTCCCGTTTTTCCGGAAATGCCGCGCTCAAAGAAGCAGCGATAAAAGGTCGTTGACGTCAGCCGTGGCGAGGCAGACGCAGGTGTCGGACGCGCCGTAATAGATCTTCACTTCGCCGCTCTCTTCGGCGACCATGCCGCAGGGGAAGATGACGTTCTCGCGAAAGCCCTCGTCCGTCTCGAGCGGCGTATCGGGCGCGATGAGGGGCTCGGGGTACACCGAGAGCACCTTGGAGGGGTCCTCAAGGTCGAGGAGCATCAGGCCCGCCGTGTAGCGCTTGGGCCATTTTTTCTCCCACCCGTTTTTGCCGCGCGCGTCGTCGCGGTCCACGGCGTGGATGAGGGTGAGCCAGCCCTTTTCGGTTTTGATCGGCGAGGCGGTGGGGCCGATCTTGTCGTTCGCGAAAGGCACGCTCTCAACGCCGAGCACAAGCTCGCTGCGGCCCCAGTAGATGAGATCCGGTGAGCGCGAGAGCCAGATATCGAAGCGGTCGCGCCCGCGGCTGTAAACCGGCATGGGGCGCTCGAGGCGCACGTATTCGCCGCCGATCTTTTCGGGGAAGAGCACCATGTTGCGGTTCTCGGGCACGCTGGCGCTGAGAAGCCGCCACGAACGAAGATCGTCGGACAGCTCGGCGATCGCGCCGCGGATGCCGTGGCGGGTATCCATGGCGAGGCAGAGCAGGAGCCTGCCGTCGATCTCGATCACGCGCGGGTCGTAAAAACGCTTGGTTTCGGGGTCCTTTAAGGGGTCGTTCGAGTCGATGAGCGGCACGGGGTCGAAGACCCAGCCGTCGACGCCGTTTTTGCTGCGCGCCACGCCCACGGCGGTGCCGGTGAAGCGTTTGTTTTCGTTCTCGTAGCCTGCGCGGTCGACGCCGTAGTCGTCGCGGAAGACCATCACGTATTCGCCGCGGTATTTGATCACCCCGGCGTTGAACACGAGCGAGCAGGGATAAGGCAGGTCGGCGGCCGTGACGACGGGCGTTTCGAGCTTTTTGATACAGGGGTGCGTTTTGAGTTCGGGCAGGACTTTCGGCATGGCGATCCCTCCGGTTTTCCGCGCGCCGGGCGCGGGATTCATCAAATCCATCATAGCAGATTGGCACGACGGTGTCAACAAGGCAAAAAGAAAAGGAGCTGTGTGGAAGGGCGCCCTCACTTAGGGATCTACATGGTTTTTCGCCGCTCTTTTCCGCCCGAACTGCCCGTCCGGCAGGGGATATCCGCCAGGATTATCTCCTGCCGTTCAGATTGTTCGGACAAAAAATAGCAGGCGAGAAAACTGCTTCGCACCGCAGCGGATGCAATTTTTGTGAAAGACAAGGCGCAGGGGTCGGAATATCCTCCGGATATCCGACCCCTGCAACACAGTATTTCGCAAATAAGTGCGCCGCTGCGGCATATAAATCCCTAAGTGAG
>JAFZOL010000073.1 GCA_017550625.1 Clostridia bacterium | reverse complement strand
TTTGGCTCTTACGTCTTCTGACGTTCATTTTGGCGCATCTCTGCGCCCCGAATTTACCGTTTTCCTTCTTCTCAGAAGTACTTCACTCAAATTCTTCTCAGGGTTTCTTTTAGTTCGTCGTTGTTTAATTTTCAAGGTCCGATCGCTCTTGCCTCTTCGCAAGCGCGCCAAAATAGTATAACAGAGCGCAATGCGTTTGTCAAGAACTTTTTTCACTTTTTTGAAAAATTTTTCGGCCGCGGACCCCGGACCGGGGCATTCGCGATCTCAAAATATCTCTCGAGTGCTTGCATATATTAACACACCTCGGGGCGTTTGTCAACACTTTTTTCCAAAATTTTTCGGCGAAACCCGTACTTTTTTTCGACTTGTTTTTGTTATACCATATATTGTGTTTTAGCGTCGAATTAAACACAATTTTCTATATATTGTTAGTAGTATTTTTTGCTTTTATGAGAATAGTAAGATTATCGGGCTTTTTTTCGGAAGGAAGTTGAAGGTTTTGAAAAATATTTTTGAGCACGAAAAATGGGCAAAAATTACGCTTTGTGCGCTTTTATCTTTTTTTCTCGCGTTTGCGGGGATAAAAGGGGTGCAAAACCGCAGAAACGGTGATATCGCGAGCGTGGAGACCCTGTCAAAATACGGCTCGCGCGGGGAGGAAGTGCGGCAGATCCAGAAGAAGCTGAAGAGCCTCGGCTACTACACCGGCGCGGTGGACGGCATCTACGGCACGGGCACGAAAAACGCCGTGATCGCCTTTCAGAAGAGCTGCGGCCTGACCGCCGACGGCATCGCCGGACCGAAGACGCTGCTCTATCTCGGGCTCGGGTCCGGCACGTCGGCCGGGACGGGCGGCTATTCCTCCTCTGACGCCTATCTGCTCGCGAAGCTCATCGCGGCGGAGGCGCGCGGCGAGAGCTACACCGGCCAGGTGGCGGTGGGCGCGGTGGTGCTCAACCGCGTGGCGCACGCCTCGTTTCCGGATACGATCGCGGGGGTGATCTATCAAAAGGGGGCGTTCTCGTGCGTGACCGACTCGAACTGGAGCGTGGAGCCCACCGACACGGCGCGCCGCGCGGCGAAGGACGCGATGAACGGCTGGGACCCGAGCGGCGGCGCGATATACTATTATAATCCGAAGACCGCCAAGAGCGCCTGGATCCGCTCGCGCCCGGTGATCACCACGATCGGCAACCACGTGTTCTGCGCGTAGAGAGCGTCCGGCGCGCGGAACTCCCGCTGACAGAACTAATATTATAATGATATTATATAATATAATAGGACCCGGAGCAGGGCTCCGGGTCCGCCTTTTTGATCGGGAGGCGACGCTCACCAGTCTGTTTTCGGATCCTCAAGCCCGACGGCGGCGCGCAGGATGTGTCTTGCATCGTCCGCGGCGACCTTTTTATCTTTGGTCACGTCGGCGGCGAGGAATTTGGCGGAATCCGGCTGATTCCAGAACGCCTCCAGCTGCACGGCGGCTCTGAGCGCCAGACGGGCGTCGCCGGCCGTGATCTTTCCGTCGGCG
>JAFZOL010000072.1 GCA_017550625.1 Clostridia bacterium | reverse complement strand
TTTGGCTCTTACGTCTTCTGACGTTCATTTTGGCGCATCTCTGCGCCCCGAATTTACCGTTTTCCTTCTTCTCAGAAGTACTTCACTCAAATTCTTCTCAGGGTTTCTTTTAGTTCGTCGTTGTTTAATTTTCAAGGTCCGTAAGCACTTGGCATTTTTCCGCGTGCCTGAACAGAATACCACATCGGAACACGCTTGTCAAGTGTTTTTTTTGTTTTTTGCAAACTTTTTTCGGAGGCTCCGGCGCACCGGAAAACATCTCATACAACTCGTTTTTCGCGTCTGCCCCGAAGGCTCCGTCAAAGCGCTTCGCTATATTACCACAAGGTTTTCGCTTTGTCAACAGAAATTTCCATCCTTTTTACGCTTTTAAACACGGCGCCGGGATGTTCGCGAAGAGGCGTGTTTTCGGGGGGAGGTTGCCCTCCCCCGCCGCGGTTATTTTGAGCCGGTCAGAAGCGCTCGCGGATCTCGCGCTCGACCGCGAGGACCTCGTCGTAAAACGCCTCGGGGCTGACGCGCAGCGCGCCGTTGCCGAGGATGATGATCTGCTCCATCGAGTCGCCCGTGACGACGCGGACCTTGTAGTTTTTGGCAAGCTCGTGCGACGTTTTTTCGATGTAGGTGTCGGCGGTCTCGGCCTCTTTGGTGTAGACGACGCTGACGTCGCCGACGCGGTCGATCTCGCGCGTGCTGCCCTTGACGCGGTAGGCGTCGAATACGAGGATGACCTCGTTGCCCTTATAGCCCCGGTAATTGCCGAGGAGGGCGGTGAGTGTGTCGCGCGCGTCGCCCATATCGGCTTCGGCGAGCTTTCGAAGGTGGTCCCACGAAAAGATGACGTTGTAGCCGTCCACGAGCAGATATTCTTTGCCGAGGTATTTCGGCTCGAACTTATAGACCTTTTCTTTCGGCTGCTTCGGCGGCGGCGCATAGGATTGGAACGGGTCGCCGCGGTCCTTGATCTTGCCGTAGGTGCGCTCGAAGATCTGCATGAGCTCTTTGTCGAGAGCAAACAGGTCGTCGCGCCCGTCGGGGCGGCGTTTGGCCTTCGGGACGAAATCATCGTCGGCGGGGGCAGCGACGCGCTTCGGGGCGGACAGGGCGCTCGGCAGGTGCATGCGGGACGGGACCTCGTTCCACTTGACGACGTGGCCCGCGCCGTGGGCGCAGAACACGGAGTCGGCAGGGTTGTCGGGATCGGAGTCGGGGTCGTAGCCGATCGAAGCGATCACCTCGTCGGCGTTGTGGCACTCGGCGTAACCGGAGAAGCTAAGAGAGAGCCGCCCCGCGCCGCGCGTGTAGCCGGTGAGGACCGTGGCGTAGTCGCAGAAGGACGAGACCGGGGCCTTGCCCGTGACCGTCGCCGTAACGCCGTCGGACACCGGCGGGTCGGCCGTGCCGCCCGCGCGCTCGATATCGGTGAGCGCCCTGCCGACGGCGGACACCGGCAGCTCCATTCGGAAGGCGTAGAGCGGCTCGAGCAGGACGCCTTCGGCGCGCATGAGGCCCTGCCGCACGGCGCGGTAGGTGGCCTGGCGGAAGTCGCCGCCCTCGGTGTGCTTTTCGTGCGCCCTGCCGGAGGCGAGCACGATCTCCATATCCGTGACCGGCGAGCCGGTGAGCACGCCGAGATGGGTCTTTTCGTATAAATGGGTGAGGATCAGCCGCTGCCAGTTTTTGTCGAGGTCGTCCTCACGGCACGCCGACGAGAATCTAAGTCCCGAGTCGCGCGCGCCGGGCTTCAGGATGAGGTGCACCTCGGCGTAGTGCCGAAGCGGCTCGAAGTGGCCCACGCCCTCGACGACGGTGCGGATCGTCTCTTTATAGAGCACGCCGCCGCGCTCGAACGAGGGCTCCCAACCGAAGCGGGAGCGGACGCGGCTTTTGAGCACCTCGGCCTGCACGTCGCCCATGAGGCTGACGCGGATCGCCCCTGTGCGCGGCTCCACGGCGACGCCGAGGACGGGATCCTCGCGCTCGAGGGCACGGAGATCCGCAAGCGCCCGGTGGATATCGACGTCCGGCGGCGGGAGCACGCGGAAGGACAGTACCGGCGTGAGCAGGGGCGCTTCGGCGTCGGGAGAAACGCCGAGGCCGTCGCCCGGGGCGGCAAACGTGATCCCCGTCACCGCCGCGACCTGCCCGGGCAGCAGGACCTCGGGGGATGTGAAGCGCTCGCCGGAATAGACGCGGATGGCGCCCACCTTTTCGCCGGCGGTGTTTTTGGGGCTTTCGAGCACGTCGCGCACATGGAGTTCTCCGCCCGTGACCTTGAGGAAGGTGAGCTTTTGCCCCTGTTTGTCGACGGCGACCTTGAACACGCGCGCCGAGAACGCTTTATCGGGCTCCGGCGCGAGGGTGCAGGTATCGAGGGCGCGCAGAAATTCTTCAACGCCGTCGAGCTTCAACGCGGAGCCGAAAAAGCACGGGAAGAGGCTCCGCCGCCGGATCGCCGCGGCGAGAGCGGGAGAGGAAAGGCCGCCCGTTTCTTCGTATTCCGTAAGCAGCGCTTCGTCGGTGAGGGCTACGTCCTCGTAAAACGCGGGAGACGAGGGGGCGGAAAAGTCGGTGACCGCGTCGGAGAGACGGGATTTCAGGCCGGACAGGACGCGCGCGCGGTCGAAGCCCGGCAGATCCGTTTTGTTGACGAACAGGAACGTGGGGACGGCGTGGCGCCGGAGCAGCTCCCACAGCGTTTTCGTGTGGCTCTGCACGCCGTCGGCGCCGGAGATCACCAGCACCGCGTAATCCATCACCTGCAGCGCGCGCTCGGTCTCGGCGGAGAAATCGACGTGGCCCGGCGTGTCGAGCAGCGTGACGCTCGCTTTTCCGGCCGTGAGCACGGCCTGCTTTGAGAAGATGGTGATGCCGCGCTCGCGCTCGATGAGGTCGGTGTCGAGGAAGGAATCGCCGTGGTCCACGCGCCCGCGCTTTTTGAGGTCGCCTGAGACGTACATCAGCGCTTCGCCGAGCGTGGTCTTGCCGGCATCCACGTGCGCCAGAATGCCGATCGCGAGCCGTTTCACGGTTTGGTCCCTCCCTTCGTCTTTTATAAATGGTATTATATATGAACCGGCGGAAAAACGCAAGAGGTTTTCACGCCGCTGGGCGCTTCGGCCGCCGCCTTTTTCGGGCGGCGGGGCGCAATTTTCTCTTGCTATTTTACGAGAACGGGTTTATAATGGAAAGGTAAGATGCAAATTCGGAGGGAACGTATGAGAACGATCACCCATCTCAACTTCGGCTGGAAGTATTCGGAGCGCTTTTCGCCCGAGATGACGCGCCCCGGCTACGATGACGGCGCCTTCGCGACCGTGGATATCCCCCACGCGAACAAGGAGATCCCCTTCAACTATTTCAACGAAAAGATCTATCAGTTCGTGTGCTGCTACCGCAAACGCGTGGAGATCCCGGCAGAGAATCTGGAAAACGGCCGCAGGCAGCTCCTTCATTTTGAGGGCGCGGCGAACTGGGCCAAAGTGTACGTCAACGGGACCTTCGCGGGCGGGCACAAGGGCGGCTATACGCCGTTCGCGCTCGATATCACGGAGCTTGTGTGCCCCGGGGAAAACCTGATCGCCGTGGAGCTCGACTGCACCGAGCGCCCCGAGATCCCGCCCTTCGGCTATATGGTAGACTACCTCTGCTACGGCGGGATTTACCGCGAGGTGTGGCTCGAGACCGTGGAGGAGACCTATATCGAGGACCTGTTCGTCAAGACCCCGGACGCCCTCGCCGAAAAGAAGACGGTCGAAGCCGACGTGACCTTCAACAAGCCTGTGAAGGGCGAAGTGCTGCTGCGCCTGACCGACGGCGAGACGGTGCTCGGCGAAAAGACCGCCGAGATCGACGGCAAGGTGCTGCGCGTCAGATGGCGCGTGGAAAACGTGCGGCTCTGGGACGTGGACGACCCGAAGCTCTATACCCTGTCTGTTTCGTATCGGGGCGACGGCATTGAGCGGCGTTTCGGCTTCCGCGAGGCGCGCTTTGAGAAGCGCGGGTTCTACTTAAACGGCAGATTATTGCAGCTCGTGGGCCTCAACCGCCACCAGTCGTACCCCTACGTCGGCAACGCGATGCCGAGATCCGCACAGGAAGCGGACGCCGATCTGCTCAAATACACCCTCGGGTGCAACTTCGTGCGCACCGCGCACTACCCCGACTCGGTCCACTTCCTGAACCGGTGCGACGAGATCGGCCTCATCGTGTTCACCGAGATGCCCTCATGGCAGCACCTCGGCGAAGGCGAATGGAGAGAAAACTGCATCGACAACATCCGCCGCATGATCGTGCGCGACCGCAGCCATCCCTCGGTGGTCCTGTGGGGCGTGCGCGTGAACGAGGGCGGCGACTGCGACGAATTCTATACCGAGACCAACGCCCTGGCGCACGCGCTGGACCCCACGCGCCAGACCGGCGGCGTGCGCAACATGCCGCGCACGCACCTTCTCGAGGACGTGTATACCTATAACGATTTCTCGCATTCCGGCGGCAAGATCCGTCTGCTGCCGCCCGCGATCGTGACCGGCTTCAAGGCGCCCTATCTTGTGACCGAGAACAACGGCCACATGTATCCGACCAAGAGCTTCGATAAGGAAGAGGTCCGCCGCGAGCACGCGCTGAGGCACCTCAGGGTGCAGGACGCGGCCTTCGGCTCGAAGCGCATTTCGGGCGCGACGGGCTGGTGCATGGCCGACTATAACACCCACAAGGATTTCGGCTCCGGCGACCGCATCTGCTATCACGGCGTGACCGACATGTTCCGCGTGCCGAAACTCGCCGCCTACGTGTACGCCTCGCAGCAGGATAACTTCCCGGTGATGGAATCGTCGAGCGCGATGGACGTGGGCGAATACCCCGGCGCGATCATCGGCCAGACCTATATCTTCACGAACTGCGACTACGTGGAGGTGTATAAGAACGGCGAATATAAGTCCACCGCGTATCCGGACAAAAAGGCCTATCCGCACCTGCCGCACCCGCCCATTTCGCCCTACGACTTCATCGGCGACGCCCTCGAAAAGGACGAGGGGCTCGACAAGAAGACGGCCGACGCCATGAAAAACGCCCTGTGCGCCGCGAACACCTACGGCTTCGCGATGCCGCCGAAGCACTACGCCGAGGTCGTTTATGCGTTTTTCCACGGCAAGATGAAGTTCCAGCAGATCTACGACATCGTGACCAAATACTTCGCCAACTGGGGCGTGGAGCAGGTCACCTACCGCTATGACGGGTATAAAGACGGCAAGCTCGTGAAGTCCATCACCCGCACGGCCGTGAGCGAGATGCGCCTGAACGTGAAGCCGGACAAAGATACGCTCAGCCCCGCCGAGACCTACGACGTAACGCGCGTGGAGCTGACCGCTTTGGACGACAACGGCAACCGCCTCGCCTTCGCGAACAACGCCGTGAAGGTGGAGATCGAGGGCCCCGCGAAAATCATCGGGCCCGACTGCTTCGCCCTGATCGGCGGCGACCGCGCCTTCTGGGTGCGCACCACCGGCGGCAAAGGCGACGTGAAGATCACCGTGACCGCCGAGAACCTCGGCGCACAGACGATCGGGATCAAAGTTGTGTGATTTTATAAGATGTGAGTTGTTGGATGTTGGATGTTGGATGAAGGGGCCTGCGGCCGGCATTATATAATGGGTAAGGGCGAAGCCCTTCCTTCATCCCACATTTCACATCTCACATCCCACATCAATAAATTTTGTATTTTGCGTTTTCACAACCATTATCAAGTAAAATCTGTAAAGGAGACGTTCCTATGAAGTATTATACCATGACCATCGCGGGGTGCGAGCGCAACCTCCCCCTGTGCAAGCTCAACGACGACCTGCAGATCGGCGCGTTCGTGATCATCGGCGACCAGGAGCTCACCGTGGCCTGCGCCAGAGATCTGCTCAAAATCGCGCCCGACTATGATTACCTGATCTCGGCGGAGGCCAAGGGCATTCCGCTGGCGCACGAGATGGCCCGCCAGCACGGCGACGCCAAATATATGGTCGCGCGCAAGGGCGTGAAGCTCTATATGACCGGCGTGTTC
This sequence comes from Clostridia bacterium, assembly GCA_017550625.1. GTDB lineage: Bacteria > Bacillota > Clostridia > Oscillospirales > Acutalibacteraceae > RUG806. Next base: position 22,732 of record JAFZOL010000072.1, on the reverse strand, counting down.
AAATCCGAAGTGCGCTCGATCACCACCGACCGCCTGCAGACGCTGTATCTCGACACCGCCGACGCCGAGCTCATGAAGGGCAAGCGCATTCTGATCGTGGACGACGTGATCTCCACCGGCGAGTCGCTTTACGCGATGGAAGAGCTCGTGCATCAGGCCGGCGGCGAGATCGTGGGCAAGCTCGCGATCCTGGCCGAGGGCGAGGCCGCCGAGCGTGACGACATCGGCTACCTCGAGGTGCTGCCGCTGTTCGACAAGGACGGCAACGCCCTTGAATGAGCGAGACACTCATAAAAAACACCCCGCGGGGTGTTTTTTTCTGTCCGTCTGCTTTTCGGGAAATGGGGGCTTGATTTTTGCCCGCCCGTATGGTAAACTATAATAGATTGATTATCGGAAAAGGAGATACGGTTATGGCGGATATCAAAAAGATCATCAAAGGGAGCTGCACAGCGGCCGCCGTGGCGGCGGGCGCATACCTCACCACCGGCGCGATCATCTATGAAGGGGCGCTGTCGAGATGGGGCTATATCAATATGAAGCCCGAAGAGCCGCTCAACGAAGAATACAACATGACGAAATACCTCAACAACGAGTATTTCCGCAAGGCGGACGACTGGTACGTCGCCAGCGCGCCCGTGGAGACCAAGCTCCTGAATTCCGACGGCAAGACCCTGCACGCCGAGGTCATCATGCAGCCCGAAGAGAGCCACAAGTGGGCGCTCGTGCTGCACGGGTATTCGTCCCGTCCGCGCGCCATGTCGCGGCAGGCCCTCGGCTTTTTCGAGGACGGCTACAACTGCCTGTTCCCCTATCAGCGCGGCCACAGAAAGAGCGAGCACAACCAGTGCACGATGGGCTATTTCGAGGCGCGCGACGCGATCGCGTGGGTCAACTATATCGTGTCGATCGACCCCGAGTGCCAGATCGTGCTGATCGGCGAGTCGATGGGCGCCGCCACCGTGATGAACATGACCGGCGAAGACCTGCCCGAAAACGTGAAATGCGCGGTCGAGGACTGCGGCTTTTCGGACTGCAACGAGCAGTTCTCGTGCCAGATCGGCAACGTGCTGCACCTGCCGAAATATCCGTTCATCCCCGCGGCGAACACCTTCTCGAAGCTCTTCATGGGCTGGGATTTCAAGAAGAACCGCCCCGTGGACGCGGTGGCCCGCTCGAAGACCCCCACCCTTTTCATCCACGGCGAGAAGGATACCTTCGTGCCCTATGAGATGCTGGCCGTCAACTACGACGCCTGCGCCGCCGAGAAGGATATCCTTTCGATCCCGGACGCCGAGCACGCCGAGTCGTGCGAGGAGCACCCCGAGCTGTATTGGCCCAAGGTGCGCGAGTTCGTGGCGAAATACGTAAAATAACCGAAACATATGAAAAGAAGCTCCCCGCGGGGAGCTTCTTCTTTTTTCGTTTGTTCAGCGGATGCGCTCGAAAGAGAGATAGCGCGTGCCCTGAAAGCTGAGCTTGCCGAAATCGCCTTCGGCGAGATAGGTGTATTCTTCGTTCGGCACCGGGAGTTCCATCCGGTCGCCGCTCTCCACCTCGAACGTGACGTAATAGCTGTTGAGATGGGTATAGGTGAAGCCGTGCCCGCCGGAGGGGTCGCCCGCGACGCCCTGCTGCACGGTGTGGGTGTCGACGCGGCGCGAAACGACGCGCGCGTTGACCGTAAGGCGCGGGGACTTGTTGTTTTTGTGCCAGCGGCGCAGCAGCATCACGGCGAACAGGACGACCGCGGCGAGGATCGCGGCGAAGGCCGCGAAAAACACGTATTTGAAAACGCTGCCCGCATCAAAAAAGGCGAACATAAAAACTCCTCCGATCCTTGTTAGAACAGGCGTCTGAGCGTGTCGAGAAACCGCTCTTCGCCGAAGGTGTTGATCTTGTAAAACATCGCCTGGCTGCCGCCGGACGCGACCGCGCAGAGCTTCACTTCGCCGCTCTGCCCCTGGAACAGGGTGACCGAAAGGCTCACGCGGTTGCTGCCGAGCCAGCTGTAACGCTCGAACACGCGCACGCTGCAGCGCGAATACCCGTCGTGAAAATCGCTTTTCGATTCGAGCGTAGCCGACAGGCTGCCGCTCATAATGCCGGTTTCGATGCGCGCGAGCGCCGAATCGAAATCTTCGTGTAAAGTCTTGACATAAGCCGCCATCGCGAGCGCCTCCTTTCATAAGTTCTGAGACCAGTATACCACGAAACCGCGCGTTTTTCCAGTTACAGCGCTGAAAGGAATGCGGGTACCCGCTACCGCGAAAGGCGGTAATGAAAACGAAAACCGGCCCGGAGCCGGTTTATTTCGTTACTGTTTCTCTTTTGCGGCGCGGGAGATCATCTCGCGCATCGACGAGACCTGCGTTTCGGTAAAGCCCGCCCCGTAGGTGATGCGGGCAAGCTCCTTCGCGCGCTCGTCGCCCGAAAGGGGCGTCACGGCCGTGTAGGTCTTGCCGCCGCGCACCTCTTTCGAGAGGAAGATATGTTCGTCGGCAAACGCCGCGAGCTGCGCCGAATGCGTGACGCAGAACACCTGCGCGCTTTTCGCGAGGGACGAGAGCTTGAGCGCGATCTTGCCGGAAGCGGAGCCGGACACGCCGGAATCGATCTCGTCGAACACCAGCGTCCCCGCGCCCGCGTTCGCGCCGAGCACGTTTTTGAGCGAGAGCATCACGCGCGACAGTTCGCCGCCGGACGCGACCTTGTCGAGGGGCTTCGGCTCCTCGCCGGGGTTGGCGGAGAACAAAAACGTGACGCGGTCGGCGCCGTTTTCGCTCACTTGACAGGGGGCGACCTCCACCGGGAACACGGCGCCCGGCATATCGAGGAACGAAAGCTCCTCTTCGACCGCCTTCGTGAGCTTTCTTGCCGCGGCAACGCGTTTTTCGGTGAGCTTTTTTTCCGCCTCGTCGGTCTCGGCGGCCGCCTTTTCTTCTTCGAGCGCGAGCTTTTCGAGCCGCTCTTCGGCGAACACGATGGAATCGAGCTCCTCTTCGGCGTTCGAGAGGAATTTGAGCATCTCCTCTTCGGTCTCGCCGTATTTGCGCGAAAGGCGGTAAAGAAGGTCGAGGCGCGCCTCGATCTCGTCGAGGTCGTCGTCGTTTTCGGAGAGCTGCCGCAGTGCGTCGTCGAGGACGGACGCGGCCTCGAGCACCGTCTCGCGCGCGCCCTCAACGCTTTCGCCGATGGGAGAAAGCTCCTTGGCGACGTCGGTGACGCTTTCGATCTCGCCCGCCGCCGACGCCAAAAGGGCGTCCGCGCCGGGGGCTTCGCCGCCGCCGATGAGGGCCTCGACCGCCCGCGACAGGGCGGACACGACCTTCATGCTGTTGTTGAGGATGTTGCGACGGCGCCTGAGATCCTGCGTTTCGCCCGGGGTGAGCCCCGCGTTTTTGAGCTCGTCGATCTGATAGCGTAAGAGATCGAGCCGCCGCGCCTTTTCGCTCTCGTCCATGACGAGGGCTTTTTTCTGCGCGCGGATCGCCGTGAGGCGCGCGTAGGCTGCCGCAGCGGCCTCGCGCTCAGGTCCGTCGAGGGCGTAGGCGTCGAGAAAATCGACGTGCCGGTCTTCGTCCAGCAGCGCGCCGGAATCGCGCTGGCCGTGGACGTTCACGAGGCCCGCGGCGAGCGCGCGCAGCATCGAGAGCGTGACGCTCGCGCCGTTGACGAAGCACACGTTCTTGCCGTCGCGCATGAGCCTTCGCTGCAAAAGGAGGCTGCCGTCGTCCTCAGCCGGGAGGCCGAGCGAATCGAGAGAAGCGAGGACTTCGCCCCCGACATCGGTGAACAGCGCCGAGACGTAAGCGGACGCCGCCCCCGTGCGTAAAAGCTCGCGCGAGGTCTTCGCGCCGGAGACCGCGAGCACGGCGTCGATCAATATCGACTTGCCCGCGCCCGTTTCACCGGTGAGGATATTGAGCCCCGGACCGAACTGCACGGCCGCCTTTTCGATCGTGGCGATGTTTTCGATCTGCAGCAGCGACAGCATGGATCAGTTCGCGAGCGTGGTATCGAGGACCGTTTTCGCCTCGACCGCATCCTGTTCGGAATGGCAGATGACGAGCACGGTATCGTCGCCCGCGATGGTGCCGGCGATCAGCCTGCACTGCAGGGCGTCGGCGGCGGAGGCGACCGCTCTGGCGGTGCCGGGATGGCATTTCACCACGATCTCGTGCGCCACGACCACGCTCGATAGCACGGCGTTGGCGATGATGGCGTAGAGACGGGTGTCGGTCTCGTTTTCACGGGCGGAGGGCAGACAATACTTATACTCACCGTTCGAGCCGCTGCGTTTCGCGATGCGCATCTCTTTGATGTCGCGCGAGACGGTGGCCTGCGTGACGCTCACGCCTTCTTTCGTGAGAAGCTCCAAAAGCTCTTCCTGCGTGCCGACGTCGTTGTCGTGGATCAGTTTCGCGATGAGTTCCTGTCTTGTTTTCTTCATAGATGCCGGGATCCTTTCAAAGATATTTGCTGTATGCAAAAAGCCTTTTCGGCTTAAAGCGCCTTTTTATTGAGCACGTCGATGAAGTTGTCGGACGTGAGCGACAAAAAGCGGAGCTTTTTATCGGCGCGCGCGATCACCACGCGCTGTTCGTCGGCGAGGGGGATGCTCTCCTCCCCGTCGCAGGTGTAGAGCACCTCGGGGTTTCTGCCGCGCACGTTGCCGCGCACCTCGAACACCGTGTCGGGCCCGAAGATATAGGGGCGGAACGCGAGCGAGTGCGGGCACACGGGCGTGAGAAGGACGGCGTCGAGCGTGGGCTCGACGATGGGGCCGCCGGCGGACACCGAATAGGCCGTGGAGCCCGTGGGGGTGGCGAAGATGAGGCCGTCCGCCACGTAGTCGGCGATGCGTTTGCCGTTGGCGCTGACCGAGAGGTCCACGAGGCCGATCGCGCGCCCGCGGGCGAACGCGACGTCGTTGAGGGCGAAATGCCGGCGCACGGGGACGTCGTTTTCATACACCGTGATCGAGAGCAGCATGCGCTGCTGGAGCGTGAAGTCGCCCGAAAGGAGCTTGGGGAGAAACGAGAAATGCGCGTCGTCGAGGCCGCAGAGGTACGCGAGCGTGCCGGCGTTGACGCCGAGCACGAGCTTATCGTAGGCATAGGCGCGCTTGGCGGCGCGGATGACCGAGCCGTCGCCGCCCACGGGCAGCACGACGTCCGTGTCGCGATATAGGGCGTCCTCGGGGAGGAACGCGCCGTCGGGGAGTTCCGGGAATTCGTCCCGCTGCCCCAAAGGCAGGAACGCCTGCCCGCCGAGACCGGTGAGCTCCTGATATAAGCGCAGCGCCACGTCTTTCGCGCGCTGGCGCGTGAGATTCGGGATGACGGACAGGATCACGGCGTTTCCTCCTCCCTCATGGGGCCCTTTTCGTCCAGCGCGGCGTGCGACGCCTCGGCCACGGCGCGGGGGTCGGGCGCGAAGGCGCTCTCCCCGCCCTTTTGCAGGCACATGAGGTATTCGATGTTGCCCTCGGGCCCTTTGATCGGGGAATAATCGAGGCCGGTGACGGCGAAGCCGAGCTCGCGGGCGAACGCGACGGCGTTTTCGAGCACCTCGGCGTGCACGGATTTGTCGCGCACCACGCCCTTTTTGCCCACCTTGTCGCGCCCCGCCTCGAACTGGGGCTTGACGAGGCACACGCAGACGCCGCCGTCCTTCAGAAAGTCCGCCGCCACGGGCAGGACGAGCTTTAAGGAGATGAACGCCACGTCCACGCTGATGAAATCGAGCGCTTCGGGCACGGCTTCGTGCGTGAGGTAGCGGACGTTCGTGCGCTCGAGGTTCACAACGCGCGGGTCGCTGCGGAGCTTCCACGCGAGCTGGCCGTAGCCGACGTCCACGGCATACACTTTTTCGGCGCCGCGCTGCAGCATGCAGTCGGTGAAGCCGCCGGTGGAGGCGCCGATGTCCATGCAGATCTTACCGGCGAGGTCGAGCGAAAACACGCTAACGGCCTTTTTGAGCTTGTAGCCGCCGCGGCTGACGAATTCGCTGCCGCCGCGCACTTCTATTTTGTCGCCCTCGCGCACGAGGTCGCCCGCCTTCGAGGCCTTTTGGCCGTTGACGTAGACGAGGCCCGCCATCACGGCGGCCTTCGCCTTTTCGCGGCTGGCGCACAAGCCGAGCTGCGTCAGATGCTGATCGAGTCTTACTTTGTCGTTTGCCATCGGCTTAGCGTTCCTTTTGCCGTTCGGTCGCCAGCGCCGCCATCGAAGCGGCGTCCAGCTTATATTCGTGCAGAAGACCTTCAACGGTGTTCTGCGTGCAGAATTCACATTTCACGCCGGTGCTCACGTATTCGCCCCGGAAGCCGTATTTGCAGAGCTTGTCGGCAAAGGTCTCGCCGATGCCTCCGAAGCGCTGCCCCTCTTCGAAGAAATACACACCCTTCGCGCCCATCACGCTGCGCACCGCGGCCTTCGGCACGGGCTTGATGCGGTTGAGCTTGAGAAGACCGGTGCGAAGGCCCTGTTCCTCGAGCAGGGCTTTGGCCCTGATCGCCTCGCTCCAGAGCCGCCCGTAGGTCACGAGCGCGACGTCCGGTTCGGGGTCGCCGAAGTAATCGAAGTCCGCGTCGGACGGGAGATATTCCGCGGGCAGACGCGGCTCGCCCCCGCGCGGATAGCGCACCGCGACGGGGCCCTCGGCCTTGTAAAGCGCCTTGTCGAAGGCGGTTTTGAGCTCGGCGAAGGTGGTGGGGGCGTAGACCGTGATATCGGGGATGGAGTTGAGGAACGCCGCGTCGAACAGGCCGTGGTGGGATTCGCCGTCGTCGCCCACAAAGCCCGCGCGGTCCACCGCGAACACGATCTTGAGGCCCTGCATGGCGCAGTCGTGGATGATCTGGTCGTAAGAGCGCTGCAGGAAGGTGGAGTACACCGCGAACACAGGCAGCATGCCGCCGCGCGCGAGGCCCGCGGCAAAGGTGACCGCGTGCTGCTCGGCGATGCCGACGTCATAGAAGCGGTCCGGGAAGCGTTTTGCGAACGAAGAAAGCCCGGTGCCGAGCGTCATGGCGGCTGTGATGCAGCAAATTTTTTCGTTTTCGGCGGCCGCGGCGGAGATATATTCGCCGAAGGCCTCGGAAAAGCCCTTTTCGCCGAGCTTTTTCTCGCCCGTCTCGATGTTGAACGCCGAGATGCCGTGGAAGATCTCGGGCTCTTTTTCCGCCACGGAATAGCCCTTGCCCTTGACGGTGTTGATGTGCAGCAAAATCGGGTAATCCGCCTCGACCGCGCCCTCGAGGGCGTCGATGAGGTGCGGGATGTCGTGGCCGTCGATGGGCCCCATATAGCGGAAGCCCATATCCTCGAACATCGTGCTTTTATAGATCGCGTTCTTGACGCGCGTTTTGACGTTATAAATGCCCTGCGCCATCGGGCGGCCGACCACGGGGATGTGGTTGAGGACGTTCTCGGTGGTGGCCTTGAGGCGGAAATACTGGGGATTGGCCTTGAGCATGGCGAAATAGCGCGCCAGCGCCCCCACGTTTTTCGAGATGGACATCTCGTTGTCGTTGAGGATCACGATGAGGCGCGTGCCCTTGCCCGCGTGCCCGGCGTTGTTGAGGGCCTCGTAGACCATGCCGCCGGTAAACGCGCCGTCGCCCACCACCGCCACGGTGTAGGCCTTGCTGCCGGCGCGCTTGTTGGCCTCGGCGATGCCGAAGGCCGCCGAGAGCGCGACGCTCGAGTGCCCGCCCGAAAAAATATCGTGCTCGCTTTCGCCCCGGCGCGTAAAGCCCGAAATGCCCCCCGGCTGACGCAGGGTGTCGAATTCCTCCGCGCGCCCGGTGAGCATCTTGTGCGCGTAGCACTGGTGGCCCACGTCCCACACGATCTTGTCGTAGGGGGACCTGAAAACGCGGTGCAGGGCGATCGTGAGCTCCACCACGCCGAGGTTCGACGAGAGGTGCCCGCCGTTTTTCGACACGGTGTGGATCATTTTGTCCCTGATCTCGTTCGCGAGATCGGGAAGCTGATCTTCACGAAGCTTTTTGATATCTTCGGGACCTTTGATTTTTGACAGCAGTTTATATTCCATCAGCTTTTCCTGTCGAGAAGCGCCGCGGCGAGGGCGGCGAGGGTCTCGCCTTTTTCGCCGAACGCCGATATCGCGTCGACCGCCTGCCGCGTGTAATCGGCGGCGAGACGGGCGGCTTCGGCGGCGCCGAACCCGGTGATATAGGTCGATTTTTCGTTCTTTTCGTCGCTGAGGTCGTTTTCGTCCTCGTATTCGATGAGGTCGTCTTTGATCTGGAACGCGAGGCCCAGAGCCCGCGCGAACTTTCTGGCGGGCATAAAGAGCGGCTCGGGCGCGCCCGCGGCCAAAAGGCCGAGCACGCAGGCCGCCTCGATGAGCGCCCCGGTTTTGAGGGAATCCATTTCAAGAAGCGAATCGGCGTCGGAGCCGCCGCCCTCGTTTTTGAGGTCGAGATACTGGCCGCCGACCATGCCCGGGGCGCCCGCGAGGAGCGAGAGCTCCCGCACCGCGGCGACGGCGTTTTCGGCGGGCACTTTGCCCGTTTCGGCCGCTTTCGCGACCGCGGCGAAGGCGTGGGTGAGCAGGGCGTCGCCCGCCAAAAGGGCGTTGGCCTCGCCGAAGCGCACGTGCGACGAGGGCTTGCCGCGCCGCACGTCGTCGTTATCCATGCACGGCAGGTCGTCGTGGATCAGCGAATAGGTGTGCACGTATTCCACCGCCGCGGCGAACGGCAGGGCGTTTTCGGGGTCGCCGCCCGCAGCCTCGCAGAAGAGGAGCGTGAGCAGCGGACGGATCCGCTTGCCGCCGCCCGCGAGCGAATAGCGCATCATGTCGCCGACGTGTGAAAGCGACGGCGGCAGCGCCGGAAGGTCGCGTTCGACCTCGGCTTCGATGCGGTCGATATAGGCGGTGAAGTCGGGTTCAGCCATCGGCCTTCTCCCCCGCCGTGAGCTCGGTGATCTTGAGCTCGGCTTTTTTGAGCATTTCGTTGCAGAAGCGCGAGAGGTTCGCGCCCTCTTCAAAGAGTTTTACGGCCTCGTCGAGCGGGGCGCCGCCCTTTTCGAGCACGGCCACGATCTCTTCGAGCCGCGATATCGCCTGTTCATAGGTCATGTCGTTCATTCGGATTCATCCTTTCGGGGCGGTTCGGGGGCCTGCCGCCGGAACGGCTCCCCTTCTTCGGTGGATTCCACAAGGCATTCGGCGCGCCCGTCGGCGAACACGGCGCTCACGCGCGCGCCGGGCGCGAGATCTTTGACGGAGGAGCGGATGCGCCCTTCGGCCTCGACGACCGCGAAGCCGCGCAGCAGCACGTTCAGGGGGTTTAACTGCCTGAGCGCCGCCACGCCGTTTTCGAGGCGCGTACGCTCGGTTCTGAGCGAATTGAGCGCCGCCGCGTCGAGCCGCCGGGTCATCGGCCCCAGGGCGGACGAACGCGCGAGCATGTCTTTTTCAATAGCCCGCGGCAGCCGTGCCGACAGGGCGGCAAAGCGCGCGTTTTCTTCGCCCGCGCGCCGCTCGGCGAGCCTGCCGAGGGTGAGCGAGAGGCGGCCTATCCGCTCGCGCTCTTCGGAAAAATAACCGGAAATATCGGTAAAATCACGCTTCGCGCTGAGAACGGCGAAGCGGTGGCGGCGGTCGGAAACGAACCGCCGGTAAGACGAGAGCAGGGCGTTCGACTGCCGAATCAGCGCCTGCCGCAGCTCGGCGGCGTCCGGCACCGCGATCTCCGCCGCGGCGGAGGGGGTGGGCGCGCGCCGGTCCGCCACGAAATCGCAGATCGTGAAATCCGTTTCGTGGCCGACGGCTGATATGACGGGCAGCTCGCTTTCGTAGATCGCGCGGGCAAGGGTCTCGTCGTTGAAGCACCACAGGTCCTCCATGCTGCCGCCGCTGCGCGCGACGATGAGAAGATCGACGTTCTTTTTGCGGTTGAACCAGCGGATCGCGCTCACGATCTCGCCGGCGGCCGTGGGGCCCTGCACCGTGGCGCCCCACAGAACGAGCTCCACGTAGGGGTAGCGGCGGCGGGTGACGTTTTCGATGTCGCGCCGCACCGCGCCGGTGGGCGAGGTAATCACGCCGATGCGCTTCGGAAAGGCGGGCAGAGGCTTTTTGTGCGCCTCGTCGAAGAGGCCCTCTTTGGCAAGGCGCTCTTTGAGCTGCTCGAACGCGAGCTGCAAAGCGCCGACCCCGTCGGGGATCATTTCGGTGACGTAGAGCTGATACACGCCGTCGCGCTCGTAAACGCCCACGCGCCCGAAGGCGAGCACCTTCATGCCGTTTTCGGGGCGGAATTTAAGCCGCGCGCCGTCGGCGCGGAACATGACCGCCTTGATCGCGGAGGCGTCGTCCTTCAGCGTGAAATAGGCGTGCCCCGAGGCCCGGTGGACGCCGAAATTCGAGATCTCGCCGCTGACAACGACGCTTTTGAGTGCGGGGTTGCCGTCGAAGAGATCCTTGATGTAGGCGTTGAGCGCCGTTACGGTGACGGTGGGATAATTCATAGAGAAGCTAAATAGGCGACGCCCGCGGCGTTATCGGCGCCGTAACCGTGAAGCGAAAAGACCGCGCCGTATTTCGCCGTCATGGCGTTTCTGAGCAGGGTGTTGGAGCTGACCCCGCCCGAGAAGACGAGCGGCAGGCCGGGAAAACGCGCGAGAAGCGCTTCGGCCATCGCGTCCACCGCCGAGACGATGTGCGTGAGGCAGAACTTCGCGACGTTCGCCGGGGGCTCGCCCTTTTCGAGCATGGTCCGGCTCTGGTTCTCAACGCCCGAGAGCGACACGCTGCCGTCGCGGATATAGGTTTTGACTTTGTATTCTTCGCTGCTTCGCAGGCTCAGTTCGTCGAGCGCCTTGCCCGCAGGGAACGGGAGATCCAGCATCTGCCCCACGCGGTCGATCGCCTGCCCGGCCTTGAGGTCGAGGCTACCCGCCTGCTTTTCGATGACGAAGGGAACGTTTTTCCCCGGGCGGACGAGAACCGCGTCGGTGGTGCCGCCGGAGACGTGGAACGCGAGGAACTCGCGGGTGAGAAGGTCGGGGCGTTTTGCGTCCCACAGCACGGCGGCGATATGCCCCGCCTGATGGGAGAAGGCTTTCACCGGCACGCCGGACGCGGCGCCGAGGCTTTCGGCCACGCTTTTGCCCGCGAGAAAGCAGGGCATGTAAGAGCCCTCGAAGTCGCAGGGCCTGACGGAAACGCCGATCGCGTTCTGAAAACGCGTTTCGTTTTCAAAGAGCGCTTTTATAAGCTCCGGCAGGGCGGTCACGTGCTGAAAGAGCGCCTCGCTCTGCCTCAGACCCAGCTCGCCCGGGCGCACCGTAAGCAGGCGCCTGAGCGACTTCATCTCGCCGGTCGAACTGTCGAAGAGCGCCGCCGAGGTGGTATAGTTGGAGGTATCGATCCCGAGCGAGATCATGCTTCTTCGCGCGAACGGATCACCGCGCCGAGGATGCCGTTGATGAAGGACGCGTCCTTTTCGGTGGCGTATTTCTTGCCGAGCTCCACCGCCTCGTTCACGACGACGGACGCGGGCACCTCGCCCGCGAGGCCGTCGAGCTGCGCCATGCTCACGCGCAGGACGGCCAGCACCGTCTTCGGCAGGCGCGACAGCTTCCAGTTTTTGAGAAACGGCTCGATCTCGCCGTCGAGGCGCGCGGCGTTCTCAACGGAAGCCGAAAACAGGGCTTCCGTGAATTCGTCGATCTCGAACAGCTCGCTTTCGGCGGTGAATTCACGCATGTCGGCGAACGAGTAGTCGGGATTGAACAGGTTTTCGAATACGAGGATAAAAGCGTTCTCGCGCGATTGGGATCTGGTCATGGCGCTGCTCCCTTTGCTTATAGTCGGTCATATTATACCATGCGCGTAAAAATTATGCAAGACTTTATACATTATTTTATACATTCTTTTATACATTTGCTTATATATAAGAAAAAAAGTAACGCGCCCCCGTGCGAACCGGAGGCGCGTATGCGTATATTTTGCTTATTTCACGCTGTCGGTGAAGCGACTAAAGGCCGCCCTGCCCGCGTCGTCGCGCTTAAATACGCCCGCGTGCTCGAGGACGGTGGCGAACACGAGGCCGACTTCGTTTCGCACGATATCCCCGACGGTTTCGGGGGTGAAGGCGGGGTATTTCGCGCGCAGCTCTTCGATCCACGCGGCGTGGGCGGCGGTAAGCGGGTCGGCTGCGGGGTCGGCGCCGGAAACGAGCGTCTCTTCGACCGCGGCGAGCTCGGTTTTCAGGCGCGCGGGCAGCACGGCGAGGCCCATCACCTCGATGAGGCCGATGTTCTCTTTCTTGATGTGGTGCAGCTCCGCGTGCGGATGGTAGACGCCGAGCGGGTGCTCTTCGGTCGTGATGTTGTTGCGCAGCACGAGATCGAGCTCGTAATCCGATCCCCTTCTGCGGGCGATCGGCGTGATCGTGTTGTGCTTCTCGCCGTCGGTCTCGGCGAAAATGAATGCTTCTTCGTCCGTGTAGCCGCGCCAGGCGTTGAGGATCTTTTCGGCGAGGTCGGCGAGGGACGTCTTGTCGGCGGACTGCAGGCGGATCGTGGACATCGGCCATTTGACGACGCCTGCCTTCACGCCCGGGAAGCCCGGGAAGACGAGCTCCTTTTCGATGGGCGCGCGCTCCATCGGGAATTCGTAGCGCCCGCCCTGGAAATGCTCGTGCGAGAGGATGGACCCGCCCACGATCGGCAGGTCGGCGTTCGAGCCGACGAAATAATGCGGGAAGAGCGTGACGAAATCGAGCAGCTTGCAGAACGCCGCGCGGTCGATCTTCATCGGGGCGTGCTCGGCGCTGAGCACGATGCAGTGCTCGTTATAGTAGACGTAGGGGCTGTATTGCAGGAACCACTCGGCGTCGGCGATCTCGATCGGAATCACGCGGTGGTTCTGCCGCGCAGGGAACCTGAGATTCCCTGCGTACCCCTCGCTCTCGCGGCAGAGGTTGCACTTCGGGTAGCCCGACTGCGGGGCGTTTTTGGCGGCGGCGATGGCCTTGGGGTCCTTTTCGGGCTTCGAGAGGTTGATCGTGATGTCGAGCGTGCCGTATTCGCCGTCATACTGCCACTTGAGGTCCTTTTTGATGCGGTCGCGCCGGATGTAGTTCGTGTCGCCCGAGAATGCGTAATACCAGTCGGTGGCCTTTTCGGGGGACTTTTCGTAAAGGGCGTTGAACTTCGCGATCACCTCGGACGGGCGGGGCGTTAAAACGCCCATGAGGGCGGTATCGAACAAATCGCGCGAGGCGATGCCGCCGTCGATCACGCCGTGTTCGGCGGCCCAGTCGCAGATGCCCGAAAGCATGCCGGAGAGGCTCACGCCCACCTCGGGCGCGCGCATGTTGAAGTCGTCCTTTTTGAGCAGGGCGAGGATCGCGTTGATCGCCCACACGCGGTCTTCGGCGCCGATGAAGCCCTTTCTTATGGCGTAGGTCACAAGGCCCTTGATATAGGAATCGATCATAAAAACGAACCTCCGCGTTCATAATGTGTTCATTATACCGCATTTTCGGCGCGCCGTCAAGATATGCGGGATTTTTCAGACGCGTGTCTTGCTTTTTGGCGCGGATTTGTCTATAATGGAAACAGAAAAACGAAAGGGGTCCCGTTATGGAATATGAAAACAACTGGGCGTCGCTGAACGCCCGTCCCGTGCCGCAGTGGTTCGCGGACGCGAAGTTCGGCATCTTCATCCACTGGGGGCTGTATTCGGTGCCCGCGTTCTCGCGCAGGGGCGACTACGCCGAGTGGTACGGCATGCAGATGCAGGACGAGAACAACGAAACGGTGCGCCAGTTCCATCAGCGTGTCTACGGCGGGCGGCCTTACGCCGATTTCGCCGGCGAGTTCAAAGCCGAGCTCTTCGACGCGAAGCAGTGGGCGGAGCTTTTTAAGAAAGCAGGGGCGAAGTATATCAACCTCGTGTCGAAGCACCACGACGGCTTCTGCATGTTCAAATCGGACTACGCCCCGTTCTGGAACAGCATGGACGTGGGGCCGCACCGCGACTTCTGCCGCGAGCTCAAGGACGCGCTCGAAGGCACCGGCGTGCGCTTCGGCGTGTACCATTCGATCTACGAGTGGTGGAACCCGCTGTATCTCAAGGACCCCGAGCGCTACGCGCTGGAGCACCTGCACCCGATGCTGAAAGAGCTCATCACGAAATACGAGCCCGCGACCCTGTTCACCGACGGCGAGTGGGACCACCCGTCCAGTGTGTGGCACTCGACCGAGTTTTTGCAGTGGCTTTATAACGAGAGCCCGGTGAAGGACTTCATCGTGCCCAACGACCGCTGGGGCAAGGAGACGCGCGGGCGGCTCGGCGGCAACTTCACCACCGAATACGGCCTCGTGGAGGGCGGCAAGCGGATCGAGGACGTGGTGCTCGACCGTCCGTTCGAGGAATGCCGCGGCATCGGGCGCAGCTTCGGCCTCAACCGAATGGAGGGCGTGGACGATTATCTCAGTTCGAAGGAGCTCTTGGAAACGCTCGTGAGCCTCGTGTCGAAGGGCGGCAATTTCCTGCTGAACGTCGGCCCCGCGGCGGACGGCACGATCCCGGTCATCATGGAGGAGCGCCTAACCGACATGGGCAAGTGGCTCAACGTCAACGGCGAGGCGATCTACGGTTCGCGTCCGTTCGCCCCCGCCGGGCAGGAGAACGTGTATTTCACGCAGAAGGACGGCGATATCTACGCGATCCTGACGCGCTTCCCGTTCGGCAGCGTCACGCTCGAGCCGGTGCCCTACGACCCCGCTTACAAAGCCGAGCTCCTCGGCTGCAACGCGCCGGTGGAGGTGACGGACGACGGCGGCAGAACGCGGCTCTCCTTCCCGCCGATCGACCCGGACGACGTGGCGTGCAGCGAGCTTTATACGGTCAAACTGACGGCGAAAGCGCCATGCCCCGATTTGGCGTAAATACCGCTTGCAAACAGCCCGCGGATGTGATAGAATAAGACGAAATTCGTTTGGAGGACAGCAACATGAGCCTGTTTTACGTCAAAAACGACGAGATCTTTATCCCCGAGTCGATCAACCCGGAGCTTTCGAAGCTCGCGAAGGCGATCGTGAAGACCTGCCGCCTCAGCTTCAAGCTGCAGCTCAAGACCAACGCGATCAACAACACCCTTAAAAACGGCGACAAAGAGGCCATGCACGAGATGCTGCAGAAGGCCTTTCAGAAGAACCGCGCCGCCTATAACAAGGATATGTCCCTCTCCGGCGCGGAGCTGAAGGAAGTGGACGAGACCTTCTTCGCCGACAAGGACGAGGAATTCTACCGCAACCAGCTCAATATCCTGCTCGATTTCGCCGCCATCAACTGCGTGGTGGAATCGCGCATGTTCCCCGTGATGGCCGGCGCGTGCGAAAAGACGCTCGGCAAGCCCATCAACAAGGTGCTGTTCTTCTCGAACCAAACCGAGATCCTTTCGGATCCCGACGACGAGGCCGAAGAAGAAGCCCCCGAAGAAGAAGGAAAGGACGCTGATTAACGTGCGCTATCTGCCCGGAACCGTGATCGAAGTGGAGGACGGCAGGCTGCAGTTCGGTTTCGCGAACCTGTCGCCGCTCTTCAGCGCGACCAAGGGACTGACCCTCTCGCAGATCTGCGAGATCGCCGGCATTGAGCCCACCACGGTCCAGAACTGGATCAAACGCGGCTGGGTCGCCCATCCCGAAAACAAACGCTACGCCGAAAACCATCTCGCGCGCATCATCATCCTCGGCATGCTGCGCGGCGCCTTTCAGCTTGAGCGCATCGCAGTGATCCTCAGGTTCGTGAACGGCTCCGCCGACGACCGGGGCGACGACATCATCCCGGACGAGACGCTGTATACGCACCTGTGCCGCATCATCGACGCCGTGGAGACCGCGCGTCTCACCGAGCCCGACGGCGTGCGGGCCGCGATCGAAAAGGACATCGCCGATTACGCCGAGCCCTACCCCGGCGCGCGCGAAAAGCTGACGGCGGCGCTCACCGTAATGACGATGGCATACATCGCCTCGTCCATCAAGAGCCTAGCCGAAAAAATGTGCGACGAAACGATCGGAAACTAAGCTGAAAAAGACCCGAGAGGGTCTTTTTTTAATTTTTCTTTATTAGTACTTGTAATCCGCCTTATTTTCGTGTAAAATAACGAAGGAAGCCGCTTTGGGGCGGCGATTCTGAGAAAATTTTGGAGGTTTTGTATGAAAAACCCGTTAACGAAGGCCGAAGCAAAGGAGCTGCTTGAGGCGAAACTCCTGCACTATTTCGGCGTGAGCGCCGACGGCGCTTCTTACGACCAGTTTTACCGCGCCATCGCGATGATCTTAAAGGATCTGCTGGCGAAATACCGCGCCGATTTCAGCACGAAGGCCGAGTCCGGCGAAGGCAAGCGCGTATACTATCTGTCCATGGAGTTTTTGATGGGCAGAAGCCTGAAGAATAACCTTTTTAACCTCAACCTGACCGAGACCTTCGACGCCGTGCTCAAAGACTACGGCGTGAAGCTCGACAAGGTGTATGACTGCGAGCCCGACGCCGGCCTCGGCAACGGCGGCCTCGGCAGGCTTGCCGCGTGCTATCTCGACGCCCTCGCCACCGGCGGCTACCCGGCGCGCGGGTATTCCATCTTGTATGAATACGGCATCTTCAAGCAGAAGCTCGTGGACGGCTGGCAGACCGAGCTGCCCGATTCGTGGCTGCCCGGCGGCGACATATGGCTGACGCGCCGCGAAGAGAGCGGCGTGAACGTGCTGTTCGGCGGCAAGGTGGAGGACGTTTGGGATAACGGCCACCACTGGGTCAACGTGAAGGACGCCGACGTCATCCGCGCCGTGCCGAGCGACATGTACGTGGCGGGCAAGGACGGCAAGGGCGTGAGCGTGCTGCGCCTGTGGAGCGCCGAGGCCCCCGGCCTTGACATGAAGCTCTTCAACGAAGGGCAGTATCTGCGCGCGATGGAGCGCGACGCGATGGCGAAGACCATTTCGAAGGTGCTCTACCCCGCCGACAACCATTATGAGGGCAAAAGTCTGCGTTTGAAGCAGCAGTATTTCCTCGTGTCCGCGTCGATCCAGGATATCATCCACAACCATCTGCACCACGGCGGCACGATCGAGAATTTGTCGCAGCGCGTGGCGATCCATATCAACGACACGCACCCCACCCTCGCGATCCCGGAGCTCATGCGCATCCTTTTGGACGAATGCGGCTACGGCTGGGACGACGCGTGGAAGGTGGTGACGGCGACCTTCGCCTACACGAACCACACCGTGATGGCCGAGGCGCTCGAAAAATGGCCTGAGGGGCTCTTGAAGGGCATTCTGCCGCGCATCTATCAGCTCATCAAGGAGATCGACAACCGCCTGCGGTATTGGGTGTGGGAATCCACGCACGACGCCTCTTACGTGGAGCGCGCGGCGATCATTTCGGGCGGCGTGATCAAGATGGCGAACCTCTGCGTCGCGGCCTGCCACAGCGTGAACGGCGTGTCGGCCCTGCACAGCGAGATCATCAAGGAGCGCGTGTTCAACGACTTTTACCGTCTGACGCCCGATAAGTTCACGAACGTGACCAACGGCATCGCCCACCGCCGGTGGCTGTGCCAGGCCAACCCAGAGCTGACCGCTTTTTTGACCGAGAAGATCGGCGGCGACTTCGTGTACGACGGGTCGAGCCTGACGCGCTTTAAGCAGTTCGCCGACGACAAAGAGGTGCTCGCAAGACTGCGTGAGATCAAGCGGCACAACAAAGAGGCGTTCGCCAAGCACGTGAAAGAGACCACGGGCGAGACGCTGGACCCCGACTCGCTCTTCGACGTGCAGGTCAAGCGCCTGCACGAGTATAAGCGGCAGGAGCTCAACGCTTTGAGCATCCTCGCGAGCTACCTCAAGCTCAAGAACGACCCCGGCAGCGCCAAGGTGCCGCACACCTATATCTTCGGCGCGAAGGCCGCGCCCGGGTATTTCATGGCGAAAAAGATCATCGAGTTCATCTCGGCGCTCGCGAAGACGGTCAACAACGACCCCGCCGTCAACGAATACCTGAAGGTTCTGTTCGTGGAGGACTATAACGTGACCATGGCGGAGCGCCTGATGCCCGCCGCCGACATCAGCGAGCAGATCTCGCTCGCCGGCACCGAGGCCTCGGGCACCGGCAACATGAAGCTGATGATCAACGGCGCCGTGACCCTCGGCACCATGGACGGCGCGAACATCGAGATCTACGACAACGTGGGTCCCGACAACATCATCATCTTCGGCATGCGCACGCCCGAGGTGACGGCGCTGGAGCGCACCGGCTACGAGCCCATGCGCTATTACCGCAACTGCCCCGAGCTCAAAAACGCCATCGACTGGCTGAATTCGAACAAGCTCGACGGCAAGAGCTTCCCTGAAATCGGCGAGACGATCAAATACCACGACCCCTATATGGTGCTCGCGGACTTCGCGGACTTCCGCCTCGCGCAGGCGAAGGCCGAGGACCTTTACAGCCGGCCCGACGTGTTCTCGCGCATGTCGCTGATGAACATCGCGGGCGCGGGCTTCTTCGCCGCCGACCGCGCGATCCAGGAATACGCCGAAAAGATCTGGCACACGAAGGGCATCAACTGAGAAGGGTATCAACCGAATGGCAGCCTACGATTCCTCGATCCCGTTTTTCAAATCCGTTTCCGGAGCCGTCGCCGCGGGGCAGACCCTGCGGCTTCGGGTCTGTCTGCCCCGCGCGTTCGGGGTTTTTTCGTGCGTATTCGTGATACGCCGCGACGGCGGGTATGAGGATTTCCGCGCCATGGCGTGGGAGGACACCGACGGGACCGACGAGTGGTGGTATCTGGACCTCACGCTGCAGGACCCGGGGCTGTATTTCTATCGGTTTCAGTATGAGACACCGTGGGGCGTGTCGCACCTCGGCCGCCACAAATACGCCTTTTCGGGCGATATCTACGGCACCGAAAACTGGGTGCTGAACGTCTACGACCCCGCGTTCAAAACGCCCGACCGCTTCAAGGGGCGCACGTTCTATCAGGTGTTCCCGGACCGCTTCTCGCGCTCGGGGCAGCCGAAGGTCAACGTGCCCGGTGACCGGGTGATGCACGAGAACACGTTGGAGACCCCGGTTTACGAGCCCGACGAGACGGGCGAGTTCCGCTGCAACGACTATTACGGCGGGGATCTTAAGGGCATCACCGAAAAGCTGCCCTACCTCAAGGATCTCGGCGTGGGGATCTTATATCTCAACCCCGTGGCGGAGGCGCACTCGAACCACCGCTATAACACCGCGGACTATAAAAAGGTGGACCCGCTGCTCGGCACGGAAGAGGACTTCAAAACGCTCTGCGACGAGGCGCACAAGCTCGATATCTTAGTCGTGTTCGACGGCGTGTATTCGCACACCGGCGACGACAGCGTGTATTTCAACCGCTACGGGCGCTATCCGAATCCCGGCGCGTACCAGAGCGAGAAATCACCTTATTATCGCTGGTATTCGTTCGGCAAGGACCGCGACCACTACGCCGCTTGGTGGGGCATCCGGAGCCTGCCTGAGGTGAACGAGGAGGAGAAAAGCTATCTCGATTTCATCACGGGCGAGGGCGGCGTGCTGGACTACTGGTTCGGCCTCGGCGCGGACGGCGTGCGGCTGGACGTGGCCGACGAGCTGCCGGACGACTTTTTGGACGCGTTGCGCACAGCCGTAAAACGCGGCGGCGACAGGCTGATCGTAGGCGAGGTGTGGGAAAACGCCGTGACAAAAATCAGCCACGGCGGACGGCGCAGGTATTTCGACGGCAGGCAGCTCGACGGCGTGATGAACTATCCGTTCAAGAACGCGATCCTCTCGTTCGCCCTCGGGGGCGACGCCGAAAGGTGCATGTATGAGCTGAGGGAGACCGCCGACGCCTATCCGCCAGAGGCGATGCACGCGTGCATGAACGTGCTGGGCACCCACGACACGGCGCGGGTTTTGTCGGTGCTCACGGGCACCGATTACGACCGCAAATCGCGCGTGCTGCAGGCGCACGTGTACCATACCGAGGCGCAGCTCACAGAAGCCAAACAGCGGCTGAAGCTCGCCGTGACGCTCAATTTCTTTTTGCCCGGCCTGCCCGCGATCTATTACGGCGACGAAGCCGGCATGACCGGCGGCAAGGACCCGCTCAACCGCGGCTTTTACCCGTGGGGGCGCGAGGACAGGGAGCTTGTGGATTTCTATCGCTGGATCGGCAGGATCCGCATGGCGATGCCCGTACTGAAGGACGGCGGGTTCTATCCCCTGTCCGCCGCGATGGGGTGCGTGGCGTATCTGAGGTACAAGCCCGGCGAGAAGCGGCTGGCCGTGATCGCCAACCGCAACGAGGAAGAGATCGAATACGCCCTGAACCCCGACATGCACGGCATGTGGAACGTGAACGACGACGCCCCCGTTTCGGAAAGCGTGCGCGTGCCCGCGATGACGGCCGTGATCCTCGTAGACTGAGGAAATAAAAAAAAGATGAACGCCCGACGGATTGGGCGGTACAGATAAGGGATAATACAGGTTTTTCGCCGCTCTTTCCCGCCCGAACTGCCCGCCCGGCAGAGGATATCCGTCAGGATTATCCCCTGCCGAACAGAATTGTTCGGACGATAAATAGCTGGCGACAAAACTGCTTCGCACCGCAGGGGGTGCAATTTTTGTGAAAGACAAGGCGCAGGGGACGGATAAACCTGACGGTTATCCGTCCCCTGCAACGCAGTATTTCGCAAATAAGTGCGCCGCTGCGGCTATATTATCCCTTATCTGCACCGCCCTTCCCGCCGGGCGTTTTTTCGCATAGATCGGGGAGGTCCCCCGGAAAAGGGAAAAGGCGTTATTCTTGCGAATAACGCCAAAACCCCTTAATTAAAACTGCAAAAAGAATTGTGAGTTTTTAATTAATCTTATTTCCTTTTCTTGGAAACGATGAACGCGGCACCGGCAAGAGCGGCAACGCCAGCAGCAGCGGCGATGGCCCAAGTCTGAGCGTCGGTGTTCTTGTCGTCATCACCGGTATCCGGGACGATCGGCTTGGAGCCTTCTTCCTCAGCGGAAGAAGCTTCTTCGGAGCTGGAGGGCTCTTCCTGCTCAGCGGAAGAGGGCTCTTCCTGTTCCTCTTTCAGAGCAACAGTGGTCTTCTCACCGGCAGTAAGCTCAACGCCACCGCAGTTGGTGACTTCGACCTGCAGGTCAGTGCTGGTAGCGTCAGCATTGATGATGTCGAACACAAGGATAACAGCCTCGAAATAATCGGAGTTGATATCGACGGTGTCGGTCTTCTTCTTGACGTCATCAGCAAAGGTCTTGGCATCAGTCAGCTCGGTCTTGAAATAACCGGACCACTTGATGAGGCCGCTGGTGGGGTTGACTTCGTCAGTATAGGAGTTGCTCTTGGTCAGACCAACCTGAGCGGCATCAGCGCCAGGATCGTTGTAAGAGAACTCGAGGACGGAGGCATCATAGGTGAGATTCAGATCCCAGCTCTTAAGGCCGATAGAATCTTTGAAGTAAACACTAACGATGACCTGCTCGTCTTCCACCTTCGTTTCAAGCGCGACAGTGGGAGTGCCGGCGGCAAATGCCAGCGCGGAGAGTGCAAAAATCATAGCGACAGCCATGACGGTTGCAAGAACCTTTTTTGCAAGTTTCATTTTTAGGACCTTCCTTTGAAATATTTATATCATAGCCGGGCGGCTAAAATATACACTTGTAGTGCATCGCAAACAACTACAACGGCTATTATACAGGATAAATGCGCATAAGTCAATAGTTTCGCGGAAAAAATATGACGAAAAAACCGGAAACGTTTGACAAAGCGCCCAGAAGCGAGTATGATAGCAGCAGAGGGCTGCTTGCTTAGTCAGTATTTTAACAGAACGCGCGGGGGTTTTCAATTCGCAAATTCCGAAAATATCACGACGAACGAGCGGCAAATCTGTGCAATTTAAACAAAGGAGGGGCCGGTATGCCGGGCGAAATGGAGCGGCTGAGGGCCGCGTGCGCCGCGTGCGGGCGCTGCGGGCTGGGAAAAACGCGCACAAACAACGTGTTCGGCATGGGCGACGAACACGCGCGCGTTTTGTGCGTCGGCGAGGCGCCCGGCGAGCAGGAGGACCTGCAGGGCCTGCCGTTCGTGGGCCCGAGCGGCAAGCTTTTGGACCTGTATCTCGGCGCGATCGGCCTCAGACGCGGCGAGGACGTGTATATCGCGAACATCTTAAAATGCCGTCCGCCGCACAACCGCGACCCCGAGCCCGGCGAGATCGAGGCCTGCCTGCCCTATCTCAGGGCGCAGACGAAGCTCATTTCTCCCAAAGTGATCGTGTGCCTCGGCCGCTTCGCCGCGATGACGCTCATCTCGCCCGAATTCAGGGTCACGCGCGACCACGGCGTGTTCTTCGAGAAGGGCGGGATCTGGTTCATGGGGACCTTTCACCCCTCGGCGCTTTTGAGGGACCCGCCGAAGAAGGCCCTCGCGCTGGACGACTTTCTCGGGCTCGAGGACAAGCTGAAAGAGCTTGGCGCGGAGAAATGATTTATATATGAAAGAACACGCGCCTCGCGGAAGGGCGGTGCAGATAAGGGATAATATAGCCGCAGCGGCGCACTTATTTGCGAAATACTGCGTTGCAGGGGACGGATAACCGTCAGGTTTATCCGTCCCCTGCGCCTTGTCTTTCACAAAAATTGCATCCCCTGCGGT
>JAFZOL010000071.1 GCA_017550625.1 Clostridia bacterium | reverse complement strand
GAGCAGGTCTTGGTGTGGGTGCCGTTCTCATTGGGGACCCAATCGCCGTACTGGTGGCCGCCCGGCTCGCCTTTTTCGCCGTCAAAGCTGTAACCGCAGTCTTTGCAGGTGTAGGTGATATAGGCGCCGGTGATGCAGGTCGCGTCGTGCTGGGTCTCGTTGTAGTCGCAGTCTGCCGTTACGCTGTGGCCCTCGGTGCCTTCCGCGCAGACGGAGCAGGTCTTGGTATGCGTGCCGTTCTCATTGGGAACCCAATCGCCGTACTGGTGGCCGCTCGGCTCGCCCTTTTCGCCGTCGTAGGAATAACCGCAGTCTTTGCAGGTGTAAGTAATGTAGGCGCCGGTGATGCAGGTCGCGGCGTGCGGGGTCTCGTCATAGTCGCAGTCTGCCGTTACGCTGTGGCCGTCCGTGCCTTCCGCACAGACGGTGCAGGTCCTGGTGTGGGTACCGTTGTTGTTGGAAACCGCTTCGCCGTATTGGTGACCGTTCGGCACACCCTTTTCACCGTCATAACTGTAGTGGCAGTATACGCAGGTTCTGGTGATGTATGCGCCGGTCGTGCAGGTCGCCGCGTGCTGCGTTTCATCGTAGGGGCCGCAGTCATCCGGGGAACGGTCCCCACAGACTTCGCAGATCCAGTCATGCGTACCGTCCCCATTCGGCTCACAGGCGCTGATCCTGTGGTAGTTCGGATCGCCATATTCAAAGTAAGTTACACTGTTCGTATACCCGCACACGCAGGAATAGTAGTACTGCGCGGGTTCGGTGCAGGTCGCGCCTTGCTTGAGGTAGTCACCGTCGTGGTTTTGCTGATCAAACACGTGCTCGGTGGCGGTAAACGTCGCCTGGATCACAGTGTCCGCCGTAATGTTGGTATAGCCGCTCCAGCCGTTGAAGGTATAGTGATAGGTTTCGTCTATGTAGTCCTGCTGATCCGCGGGCGGGGTCGCGTCGTCGCCGTGCGGCACCTGCTGCGTACTGAGCACGCCGCCGTCTTTGTTCTTGAACGTGACGGTATGCAGCGTCTTGAACTCCGGCGCCACTTCGATCAGGTCAAGATCCATCGCGCCGGTCAGGCCGCTCTGCTGGCAGCCGTCGTGCACGCCGAGGAACGGACCGACAAAGACGTAGCCCTCCGCCGGTTTGATATCTTTGATCTCATAGGTATCTTCGTAATAGAGATCGCCATAGAAATCGTTCACGTCGTCGGCAACCAGTACGCCGTTGACATAGACGTCCGCCGTGAAGAAGTTGATGTTGTCGAATCTATACTCGCCGTCGAGCACAGCGTTCATGTCGAGCTTTTGTCTGATCTTTTCCCACGTCAAGTTAAAGGTCGACGTGTTGTCGATCGTCGTCAGCTCATCCGTATGCTGCGTCATCAGCAGGCGCTCCGTACACGGCGTAACGCCGCAGGTGACGACGTCCAGACCGTAGGCAATCGTTTTGCCCGAATCGGTCGTCAAATACCAGTCGCTCGGGGTATACCCTCTGCGGGTCGGGTTGATGGCATAAAAGGCGCTGCCGTATTCGCCGTCCCAATAGACGTTTGTTCCGCTCGGATTGTCCACGAATTTCAGATGGAACATGAACAGGTTGCGGTACCAGTTCAGGATCGGATAATAATAGGTGGTGCTGCCGATCTTGACGCCCCAGGTGTTCTTGCAATAGTTGGAAGAGAAGCCGGAAGAATTTTTGAGGTTGCTGTCAGAGATCGCCGTGCCCTGCGTGTCCCCCATGGACACGTTGGAATCGTAGTACACGTTGTTGCCGACGTTGCCGCCGTAGGCGATGATCGCGAACGGTCTGGTGCCGGTAACAGTACCCGCGTTATAGGAGTTCGTGATATAGTAGGGCGTTCTGCCGTCTTTGATCTTGCCGATCAGACCGCCGTCGTCCCGGCCGCCGGAAACAGGACCCCAGTTGTAGCAGTCCGTCATGTTCGGATTGTCGTTCGAGCTGCTGCTGAGATCGCTGGTCTGGCCCACGATGCCGCCGTGCGCGCCGTTCTCGTTGTGGTTGTAGGTCTCGATGGAACCCG
This sequence comes from Clostridia bacterium, assembly GCA_017550625.1. GTDB lineage: Bacteria > Bacillota > Clostridia > Oscillospirales > Acutalibacteraceae > RUG806. Next base: position 11,574 of record JAFZOL010000071.1, on the reverse strand, counting down.
CGTTCCAGCAGCGCCGGATATAGGAATGGTGCGCGGTGTGGCCGAGAATGCCGCCCGCGTCGTTATACGCTCTGATCGTGCCGATATTCCAGCACTGCTCGATCGTCGGCTCCGTGTTGCCGCCGTAACCGTAGATGCCGCCCGCAGAATCGTTGGTGGAAGTCACGGCGCCGCCGTTGGCGCAATCGTAGAACGTATGCGCCGCCGCGTTGCCGTAGCCGAGAACGCCGCCCACACTGTTTTTGCCCTGGACGCTGCCGGTATTATAGCAGTGATGGAACTCCTGCGCATCGTCTTCCACTTCGCCGAGAATACCGCCCGCGTTGTCGTTATTGCAGAAAACACTGCCGTAGTTTTTATTGTTATCCCAATAGCCGTAACCGATATTTGCACCCACAATGCCGCCCGCGTCTTCTTTGGCGTTAACTTCGCCGCGGTTGACGCAGTTGGTGATAATGTGACGGTTGTTGTCGGAATTGATCTTACCGGCAATGCCGCCGGCGCAATAGCCGTTGCCTCTGGAGGTAATTTTGCCTTCGTTGGTGCAGCTGTCAAGCGTCATCTTATAATCGTTGTCTTTGCTGCCGAAATAGCCGAAGATGCCGCCCGCGCAGGCGTCTGTTGTGATCTCGCCTGTGTTGGTGCAGTCCACGAAGTAGGATTCATCGTCTTCGATCCAGCCCACGATGCCGCCCGCGTCGCTGTAGCCCGCGTAAACGTAGGCCGTGTTGGAGCAGTTTGTCGCGTAAACATGGCCTCTGGTATGACCGACGATACCGCCGGCGCGGTTGTTGTCCGCCTGAATGCGCGCATTGTTGGAGCAGTTGGTTATGGTCAGGGCGTCGTTCGAGTCGATCTCGCCGACCAGACCGCCGACATAGTTATAGCCGTAGACATTGCCGCCGGCAACATGCACGTTTTCAATGGTCAGGTTGCCCTGTGCCCATCCGACCAGAACGCCGAAGCCGTTCTTTTTATTGTTATTGACGTCGTCGATAAATACGTTCGTGAAGGTCAGGTTTCTGAACGTTGCGTTCACCGCCGAACGGAACAGACCGATGCGATGGTCGGTGTTGGTCATGGTGAAGTTCGAGATGGTGTGGTTGCGTCCGTCGAAGGTGCCTCTGAAATAGTTGTCGCGGCTGTAATAGACGTTCTTGCCGCCGCTCGGGTTGCCGAAGTCGATGCCGTTCAGATCAACGTCGACGTCAAGGTAGATCGTGCAGCCCTCATAAGACGTCCCCCTGCCGCAGTTGTTGATAAACTGCGCCAGACCCTTTGCGGAGGAGATCGTATATGTGCTGCCGCTGCCGGAGAAGCCGGAGCCGTCCCAGGTGCCGTCCCACACGTCAGCCGCCGCGGGCAGCGTGAACGCCGGAATGATGCTGAGCGCCATTACCAGCGTAAGCAGAACGGATAAAAGTTTTTTATGTTTTTTCATTGCATTCTCGTTCCTTTCATTATTAAAAATTGAGGAATTATGCATGTTTATATATATTATAAAACCTTTAATCTGAAAAAACAATTCATCAAACTATACAAAAATAAGGCGGTTGTTTTTGTTTTCGGCGGAATGCTGCGCGCCCGCGGCGCGTGAGCGGTCGATTTGAAAAACGAAATTCACGTCGGGGAAACGTTCTCTTTTTTCTCTGCGCGCCGTTTTTTTCGGCGGGTGTTCTTCTTTCTCTTTACATATCGGAAAAACGCTGATATAATAAACCTATCCCCTGCGCTAAATTTTTATTCCGGAGGAAACCGCGATGAAAACCAAACGCATCCTGAGCCTGCTTCTCACCCTGATTATGGCATTTGCCCTCTGCGTACCCGCCCTCGCCGTGGACGCCGACCCCGAGATCCGCAACGTGATCATCATGATCGGCGACGGCATGGGCGAAAACCACCTGAAACTCGCCGAGCAATACGGCCACACGCTGTTCATGAACACCGAATACGACCTCAGGGGCCAGTCGATGACCAGCTCGATCTCGCACATCACCACCGACAGCGCCGCGGGCGGCACCGCCCTTGCGTGCGGCATGCGCGTGATCAACCAGACCGTGGGCGTGCTGGGCTACGACCCCTTCGGCCTCGTGCGGCTGCCGATGAGCATCACCGAGGTGGCTGCCGAAAAGGGCATGCGCACGGGCGTTGTGACCACCGACAAGACCACGGGCGCCACGCCCGCCGACTTCACGGTGCACGTGCTTTACCGCAAGCAGTATGAAAAGATCGGTCAGGCGCAGATCGAAACGAACTTCGACCTGATCTGGGGCACGAAAGAGAGCACCCTCGCGCGCGAGGACGTTGAGGCGCACGGCTGGACGTACGTTTCGAACCGCGACGAAATGCTGGCGCTCGAGCCGGGCAGCCGCAGCTACGGGCAGTTCAGCGGCCAGCTCTGGCGGCCCAACAACTCCCTCACCCTTGCCGAGATGAGCACGAAGGCCATCGAGCTGCTCAATACCGACAACGACAAGGGCTTTTTCCTGATGATCGAGGGCGCGCACATCGACAAGAACTCGCACACCTCCGACGGCCTTAAAATGGACTACGACGAAAAGCGCGAATCCGTGGTCGACGCCGTGGTGGGCTTCGACAACGCCATCCGCGACGTGGTGGAGTTCGCCCGCGAGGACGGCCACACCGTGGTGCTGGTCACTGCCGACCACGAGACCGGCTGGATCTTCGCCGACATCCACGGCGACATGCGCTTCCATTCCGACGAGCACACCGCCCACAACGTGCCGGTGTTCGTATACGGCAACAAGACTCTTTTCAAAGCCAACCATGCAGTGGCGAACTACACGATCCCGATCCGCCTCGCCCGCCTTCTCGGCTGGGGCAAGGACGAATTCCCCCGCGCGCGTGACGGGAGCCTCATCAAACGCCTGCCCGAGGACGCGAGCCCCGGCGACGTGGACGGCGACGGTGACGTGACAGCGGCCGACGCGCGCCTTGCTTTGCGTGCAGCCGTGGGGCTTGAAGAGTTCGAGCCCGGCAGCGCCGAGTTCCTCTCCGCCGACATGGACGGCGACGGTGTGATCACCGCGGCCGACGCGCGGCAGATCCTGCGCATCGCCGTGGACGCCGAAGCGTGAATCCTTTGACCGAATAAACCGGGCGCGCCGTGTTCTCATGCCGCGGCGCGTCGTTTTTGATATCATAACGGCATGAGGCCCCGGAGGAAACTATGCACAGAAAACTTTTAACCGTGTTTTTTGCCGTCGCGGCGGCGGTGGGCGCCCTGCTCACGGCCCTGACCGTTGTGTTCCTGTTCAAATACGCGGACCCCGGCAAGGACTGGGTGTTCCTGCTGATCCCGCTGGCTCTCTTGCTCGTCGGCGCGGCGGGGCTGCTGCTCCGTTTGCGGAAGGGAAAAGAAGAGCCGCCCGCCGACGAAGAGGATGACGAAGCAGAAGAAGACGTTTGAGTCACGCTTCGGCTTTCGCCGCATAGAATACGCTCCGGAGGGAGGGGTTTTGATGCAGGTTCTGACCGGGATCGCCGCCGCGCTGATCGATATCGACGACACGCTGCTCGATTTCGACAAATGCGCAGCGTTTTCGATCGCCCGCGCCGAAGAAAAGACCGGGCTCTTTCTGCCGCCGGACGCTTTTTTAACGTTCAAGCGCATCAACCGAGAGCTTTGGGACCGCCTGCAGGCCGGGGAATACGACCTTAACTATCTGAGATCCATCCGCTGGAACACGATGTTCGAAGCGATGGGGGTCGAGGGCGACGGCGTGGAATTCGAGTACTACTTCGAACGCGCGCTCGAGAAAAGCGCCGTGCCCGTGGACGGCGCCGAAGACCTTTTGCGCCGGCTCTCGGCGAAGCTGCCCGTCTACGCCGCGTCGAACGCGCCCTCGGGCCAGCAGGAGGAGCGCCTGCGCCTCGCGGGGATGGACGGCTTTTTTGCGGGCGTGTTCGTGTCGGGCGACCTCGGCTTCTCAAAGCCGGACCCGCGCTTTTTCGACGCTTTGCTCGCCCTTCTCCCCTATCCGCCCGAAGCCCTCGTGATGATCGGCGACAGCGTGTCCGCGGACGTGACGGGCGCGAAGGCAAGGGGGATCAGAACGGTGCTCTTCGACCCGCACGGGGCGTTCGGCCCCGCCGACGCGGACGGCTACGCGCGAAAACTTGCCGATGTCCCGCCGCTGCTGGGGTTATAAAAGCAAAAAGACCGGATCTCTCCGGTCTTTTTCTATTCGGTTTTTACCCCAGCACGAAGGTGGTAACGGAATTCACCGGCACGTTCGTTTTGAGCGGGATAAGGCCGGCGTGGATCTGTTTCATATAGCCGCCGTCGGGCGTGCTCTGGTAGATCTCGGCCTTCAATTTGCCGAGGGCGGTGACGGTGAAGTTCCGCTCGGTGCCGGTGTTGATCACCACCACCACGATCTTGCCCGCGGGCGTTTTGAACGCCGAGGCGACGTAGCCGAGCTGGAAGTCGAGCACCTCGTGGTCGTCGTTCTTCTGGTAGTTGACGTCTTTGACGTCGGGGTTCGGGTCCACGCGCACGCTGCCCGCCGGGATGAACTTCGAGAAATGCTGCAACGCGTAATAGCGCGTCGCCACGCGGATCTCGCTTGCGTCGGCGTTCATGGCGAGGGGCGCGTCGCTCCACCACGTGCCGTCGGCGCGGATGTCGGCGTTGTTCACGCCCACCCAGTCGGACCAGGAGTTGACGCCGGTGAGCACGAGGTCGTGCTGGATGACCTCGGCCATGCGGAAGAACGAGTCGTAGGATTCGATATCGTGCTCGAGCGGCAGCTCGCACCATTCGGTCATATCCACGTTCACGCCGTAGTTCTTCTCCTGAAGCGTGTTGCCGAACTGATACTTATCGAAGATCTGCCCGTCCGCCCAATAGGAATGGTACGCGAGGGAGCCGAGCATCTCTTTGATCTCGGGGTCGGCGACCAGCCGGTCGAAATAGTCGAGCGTCACCTCGCCGATCTGGCCGCTCTCGGGCGCCATGAGCTTCACGTCAAGGCCCGAGGCCTTGAGCTTGCGGGCGAACACTTTCATCAGCGCCGCGACCTCGTCCGGCTCGTAGTGGCAGCCCTCCTGCCCGACCCAGCCGCCGCCCCACGACCACTGGGGCTCGTTGATCGGGGAGATATACTTCACGGGCACGCCTTTTTCGAGGAAATACTTCGTGACCATGATGAAATAATCGGCGTAGGCCTCGTAGTTTTCGGGAGGCAGGTTCGAATAGAACTCGGTCTGCCCGCCGGTGGCCTGCCCCGTGCGCGTCATGGAATAATGCGGGGAGTTTGCGAACAGCACCACGGTGTCGATGGTGCCGTAAGCCATGCACTTTTCGAGCATCGCCTGCGCTGAAGCGTCGCGCGTGAAGTCATATACCCATTCGCCCGCGTCGTTTTGCACCAAAAAGCTCTCGGTGGCGCGGTTGCCGCCGATGCGCGTATCGGGGTTCTCCTTCTCGCCGCCGCCCACGTTATAGCGGTAGACGTTCAGCGCAAGCCCGTCGGGCGCATACAAAAGCCGCGCGACCTCGTCGGCGTTGTCGCTTTTTCCCACGTCCTGCGCCCACCAGCAGGCGGACGCGCCGAAGCCCGTGATCTCCTGATACTTTTCGAGGGTGTTGACGTTCAGCGACACGTCGGCCGACTGCACGTAGTCGAGCGCGCCGTCGCGCACGAACTTCAGCGGGTTCTGCGACCCGATATTCATGATGGAATAGATGTTGATCGCGGAAATCAGCAGCGCGATCAGACGCTTAAAGAGGAGGATCATGGGATCAGGTCCTTTCTTTTATAGATAAGGGAAAAGGGCGCACAGGTCCGAGGGAAATGCAAAATACAAAATACAAAATACAACATGATGTGAGATGTGAGATGTGGGATGTGAGGTGTGGGGCGTCGGCGGCGAGGCTGCGCCTCGCATTATAAACGGGTAAAGGAGAAGCCCTTACGTCAACTTACATTCTTTTCCCTGGCCTCTGGCCTCTGGCCCCTGGCCCCTTTTTCCTGTGCGCCCTCCGCCAGAGGCGGCGAACTCAGAACCACCAGGCTTCTCCGGTCTTTTCGGTGATGAGGCAGCGTTTGAGCATCTCGACGGCCTTGGTGAGGCCCTCGTTCTGGCTCATGAGGCTGTCTTCGTGCTCGATCGACAGCACGTGATCGTAGCCCACGAGGCGCAGGTTCGAGATCATATCCTTCCAATAGAGCTCGTCGTTGCCGTAGCCCACCGAGCGGAACACCCACGAGCGGTGCAGCACGTCGCCGTAGCTCTTGGTGTCGAGCACGCCGGTGCGGGCGATGTTGGCCTTGTCGAGGCGCGTATCCTTGGCGTGGACGTGGAAGATCGCGTCGCCCAGCGCCCGGATCACGGTGACGGGATCCATGCCCTGCCAGATGAGGTGCGAGGGGTCGAAGTTCGCGCCCATCTCGGGGCCGACGGCCTCGCGAAGGCGCAGCATGGTGTCGGTGTTGTAGACGCAGAAGCCGGGGTGCAGCTCGAGGCCGATCTTATTGACGCCGTGGTTTTTGGCGAACGCGACGAGGTCCTTCCAATACGGGATCAGCACCTCGTTCCACTGCCAGTTGAGGATCTCGGTGAAGTCGTCCGGCCAGGGGCAGGTGACCCAGTTCGGGTATTTCGCGCCCTCGTGGTCGCCGGGGCAGCCCGAGAACGTGTTGATCTGGTCAAGGCCGAGCTTTTCGGCGAGCAAGATCGTTTTGCGAATCACCTCGTCGGCGGCCTTGGCCTCGGCCTTGTTCGGGTGCACGGGGTTGGCGTGACACGACAGCGCCGAGATGCCGACGTCGTATTCCTTGATGAGGGCCTTGAAGTCCGCGAGGGCTTTTTCGTCGCTGAGCAGCACGTCGGGGTTCGCGTGGGCGTTGCCGGGATAGCCGCCGCAGCCGATCTCGACCATTTCGATGCCGAGGGATTTGAAGTATTTGAGCGCCGTTTCAAACGGCAGGTTCGAGAGCAGGGTGGTGAATACGCCGAGTTTCATATACGTTCTCCTTTCAGGGTCTTACGCGTTTTGTTTGAGCCAGAGGGCGCTTCTGCCGATATCCGAAAGCCCGTCCGGCACGGGGTCGTCGTTTTCGAGGATGAGCCAGGGTAGGCCGATATCCTTCGCCGCGTCCACGATCGCCATGAGGTCGTTTTCGCCCTCGCCGAGGGCCGTGGGGGTGCCGCCGACGCCGTCTTTGATGTGGATGTGCACCAGATGGTCGCGGTTTTCACGAATCAGGGTCGCGTTATCCTGCCCCGCCACGAACGACCAGTAGGCGTCGAGCTGCATGGCCATATGCGCCTTCATGCGGTCGAACACCGTGCCGGGCTCCTCGGCAAAATAGGGAGGGGCGAACTCGCGGGTGTGGTTGTGGTAATAGACGCGCATGCCGCGTGTTTTGGCGACCTCGTCGGCATGGCCGAGCACCTCGATGGTCTCGCGGAGCTCGGTTTCGGTGTCGAACGGCGCGCCGCCGACGCCGACGCACTTCGCGCCGAGGGTCTGCATATAATCGAGGGTCTTTTCAAGGTTTTCGGGACGGAAATCGTCGCGCCCGATGTGCGCGCCGACGCAGACAAGGCCCGCGGCGTCGAGCCCTGCCTTGAGGGTGGGGGCGTCGAGCCCGAAGAAGCCCGCGAACTCCACGCCGTCGTAGCCCAGCGCCTTTATCTTCGGCAAAATAGCGAGCATGTCGTCGCCGTTATGGATTTGGTCGCGCACGGAATACATCTGCACTGCAAATTTCATAAACTGCTCCCCTTTCAGTCGAACCACACGGGTTCGCCGGTCTTTGCCGAGGTGTAAATAGCCTCGAGGATGCGCGTGACGCACAGCGCCTGCTCGGGCTTCACGCACGGGTCGGTGTCGGTGTCGATGGCATGGATCCACTGCGCCATGTCGAGCACCGAGTTGTCGGTGGAGTCGCCGTCGTAAAACGCCACGCCGCCCGCGTCGAGGTTGATCTTTTCAACGACCTGCCTGCCGTGGCGCACGGCGTTGATCTGCAGGTCCTCAACGTTGTCGATGCCGGCCTTGGTGCCGCACAGGACGTAGGTGGCCTCGTGCGGACGCGCGAAATTGAGCGCCCACGAGCTTTCGAGCGTGATCACCGCTCCGTTTTTCATCACGATGTGGCCGAAGGCCGCGTCTTCAACGGTGAACTTTTCGGGGTCCCAGTCGCCCCAGGCGTTGCCGGTCTCGCGGTCGTCGGCGAGCTTGCGGAAGGTGTTGCCCACCACCATTTTGGGCTCGTAGTTATCCATGAGCCAAAGGGTGAGGTCAAGCGCGTGGGTGCCGATGTCGATGAGCGGACCGCCGCCCTGCTCGTATTCGTTGAGGAACACGCCCCACGTGGGCACCGCGCGGCGGCGGATGGCAAGGGCCTTGGCGAAATAGATATCGCCGAGCTCGCCGTTTTCGCACACGCTTTTGGCGTAAAGGTTTTCGGCGCACTGGCGGTTCTGATAGCCGATCGTGAGCTTTTTGCCCGTCCGTTTCGCCGCCTCGAGCATTTTCACGGCGTCGGCGTAGGTTTTAGCCATGGGCTTTTCGCACATCACGTGCTTGCCGGCCTCGAGGGCGTCCACCGTGATGAACGAGTGCGAGCGGTTCGGCGTGCACACGTGCACGATATCGATGCTCGGATCCTTCAAAAGCTCTTTGTAGTCGGTATAATACTTCGCGTCCGGCGTGCCGTAGTCTTTGCACGCCTTTTCGGCGCGCTCTTCGATGATATCGCAGAACGCGACCATTTCAACGTTTTTGATCTGTTTGAGTGACGGCATGTGCTTGTTGTTCGCGATGCCGCCGCAGCCGATGATGCCGATACGATGCTTGTCCGCCATAGCTTCTCCTCCGGGAGCGCAGAGAATTCGGGATCTTTCCCGTATACGCCCTCTGTTTATCATAATATAAAAAAAATATGACCTTTGCAAGACGGCGCCGGATAAAAAATTGCCCCGCTTTTTTGGGCAACTTTCACAATCACGCCCCGGCTCCGTCGATCGAGGCGCCGGGGTAATAGTGCAGGACGATGTCTTTCCACAAACAGCCCCGTTCGGCCAGCGCCATCGCGCCCGCCTGACTCATCCCCACGCCGTGCCCGTAGCCGCGCACCGTGAGGTGAAACGCGCCGTCCTCCCATTTGATCTCCGCCGCCGACGACCGGAGAGAAAGCTTCTGTCTTATCTCCCGCCCCGTGAAGGCTTCACCCGAAACGGCGACCGACAAAAGATACCCCGCGTCGCTGTAAACGGCGTCAGTCACCGCGGCAGCGGGGTCGTCGGGGACCGGGAGACCCAGCGCGCCGAAGAAGGCTTCGGGCGACAGAACAGCCCCGCTCTCAAAGCCGGGGTCCGCCCGGTCCCAGGAGGAATCGACGCTTGAAAGATACGGGTACCCGCCGCCCCACACGTTCGAGGCGTCCTCGGTCATCCCCGCCGAGATCGCGTGGAACGCCGCTAAGATCGGCTCGCCCTCATACACGATCGTCACGCCCCGCACGGCTTCTGCGGCCGCGCGGAGCTTTTCTTCGATCTCCTCGAAATCCGCGCCGAAGCGTGCCTTTCGCGTCTCCTCGGTGAAATACCCCTGGTGCCGCCCGGGGTCGGACGAGATCACCGCGCCGGCAAGGTCGGCCTTCGCGCCGCCCTTTTGCATATAGCGCGCGAGCGTCAGGCTCACCGCCGCCTGCGCCTTGAGCGCCTCGGGCGGCGCCGAGACCGGCATCTCGGCCGCCAGCACGCCCACGAGATAGTCGGTGAGGTCTATTTCCTCCACGCGGTTTTCTTCCGCCAGAAACACGGTGATCGCGTCGCCGGGCTCTTCCGGTCCGGTCGTGCTTTCCGGCGGTTCCGACCTTTCGGCGCGCGAGGAACCGAGGGCGAACGTGCCGAGCGGCACCCCCAGCATCACCGCCGCGAGAAAAACCACGATCAAAACCGCCCGTCTCATGCCCGTCCCGTCCTTTCGCCTCTGTGAATGGATATGCGTGAAAGGGCGGGCATATGAAAAAGGACCGGAAAACCGGTCCTTATATCATTCGATATTTAGTTCTTTCATGACCCGCAGAATCATGTCGGGATGGCGCGACGTGACGTTATCGGGTCTCAGCGGCAGGATCCGCCGGGCGGCCGCCTCGTCGTTGACCGTCCACACCGAAGTTTCGAGCCCTTCGGCGCGGAGCGTCCGCACGACGTTTTCGGTCACGTTGCCGTAGTGGCAGTTGAGCCCCAGCGCGCCCGCGTCGCGGATGCGAAGGGCGAGCTTTTTCGCGTCGGCGGGGTATTTGCGCGCGCGCTTCGACACGTCGGTATTGAGATAATAGGGCACGTCCGAGTTTTCGCGCACTTTCGAAGCCCAGTTCTTGCCGACGCCCGTGAAGAACGCTCGCCCGAAAAGCCCGTATTCGCGCAAGAGCGCGTCCACCGCGGGCAGGTTTTTGACGCTTTTGAGGTCGAGGTTCATCCTTATGCCCGGCGCTTGGGCGACCAGCGCGAACACCTCCGCGAGCAGGACCCCTTCGGCTGCTCTCGGGCGGGCTTTGTGGATGACGACGGGCGTGCCGTCGGGGCGGAACGAGACGTCCATCTCGATGATCCCGGCGCCCTCGGCGATCGCGCGCGCGACCGATTCAACGGAATTATCCGGCGTGTCGAACGCGCCGGCGTGTGCGGTGACGGTCATAAATAACCCCTTTCAGAAGGCCTTCGGCAGGTCCCAGCGGAACACCGAGGCTAAGATCCGCAGCGTAAAGATGAGCAGCACCGTGATCACGACGCAGAGGATGATCGGCAGGGCGAGGACCACGTACATTACGTAATACGCGATCGCCCCCAAAAGCGACGCCACGGCGTAAACGCGCTTTGAAAAGATGAGCGGCACGACGCTGAGCATACTGTCCCGCAGCACGCCGCCGCCGATGCCGGTGACAAGGCCCAAAAACACCACGAAAAAGGCGTTGTCGGCGTAGCCGAACTTCACGCCCGTGTTCACGCCCATCACGGTGAACAGGCCGAGGCCCATGGCGTCCACTACGTTGTTGACGCGGTCGATGGCGGACATGTTGTCGCTGAATTTCTTTTTGAGGATCCTGGCGACAATGAACGTGACGACGCTCACCGCGGCGGCCGTGATGAGATACGAATATTCCTTGAACATCACGGGCGGCAGGTTGCCGACCAGTACGTCGCGGATAATCCCGCCGCCGAGGGCGGTGGTGACGGAACAGACCAGCACCCCGAACACGTCGAGATGCTTTTCCATGGCCGCCAGCGCCCCCGATACCGAGAACGCCGCGATGCCCATTAGCTCGAGCGCGAGCAGCAGTTTCTCCATTCCGTCCGCCTCCTTCTTTCGCTATTGTATCACGCCCGCCGGAAAATGCAAGAGGTTTTCGCAAAGAAACCGGGCGCGGCGCATATGAAAAGCGGCCCCTTGAAGGCGCCCTCACTTAGGGATTTATATGCCGCAGCGGCGCACTTATTTGCGAAATACTGTGTTGCAGGGGTCGGATATCCGTCAGGATTATCCGACCCCTGCGCCTTGTCTTTCACAAAAATTGCATCCGCTGCGGTGCG
>JAFZOL010000070.1 GCA_017550625.1 Clostridia bacterium | reverse complement strand
CGCCTTGATGTACAACTGCCCGAACAGCGCGATCCGCAAATATAACGCGAAGCTTCAGGCGCTGGCGGAGGAATACGGCCTCACCTATATCGATCTCTACGACGCCTATCAATACGGCGGCGCGTTGAAAGCCGAACTCACATTCGACGGCATCCACCTGAAAGAAGACGCCTTCGGCCCCTGGGCCGAGATCGTCCGCCCCTACGTCGAATCCTGACAATACGCTCCGTTCCTTACAGGGACGGAGCGTATATCATACGTCCGCAAAGCGGGCGTATATCACACGCGGCTCCGGCCGCGTATATCATATCGCATAAGCGATATATCATTGTTCCCCGCCGCGACGTTTTCGCATCCTTTTGTCGTCTTCATTGACACAGGCGCGGCGGCATGCTATAATAAAAGCGGGCAGGGGAGTGCCCCCGCCCGAAAAGCCCCAAGGAGGTACCGCCATGAAAAAGAACCTGAAAAGCGCCCTCGCCGTCCTGTTTACGGTGTGTTTACTGTGCGCGTCGCTCCTGCCCGTGTTCGCCGCCGATCCGAACGTTTATAAAAGCGAAGGGATCTATCTCGCCGGCGGCGAGGACCCCTATCCGTTTACCACCACGCTCACCTTCGATCCCGCGTCCGGCCGCCTGACCGTCGACGAGGCCGCGGGCAACATCATTTCGATCGAAAACACCGCCGATCTCATCCGCTGGATCAAAACCGTCGCCGACGGCGTGAAAACCGTTTACATCACGAAAACGAGCATCATCAGCCATTTCTCCAACAACGACGGCCTCGCCGATTATCCGCTCCATCAGGCGTTCGCGTACCTCTCAAACCTCGAGCGCTTCGAGCTCGAACCCGGCAACACCGAGCTGACGGTGAAGGACGGCGTGCTTTACACGCGCGACTGCCTTTCGCTCATCCATTACCCCGCCGCGAAGCCCGACAAGAGCTATAAGATCGAAGAATCCTGCATGGAGGGGCTCGAGCCCTTCGCCTTCTGCAACACCAAATACCTCGAGCGGCTGGAGTTCCCGTCCGCGCGCAGCAGCCTCACGTATTTCGACATGGAGGAGTATAGCCTCTCGGCTGTCGACCTCGAGACCGGCGAGCCGCGTGAGGGCTCCGTCAAACAGATCGTGTTCCACGGCAGCGAAGAGGCGTTCTGGTATATCAACGACTTCCGCGAAGGCAACAACGTGGCGCATCAGGCCGAGATCGTTTACGATACCCCGAGCACCGCGAGCAGCTTTCTCGATTTCTTCCGCGTCACCCTGCCCACGTATTTCCGCCTGCTGCTCAAGATGCTGCGTTCGCTTTTCTGATCGCTTTTAAGCGTTGATGTTTTGCCGAAACGAATCAAAAATATCCCCGGCGGGTTGGGCCGGGGATATCGTTTTTTTTTGTATGATCTTCTTTTATTCCAAGGGCGGCACGGTGCCTGTCGCGTGCCCGATGATGCCTTCGATGACGCCCTTCACGTAGTCGATCACCTTCTGCAGAAGCGCCTGCAGGCGGGCGATCACGTTCTTTGTGCCGTTGTGCTCTTCGCTTTCGAAGCTGTAATCGTTCGCGTTCACGGCTTCGGCCTTCACGAACACGGGCTCGGATTCCACGTAATTGAGAAAACGCCCGTTGGTGGTCTCGTCCGCCGTCGCGCCGGTCAGGATCTCGGCGTCCAGACGGTCAAGCTGGTTGGGGAACACGTGGATGAGGTTTTTGACGAACCACACGCGATCCGGAAACAGGCAGGTGGAAGCGTCGATCTGGCGGTCGGGGGAGATATATTTCCCAAGCCCCTTTTCGGTCTGCGCCGCGATGTAATCGTCGGGCAGGGTCTCGTCGAGATTGCAGGTCGTCGCGCCGAAGCTCTGCTTTTCGACCGAGATCATATAGTCGCCCACCTTCTCGCAGTCCTCCGACAAGGGATACTGCTGGATGCCGTATTCCACGACGGCGCTCACAAGCACGCCGGCGGCGTCGGCTTCGAGCAGCAGGTCTTCCACGTGCGCCTGCACGTTATAGTGGAAGTCATCCGCCTGATCGAGCACGACCTTCCATTCGTCGGCATCGTCCGGGAAGAGATACGATTTATAGTCCTCGTAATGGTCGTTGACGCAGCTTACGAACGACAGCGACACGCCCCAATAGGCCTTGAGGAGCTTCGCGAAGAAGATATCCTTGAGCTCGTTGTACATCTTCTGCAGCAGGGCGGCGGTCACGTTGATGCCGTAGGTCTCGTGCAACATCTCCACCACGTCGCTGATGAGCGACAGGGTCTCGGCGTCCAGCTCGGTGTCGGTTTCCGAAAAGATCTTGGTATAGGCGCTGATGTTGTGCAGAAAACGGTAGGCCGCTTTTGGCGGCAGCACCACGTTGCCGGTCATCATCGCGTCCACATAGCCCACGCCCTTCACGGTGCCGTTCACGAGCACGACGTGGTCGAGCCCCGCAAAGCCATCGGGCTTGGCGTATTTATAGAGATAGGCCGCCACCAGCGCGGTGCCCTCGCACCGGCCGATCATCGACACCTTCTGGGCGCCGGTCTTGCGCTTGACGGCCTCAACGAAATCGTTGATCTGGTCCGCGATTACCAGCGGCGAAAGGCGCGAATCGGGGCGGAAGATATACACGGGACGGTTGCCGATCCGGGATTCCGCGCGCAGCGTCTCTTCGCTCCAGCTCCAGCTGATCCCGGTGTTCTCGGGCAGCGTGCCGTCGGGGTTCATCGCAAAGCCCTCAAACGCGGGCAGAAGGGCGCCCAGCGCATGGTCGGCATAGTCCTGCCAGTCGCCGGTCAGAATGCCCTTGGCAATCAGCGGCACCAGCCCGTCGGTCAGCGCGTCGAGGTATTCGCCGTCGTCGAAAATCTTATAGCGGTTGCCGTTTTCATCGGTCCTGTAAATGTTCTGTTTGCCGAACACGTAAACGATCGGGGTGTTCGTCTCGGCGAACACGCCGGTCAGAGGCAGCGCGCAGAAAAGCAGCACGGCCGAGAGCAGAACGGCAAGCGATTTTTTGAAAAGTCTCATAAACGATCCTCCGGATAGATATAGCGGTTTATTTTTTGACATTTTACCATATCCTGCGTGTCGGTACAAGCATAATTTCGCGGGTTTTTGTACGTTTTTTTCGGTGAAGCGCCGTCCGTTCACGGTTTTTTTTCTTGAATCCCGCGCACGCGTATGGTATAATTATACCAAAGAAGTCAAAGGAGGCCGCTGTATGTTCTCTGCCGTCATTCAGAAATGGATCGCCCTGCTTCTCTCCCTCACCGCCTTTTTCTCAGCCGCCGCAGGCGAAAAGCTCGGCGACAGCATGTCGGGGCATGACTATCCCGCGATCGCGCCCACCGAAAAGGCCGAAGAGGACGTGCGCGTGATGAGCTTCAACATCCGCAACACCGACGTAAACGGCGTGCCCGCCCTCCTGCGGCGCGACCTCGTCGTGCGCGAGATCCTCGCCATCAGGCCCGATTCGTTCGGCGTGCAGGAGGCCACGGTCACGTGGATGGCGGCCCTTCGGTCGCTGCTGCCGGAATACGACTGCGTGGGCGTCGCGCGCGACAACGGCCTCACGGTCGCCGGTATCGGCGAATACAGCGCCGTGTTTTTCCTGCGCGAGAAATATGAGCTCCTGGACCACGGCGATTTCTGGCTCAGCGACACGCCCGACAAGCCCTCCTACGGCCCCGGCGCGGCATACCGCCGCATCTGCACGTGGGCGCTTCTCAAAAACAAGGATACCGGAGCCGTCTACGCACACGTCAACACCCATCTCGACAACACCTCCGCCGAGGCGCGCGAGGCGGGCGCGCGGCAGATCGTCGAATTTATCGGCAGCCGGTTTTCGTCCACCATACCCGTGGTGTTCACCGCAGACATGAACACGGGCGAGGGGAGCGTCCCCTACCGGATCATGACCGGGTTTCTGCAGGACGCCCGCTACGCCGCCCCGGATTCCGAAGGCGCCGACACCTATCACAACTGCACGCCCGAGGACAAACCCGTTGTGATCCTCGACTACGTGATGTGCTCGAAGAATATCGCGGTCAACGTGTTTCGCGTGGTCACGGACGGCGTCGACGGCCGCTTCGTATCGGACCATTTTCCGATCTATGCCGACGTCACGATCCCGCCCATCGCCGACAGCGACGGGATGCACGATTTCCCGCGGATCGCTCCCGAAGAAAAGGCCGACGGCGCGACGCGCGTGATGAGCTTCAACATCCGCTGCTCTGAGCTCAACGGCGTGCCCGCCGAATGGCGCGGCAGTGTGGTCGCGGAGCAGATCAAAGAGGCGGCGCCCGATTCCGTGGGCCTGCAGGAGGTCACGCCCGACTGGATGGCCGTGCTCAAAAAGCAGCTCCCGGGCTACGCGTGGGTGGGCGTCGGCCGCGACACCGGCAAGAAAGCCGACAACAAAAACGCTGGCGAATCCTGCCCGATCTTTTATTGCAGGGCAAAATTCAGGCTTTTGGACCACGGCGACTTCTGGATCAGCGAGACCCCCGATGAGCCCTCCTTCGGCCCCGGCGCGGCCTGCAGGCGCGTGTGCACCTGGGCCAAGCTCAAAAACAGGCAGACGGGCGAAGTCTACGTCCACGTGAACACGCATTTCGACCATATCTCCGAAGAGGCGCGCGTGATGGGCGCCGAGCTTGTGACTGCCTATATCGCCGAGCATTTCGCGGGCCTCAGCGTCGTGTTCACCGCCGACATGAACACCGAGCCAACGGGAGAGGCCTACGCCGTAATGACGCGCCCGCTCGTTGACGCCCGCCTCGTTTCGCCCGACAGCGTCGCCTTCGGAACGTTCCACGCCTGCTCGCCCGAGACCCACACGGACTATTATATTGACGCGGTGCTTCTTTCGCCCGACGTTGAAGCGATCGCCTATCGCACCGTGACCGCCGGGATCGACGGCCGCTTCGTGTCCGACCATTTCCCGATCTACGCCGACGTCCGCTTGCCCGCCGCCGAAAACACGCTGTGCTGAGCACGGCAAACGGACGACACCGACATTTGTATAAAAAACGGGGCCGCGCGGCGGTCCCGGCACGGATCATAAAGAGAAAGAATGAATCGTTTATGATGATCGCCGTGATCGGTGAAAACTGCAGCGGAAAGTCAACGCTCGCCGACGCGCTGGGGGACGCGCTCGGGGCCGAGGTGCTGACGGGCAAGGATTACCTGCGGCTCGCAAAATCTCAGGGGATTGCCGAGGCGCTGCTCAAAAAGAAGCTCCAAGAAGCCGTGACGGGCGAAAATCTCATCTGGGTCATCACGGAAAAAGAGCACCTCGGATTCCTGCCCGAGGGCGCGGTGCGGGTGCTCGTACAGGCGGACCTCGACACGGTCAAGGCGCGCTTTAAGGCGCGCATGCACGGCACGCTGCCTCCGCCCGTGGAGCGGATGCTCGAGATGAAGCACGGCTGCTTCGACAACGAGACGCACGACTACGTCTACGACGGCGTTAACGGCGACCCCGCCGAGCTCATCGAAGCGCTCAAAACGCGCTGATAAAACCGTTACAGCCTGCCGCGTCCCCCTCGGGCGCGGCGGTCTTTTTTTTGTACAATTTAACCAAATTCTGTACAAAAATTCGGGCAGAATCCCGAATACCATTTTGCGCGGCGCGGTGGTATAATGGAATCACCAAATAACGAAGGAGCGTGATTTTATGTTGTTCGGAGACGGCTCCGAAGCCGCGAAGGCAGCAGCCGAACTCGCAAAAGCAGCGGTAAGGACAACGGATAACTTCAACTGGACCTTCATCGCCCTGCTGGCGGTCGTGATCGTGGGGATCTGGATCCCGCAGTATAAGAAAAAGAACTACAACGGCATGTTCGCCGCGCTGGCGCTGTACGGCGTGCACTGGCTCTATGAGATCGCGAACGCCGTGATCTGCCATTTCTCGGGCTACGCCCTGTGGCACGTCTCGCCCGAGAGCACCAGCTTCATCCTGCTGGTCGGCGTGTCGTGGGAGCTGTCGCTCATGTTCTCGGTGGCGGGCTTCATGAGCGTGGAGCTGCTGCCGGAGGATAAGAACAAAAAGATCCTCGGCGTGAACAACCGCATCCTGTTCGCGATCGGCAACGCTTTGTTCTTCTCGATCTTCGAGATCTTTCTCGCCTCCACGCCCGCGTTCATCTGGGTATATAAGTGGTGGGGCGCGCTGCCGGTGTTCGTGACCACCTACATCCCGTTCTTCCTCGCCGCCAACCTCACCTACGACATGCCGCGCAAAAAGCAGAAGATCTTCGTCGGCTGCCTGTGGGGCGCCGTGGCCGTCCTGCTCGCGGTGCTCATCCCGCTGGGTATCATCTGATCGACCCGCAAAAACATACCCCTCGGGCGCACTTCAAGTGCGCCCGCTTTTTTGTGGGATTCACTTTATAATAAAAAGAATAAAACAGAATAAATCATAAAAAGAATAAATGAATCTGTTGAAAAGCCCGCGAACTTGTGGTATCATACCTTTAATACCGTTTTTTCGGCGCCTGTCCGCGCCGGGACCGGAAGGGAGAATACTATGACGATCATCGACTTGCTGGAACAGAACGCCCGTCTCTACGGGGACGAGGTCGCGCTGGTGGAAATAAACCCCGAGGTGCGCGAAACGCGGCGCATCACCTGGCGCGATTTTGAGCTCGTGGAGCCCACGGGCCACGCGCGGCACTACCGCCGCGAGATCACGTGGAACGTGTTTGAAGAAAAGGCGAACCGCTTCGCCAACGCCCTCAAGTCCCGCGGCGTGGGCAAGGGCGACAAAGTGGCGATTTTGCTCATGAACTCGATCGAGTGGCTGCCGATCTATTTCGGCGTGCTCAAGACCGGCGCCGTGGCGGTGCCGCTCAACTTCCGCTACGCGCCCGACGAGATCCGCTACTGCCTCGACCTTGCCGAGGCCGACGTGCTGGTGTTCGGGCCCGAGTTCATCGGCCGCGTGGAAGAGATCGCGGACGACATCAGCGTCAACCGCCTGCTCATCTACGTGGGCGCGGGCTGCCCCGGCTTTGCCGACGACTATTACGAGATGACCGTGGAATGCTCGAGCATGTTCCGCAAGGTCCCCCTCACCGAGGACGACGACGCGGCGATCTATTTTTCGTCGGGCACCACGGGCTTTCCGAAGGCGATATTGCACGCCCACCGCGCCCTGCTGCACGCGGCGATCTGCGAGCAGCGCCACCACTCGCAGACGCACGACGACGTGTTTTTGTGCATCCCGCCGCTCTATCACACGGGCGCGAAGATGCACTGGTTCGGCTCGCTGCTCACCGGCTCCAAGGCCGTGATCCTCAAGGGCACCTCGCCCGCCACGGTGTTCTCCGCCGTGTCGGAGGAGGGCTGCACCATCGTGTGGCTCCTGGTGCCGTGGGCGCAGGATATCCTCGGGGCGCTCGACCGCGGCGAGCTCTCGATCGACGACTATAAGCTGGCGCAGTGGCGGCTCATGCACATCGGCGCGCAGCCCGTGCCGCAGAGTCTCATCAAACGTTGGCTCGGCTACTTCCCGCACCATCAATACGACACCAACTATGGCCTTTCCGAGTCCACCGGCCCCGGCGCCGTCCACCTCGGCGTTGAAAACGTGCGCAAGGTGGGCGCCATCGGCATCCCGGGCTACGGGTGGCAAACGCGCATCGTCGACCCGGAGGGGAAGGACGTTCCTCAGGGCGAAGTCGGCGAGCTCTGCCTCAAGGGCCCCGGAGTCATGAAATGCTACTTTAACGACCCCGCCGCCACCGCGAACACTTTGCGCGACGGCTGGCTCTTCACCGGCGACATGGCGCGGCAGGACGACGAGGGCTTCATCTTCCTCGTCGACCGCAAGAAGGACGTCATCATCACCGGCGGTGAGAACCTCTATCCCGTGCAGATCGAGGATTTCCTTGCCGCGTACCCGAAGATCAAGGACGTGGCCGTCATCGGCCTGCCCGACGCCCGCCTCGGCGAGATCGCGGCCGCGATCATCGAGCTGAACCCGGGCGAAAGCTGCACCGAAGAAGAGATCGCGGACTTCTGCCGCGGTATGCCGCGCTATAAGCGCCCGCGCAAAATCATCTTCGCCATGGTGCCGCGCAACCCCACCGGCAAGATCGAAAAGCCGCGGCTCCGCAAAGAATACGGCGGCGAGGGCCTCGTCGCCGCGCAGAACGAATCGTAAGGGGGCTTTGCTTTGAAAGAACTTCTGATCGGCAACGCCGCCGTCGCAAGGGGACTATATGAAGGCGGGCTCGGCTTCGTGTCGAGCTACCCCGGCACGCCGTCCACCGAGATCACCGAGGCGCTCGCCAAATACGACGGCCTCCACGCCGAGTGGGCGCCCAACGAAAAGGTGGCGCTCGAGGCGGCCTTCGGCGCGTCGCTCGCCGGCAAACGCGCCGCGTGCGCGATGAAGCACGTGGGCCTCAACGTGGCGGCGGACCCGCTGTTCACGTTATCCTACACCGGCGTGAACGCCGGCCTCGTGGTCTGCGTGGCGGACGACCCCGCCATGCACTCGTCGCAGAACGAGCAGGATTCGCGCCACTACGCGATCGCCGCGAAGGTACCGATGCTCGAGCCCGCGGATTCCGCCGAATGCCTTGCCTTCGCCAAGGCCGCGCTGGAACTCAGCGAGAACTACGACACCCCCGTCCTGCTGCGCCTGTCCACCCGCGTGTCGCACTCGCAGTCGGCCGTTGAAACGGGCGAACGGACGGTCCCGGCGCAAAAGCCCTATGAAAAGAACATCGCGAAATACGTGATGATGCCCGCCAACGCCCGCGCCCGCCACCCGATGGTGGAAGAGCGTACCGCAAAGCTCGCCGCGTTCGCGGAAGACTGCCCCTTCAACCGGGTCGAGAACCCGGGGCAGAAGATCGGCGTCATCACCCACGGCGCGCCCTATCAATACGTCAAAGAGGTGTTCGGCGACACGGTGTCGGTCCTCAAGATCGGCATGCCGAACCCGCTTCCCACCAAGCTCATCCTCGATTTCGCCGCGTCCGTCGAGACGCTCTACGTCGTCGAGGAGCTCGACCCCGTCATCGAAACGCATTGCCGCAATTTAGGGCTCAGCCCCGTCGGCAAAGAGCGTTTTTCCGCGATCGGCGAGTTCTCGCAGGCTACGATCCGGACTTCCTTCGGCCTTCCGGAGCCCCAACACCTGCCCGCCGACCCCGCCCTGCCCGCGCGCCCGCCCATGATGTGCGCCGGCTGCCCGCACAGGGGAATGTATTACGTCCTCGCGAAGAAAAAGATCACCGTGCTCGGCGACATCGGCTGCTACACCCTCGGCGCCGTCCCGCCCCTCTCGGCGGTGGATTCGACGCTGTGCATGGGCGCTTCCGTTTCCGGCGCGCACGGCTTCCTCAAGGCATCTGATCCCGAACAGGCGAAGCACACCGTCGCCGTGATCGGCGACTCCACGTTCATGCACTCGGGCATGACGGGCCTTACGAACGTCGCTTACAACGGCTCCAATACCACCGTGATCGTGCTCGATAACTCCATCACGGGCATGACGGGCCACCAGCCGAACCCGATCACGGGCTATAACATCAAGGGCGAGCCCGCCGCGCAGGTCGACCTCGAGGCCTTCTGCCGCGCCGTCGGCGTCCGCCGCGTGCGCGTGGTGGACCCCTACGACCTCGCCGCGTGCGAACAAGCCCTCACCGAGGAGCTATCGGCCGACGAGCCGAGCGTTATCATCTCGCGCCGCCCGTGCGTGCTTCTCAAATCCGTCAAACCGAAGCCCGCCCTCCGCGTGGACGCCGAAAAATGCCGCGCCTGCAGAAAATGCATGGGGCTCGGCTGCCCGGCCGTTTCGATGAAAACGGGCAAGGCCCGCATCGATACCACGCTCTGCGTCGGCTGCGGCGTGTGCGAAGAACTCTGCGCCTTCGGCGCGATCGCGAAAGGAGGCGACGAAGCGTGAACTCCGTCAACGTCATGATCGTCGGCGTCGGCGGGCAGGGGAGCCTGCTCGCCTCCAAGATCCTCGGCTCGCTCCTGCTCGGGGCGGGGTACGACGTCAAGGTCTCCGAGGTCCACGGCATGAGCCAGCGCGGCGGCAGCGTCGTTACCTACGTCAGGGCCGGCGAACGCGTGTGCTCCCCCGTGATCGAGCCGGGCGAGGCCGATTTCGTGCTCGCCTTTGAAAAATTAGAGGGCGCGCGCTTCGCGCCGTACCTCAAGCCCGGCGGCGTGCTGATCGTCAACACGCAGGAAATAGACCCCATGCCGGTCATCACCGGCAAAACGGCGTATCCGTCCGACATTCTTTCGTCCCTGTCCGGGATCACGGTGGAGGCGGCGGACGCCCTCGCCCTCGCCGAGGCGGCGGGCAGCGCGAAGGCCGTGAACGTGGTGCTGCTCGCGAAGCTCGCGAAATATCTGCCGGTCCCGTATGAAAAATGGGTCTCGGCGATCGAAAACGCGGTCGCGCCGCGCTTTACCGAAATGAACCTGAAAGCGTTCAAAACAAGTTACGACCAATAATCAGAAAGAGGTGATCGCCATGGCTGAGAGATATTACCAGCGGGAGATCGAAACCATGCCGTCCGAACAGCTTAAAAAGCAGCAGGATGAAAAGCTCGTCCGGCAGGTGCGCCACGTGTTCAACGACGTGCCGTATTACCGCGCCAAGATGGAAGAAAAGGGCGTGACGCCCGACGATATCGAGGGCGTTAAGGACCTTTATAAGCTCCCGTTCCTGTCGAAGGACGATTTAAGGGAGACCTACCCCTACGGGATGCTCGCCGTGCCGCTTTCGGACTGCGTGCGCATCCAGTCCACGTCCGGCACCACCGGCAAGCGCGTGATCGCCTATTACACGCAGCACGACGTGGACCTCTGGGACGAGTGCTGCGCCCGCGCCATCGTGGCGGCCGGCGGCACGCGCGACGACGTGGTGCAGGTGTGCTACGGCTACGGCCTGTTCACCGGCGGCCCCGGCCTCAACGGCGGCTCGCACAAGGTCGGGTCTTTGACGCTGCCGATGTCCAGCGGCAACACCGAGCGGCAGATCCAGTTCATGATGGACCTCAAGGCCACGATCCTGTGCTGCACGCCGTCCTACGCCGCCTACATCGGCGAGTCGCTTGCCGAGCGCGGCTACAAGCCCGAGGATAACGAGCTCAAGGCCGGCATCTTCGGCGCGGAGCCCTGGACCGAAGAGATGCGCCGCGGCATCGAAAAGAGCCTCGGCATCAAGGCCTACGACATCTACGGTCTTACCGAGACCTCCGGCCCCGGCGTGGCGTTCGAGTGCCGCGAGCAGAAGGGCATGCACATCAATGAAGACCATTTCTTGGCCGAGATCATCGACCCCGACACCGGCGAAGTGCTGCCCGACGGGCAGAAGGGCGAGCTCGTGTTCACCTCGCTCGACAAAGAGGCGTTCCCGCTGCTCCGTTACCGCACGCGCGACATCTGCGTGCTCGACCGCACCCCCTGCCCCTGCGGGCGCACGCACGTGCGCATGGCAAAGCCCATGGGCCGCAGCGACGACATGCTCATCATCCGCGGCGTCAACGTCTTCCCGTCGCAGATCGAAACCGTTTTGCTGCACGAGGGCTACGCCCCGAACTACCGCATCGAAGTGGACCGCGTCAACAACAGCGACACGTTCGACGTGTTCGTCGAGCTCCTGCCCGAGCAGTTCAGCGACACGGTCAGCGCCATCACCGCGATGGAGCGCAAGCTCTCCGACGCGCTTCGCCTCATGCTCGGCATCTCGCCGAAGGTGCACCTCGTGCCGCCGAAATCCATCGAGCGCAGCGAGGGCAAGGCCAAGCGCGTGATCGACAAACGCAAGCTGCACGAATAAGGAGGAACGACCATGGCTATTCAGCAATTGACCGCATTCGTTGAAAACCGCCGCGGCAGGCTCGTGGAGATCACCCGCATGCTCGCCGCCGCGGGCGTGGACATGCGCGCCCTTTCGATCGCCGACACGCAGGAATTCGGCATCCTGCGCGTGATCGTGGACGACACCGAGACCGCCGAAAAGACGCTCCGCAGCGAAGGCGTGCTGGTGCGCATCACCCCCGTTGTGGGCGTGCGCCTCACCGACCGCCCGGGCGAACTCTCGCGCGCGCTCACGGCGCTGGACGACGCCGGCATCAACGTGGAATACCTCTACGCCTTTCTCGCCGTCACGCCGGGTATCGCCGACATGGTGCTGCGCGTGAAGGATAACGAGGCCGCCGAAAAAGCGCTCACGGAAGCGGGCTTCGATATTATTTGATCGGATCCCCCGAAGATAGGAAATGAAGACGCCCGCACTGCGGGCTAATGAAGACGCTGCGCTAATGAAGGAATGAAGACGCTTCGCTAAGGGCGGTGCAAATAAGGGATAATATAGCCGCAGCGGCGCACTTATTTGTGAAATACTGCGTTGCAGGGGACGGATAACCGTCAGGTTTATCCGTCCCCTGCGCCTTGTCTTTCGCAAAAATTGCATCCCCTGCGGTG
>JAFZOL010000004.1 GCA_017550625.1 Clostridia bacterium | reverse complement strand
CTCAAGAACGATCCCTATATGGTCGTGCTCTCTGTTTTCGAACACTCTGTCATAGATGACAATGTCTCCCGCCTCCGGAACAAAGCCGTCTGCGCCCTTATGGTATTCGATCAGTTGATTTCCTGCGGCAAACTCCTCCCAGCCGAGGCATGCCGCCAGATGACAGGTTTTACACTCCCTGGGTCTGTACGGGAAATCGAAGCCCGCTTCCGTGCAGCAATAATAGACAAATGCCGCACACCACAGGCCATCTGCTTCCGTGACGTTCCATGTCGGGAACAATCGCACGATCGGCAAAAGATTGGTTGCCATCCCGTCAACCGCTCCGTGAAACGGAAGCAGTGCAAACTCCCTCGCAAGCTCTGCCAAGTGTTCTCTCGTCGCCTTTTTCATAAGCTCCTCGCGATATTCTGATTTGTCGTAGTGATTATACCATGATTGACTGTGCCTTTCAACAAAGAAGCCGCCTTTGTCCTGGTAGACAAAAGCGGCTACTTTCATGGCGCGCTTGAAGGGACTCGAACCCCTGACCCACTGCTTAGAAGGCAGTTGCTCTATCCACCTGAGCTACAAACGCGTGTTTCGTGGAGCGGGTGATGGGAGTCGAACCCACACAACCAGCTTGGAAGGCTGGGATTCTACCGCTGAACTACACCCGCGGAACGGTTAGTATTCTAACACTAAACGCCCCGCTTGTCAATAACTTTTTGAAAGAAATCGGCGAAACGTTCGTGCAAAAAAGGTGCGCCGCCTTACGGCAGGCAGCGCACCTTGATCTCGTCGTTTTCGGCTTCGATCACGATCTCGTTGACATCGCGGTCGTAGCGTTCCACAAGGATATTGGCGATCGGGTCTTCGATCGCGCGGCGGATAAAGTGCCTCAGGTCTCTCGCGCCGCGCGTGCCGTCGGCGCTCTTCTTCGCGACCGTGGCGGCGACGTTTTCGCCGATCGTGAGCTTCACGCCCTTGTCGCGCAGCGAGGGCTCGAACTCGCGGATGAGGATATCGGCGATCTTCTCGTAATCCTCGGGCGTGAGGGAGTTGAAGGCGATCACCTCGTCCACCCTGCCGATGAACTCGGGGCGCAGGAAATCGCGCAGCGCCTTGAGCGTTTTTTCTTTGTTCGCCGTGTTCTTGTCCGCGCCGAAGCCGAGAAGGGTCTCGCTGCGCTCGCTGCCGGCGTTGGAGGTCATGATGATCACGGCGTTCGCGAAGCTGATCGTTCTGCCCTGCGCGTCGTTGGTCTTGCCCTCGTCGAGGATCTGCAGCAGGATGTTCATTACGTCCGGATGCGCCTTTTCGATCTCGTCGAAGAGGATCACGGAATAGGGCTTTCTGCGGACCTTTTCGGTCAGCTGGCCTGCCTCGTCGTAGCCGACGTAGCCGGGCGGCGAACCGATCAGGCGCGAGACGCTGTGCTTTTCCATGAACTCGGACATATCGAGCCGGATGAGCGTTTCGGGGGTATCGAACAGCTCTTTCGAGAGCTGCTTGACAAGCTCGGTCTTGCCGACGCCCGTGGGCCCGACGAAGATGAACGACGCGGGGCGCTTGACGGGGCTCAGCTGCACGCGGGCGCGGCGGATGGCGGCGCACACGGCGTCCACGGCCTCGTCCTGGCCGATGATGCGGGATTTGAGGTGCTCGGCCATGTGCATGAGCTTGCTCATGTCGCTGTCGACGATCTTGTTCACAGGGATGCCGGTGGACAGGCTGATCACGCGCGCGACATCCTCTTCGGTCACGTAGTTATCGCTCGCCTTCTCTTCGAGCACGGCGACGGCCTGCTCTTTTTGCAGGATCTCGGAACGGACCTTCGCGATGTTCTCGTAATCGGGGTTCTCGTTCGCGGTCAGCTCGGCCTCGTTCTCGCGCAGCTCGTCGAGCTCCTTGAGCGCGAGCTCATATTCGGCGATGGCCTTGTTGCGCAGGTTCGCGCAGGTGCAGGCCTCGTCCAAAAGGTCGATCGCCTTGTCGGGCAAAAACCGCTCGGTGATATAGCGCTCGGACAGCGTGACGATCCTGTAGCACAGCGTGTCGGAGATGCGCACGCGGTGGTATTTTTCATAATAATCCTTGATGCCGAGCAGCATCTGATAGGCGTCGTCGATCGAGGGCTCTTCGACCTTGATGGGCTGGAAGCGGCGCTCGAGCGCGGCGTCTTTTTCGATGTGCTTGCGGTATTCGGTGAATGTGGTGGCGCCGATCACCTGGATCTCGCCTCTCGAAAGGGCGGGCTTGAGGATGTTTGCGGCGTTCATCGAGCCCTCGGCGTCGCCCGCGCCGACGAGATTGTGCACCTCGTCGATGAACAGGATGACGTTGCCGTCGGCCTTGACCTCGTCGATGAGGCCCTTGATGCGGCTCTCGAACTGGCCGCGGAACTGCGTGCCCGCAACGAGCGCCGTGAGATCGAGCAGATGGATCTCTTTTTCGAGCAGCTTCGCGGGCACTTCGCCCCGGGCGATGCGTAGCGCGAGGCCTTCGGCGATGGCGGTCTTGCCGACGCCGGGCTCGCCGATCAGGCAGGGATTGTTTTTCGTGCGCCTGCACAAAATCTGGATGGCGCGCGAGATCTCTTCCTGCCGACCGACGATGCGGTCGATCTTGCCCTCTTTGGCCCTGCGGGTGAGGTTGTTGCAGTATTGCTCGAGGAACTTTCTGTTCCCCTTGTCTTTGTCTTTTTTCTTTTTGGAACCCGCGCGCTCTTTCTTCGCGCCGGTCTTCTCTTCGACGCTCTCGGCCGGGAGATCGACGTCGTCATCGCCGTCGTCTTTATTCATCATCGCGCCGGCGTTGCCGAACAGCCCCTGCAGAAACGGGAACGAGGGCGCGCCGCCGCTTTCAAAACCGCTTTCATCCGTGCCGAACGCCTGCCCGAACTGTTCGTTCAGGCTGTCGATATCGTCCTCGGTGACGCCCATCTTCGAGAGGATGTCTTTGATCGGACCGATATTGAGTTCCATGGCGCATTTGATGCAGAGGCCCTCCTGCGTGGTCTTATCCCCTTCGATCTTGGAGATGAAGATGACGGCGGGATTCTTTTTGCATCTCGAACAAAGCTTCATATGGATCCTTCCTTATTTGCCGGCGTTTTTCAACGCGGCTTTCTTTTCTTTTTCCGCCTGCACGCGGGCCTTGCCCTCGGGCGAAAAACGCTCTTTGACCTGACGGTGCGTTTCGGGCATGTAGCTGAAGAACGCGGTGAAGGTCATGATCACGGCAACGACGACGAGCACCATCATCACGGCGTTTGGCAGCGTGAAGATCTGTACGATCGCGCCGTCACGCACGCTGAACGCGCCGATCTCGGGCCCGAACGCCATGATCGCGATCATCACGAGATAAAACACCATCGTGGCGGCTTTGCCGAAGATCTCGGCCGCGCCGGGACGGATATCGTACATCAGCATCAGAAGGCCGCCGATCAGCATGACGAGCTCTTTTACGATGAACAGCAGGAACACCCACGCGAACAGGTGCAGTGTCTGGTTTTCGGCGTGCAGGAACGTGAAGAACAGCATGACGGCGATCGTGGCCTGCGTGAGCTTATCGGCGATGGGGTCGAGCAGCTTGCCCAAAGCGCTTACCTGATTGAAGCGGCGGGCGATCTTGCCGTCGAAAAAGTCGCTGAGGCCCGAAAGGGCGAGCACCACGACGGCCCAGAGCAGATAGATCCCTTTGTCTTCGTGCTGGCCCTTATAAAACAGGACGGCGAACACGGGGATCAGTAGGATGCGGATGAAGGACAGCAGATTCGGCACCGTCCAGACGTTGTCGAACAGGCCTTCGGTTTCCTGTTTCTTGGTGGTTTCAGGCGTATGTTCCATTTCCTCTTTCTCCTTTTCACACTAACAGATTCGCAAGGAACCTGCAAAGATACGAGCCGTTCACCTGGCTCAGCAAAAACTCGTTGTTGATCACGGGCGCAGCAAGGATCAGGATAACGCCGATGAACGCGACGGGGATCGCCCCCTTGACAAGGCCCAGAAGCCCGCCGCCCACTTTGTTGGCGGTGTAAAGGGCCCCGCCTTCGCGTTTTTCAAAAAGCGCCGCGTTGATCCAAGCTGATACCAGTCTGAGTATAACAGAGATCACGATGAAGAGCAGGACCATTGTAATAAAAGTTGCCACTTTTGTTACAATTGGAGCCACGTACTGCCCCTCGATCTGGGAGACGGTGAGCACCCCGGAGAGCTCGTTTTTCGCACTTTCGGTGGGGATCAGCTTCAGAAAATCCGCGATGGGACGCACCTTTTCGGGCAGCCCCTGCACGACGGCGTCGATCACCTCGTTCACGCCGCCGCCGACCGAGCCGCTCGGCAGGACGGTAGCGAGCTTATTGAGCATCCGCTGGTGCAGGAACGCGTCGTAGATATACTTCGCGAGCTCCGGCGCCGAGATTTTCGCGAGCACGCCCGCGATGACGTATGACAGCACGTGCAGGATCACGATGAAGATGCCTTTGCGCGCGCAGGTCCACACGACCAGGGCGATCAGGGCAAGACACAACAGATCAATGACCATAAACCCACCTCTCTTATTCTGCCTCGTCCGGCGCCGTGTAATCCGAATCGTAACACTTGAGGCCGTTCGCGGTCAGGATATACACGCGGTCGTCGTTGAGGAGGATCTTGTAGCACGACTCCGTGAGCGGGATGTTGCCGGTCTCTTCGCCTTCGTGGTCAACGACGAGGATGCGGTCGGCAAACTGCATTGCCGTGTCGGAGCCGGAGGCGCTCATCGACAGGACCGTTTCGCCGTAGTTCAGCGTAAACGCTTCGTTCAGTTTTTTATCGAAGAACCGGACCTCGGTGTTCTTTTCGTTGCCGAAGAGGTTCAAGGCGACGGCGGTCAGCTTGCCGGGGCTCACGACGGTGTGCTTGAGCTCGTTGGACGAGAAGGTGCTGAGCGTCTCCGTCTCGCCGTCGGCGTTCATGCGGTAAACGCCGTTGCCCGTGAGGATCGCGACCTCTTTGTTCGACAAAAAGCGCACGCAGTAAGCGGCCTCGGCGTCGAACGAACACGAGCCGAGCAGCGTCTTTTTCTCGGACGCGATATCGTAGACGTAGACG
This sequence comes from Clostridia bacterium, assembly GCA_017550625.1. Lineage (GTDB taxonomy): Bacteria > Bacillota > Clostridia > Oscillospirales > Acutalibacteraceae > RUG806. The sequence continues at coordinate 38,343 of JAFZOL010000004.1, read as the reverse complement.
TTCGTGATATAAGAGGCGTCCTTCACCTGGAGCATGCTGAACGCGACCTTTTTGCCGTTGTCGGACAGGGCGATGTCGATCAGATAATCGGGGCCGCCCCACTCGAACAGCTTTTTCTCGCCCGCGGTATACACGTAGATGTGCGTCTGGTAAACGCCGTCGGCGTTGAGCACGTAGGCGAATGTGCCGTTCGGCGCGATCGCGCCGTTGCTGATCTCGGCGTCGGCGGATACCGTGGTAACGACGCGCGCGTTCTTCTCGAGCCTGAGGTCGCGCCCGCCCTTATCATAGAGCAGGACGTGCTTGCCGGAGGATTTTAGAACGGGCGACGCGTAGAGATGCGTGTTCTTTTCGATCAGCTTGCCCGTGGCGTCGACGTATTCGACCGAGTTGCCCGTGAGCACGATGACGCCTTCGGGATAGGGGTAGAGCGAGAGGACGCTGTCCGACGCGATCGGGTAAAACACCGACGCGCCGTTGATGAACGAGGAGTTTGCCTTTTTGATGAGCGCCGACACCCCGTATACGGCGCCGACGATGATCGCGACGATAAGAAGGAGCACGGCCAAAACCTTGAGCTTCGGCGCGATCTCGGGTCTTTTTTTCTGCGCGGGGCTCTTTTTCTTTTTGCCGGGGAGCGGTTCTTCGGTTTCTTCGGCGTAGTCTTCGGGCACGTCCGGGGCTTCGTCATCCGCCTCGGGCTCTTCGCGCCTTTTCTCTTCCTCTTCTTTCATGATCTCCGCGGGATCGCGCAGCAGATCCTCAAGATACTGAAAATCCTTATCTTTTTTCACAGACTCCCCTCCTTATAAAACACCTGATTCAGATACAGCCCCTCGGGCGGGGCGGTCTTGCCCGCGAGCGTCCTGTCCTTTGACGACAGGATCGCCGGGATCTCGCCGGGCGGGATCTTGCCCTCTGAGATATACAAAAGCGTGCCGGCCATGATGCGCACCATGTTGTAAAGGAAGCCGTCCGCCCGCACGCGGAACACCACGAGGTCGCCGCGGGCGGTCACTTCCGCCTCGGTCACCGTTCTCACGTTCGATAAAACGGAGGAACCGGCGGCGCAGAACGCCGAAAAATCGTGCGTGCCGAGAAAACATTTCGCCTCGCGGTCCATGAGCGGCACGTCGAGGGCGTGCTTGACGTGTGATGCCCTGTTCTTATAAAACGGGTTGCGCTCCCTGCCGACGTAAAAGACGTATTCGTATTCCTTCGAGGCGCAGTCGAACCGCGCGTTGAACGCATCGGGCACGGTCACGCAGGTCTGGACGGACACGGCCTCGTGCAGGAAGAAATTGAGTCCGCTGATGACGGTCTCGCACGGCATTTCCTTCTGCGTCGAGAAATTGGCCTTGAACGAACGGGCGTGCACGCCCGCGTCGGTCCGGCTGCAGCCCTGCACGCGCACGCGCTCGCCGAACAGCTTTTCGATGGCGTCTTCAAGGTTTTCCTGCACCGAATACGCGTTTTTCTGCGTCTGCCAGCCGTGGAAATACGAGCCGTCGAACATCAGGGTCAGCAAATAGTTCATGTGATCACCGGTTGAAAGATCAAAGTTTGAGCGATCGGATAAAAGCTCGTGAAGATCACCGCGGCGGCGAACGCCGCGAGCGTGAGGGCGGCGACGAGATCGCGCCACGTAAAGCGCATCCTGCGCATGCGGGTGCGGTTCGCGCCGTCGGTATAGCAGCGGCATTCCATGGCCGTGGCGAGCTCCGCGGCGCGGCGGAACGATGAGACGAGCAGCGGCACGAACACCGAAGTGAGCGCCTTGAGGCGCTGCCCGAGGCCGCCGGAATCGAGCATGGCGCCGCGGGCCTTCTGCGCGCTCATGATGATGTCGATCTCGCGCAAAAGCGTCGGGATGAACCTGAGGGCGATCGTCATCATCATCGCGAGCGAGTGCACGGGGATGCGCAGCAGCTTCAACGGCGACAACAGTTTTTCGATCGCGTCGGTGAGAAGCGTTGCCGAGGTGGTGTAGGTCAGCAGCGACGTAAGCAGGATCAGCGCGCAGATGCGCACGATCAGGAACACCGCAGCGTACACGCCGCCCGTGGTGACGGCGAAGGAACTGTTCTCAAACGGCTTCCAGAGTACGTCGCCCTTGTCATTGTACACGATCTGCAAAACAGCGGTGAACACGAGCAAAATAACGATCGCCTTCATGCTTTTCCAGATCATCTTCGGCGACACGCGTGACAGCAGCACTGCTGTGATCGCGAACGCCAGCATCAGCGCGAGCGAAAAGAAGCTTTTGCACAGGAACAGGGTGACGATATAAACGATGAGCAGCACGATCTTCGCGCGCGGGTCGAGCTTATGGATAAAAGACTGCCCAGGGAAGAACTGGCCGATGGTGATATCCTTGATCACGTGGCGCGTCCCCCCTTCCAGAGCGACGAGAGGACGTCGGCAGCTGCGGACAGGGTGTAGGCGTCCTCAACGGGAACGCCCGCCTTTCTGATCGCGGCGATGATACGGGTGAACGAGGGCACGTCAAGCCCGATGGAATTGAGTTTTTCGGGGTCGGAGAAGATCTCGGCCGGCGTGCCGGTGAGGGCGACGCTGCCGCGGTCGAGCACGAGCACGCGGTCGGCGATCTCGGCGGCCGTTTCCATACTGTGCGTCACGATGATCACGGTGGCGCCGTTTTCGGCGCGGTAACGGCGGATGAGATCGAGGATCTCTTCCCTGCCCGCGGGGTCGAGGCCCGCGATGGGCTCGTCGAGGATCAGGATTTCAGGCTCCATGGCGATCACGCCGGCGATCGCGCAGCGGCGCTTCTGCCCGCCTGAGAGATCGAAGGGAGAGACGCTGAGCTTCTCTTCGGGCAGGCCCACGATCGAGGCGGCGTCTTTCACGCGGCGGCGGATCTCATCGGCCGCAAGGCCCATGTTTTTCGGGCCGAAGGCGATATCCTCGGCCGAGGTTTCGCCGAAAAGCTGGTATTCGGGGTACTGGAAGCACAGCCCGACCCTGAAACGCGCCGCGGCGGCGGTTTTCTTGCTGCGGTTGATATCCTCGCCGTTCAGCAGTACCTGCCCCTCTTCGGGCTTCAGAAGGCCGTTGAGCATCTGCATGAGCGTGGATTTGCCGGAACCGGTGTGCCCGATCACGGCGAGGCACTCCCCTTTTTCGACCGAAAAAGAGACGTTTCTTACAGCTTGTTTTTCGAAGGGCGTGTGATGCCCGTATCCGAAAGATATCCCTTTGGCTTCGAGTATGGGCATATTACGCTCCGTTTTCTTTCAAGAGTTTGAGGAAGGCCCCCGTGAACTCATCCTCGGTGAGCACGTCGGCGGGCATCGGCACGCCGCGGCGATTGAGTTCATAACACAGCTTCGCCGTATCGGGGACTTCAAGCCCGCTTGATACAAGCGTATCGGTATGCGAGAACACCTCGCGGGGCGAGCCCTCGAGCAGGATCTTGCCGTCGTCGAGCACGATGACGCGGTCCGCCGCGGCGGCTTCTTCCATAAAGTGCGTGATCAGCACCACGGTGAGGCCGAAGTCGCGGTTGAGGGCTTTGATCGTGCCGAGGATCGAGCGCCTGCCCTTGGGGTCGAGCATGGCGGTGGGTTCGTCGAATATGACGCATTTCGGGCGCATGGCGATCATGCCGGCGATCGCGACGCGCTGCTTCTGCCCGCCCGACAGGCAGTAGGTCTCCTGCAGGCGGTAATCGTACATATCCACGGCTTTGAGGGCGTCGTCCACGCGGCGGCGGATCTCTTCGGGCGGCAGGCAGAGGTTTTCGGGCCCGAAGGCCACGTCCTCTTCCACGATCGACGCCACGATCTGGTTGTCGGGGTTCTGGAACACGATGCCGACCGTTTTGCGGATCTCGAGCTGCTTTTCGGGGTCTTTGGTATCGGCGCCGTCCACGAGGACCGTGCCGCTGTCGGGCACGAGCAGGGCGTTCGCGAGCTTCGCGACAGTAGACTTGCCCGAGCCGTTGTGCCCGAGCATGCAGAGGAACTCCCCTTCTTTCACCGTAAAGGAGATCCCTTGCAAAGCGGGACGCGTCCCGGCTTCTTCGTCATACGTAAACCGCACCTGCTGAAAAGACAGGAGATCTTTTCGTTCCATTCGTTCCTCTTGTAAAGCGTTTATCTTGTCCAGATCGCCGAGGCGCCGCACGGCAGCGTGAGCCCGGTGTTTTTGACGGGCAGCCCGATCTCGTCGGCGGACACGCTGCCGCCGAGCTTCGGAATCACGAGCGACCCGAGGATATATGCCATCACCGACGGCGAAAGCCCGGTGGTATAGGAGTTTATAAGAAACAGTTTCGCGTCGTCGGCGAGGAGCCCCACGCATTTTTCGCACAGGGCGTAGACCTCGCTCTCGAGCTTCCATACTTCGCCCCCCGGGCCGCGCCCGTAAGAGGGCGGATCCATCACGATGATATCGTAGCGGTTCCCGCGCCTTATCTCCCGTTCGACGAACTTGATGCAGTCGTCCACGAGCCAGCGCACGGGCTTGTCGGCGACGCCGGACAGGGCCGCGTTTTCTTTCGCCCACTGCACCATGCCTTTTGAGGCGTCCACGTGCGTCACGCTCACGCCCGCGTTCAGGGCGCTCACGGTGGCGCAGCCGGTGTAAGCGAAGAGGTTGAGCATTTTGAGCGGGCGGCCCGCCGCTTTCGCGATCACGGACACGAGATCCCAGTTGACGGCCTGCTCGGGGAAGATGCCGGTGTGCTTGAAGCCCATAGGCTTGACGTGGAACGACAGGTCCTTATAGGGCACGGTCCACTCGTCCGGCAGCTTCGTAAACACGTCCCAATGCCCGCCGCCGGTGTTCGAGCGGGAATAGCGCGCGTCCGCTTTTTTCCAGAGCGGGTCGAGGCGCGGCGTTTGCCAGATCACCTGCGGGTCGGGGCGGATCAGGATATAGCGGTCCCATCGTTCGAGGCGCTCGCCGTCGGAGCAGTCGAGCAGCTGATAAGACTTCCAGTCAGACGCGATCCTCATTATATCAGCCTTTCCCTTACGACCTCGGCAATCTGCTCGGAGAGACGCGCGATCTGATCTTTGTCTTTGCCCTCGAGCATCACGCGCACCAGAGGCTCGGTGCCGGAGGCGCGCACGAGCACGCGGCCGTTTTCGCCGAGCTCTTTTTCGGCGGCCTCAATCGCGATTTTAATCTCTTTATCTTCAAACAGTCTTAACTTGCCGAGGGAGCTGACGCGCACGTTCTTGAGCACCTGCGGGAAGATCTCGATCTCGGAGGCAAGCTCGCCCAACGTTTTGCCGGATTCGCGGATCACGTTCAGAAGCTGCACGGCGGTGAGCTGGCCGTCGCCTGTGGTGGCGTAGTCGAGGAAGATCACGTGGCCGGACTGCTCGCCGCCGATGTGGAAGCCCTTTTCAAGCATCCGCTCGAGCACGTAGCGGTCGCCGACCTTGGTCTTTTCGCAGTTGATGCCGTTTTCCTCGCAGAACTTGAACAGGCCCATGTTGCTCATCACGGTGGCGACGAGCGTATTGGCGTTGAGCCTGCCGTGCTTTTTCATGTGCTTGGCGCAGATCGCCATGATCTTGTCGCCGTCCACGAGGTTGCCCTCTTCGTCGGTGCACAGGAGCCGGTCGGCGTCGCCGTCGAACGCGAGGCCCATGTCGAAGCCGTTGTCGCGCACGTAAGCCTGCAGGTTCTCGATGTGCGTGGAGCCGCAGTTTTTGTTGATGTTGGTGCCGTCGGGCCGGCAGTTGATGACCGTGCACTCGGCGCCGAGGCGGCGGAACAGCTCGTTCGCGGTCTCGCTGGCGGAGCCGTTGGCGCAGTCGATGGCGATGCGCATGCCGTAGAAATGACCCACGGCCGTGTTTTCGATGTGGTGGATATAATCCTTCACGGCGTTTCTACCCGAGGTGATCGAGCCGACCTCTTCGCCCACTTTCAGGGGCGGGGGCACGATCTCATCCAGAATGATCGCCTCGATCTTCTCTTCCATCTCGTCGGGCAGCTTGTAGCCGTTCGAGCGGAAGATCTTGATGCCGTTGTATTCGCAGGGGTTGTGCGACGCCGAGATCATAACGCCCGCGTCGTAGGAATACTCCTTGACGAGGAACGCGACCGCGGGGGTGGGCACCACGCCGAGCTGCAGCACGTCGCAGCCCACAGAGCAGAAGCCCGCGGCAATGGCGCTCGAGAGCATGTCGGCGGAGATGCGCGTGTCGGTGCCGACGAGCACCTTGAGCTTGCGGTCCCCCTTGTTTTCACCGAGCACCATGGCGGCGGCGCGGCCGATCTTCATCGCGAGCTCGCAGCTGATCTCGGTGTTCGCGATGCCTCTCGCACCGTCGGTTCCGAATAATCTTCCCATAGCAGCAAAATCCTTTCAGGGCGTTTATTTTTCGGGGACCGGGATCCCCAGATGAATATAGGCGGCGTTCGTGACCTCGCGCCCGCGGGGCGTTCTGGCCAAAAAACCGATCTGCATCAGATACGGCTCGTAAACGTCCTCGATCGTGACCGATTCCTCGCCGATCGCGGCGGCGATGGTCTCGAGGCCCACGGGGCCGCCTTTGTAGTTGTGGATCATGGTGGAGAGCATGCGCCGGTCGATATTGTCGAGACCCAGCTCGTCGATATCCATCCTGCGCAAAGCGAGCTGCGCATCCTCAAGCGTAATACGCCCGCTGCCGATCACCTGCGAGAAATCGCGCACGCGCTTTAAGTAGCGGTTCGCGAGTCTCGGCGTGCCGCGCGAGCGCGAGGCGATCTCGATCGCGCCGTCGGGCTCGATGTCGATGCCGAGGATCCCGGCACTGCGGGTCACGATCTTGCTGAGATCCTCGGGGCTGTAAAGCTCGAGACGCTCCACGGTGCCGAAGCGGTCTCTGAGGGGTGCGGAAAGAGATCCTGCCTTTGTGGTGGCCGCCACAAGCGTAAAGGGCGGCAGATCGAGGCGGATACTGCGCGCCGACGGGCCCTTGCCGATGATGATGTCGATCGCGTGCTCTTCCATCGCGGGATAGAGCACTTCTTCAACGCTGCGCGACAGGCGGTGGATCTCGTCGATGAACAATATGTCGCCGGGGCCGAGGTTCGTGAGCAGGGCGGCCAGATCGCCGGGCTTTTCGATCGCGGGGCCCGAGGTCACCCTGAGCTGCGCGCCCATGGTGTTCGCGATGATGCCCGCGAGCGTGGTCTTGCCGAGACCGGGCGGGCCGTAGAGCAGCACGTGGTCGAGCGGTTCGCCGCGCGCCAGAGCCGCCTGCATATAGATATTCAGATTCTCTTTGACTTTTGCCTGCCCGATGTATTCGTCGAGCGTTTTGGGCCGCAGGCTGTTTTCGATCTCCACGTCGGGCGCGGAGAACGAGGGCGACGCCATGCGGAAATCGTCGTCTTCATAAGAACTGATCGCCATAAACCGTTAACCTCCCCATGAAAGCTTGCGCAGGCCTTCTTTGATCAGCACCTGTACGGGCAGCGCGGGGTCGAGCCCCGCGAGCGCCTTCTGCGCGTCCGCGGCGCCGAACCCGAGTGAAACGAGTGCGCTGACCGCCTCGGACACATTGCCGAGGATCGTGGTCTGCTCGTAGCCCGCGGCGTCGGACGACGTGATCTCATTGGGCGCGAGCTTGCCGACCTTGCCCTTGAGCTCGAGCACCACGCGCTGCGCGATCTTGGGCCCGATGCCCTGCGCCCGTGTGATGGCCTTGACGTCGCCCGAGGCGATCGAAAGCGCCAGGGCGGACGGAGACGCCGTGGAAAGGATCGAGATCGCGGCTTTCGCGCCGACGCCCGACACCGAGACGAGCATCTTGAAGAACGCGAGCTCATCCTTGTCGATAAAACCGATGAGCTCAAACGCGTCGTCCTTCGCGGTCGCGTTCTGGTTGAACACCAGATGCGTGTAGAGCGTGACGACGCCGCCGTTCGGCGGAAGCTGTCTTATAGTGTTCAGCGACGCGGTGCAGCGGTAGGCGACGCCTCCGCAGTCGATCGCGACGAAGGTGGGCTCGGTGCATACGATCTTGCCCGTCAATGAATAAAACATGCTGTTCCCTGCCTGTCTGTGAGTTTTTTATTTGGGCTGCTGCCGGATCGCCGAAAACAGCGACCCGCTGCAGTGCGCGTGGCACAGCGCGAGCGCGAGGGCGTCGGCCGTGTCGTCGGGTTTGGGCACTTTGTTGAGGCCGAGGATGGATTTCGTCATCTCCTGGACCTGCTTTTTTTCGGCGCGGCCGTACCCCACGACGCTCTGCTTGACCTGCAAAGGCGTATACTCGAAGATCCCGGCACCGTGCTGCTTCGCGGCTAGCAGAATCACGCCGCGCGCCTGCGCCACGTCGATCGCGGTTTTCTGGTTCGTGTTGAAAAACAGCTTTTCGATCGACATCGCGTCGGGACGGTATTTATCCAGCAGAAAGCACATATCGTCGTAGATGTTTTTGAGCCGCTGGAAGAAATCCATGTCCGCCGGCGTGGTGATCGCGCCGAAATCGAGGATGCCGAAGCGGTTGTTCTCATAGGACAGGACCCCGTAGCCTACTATCGCGTAGCCGGGATCGATCCCCAAAATGACCATTCGTTTTCTCCAATCACGCCGTCGCTTGTGACAGCATAGAAGTTTTCATTTTAGTATAGCATATAAATCTATAGTAAACAATAGTTTCTTAAAAAAAATATCCATATAACGAAAAAAGACCCGCATGGGTCCCGCCGGAAACAACGTTTCCGGGAGACGCGCAAGGTCCTTTTTCATCACGGCGCGAGGCCGTATTGTCATCGGTCGGTTCAGCCTTCGCTCGTTTCGGGAACGATATCGACGCCCGTGGCGAATCTGAACAGTGAGAGCATCTTTTTGACAGCAGAGATCAGATACGAGGCGTAAACGGCGATCGTTTGGATCGCGGGGCTCATTTTATCAAGAATACCTTCCATAATAAACCGTCCTTTCTTCCGATGGTGATTATACTATACCACAGATCCAAGTGAAAATCAATAGGCGGGATGAATTATTCCTCAGGGGTCTCGTCGCCGCCGGGTTCATCGGGAGCGGGCTCTTCGGTCGTTTCGGGAGCGGGCTCTTCGGTCGTTTCGGGAACGGGCTCTTCGGTCGTTTCGGGAGCGGGCTCTTCCGTTGTTTCGGGGGCGGGCTCTTCCGTCGTTTCGGGGGCGGGCTCTTCGGTCGTTTCGGGAGCAGGCTCTTCCGTCGTTCTCTCAACAGGTCTTTCGGTCGTGGGCTCTTCCGTGGTGGGTTCCTCGGTCGAAGCTTCTTCAGAGGACGCTTCCTCGGACGAGGATTCCTCTTCGGAGGTCGATTCCTCGGTCGAAGCGGGTTCGGTGGTGGTCTCGTCGGTGGCTTCGGCCTCGGTGCCGGCGGGCGCGGTCGTGCCGGGTTCCGCCTTATGCGTTTCGGCGATCTTGCTCACGACGAAGAAGATGATGCCGAGCAGCAGAACGACGAGGATCGTGGTCACGGCGAGGAACGCGATCTTCTTGCCCTTGCTCACGGGCACGGTGCCGTCGTCTTCGGCGGGCTCCTCTTCAACGGGTTCGGGAACGGCATACGCGTCTGCATCGTATTCGGATTCCCTTTGATAGGGATCGTCCGTGCCGAACGCGGGCACGATGGGCGGCACGAAGGACGAAGCGGACTCGCCCACCTCGGTGATCTTGATCACGATCGCCGAGATCGCGTCCTTGCAGCCGAAGCGCACGGCCTGCGAGGCGAACTGCGCCACGACCTTTTTGATGTCGCCCGCGGCGTTCTTATAGATGGCCTCCATCAGGTCCTCGTTGAGGGCCTCGGCGACCTTTTCGGTCAGCAGCACGAACGTATCGTCCACGAGCACGTCGTCGATCACGGCGACGCCGTATTCGGACTTGCCGTCGGGGAAACCGCGCTTGACAGGCTCGACGACCTCGCAGAAGTCGTCGCGGATGCGATAGAGCTTCGAGGTGCCCATTTTGGCGAGATAGACCTTGTCGTTCACGCCGACGAAGATCGAGAAATCGCAGTCGGACGAATCAAAGCCCGAATCCACGAGCACCTTCGCGAAGGCGCGGAAGAACTCGGCGATCATGTCGGCGAAGTTCGAGCCGTCCTCGGCGAAGCCCTCGACGCAGTTTTTGAACAGGTCGGCGGCGCTCTCCGCCGTGCCCTTCGAGGCGGAGCTCGCGAGCACGTAGAAGGGGCGGTCCTTGCTCACGCCCGCGGCGCGGATGCCCTTTTCGGAATGGACGACCTCTCTCGGCCAGATCTTGCCCGAGGCGTTGATGCCGTCCGTATTGAAATCAAGAGCGGCGGATTTTCTGCTGACGATCGCAGCGTCGACAGTCATAGTCATGATATTTTTCCTCCCTTATGAAAGCGTGTATTGATTGTATCGATAAGAATCGGCCTCGCGTCGGCGGCGAGATACAGCGACCCGCAGACGACGAGCCCGTCGTAAGACGGCAAAGATTCAAAGGCTGAGACGATGCCGGATTCAACGTCCGGCGCGGCGTCGGCCAGCACGCCTTGTTCGCGGAATATTTCGGCGAACCGGTCTGCGGGAATGGCGCGGGGATTCGACGGCGTGACGGTGATCACGCGCTCGAACAGGCTCGCGAGCACGGGCACGACGGTTTGAAGATCCTTGTCTTCCATCATGCCGGTCACGGCCAGCAGGCGTTTATTCGGCAAATAAGTATTAATCAGTTTTTTGAGCGATCCGACCCCACCGGGGTTGTGCGACCCGTCGAGCAGTACGAGGGGGTCGGTTGACAGCACTTCGCAGCGCGCGGGGATGAACGAATTGTCGAGCCCCGTTTTGACCGCGGCGTCGGGGATCATGATCCCCTTCTCACGCAGGGCGTCGACGGCTTTGAGCACGAGCCCGAGGTTCTCGAGCTGGTGCGCGCCCGGAAACGGACAGCGCGTTTCGATGCCGTGATACGTGATCTTCGTGCCGTGAAGCGAGCCTTCGCCAATCACAAACTGTTCCGACGGGCAGCTGATGAGCAGCGGCGCGTTCAGCGAGGCGGCCGTTGAGGCGATAACCCCGAACGCCTCGTGCGGCTGCCGGTCGGTGGTGACGACGGGTGCAGCTTGCTTGATGATGCCGCTTTTTTCCCAAGCGATCTTTGCGAGGGTGTCGCCGAGCACGGCGGTGTGGTCGAACGAGATCGACGTGATGACGCTGACGAGCGGCTTTACGATCAGGTTCGTGGCGTCGAACCTGCCGCCGAGACCGGCCTCGAGCACCGCAATCTCGCAGCCCTGCCGCGCGTAATACAGGAACGCGGCGGCGGTCACGGCCTCGAATTCGGTGGGCCAGATCCCCTGCCCGTTCAGCGTTTCGACCGCTTTTCGCACTTGGTCGGTGACATCGGCGAGGGCGGCTTCGGAGATCATGTCGCCGTTCAGGCGGATGCGCTCGCGGAAATCGAGGACGTAGGGGGACGTATAGAGCCCGGTACGGTACCCTGCCGACCGCAGTATGGACGCGAGCATGGTCGAGGTGCTGCCCTTGCCGTTGGTGCCCGCCACGTGGACGCACCGGAATGCATTCTGCGGGTCCCCGAGCAGGGCGCACAGCGCACGGATCCTCTCAAGCCCCGGCTGCACGCCGAAGCGCCCGAGCGAATGGTAATAGGTTACGGCGTCCGGTTCCATATCACGCGCCGAGTTTGGCGATGCTTTCACGCAGCAGCGCGGCCTTTTCGGAGAAACGGGCGAGGCTTTCTTTCTGCTCGTCGATCACCTTCTGCGGCGCCTTGGCGAGGAAGCCCTCATTCGAGAGCTTGGCGTTGATCGACGCGAGCTTGCGCTCCACGTCCTCGAGCTCTTTGGTCAGGCGCTTGCGCTCGGCCTCGAAATCGACGAGCTCGTTCATCGGGATGAAGATCTTCGCCTTGTCGGTGATGACGCACACCGAGCGTTCGGTGTCGAAATCCGCTTCCTGCCCGACCGTGACCGCCGAGGCGGAGGCAAGCCGGATGAAATAGGGCGCGGACTGCTCAAAGAGGGACGCATCCTGCGCGGAGATGTTCAGGTGCGCTTTTTTGGACGGCGGCACGTTCATTTCGGCGCGGCGGTTGCGCACCGCCTTGACGCAGGCCATCACGGCCTCCATCTGCGCGGCGGCGTCCGGATACGAAAGCGCGGGGTCGAACGCCGGCCACGGCGAGACCATGATCGACTCGCCTTCGTGCGGCAGGGTCTGCCAGATCTCTTCGGTGATGAACGGCATGAATGGATGCAAAAGCTTTAAGGTGTTCGACAGCACGTAAACCAGCATGGCGCGCGCGTCGTTTTTGAGTTTTTCGTCGTCGGAATTGAGGCGGATCTTGCAAAGCTCGATATGCCAGTCGCAGAACACGTCCCAGATGAAATCGTAGAGCTTCGAGACAGCCATGCCGAGCTCGAATTTATCGAGGTTGTCGGTGACGTCGCGAACGAGCTCGTTATAACGCGTGAGGATCCAGCGGTCCTCAAGGTTCAGCTCGTCCGGCAAGGGCAGGGGCTTTTCAAGGCCGTCGAGGTTCATCTGGATGAAGCGCGCGGCGTTCCAGAGCTTGTTGGCGAAGTTGCGCGAAGCCTCGACCTTTTCGTCGGAGAAGCGCATGTCGTTGCCCGGGGAGTTGCCCGTGGCAAGCGTGAAGCGCAGGGCGTCGGCGCCGTATTTGTCGATGATCTCAAGCGGGTCGATGCCGTTGCCGAGAGATTTGGACATCTTTCTGCCCAGGGCGTCGCGCACGAGGCCGTGGATGAGCACCGTGTCGAACGGCGCTTTGCCGGTATATTTGAGGCCAGAGAAGATCATTCTGCTGACCCAGAAACCGATGATATCGTAACCGGTCACGAGGGTGTTCGTGGGATAGTAATGCTTGAGGTCTTCGGTGTCCTCGGGCCAGCCGAGCGTGGAGAACGGCCACAGCGCGGACGAGAACCACGTGTCGAGCGTGTCGGGATCCTGCTGCAGGGCGCCGCCGCACTTCGGGCAGACCTTCGGCTCGTCCTTCGACACCACGGTATGGCCGCAGTCGTCGCAGTACCACGCGGGGATGCGGTGACCCCACCAGAGCTGACGCGAGATGCACCAGTCGCGGGTGCCCCGCATCCAGTTGATGTAATTTTTTGTAAAGCGCTCGGGCACGAAGCGGATCTCGCCGTCTTCCACCGCCTTGATCGCGGGCCCGGCGAGCGGATCCATCTTCACGAACCACTGCTTCGACACCATGGGCTCGATGTCGGAATGGCAGCGGTAGCAGGTGCCGACCTGGTGCTTGAGCGGCTCGGTCTCTTTCAGGTAACCGCCGGCCTCGAGATCGGCAAGGATGGCCTTGCGCGCTTCTCTCGTGGTCATGCCGGCGTATTTGCCGCAGTCGAGCACCTCGGGCTCGCCCTGCGCGGCGCGGCCGCTGGCGATGTATTCGTCCGCCGCTTTCTTTTCGGCGGCGCCGGTCATGCGCCCGTCGTAGGTGAAGGTGCGCACGATCGGCAGGTCATGCCGTTTGCCGACCTCGAAGTCGTTCGGGTCGTGGGCGGGGGTGATCTTGACCACGCCGGTGCCTTTTTCGAGGTCGGCGTGCTCGTCGAGCACGATCGGGATCTCTTTGTTGAGCAGCGGCAAAATCACGTGGCAGCCGTGCAGGTGCTTATAGCGCTCGTCTTCGGGGTTGATCGCCACGGCGGTATCGCCGAGCATAGTCTCGGGTCGGGTGGTGGCGAGCTCGAGCTTTTCGCCCGTCTCTTTCACGGGATAGAGAAGATGCCAGAAATGGGAGTCCTTCTCTTCATACTCCACCTCGGCGTCGGAAATGGACGTGTTGCAGCAGGGGCACCAGTTGACCATGCGGTTGCCGCGGTAGATGAGCCCCTCGTTATAGAGCTGCACGAACACCTCTTTCACGGCGTTGGAGCAGCCCTCGTCGAGCGTGAAGCGCTCGCGGTCCCAGTCGCAGGAAGAGCCCATTTTCTTGAGCTGTTCGATGATGCGGCCGCCGTATTGCTTTTTCCAGTCCCACGCGCGCACGAGAAAGCCCTCTCTGCCGAGGTCTTCTTTTTTGAGACCCTCTTTGCGCATCGTTTCAACGATCTTCGCCTCGGTGGCGATGGAGGCGTGGTCGGTGCCGGGGAGCCATAACGCGTCAAAACCCTGCATCCGCTTATAGCGGATCAGGATATCCTGCAGCGTATTATCGAGCGCGTGGCCCATGTGAAGCTGCCCGGTGATGTTGGGCGGCGGGATCACGATGGTGTAGGTCTTTTTGCCGGCCTCGCGCTTCGCGTGGAAGTAGCGGCCGTTCAGCCAGAATTTATAGATCCGGTCTTCCACCCTGCCGGGGTCGTAGACTTTTTCGAGTTCCTGAGGCATAAAAAGCACTCCTTTGATTCGCAAATGACAATATTTAATAAATTATATCATCTTTTTTTTAATTTGTAAAGTCCCTATTCCCGTAAAAATGCTTTCAGCGCGGAATATCTGAGGTGGGTTTTGTTGTTGTCGGTCATGGCGTACACCGCGTCCTGCCTGCCGATCACCACGAGGATCTTTTTGGCGCGGGTCACGGCGGTGTAAAGGAGGTTGCGGTACATAAGCGGGCGCGGGCTGTCGATGAGCGGGAGCACGGCGACCGGGTATTCGCTGCCCTGGCTCTTGTGCACGGTGATCGCGTAAGCGAGCTCGAGCTCGGAGAGGTTTTCGTTCGGGTATTCGGCGATGCGCCCGTCGAAATCGATCTCCATGAGCGAGGTGAGATAGTTGATGCGCCGGATGAGGCCGATATCGCCGTTGAAAACGCCGTCGCCGGTCTCCTCCCCCTTTTTCCACGGGATATCATAATTGTTTTTGACCTGCATCACGCGGTCGCCCTCGCGGAAGACCCTGCCGCCGGCGGTGCGCAGCTCGTTTTTCGTGCGTGCGGGCGGGTTGAGCACGGCCTGCAGGCGGCGGTTGAGGCTCTGCGTGCCGCATTCGCCGCGCTTGGACGGGCAAAGCACCTGGATGTCGAGGATCGGCGAAAAGCCGTAAGCGTCCGGCAGGCGCTTCGACACGAGGGATACGAGGGTGTCGGACACGGCTTCGCTCGTTTCACGCGGCATGAAGAAGAAGTCGCTGTCAGTGCGGTTCAAGACCGGATGCTCGCCGTGGATGACGCGGTGCGCGTTCATCACGATCAGGCTCTTCTGCGCCTGCCGGAAGATCTCGGTGAGGCACACGACCGGCATCTCGCCCGAGGCGATCAGGTCGCCGAGCACGTTGCCGGGGCCCACGCTCGGCAGCTGGTCGGCGTCGCCCACGAGGATGACGCGGCAGCCCAGCGGCAGGGCGTCGAGCAGCGACGCCATCAGTTCCACGTCGACCATCGACACCTCATCCACGATCAGCGCCCCGCAGGCGAGCTGGTTGCCCGCGTTGCGGCGGAAGACGGGCTTGTCGTCTTCGGACCACTCCACCTCGAGCAGGCGGTGGATCGTTTTCGCCTCGCGGTCGGTGACCTCGCTCATGCGCTTCGCCGCCATGCCGGTGGGCGCGCACAGCGCCACGCGGATGTTCTTGCGCTCGAGGATCGAGATGATGCCGCGCACGGCCGTGGTCTTGCCGGTGCCGGGGCCGCCCGTGAGGATCAGAAGCCCCTTTTCGGCGGCGATGCGGATCGCCTCGCGCTGCTTTTCGGCGTATTCGATGCCCTCCTGACTCTCGATGCGCTCGATGTCGGAGGGTGTGACGTCCGCTGTGGCGGAAACGTGCCGCACGACGCGTTTGAGCAGGACGGCGATGTTCTTTTCGGCCTCGTAGATATTCGGCAGGAACAGCATCTCGCGCCCGTCGATCTCACACGAGACGAGCCTGTTCATGGCCAGCAGCGCCGTGATCATCAGGTCCGTACGTGCTTGATCGATACCCAGCAGATCTTCGCACGGGGCGTACATCTTCTTGCGCGGGATGCAGGTATGGCCGTTGGCGTAAAGGTTGTGCGTGAGAATATACAGGATGCCGGCCTGGTCGCGGTAGTCGGGGGCCGGCTCCACGCCCATGTCGGAAACCAGCTTTTCGACGCGCTCGAACGAAAAGCCGTTCACGGCGTCGCACAGGATGTAGGGATTCTCGCGGATGATCGCCACGGCGTTGACGCCGAGCGTCTTATAAATCGCCGCGCTCTCGGAGGGCGTCACACCGTAGGATTCGAGCTCCAGCATGATGCGCCTGAGAGCGTTGCGGAGATTGAATTCGCTGCTGATCTCGGCCGCCTTCTTTTTCGAGATGCCCGGGATCGCGGCAAGGCGGTCCGGGTCGCGTTCGAGCACGTCGAAGCTCTCGTCGCCGAACAGCCGGATGATCTTCGCGGCGGTCTTCGGGCCGATGCCCTTGACCGCGCCGGACGAGAGATAGCGGAACAGCTTTGCCGTGGTGTCGGGCATGCTGCGGCGGCAGACGGTGAATTTGAATTGACGCCCGAACGTCGGATGCGACGCCCAGACGCCCTCGAGCTCGATCTCTTCGCCCGCTGCGATGTCGGAAACCTCGCCGACGGCCGTGTGCAGCTCGCCGTTCACGTTGATCTCGAGCACGGTAAACGCGTTCGTCGAGTTCTGGAACACGACGTCGGACACGTAACCGCTGATCGTTTCTATGGTATCGTTCATATCACGCATCGTCTTCACCGTCGTCGGCCGTTTCAAAGATAAAGCCGTTGTTTTCAAGTTCTTTCATGTTTTTGAGCAGCCTGCCGAGGCCGTAGGCGGCGCATTCGGCGGCGTCGTCCGCCACGAACGTGCGGATGCCGAGGTTCCACTCAAGGTGCTTCTCCATGCCGTAGAGATACGCCGAGCCGCCGCAGATCACAAGGCCGTCCTCCGCGATGTCGGCAATGAGCTCGGGCGGGGTCTGCTGCAGCACGCTTTTGATGCAGGCGAGGATCTCTTCGATATAGGATTTCAGCACCCAGTAGATCTCGGTGGACGAGATCTCGAACAGGACCGGAAAGCTCGTGTCGCGGTGCTGGCCGGCGGCGATCATGGCGACCTCTTCGTTGCGGTAGACCGCGGTGCCGACTTTTTTCTTGATCTCTTCGGCCGTGGCGCGCCCGATCAGGATCGAATGTTCATGCAGGATGTAGTCAGTGATCGCCTTCGAGAGGTCGTTGCCGCCGATGCGCGCGCTGGCGGACGTGACGATCTTGCCCATAGACAGGACGGCGCATTCGGTGGTGCCGCCGCCGATATCACAGATCATGGAGCCGCGCGGCATTTTGAGATCAAAGCCCGCGCCGGCGGCAGCCGCCAGGGATTCCTCGATAAAGCACGCCCTGCCCGCGCCCGCGGCCGTCACGAGGTCAAAAAGCGCTTTCTTTTCGATCTCCGTCACGTTGCCTGATACGCTCATCAGCACGCTCGGGCGCAGAAGCCTGCCCCTGCACGCCGCGTCGATATAGTTTTTCAGCAGATAGAGGGCCGTTTTATGGTCCTGCACCACGCCGTCCTTGATCGGGTAGATCACCTGCATCGAAGCCGGCAGTTTTTCTTTCATGCGGTCGGCCTCTTCGCCCTGCGCCATGATCTTGCCGGAATAGCGGTCGCACACCACAACGGAGGGCTCGCTGATCACGATCCCCCTGTTTTCGACGTAGATGGCAATGTTGGCGGAACCGAAATCGATCCCGAGCTTCGTTTCAAGCATGTGTGCGCTCCATTTGGATTTGTTGTGTTATTATAGCATACCCAAAGTCCGTTTTTCAAGGAAAAGACAAGTTATTTTACATTTAATTCGCAAAAAGAAAACCGGAGGCCGCCGCGGCCTCCGGGATCGTCGTTTCTCAGGTCAGGGGGACCGTGACGTCAAAGGCGGTGATCCAGTTCGAGAGGAAGAAGTTCCTGCCCTTGAACTCAACGCGGTCCTTATAGACGTACATCACGAGGCCCTGCCCGACCACGTCTTCGCCGCCCGTGAAGAAGGTGCCGTAGGCATAGCACGGCAGGTTGACGCTGGTGACGTGTTCGCCGACCTTTTCGATGGTGGTGTAGCACTCGGGCTCGCCTTCGGGATCGGTTTTCAGACCGTAGTGCACGTGGCCGCTGATATAGAACACGTTTTCATACCGGTCCATGATCTGCAGCAGGCGGTCGCTGGCGGCGCTGCTTGAGAAGCCGTTGCCGTCTTCGTTTTCACCGATCGTGTGGGTGAAATTGAGCGGCTGATGGTTAATAACGAAAATCGGCTTGCCGTCAGCCTTCGCGGCGGCTTCGGCGAGTTCGCGCTCCACCCAGTTGAGCTGGGCATTCGAGATCGTGGCGCCGACGGAATCATCCTCCGACCCCATCACGATGAAGCTGTAGCCGCCGATCTCGCGCGTGAACCAGACCGTGTCGAAGTCGGTGCCCATGATCTCGTTGGCATAGGTCAGGAAGTTGCGTTTCGCGTCGTCGTATTCCCGCTCGCCGTCGTAAGAGGTCCACGTGTCGTGGTTGCCGAGGGCGATGATGCGCTCTTTCACGGTGAGATATTTGTCGATCGGCTCTTTGAACGCCTGCCAGTTGGCGTCGTTGCCGTTATCGGTGCAGTCGCCCGCGCAGAGAAAGACGTCGGGCTTGACGTGGCGCGAGATATCCTTCACGCCAGAGGGGAACGTGAGCTGCCGGTAGAACTCCTGCCCCACGTGGGTATCGGAGACGAGCGCGACCGAGAGCTGCACGTCGGCGTCTTTGGAAATGATGATGTTGTTGCCCACGCTCAGGTTCATGAACGTGGCGAGGATCGCCGCGAAAAACGCGGCAATTCTTTGGATCACGACAAAAAACTGCGACATACGGGTGCCTCCTTTGTTTCGCTATCATTATAAATGGAGAGGACGAAAAAAACAAGTCATTCTTGAAAATATTTTCGGCGCCGGCGCGCCGCGGCGCAAAAAAAGTTCACGAAAATAAAAAAAACACTTGATTTTTACAACCGCTTCGGATATAATAGCTTCCGTCGTCTGGAGAGTTGTCCGAGCTGGTCGAAGGAGCACGATTGGAAATCGTGTAACCGTCAAAAGCGGTTCGTGGGTTCGAATCCCATGCTCTCCGCCATGAAAAAAGCGTCTTTTGGCAATCAAAAGACGCTTTTTTCAATGATATCCGTTCCGTACCGGAACGGGTGATATACCTTCGGTATGATATCCTTTTGGATTCCTCGCCGAAGGCGAGATACCCAAAAGGATGATATACGCCTGCGGCGTATGAACGGATATCCTATCATATTGCGGCGAAGACGCAATATATCATACGGCGCAACGTATATCATTCGCGGCAAAAGCCGCGTATATCATTTATTATCAAAAAAACGCCGCGATCCATACTTGCATTCCCACGGCTTTTATGCTACGCTGTTTACGAAACTTCGTTTAGAAAGAGGTGGCTGAAATGAAAACCGTTTCGTTCGGCATCGCGAGCTACTGCGTGCCCTGCAGCGCGCACTGCCGCTATTGTCTTTTGTCGTCGTGCGGCAAAGCGACCGGCGCGGGCTACGACGAGAGCACGGCGTTCGCCGACCGCGTGATTCGGGAGCTGGACGAAAAACGCCCCGATCTCAACGCGTTTTTCTATATCGGCTACTGCATGGACACGCCGCGCCTTTTCGACTATATCCGTTTCAGCAAAGACCACCACTCCCCCGGCGCGCGGTTCCTGCAGATGAACGGGTTCCGGTCACGCACCGACGAAGCGTTCGACGAGCTGATGAAAGGCGTGCGCGACAACGGCGTGGAACAGATCGACCTGACTTTTTACGGTGATAAAAACTATCACGACCGCTTCGCGGGGTGCAAGGGTGATTTCGACATTCTGCTTCGCATGCTCGACGCCGCAAACCGCGCAAAGCTCCCGGCGATCGTCACCGTTCCGCTGTTCCGCGAGAATCTGGACGGGATGGACGCGCTATCCGAGGCGCTGAAAGACAGAAAGATCAAACAGCCCTTTTATTATCTGCCTCATAACAAGGGGCGAGGACGCGCTCTGCAGGAACAACGGCTCACAAAGCAGGAATTCGACAGCCTGCCGAAGAAGATCCGCGCGGGCTTCTCGAAGACGCCGCACAAAACCGAGGCCCAGTGGCTCGCTTCCGGCGAGGTCAAAGACCCGGAGACGAGAAACCTGAACCTCGTGCTCACACCCGAAAACCTGCCGCGGTACGCCGACATGCCCGCCGAAGAGATCCTTGCCGAGCTTGAGGCGCTGGACGACAGCTGCCGCGCGCGGATGCCGGGCGTTGCCGAGCTTGCCGCACGCTACGGCCGCCCCGATAACCAACAGCTTTTCCGCTTCAGGGATCTGCTGCTCCGGTGGCAGCAGGAATACATCGCCGACAACGGCGGGACGCTGTACGACATGCAGGACGAGAGCCATCATTTCAGCGTTTACAAATAACGAAAAAAACAGGACCCTCGAGGTCCTGATTCTTTACGCGGCTTCGGTTTTTTCGGGTTCTTTTTTGCGGCGGGCGCGTTTTTCGACGCCCTCCGGGCGATAGGCGGAGAGCCCGGCGAAGAGCCCGATGGTGAAGAACGAGAGCATATAATAGGACGGGAGCGGGAGGATCAGGTCCTCGACCATGAATTCCACGAATACCGTGCCGAACAGCGTGGCGATAAAGAACTTGATGTTCGTGGGCACATGTCTGTTCGCGAGAAAGCGGATGAAATACACGGCCGTGACGAGCGTGAACACGCAGAACAGCACGAAGCTCTTAAAGCCGCCCCAGTCGTAGATATAGAACCACATATTGTGAGGCGTGCCGAAGGTGAGAGAATTGACGCCGCCGCCCTCGTAGGTGACGCTGAAGTTTTCCCACACGTGTTTGAGATAGCTCCAGCGCGTGGGGCTGCCGAAGCCCATCGTGAAGAAGCGGTTGATGATCGAGCCGTTGAACTGCGTCGTGAGCCTGTCTTTGTTCAGAATAACGTAAGCGACCGCCGCGCCGAGGAGCGCCACGAGCGCGACCGTGACGCCGATGCCGACAGCGTATTTCTTTTTCTGGAAGATGATCCACACAAAGAATTCCGCCACGAGGATCACGGGCGTGAGATACACGAGCAGACGCGTGCCGGTGGCGATGTTAAAGCCGATGGCATAGGCGATCAAAAGCACCGCGAAGCACTTTTTATACCACTTTTCAGAGAAGAACAGCGTGAACGCGCCCCACACGACCGCGAACAACAACGACGCCGAAAAGCCCGTGGAGGCCTTGATCACGGTTCCGGGGGCATACCAGACCGACCAGTAGTGGCGCTCGAGCGCCGGCGCGTTTTCGGGGTGCAGCAGGTAATTGCCGTAGGTGATCGTGACGTAGACCATATACATCAGCGCCACGACCAGGAAAAGCGACTCGAGCTTTTTGAACTTCTCCTGCAGCGGCTCGTCCGAACGGAAGAAATTATATCCCATCAAAAACATCAGGACCGCGTGGAAATGCATATACGACCACGAGAACACCGAGTAATTCGGGTCCTTATACGCGAGCACGTAAACGACCACGAACGCGAGAAGCGACAGCGTGCCCACGAGCGGCAGCTCGAACGGCTGGCCCGTGGTGAGCCGGTAGACGAGGAACACGGCGAACAGGATGATCGGCGCCCAAAGGACGATCGAGGGGACCTCGAAAATGCTGCAGCCCATCAAAACGACCCACAGCATATAATAAACGAGATCGAGATTCTTTCTTACGCGTTTTTCCGTCAATCCGATCGCCTCCCTTATATGATATGCATTATAACACGCCCTACCGAAAAAAGCAATGAAAAGTTCTTGAAAAACGCCCGCCGAGGGGTTATACTGAAATCGGAAACTGATTAAAAAGGAGCATAGTTATGGATTCCGTGAAGATCAACAAGAGAGACACGCTGATGGTGGCGCACCGCGGGCTTTCGGGCATCGAGCTCGAAAACACCAACGCCTCGTTCATTGCGGCTGGCAACCGCTCGTATTACGGCATCGAGACCGACGTGCACAAGACCTCCGACGGGCGGTTCGTGGTGTTCCACGACGACAACACCGGCAGGCTCTGCCCCACCGACGTGGTCGTGGAAGAGACCCCCTTCGATACGCTGCGCAATTTGCACCTCAACGACAAATACGGCGACAAAGAGCGCGCCGACACGCTGATCCCGACGCTCAAGGAGTATATCGCCACGTGCAAACGGTATGACAAGATCGCCGTGCTCGAGCTCAAGAACGAGTTCACGAAGGATGAGATCGCCGCGATCTGCAACGAGATCAAAGAGCTTGACTATCTGCCGAGCGTGATCTTCATCTCGTTCAGCTTTGTGAATATGACGCGCCTGAGGGAGCTTCATCCCGGGCAGGAGGCGCAGTTTTTGACCAGCAGGTATCAGGACGACCTGCCGCAGATCCTCGGCACGCACGGGCTCGACATCGACATTGAATACACCCAGCTCAATGAAGAGCGCATCCGGACGTTCCACGAGCACGGCGTGAAAGTCAACTGCTGGACCTGCGACGACCCCGCCTTTGCCGAGAACCTCACGGCCTGGGGCATCGACTTCATCACGAGCAACATTCTGGAATAAAAAAGCCCGCGCTCCCCTATCTTAATATAAGGAGAATGTGCAGATGCCGAACTTTGATTATGAAAACGCGAAAAGGGATATCCTTGACAACGGCGGCGACCCCGATTTTCTCGATTACAATCACGCGGATAAAAGGGATTCTTATCTGAAAGGGATGGGGCTCAACCCAGGTGATTACTCGAGCCGCTCCGGGGCGGCGAAGAATAGCGGAAGCTCGTTTTCGAGCTCGTTTTCAGGCTCGTCCTCAAGCTCGTCCTCAAGTATTCTTGACAGTTTGTTTTCCGCTTCGCCGTCCGACGATTCCTGCTTCGTCACGACAGCCTGCATCCGTGCGAGAGGCCTTCCGGATGACTGCGAAGAGCTTACGCAGCTGCGGCGGTTCCGCGACGAATACGTTCTTCGGACACAGGACGGAAAAGAAGACGTGGATACGTATTACCGTCTTGCCCCGGCGGTCGTGGAAAAGATCAACGCACGCGCCGATTCCAAAGAGGTTTGGGAGCGGGTCTATACGGAAATGATCCTGCCCTGTCTTGCGTTCATCCGGGAGGGCAAATACGAACAGGCTTACCGGCTCTATAAAGAGTATACGCTTACGCTGGCAGATCTGCCTGAATAAGCGACCCATGCCCCTGAAACAGATCAAAAAAGCGCCCGACGGGCGCTTTTTCTTTTTGTACGATTCCTTACCAGATGAACGGGATGACCTTGTGTTTGACGCGCTTTTTATACTCGGTATAGCCTTTCAGACCTTCTTCAAGGACCTTCTCCTCATTTTTGATGCGAAGCGCGATGATCGGGATGTAACACAGCATCACGGCGAACGAGATGAGCGAGCCCAACACGATCGGGATCGCCAGAAACAGCAGCAGCGTGCTCATATACATCGGGTGGCGCACCACGCCGTAAAGCCCGGTGTCGATCACCTTCTGGTCCTCCTGCACCTCGATCGTGCGCGAGAGATAGACGTTTTCACGCAGGACTTCAGCATAGAGGACGTAAGCAGAGAGGAACACGACGGCGGCGACAATGCTCACCCACATCGGCAGAACCAGCCACGCGAAACGGAAATTGAGCCCAGCCAGCACGAACGCCGCGATGAACATGAGCCCGCTCAGAAGCAGCACGAGCTTCTGCTCGTTTTCTTCTTCTCTGGCGTCGAGCCGTTTTTTGAGAAGCTCGGGGTTTTTGAACATCAGAACGATCCCGGCGAAAAACATCGGCACGAACAGAATGCCGATGAACAGCCACCCCTGCGGATACGCGAGCGTGCCCGCGGGCAGGAATACCAGTAATCCGACGATGACGAGCCCCAGCAGGAACTTGACGATCGCCTGAACAAACAGCTTTGCGGTCATGGATCTGCCTCCTTCGGAAAAACGGGAAAGACGGTGTTTTTCCATTTTAAGAATATCACATTTGCCGACGGCTTTCAATAGTCAAATCGCGCCGTCGGCGTGCAGAGAATTTCGACGAAGTCGCGTATGCGATCCGCTCAAAGAGCGGTATGTAATCAATGCAAAGCATTGCATGCAATCAGCCCGAATGGGCTGCATGTTATCAAGCCGCCGAGAAACATGCAAGCGTAAGCGCTTGACGCCATGCACGGCTTCGCCGTGATACCATACAGCGCTTCGCGCTGATTACATGCCAAGCCTTCTTCGGCGGCTTGGATAAAAAAATCAGCAACCGCGGTTGCTGATTTTTTTGGTGGACCATCAGGGACTTGAACCCGGGACCGACCGGTTATGAGCCGGTTGCTCTGACCAACTGAGCTAATGGTCCTTAAAAACTGCCTTGCCATTATATAACGGTTCGGCGGTTTTGTCAAGGGATTTCGGCGGGCAGCCGGGCTTCAGTTGATCTGCACGCCCGAGAGCTCCATTTCGTCGCGGAACGCCGGGAACGTGATCTTCACAGCCTTCGTTTTCACGGGCTTGAGCGGGCAGATCCGCTTGTAGCCGACCGTGCCGCCGCTGTAAACCTCGGTCCACTTCCCTTTTTCGTTGAGCACGAACACCTCGAACGCCTCAATGTGCTGGCCGTTGGCGATATGCTCGCGCAAAACGAGCTTGTCGAAGTATTCGTCCTTTTCGAAGCGGATCTCGAGCGTCGGCTTTTTGTCGGACGGCGAGGGCTTCCAGAACGCGTCAAAGTCCTTCTCCGCCACGTTCTTCGCGCCGTGCCCGCCGGTCGAGGACGAGGCCTCGATCGTTTCGGCACCGGGCACGATATTCGCGCCGAAGAAGGTTTTGAGGTCCTTGCCGAGGGATTCGAGGACCTGGCGGTCCGTTTCGGGGATCTCGCCGCGCTTGTCGGGCGAGAGGCCGAGCATCAGGCAGCTGTTGTTGCCCACCGTGTTGTAATAGAGTGTGAGCAGCTTATCCTTCGTGCGGATGCTGTATTTATCCTCCTTGTCGAAGAACCAGTGCTTGCGCATGGGCACCGCGACCTCGCAGGGGTACCAGATGAACTCGGTATCGTCCTTGATCGCCTTGCGGCTGCCGATATCGGGCGACATGAGCGTTGTGGCCTTTTTGCCGCCGGAGGGCGCGGAAGCGCCGTTCTCGTCCACGCCGAGGCGGCGCGGCACGGGACTCCATTCGTCAGCGCGCGTAAAGCCCCTGTCGTTGCCGCACCAGCGCACGTCGGGCCCCATGAAGGCGATCGCGGCGTCGGGCTGGAGCGAACGGATCAGCGCGTAATACCTGCCGAAGTCGAACTCCTGCGTTCTGCGCTCATCGGAGCCGATCATGCCGTCAAGCCACACGGTGAACAGCGGCCCATAGTTCGTTAAGAGCTCTTCGAGCACGCCGCAGAAAAAGTCGTCGTACGCCTTGCCCGTGCCGTAGGTCTTTTCGTGACGGTCCCAAAGGCTGAGGTGCACGCCGAACTTGAGGCCCGCGCGCTTGCAGGAATCGGCTGCCATACGCACCAGATCCCCCTCGCCGTCGAGCCAGTTGGAGGCCTTTACGCTGTAATCGGTCTGTTCGGTGGGCCAGAGGCAGAAGCCGTCGTAATGCTTGACCGTGAGCACGATGCCGCGCATGCCGGCGGACTTCACCACCTCGCACCAGACGTCGGTATCCATCGCTTCGGGGCAAAACACGGCAGCAGGCGTCAGCCCGCTGCCGTATTGCGTTGAAGTGAAAACCGGCATACCGTAGCTGATCTGCGCGTAAAACTCCGTTTCCTGCCATTTGAGCTGCCGTGCGGACGGCCTGGCGAGATTGGCGTTTTTATATGCCGTATTCATAAAGATCGATCCTCTCAGTCGATATTCGTCGCCACGATGTCGACGCCGGTGCCGAGCACGTTCGGGATCACGACCTGGCCGATCGAAACGGGCGCGTTGACGCAGACGTTGTTGATCTCTTTCATGCAGTCGAAGATCATCGTCTTCGGGATGGGCGCGGAGGTCTTCACGGGCACGACCGGGTGCACGCCGCCGACCACCTTGACGGTGGAGGCGATGTTGCGGGTGGGATTGACGATCTCGGTTCTGGCGTATTCGTCGCCGCGCTTGCAGGTGTTGCCGGTCACGGAGAGGACCTCGGTCCCCTCATATTCCACGGTGATGCTGCAGCCGAGCGGGCAGGCGACGCAGGTAAGTTCTCTTTTCATGTCTTATTCCTCCACTCTGACGGTGATCGTGCTGTTTTCGTCCATCTTCGCAAGCTCCGCGGCCGAGATGATGACGTTCTCCATTTCGCCGGGCGCCAGCTTCGGACGCTTTTTGGACGAAATGATTCTGCCGTCGATCTCGAGTACGACCTTGGCGCCCTTATAGATCTTGCCGACGCGGAAATAGAGCTTCACGTCGTTGGGGTTCTTGACGTTGACGCGCTGCGGCACGAGATAGCGCACGCCGTTGCCGGTCGTGGTGTTGACGTAAACAGCTTCGGCGGGGGCGTTGCCGAGGATGTAGTCCGCGGCGCCCTGGCCGGCCAGCTGGCTCTCCATGGTCACGAAGTCCACGAGGTCGTGCACGTGCAGCACGTTGCCGCAGGCGAACACGCCCTTGTGGTCGGTCTGGCGCATCTCGTCCACCACGGCGCCGTTGGTGACGCGGTCGATCGCGATGCCCACGTTCTTGGTCAGCTCGTTTTCGGGGATGAGGCCGACCGAGAGCATCAGCGTGTCGCACTCGATGTATTCCTTGGTGGATTCGATGGGCTGCAGGTGATCGTCCACCTGGGCGATCGTGACGCCCTCGAGCCTGTCTTTGCCGTGGGTCTCGACCACGGTGGTGGAAAGGCGCAGCGGGATGTTATAGTCGTTGAGGCACTGCACGATGTTTCTGTTCAGGCCGCCGGAATACGGCATGAGCTCGCACACGACCTTGACCTCTGCGCCCTCGAGCGTCATTCTTCTCGCCATGATGAGGCCGATGTCGCCGGAGCCGAGGATGACGACCTTTTTGCCGGGCATGTAGCCGTCGAGGTTGACGTATTTCTGCGCGGTGCCGGCGGTCATGATGCCGGAGCAGCGCGTGCCGGCGATCTCAAGCGCGCCGCGGGGCCGCTCGCGGCAGCCCATGGCGAGCACGATGGCCTTCGCCTGGATCTTCAGCAGGCCGTCCTTTTTGTTGACGGCGGTGACGAGGTTATTCTCGTCGATGTCGAGCACCATGGTGTCGCACTTGACAACGATGTCGGTCTTTTCGACCATATCGATAAAGCGCGCGGCGTATTCGGGGCCGGAAAGCTCTTCTTTGAAATAGGTCAGGCCGAAGCCGGAATGGATGCACTGCTCAAGGATGCCGCCCAGCGTTTCGGCTCTTTCGAGAATGATGATGCGCTCAACGCCGCATTCCTTGGCTTTCAGGGCAGCGGCCATACCGGCGGGACCGCCGCCGACGACAACAAGATCATAATTCAACATAGCTGCTTCCCTCCTCTTATTTCGTTTTGTTGAACAGGATGTTGGAACCGGAACCGAATTTCGTGATATCGTTGATATCGCAGCCGAGCTCGCGCGCAAGGATCTCAACGACCTTCGAGCCGCAGAAACCGCCTTGGCAGCGGCCCATGCCCGCGCGCGTGCGGCGCTTGACGCCGTCAACGTCCCTGGCGCCCGCCGGGGCGCGGATCGCGTCGATGATCTCGCCCTCGGTGATGGTCTCGCAGCGGCAGATGATCCTGCCGTAGGCGGGGTTCTTCGCGATGGCGGCGGCGCGCTCTTCGTCGGTGGCGTGACGGAAACGGAACACGTCCTTTCTTTCGCCGTTGAAGCTCTCGTTGGCCTTCACGTCGCCGATCGCCTCGGCGACCACGTGGGCGAGATACACGGCGATGGCGGGGGCGGAGCTCAGACCCGGCGACTCAATGCCGGCGCCCTGGATGAACTGCGCGTTGACCTTGCTCGGCCCGAGGATGAAGTCGTCCACGTCGGGATGCGCGCGCACGCCGGTGAAGGAGGTGATGGCGTTTCTGGTCGAAACGGCCGGGCAGCTCTTGCAGGCGAACTTTTTGACCTGCGCGAGGCCCTTGGGGGTGGTGGCGGTGTTGTCTTCGTCCTCTTTGGGCAGATCTTCGGCGGTGGGGCCGATCATCAGGTTGCAGTCGACCGTGGGGGTAACGAGGATGCCCTTGCCCATGGCGGTGGGGCACTGGAAGATCGTGTGGCTCACCATGTTGCCCACGGCCTTGTCGAGGATGAAATATTCGCCTCTGCGCGGGATGATGGTGAAGCTGTCGTCGCCGACCATGCGGGAAACGTCGTCCGAATGCACGCCGGCGCAGTTGATCACGTATTTCGCCTGAAGGTCGCCGCGCGGGGTGTGCAGCGTGAACACGCCGTTTTCGAAGTCGATGCCCTCGACCTTGCTGTTGCGGCGGAACTCCACGCCGTTGGTCACGGCGTTTTCGGTGGCGGCGATCGTGAGCTCGTAGGGGCACACGATGCCGGCGCTGGCGGCAAGCAGGGCGCCGCAAGCCTCGGGAGCAAGACTCGGCTCCATCGCCTTGAGTTCTTCTTCGTTCAGGATGCTCATCTGCGGGACGCCGTTCGCGAGGCCTCTTTCGTAGAGGGCGCGCACGTGGTCCATCTCTTCGGGAGAGAACGCCACGACGAGAGACCCGTTGTTCTTATAGGGAACGCTGAGCTCCTTGCAGACGGAAGGCATCATTTCGCAGCCCTTAACATTGAATTTAGCCTTGAGCGTGCCGGGTTTCGCGTCGAAGCCGGCGTGCACGATCGCGGAGTTCGCTTTCGTGGCGCCCATGGCCACGTCGTTCGTCGCCTCGAGCAAAACGGTGTTCAGGGCAAATCTTGAAAGCTCTCTTGCAGTTAAGGCTCCGATCACGCCGGCGCCGATAATTGCAACATCATAACACATGTTCCAACATCTCCTTGCTCCATTTTTGCAAAATTAACAGAATCATTATACTATCAAAACACAAATAAATCAATAGTTCATAAAAAAAACTTGTCCGCGTTTTCATTTTTTTTGAAATATAAAAAAGACGCCTCACGAGAGGCGCCTGAAACGTGCCGGGGATATTCATTCTTCGGTCTGCTTCGCGAGAAACTGCGCCGCCACCTGCAAGAGTTTGGCGTCGGGCTGGGCGGGATAGTCCCCTTTCTGGTTGAACAGCGCCACCACCGCGCCGGACACGTCGCCCGCCGATACGACCGGAAACGCGAGGCAGGCCTTCTCTTCCCTGCCGTCCGCGGGCGTGAGCGTCACGCCGGAGCGCGGCGACGCCACGAACGACAGGCGCTCTTCCATGAGCCCCTCGAGTTCCTTCGAGATCCTGCGGTCCGTAAAATCGCGTTTGCCCGCGCCGGAATACGCGACCACGCGGTCGCGGTCCGTGATGAACACCGGCATGCCGGTGGCCTTGTTGAGAACTTCTGCGTACTGCGCGGTGAATTCCGCAAAATCCCCCATCGGGGAATACTTTTTGAATATGACCTCGCCGTCGGCCGCGGTGTAGATCTCGAGCGGGTCGCCCTCGCGGATGCGCATGGTGCGGCGGATCTCCTTCGGGATCACCACGCGCCCGAGATCGTCGATCCGGCGCACGATTCCAGTTGCCTTCATATAAAAACTCCTTCATTTCACGATAATGACACCTGTAGTATCTGTATTTAAGGACTGTTTATTCCTCGTTTGTGTGAATAAGGAATTAAGTTTATGAGACGTTTTTGCAAATGCTTTTTTTATTTGGAGAAGAAACTGAACAATTTATTCAGAAGGCTTGTAATCCATTTGAGCACTCTTTTGATAATGCTTTCCTTCGGTTCTTCCTCCGTGATTTCAAAATCGTTATCCTGGATCTCCTCACCGGTCTCCATATCGGCAACCAATCTGAACGTGTTGAGTTCCTGCGTTTCAGCAAGCGCGCAGAAATCGTTAAATGAGATGTTTGTCCACTCTTTTCCGTCTGAGATCTTCACAGAAAACCTGACGCCTTCAAGGGTGTTGTTTTCTGCGGGAACAAAAGCATCCTGCGTTTTGTTATAAACATAGAACGGGACGTCAAGAGACATATAGGACGTAAAACTGATAAACCGAATCGGCTCATAGAAACCGCACATCACGGCCATCAGATCCAGTAATCCGTAAGTATCCATCGCCACTCTTCCATCAAAAGTCAGAGTATCATCGGCATATGAATACGGGATTACATTTATGTTATTCGCCGATATCCCGGTATGGGGCTTCGTTTTCGATTCAAAGAACAGAATACTGGTATCGCCGGAAAATGTATCTGCCGCCATCTGAACGGATTCCGCGCAAATCACCATCGTCAGGCTTCCGTTCGTCTCAAACGCATCAGAGTCCAGCGCAACCTGATTGCGCAAAATAAGGATCTGAACCTGGCCGAATCCGTTGAAAGCATTAGATGCAACGGAAGTAATTCCATCGTCTATTATGATCACTTTGCATTCTTCCGCGTAATCGGCAAGCGGGGTGTCGCTGATACTCTGAACCGTTGGAACCGTCCCGGAACCGGATACCGTCAGGATGCCATCCAGAAAGGCAAACTCTAACCCCTCATAAAGATCAGGCGTGATCGCGGGAATCTCCCTGTATGTGGTGTAATCGCAGTTTTCACAGGTATCGTAAGGCTCCCAGCCGGATTCCGTCACGGTTGGAGACTTGCCTTCATGATGAATGAGAACATGCGGCGCCATTGGAATGCTTTCCGTATAACTGCTGATGAATTCATCGCAAACGGAGCAACGCACCGTAATTTCACGTTCACCCTCTTCCGTACAGGTCGCGGGATGAAGGACCGTTTCCTGCTGCGAGGGCACATGCTCAGAATTAACCGTGAGCGCCGCGTTTGTCAAATTGGTATTTCCGGAGCCGATTTCGATCCTATTCCACTGACATCTGGATCCTTTATAATCAACCGATGAAAGCACAGGACAGTTCGCAAAAGCCTGTTTTCCGATCCCGGTCACAGAAGAAGGTATGCCGACTGTGCTCAGATTGTCACAGAGGTTAAAAGCGTTATTTCCTATCACAGTAACCCCCTCCGGGATATCGATGGATCGGATACCGTCACAGTTGTAGAATGCGGCGTTCCCGATCTCAGTAAGTGAATCCGGAAGGAGCACCGTTCCGAAATAACAACCCGAGAGAGCATATTCTCCAAGTATTTCCACACCGTTCGGGACAAAAAAAGACGAGACTCCGGAGCTTTTCTCGAGAGGATACTGCACAAGCGTTGTCATATCCTTATTGTACAGAATTCCGTCGTCACTGCAAAAATACCCGTTATCGACTGAAACCGTAAACTCTGCAATGTACCTGCCGCCGAAGGCTCGGCACCCAATCGATTGAACACCGGAAGGGATATGAACGCTTCGGAAGGTCCCGCGAAAAGCATCATCGCCTATACTTATTAAAGAATTCGGCAGGGAAATCGTTTCAACACTGGTATTAAACGCTTGATTACCAATGGATTCGACACCTTCCGGAATCACAACATTTTTGATGCCGCTATTAAAAAAAGCATCATCCTCGATGGTTTTCACAGAAGACGGAATAAGCGGATCCTGCAAGCTGTTGCAGCCGGAAAACAATCCGTTTGGAATGGACTTCAGACCATATTCCATCGTAACGTTTTCCAACGGGGTGCTGGCGAATGCCTTTCCGCCAAGCATTGTCAGATTTCCGGGGATGGTTACGCTTTTAAGTCCGGAGTTCATAAATGCACCGTTCCCGATTTCTGTCAATGAAGCAGGGAACGATATGCTTTCCAACGCCTTACAATTATAAAAAACACTCTTTTTAATGGAAATCAACGAGGTCGGCAACGTAACGTCAGAGAGTGAAACGCATTCCTCAAACAGTCTTTCTTCCAACACCGTAACTCCAGCAGGGATCTCCCCGACAGATTTAAGTTGACCGCAATCGAAAAAGGCGGAAGAACCTATTTCGATCAGACCGGTGGAAAGCGTCATGTTTTGCAGTGCGAGGCATTCACAAAACGCATCGCTTCCGATCGTGGTAACGCTATCCGGCAAAACGATCTCATGCAGCGCCTGACATTCCGCAAATGCGGCAATACCGATTTCTTCCACCGTATCTGAGATGGAAACGTCTTCCAGTGCTGTGCATGCGGTAAATGCTGAATTGCCGATACGCGTAACGCCGGAAGAGATCACAACCGATTGAATTTCCTGACGGTGAGAATACCAGGGATAATAAATCGCCGGAGTCAACTGTGTTACATAATACTGAACGCGGTAATCGTCCATTGCCCCGTTTCCGTTGATCGTCAGCGTGCCATCGTCAACCAGCTCCCACGTCAGACCGGTTCCACAAGTTCCGGAATCAACGATTTCACTCCCTGAAACCGTAATCATCGAACAGCAAAACATAAACACCATGAAAAGCAAGACGCAAATCGCTTTTTTCATAAACTATCTCCTTCCTGAATACAAAGAGGATCCGCTTTTATAAACGGCATTCCATCAAAAGTTCGGCAAAAAAGACTCCTTTTTCCGCGGTGAGTTGCAGTGTGCCGTTGTATTTTTTTGCGGTGTCACGCACGTTTTTGAGTCCGATTCCATGCACGCGGACGTCTTTTTTCGTGGTCTGAGGCAATTGTCCGGACGTCAGTTTTTTCATTTGCACAGTTGGATTCATAAAGGACAAGAGCAAAACATTATTCGTCGGAACAGCACGGATGCGAATCGTCCGCTCCGTCCCTTCAGGCAGCTTGGCACAGGCTTCTATCGCGTTATCCAACAGATTGCCGAAACATATGCACATATCTTTCGGTTCAATCCCATGTTCGGGGATAGCGCCCTCGAAAAAGATCTCCGTATTCTGCACAGCAGCAGAAACGACTTTGATATCCAATAGTGAATCAACGACGGAGTTCCCCGTGGAAAACCTGTTTTGTTTTTCGGAAAACTCTTCGGAAACGCTCTTGAAATAGCATTTTGCCCCGTCACAATCTCCCTGCTCCAGCATAGCGTTCAAAACGATCGCATGATTCTTAAAATCGTGACGGAACCGACGGAGTGCTTCATCAGATTCTATTCTGCCGCTTTCATATTCAAGATGATCGTTCAGTTGTTTCAGAATGTTGTTTTGCGTATAAACGAGCCGGAATACCCGAAAGACCAGGTAGAGAATTGAAACGAAAACGAGACAGGATGAGATCACGTACATCAGGTTGTATCCTGTTTCGCTGGTTCCGAATTCTTTGTAATAGTTTGTAAGCTCAAACAGAAACAGAGAAATCAGCAGCCAAACAGGGATTTCCTGAAACGCACCGGCTAAAATGTTAAGATCCTTATGATTCGCCCCGCGGACGACCGCAAAACATACCAGACCTGAGATCACGATATCAAAGATACACTCCCAAAGGATCTCAGCTCCGCAGAAAGTCGCGAGAAAAGACCATAGCGTATCTACCGTAGCATAGTAAATGAAAAAGATGGCCAAACAGCGCCAGAAGCGGGGCTTTTTGAAGATAAACGGCAATCCTGCCATCGCTATAACGGTAGCGATAAAATCAAGGATCGCAAAAGCTTCCTCTGTGCTCTCAGACAGCAAAAGAAATCCCGTCGCACTGCATGCGATGCTGAGACATTCATAAGCAGCAGTGCGCCAGACGCCCTTTTGAAGGACTTCCTTAAACACCAGATACAGGATCAGATAATAACTGAACAGCGCCAAAGCGTCTTTCAGGCAGTATAATGCACAAATCAAGGCTTAACTCCTCTTAAGGAACTGGATGTACGCTTGATTGAACGGCATCAGCCTTCGCCCGCTGATGGTAACGTGCTCGCCGTTATCTATGACAAGCGTTTTGTCATTCTTTGCAGCGATATGCTTGAAATTGACAAGGAAGCGTTGAGATGTACGGAAAAAAAACTCGTCCCCAAGTACAAACGTGAGTTCTTTCATTGTACGATGGGATTCCACCGACTTGTTTTCCAGTCGGACGATGAGCTTTCGCCCAACATATTCCACATACAGGATTTCGTTTTTTTTCACGAAGGTCGCGTAGCGTGTGGTCCCGGTCAGTTCGACGATCGTCTGCGACTCGAGCTGTTTTGCAAAATATGAAAGAGCCTCCTGAAGTTTTCGATCCTCAACGGGTTTCAGAAGGTAGCGCATCGCGTTTGTTTCATACCCCTCAACAGCGTAATCCATATAAAACGTCGTAAAAATAAACGCCGTCGTCCTGTTTGTCCGTCGGATCGTCTTTGCCAGCTCTACGCCGGACAAATCGGGAAGCAGGCAGTCGATCAGCATAAGATCGTAATACTGGTCCGCATTCAAAAACTGCCGCGCGGACGCATACACATCGATCTCGGTCCGTCCGAGGGTTTCTGGCAGCAACCGCAAAGTCTGTTCTTTTAACTGATCCGCCTCCATGGCATTATCCTCAATTATGCTTATTCGCACAGCTTTCAGCCTCCAAAACTCACCCAAATTGTATACTATACATAATACTATATAAAAACACAAAAATCAAACATAAATCTCTTTTTTTCTTCAAAACACGCATAAATGCAGTCTTATCATGATCAAATGGACCGGATGCTTCTTTGAACGGCGCAAAAGTGCAGAGACTCGCCGTCTTAACATGCTCAAATGATCATTATTAACGCACAGTTATGACAGAGTTTATTGATTTAATACTTTTTTTCTGTAATAATAATTTGGAATAACATTTAATCTTGAAATAGAAGCCGTTGCCAAGTATTTCGCAGCATTCAAAAATAAGCAAAAACTGTATAATTTGAAGAACGGGTATGAAAAAAGCAATAAGGAACGTTGCAAGCGTCTTGCTCGTCGTACTTAACTTTTCTTTTTTTCTCTGTGCAAGTACTTGCACACCCTACTCCTTTGTTTCAGTCGATTGGGAACGGAACAGCGTGCCCTCTCACGTATTCTTCCCTGCAGCAGACCCTAAACAGACGAGATATCGGTACGAACATCTCTACCCTTTCGTCCTATGAACTGACGATTTACGAAACGAACGGCTCCCTTGTCACGTTTACCTATGGTCTTTATTCCCGCAACCATATCAACGCGGTGGAACGCGCGGTTGTAATCCTTGAAAACGGATACGGTTCCTGCTCCGTGACAGACGGATGGGGAAATGATATCGAGATGGATTTCCGTTTCCTGCTCGGCAAAATCTACGTCACGGTATCCGGTCCCGAATCCAGCACGCTGATCACAAGGCTCGGTGAAAAGGAGTTCACGCGGATGGATTGAACCCGGCCGGAAAGGACCGCTTCCGCCACACCCGCGCGTTTTTAACACGGTAACTCACCGCCGCAGGCGGTTTGTTCAAATATGAATCAAATCAGGAGGCTGAACGAATGAAACGAATCAAACAAATCTTAGCGGTTTTGCTTGCAGTTGTTATGCTGCTTGCTGTTGTACCTGTTGAGGTAAATGCAACGTCAAAAACGGTTGACGAAGCGATTCAGTGGATTGAATCCAAACTGGGTCAGTATTTGGACTATGATGGGGCCTATGGAGCACAATGTGTTGATTTGATTATGGCATATTATGCATTCTTAGGCGTATCACCTCAGTATGAGAACGGAGAAGGCTACAGCTGGAATACCTTACCAAGCGGTTGGAGCCGTATTCAGGGAGCAACACCCCAAGCGGGCGATATTTTGGTTTATACGGGAAACACCTATGGTCATGTGGGGATCATGGGAAAAGACGGTGCACACTATCATCAGAATCTGATAATATCATCCTATCCGGATGGATCTCCTGTCGTCAAAATTACCTCTTGGGCGTATACCGGGATCACTTCTCCCTCTTATTGGGGTGTTGTAAGACCTAATTTCAGTGGTTCTTCCAATTCGTATTATCTTGATGTCAACGGAACGCTTGACGGCAATTACGTAGGCAACGTATCCGGAATGGGCACGTTTGATATCTATATCAACGGTACCAAAGTCGGTGACGATGTCACAGACTATTGTGAACAGCATCCTTCCGGAACGACGTATTTGGTAAACGATATCAAAGCGTCAAACGGGAAGACCTATGTCGGAGAATCCTCTTACAGCGGAACGATCGGGAACGACAATGTGGACGTTTTGTTGAATTATTCTACGAATTCTTCCGACGGCGATATTTCAAGTATTATTAATGATCTGAGATCCAAGTTCCCGCATGGGAAATACTGGAACCATTACGTATCTAACGTATCAGAGGCAGGGGACAGTTTAATTGCAAATAATGATGAATCCTTTGCGAACTCTACAAGCTCATATCCATGTGCTTCTCACTCAGAAACCGATATTTCTTATTACGTTGGGAAATATGACTGCAACTATTTTGACGGCGGAAGCCAGTGCTGCGGTTTTGCGAGAAAAATATTCTATGATATCCATGGTGTTAGACAAACTTCTTTAGAAGAGCGTACAGATACTTCAAATATAGCAATCGGAGATTATATTGATGTTGGAGCATATAATTCCAACGGCGAATGGGTGCCCCATTATGCAGTAGTTGTTTCAAGAAGTGGAAACACACTCGGCGTTGCAGAGTGCAATATTCAAACAAGTGACGGGTCGGGTAACTGTTTAATACGTTGGGATCATCCATACTCTGTTTCTCAGGTTCATAGGTTTTATCATTCTGACAGTATCGTTCATACGAATAATACCCCCGGCAAACCTTCCCTCAAAAACTTTAAGTATTACTATCCTTCCGGCTCCACGATCACGTTGCAGTGGGATCCGACTGTGAATACAACTCAATACAACATCTGGATCAAACAATATGATAACGATCAGCAGCAATATGTTGCAATTGAATGGATCACAAAAGCAACCAGTGGACTGACAAGGAATCTGCCGGACGGCAGATATCAGATTTTACTGCAGAGTTATAATACGAACGCGTGGAATTCAGATCACAGCGATTACTTATACACGCAAAGCACTGTGGTATTCATGATAGGGGAACCGGTCTTGATGAAGACAGCGACCTCAGAAACAAATCGGTATGAGTTTTATGAAGCGCCCATGACTTGGACCGAGGCGAAAGCATGGTGTGAAGCAAAAGGCGGTCATCTTGTCACGATCACAAGCGCACAGGAACAGAGCTTTGTGGAAGGCCTGATCTCCGGCGCAAATATGAACGGCGTCTGGATCGGCGCTTCGGATACGGCAAATGAAGGAACGTGGGAATGGGTCACGGGCGAAACCTTTGCTTATTCAAATTGGGACAGTGGTGAACCGAATAACGACGGCAACGAAGATTACGGCTGCATATATCCGCATACCGGCAAATGGAACGATCGCATGGTCGATTCTGAGGTGTCGGAAAAATCTTTTGGGATTATATGTGAATACGAGCATTTGACGCATACCTACGAGCTGACTTCTTCGACCCCTGCGACCTGCACGGAAGATGGCGTATCTCTTTATACATGCACGGTTTGTGGTGCAACGAAGACAGAAACCATCGAGAAACTTGGTCATGATTATCAGGTCACAGAAATCCTGTCTGGGACCTGCATCACGCCGGAACAAGTCAAGTACACCTGTTCCCGCTGCGGTGATGTGAAGATATATGATCCCGTGGATTGGACCGAGTGGTCCACCATGCAGCCGCCGACAGGTGATAACTACATCGTTGAAAGCAAGACCCAGTACCGTTATAAGGATAAAGAAACGGAATACGGATATGACTCCTCCCGCTCCGGTTGGACCGTGACGCCGGTCGATTGGGAACAAACCGGAACCGGAAGTCAGGATCACGCTGTTTCCTGGCCGAACGGCGGCGGTTATTCTTTCGACACATCCAACAGTTTCTATACTTTGTACAATAAGGCTATCGACTCCGAGGAAACCGATCAGTGGAAACGCACCATCGACTCCGATGAAACAATCGGATATGTGTATTATCATTGGTGCCGGAATGAAGCACAAGACGGCGGACCGAAGAACCGAGTTGTCGGCTGTGAATGGGAAGAGGGATATGATACATTCCACGCGTTTTACTGCACGAAAGCGGCAGCGGACGAGATAGAGCTGCGTCATTTCAGCGGATACTCCAGTGCCTATGTAAGTGCACAACCAACCGTATGTATGGATTCCTATTATTGGAGTGATTATCGTGTTGAAATCCGGAGGGCTTCATATACAGATTATCGCATGAAGTATCAATATACGCGTTGGACGGACTTTTCCGATTGGCAGGATACCGCTGTAACTGCAAGCGATACGAGACAGGTTGAAACAAGAACCGTGTATCGGTACAAATTGAAGGATCAGGTCCCGGTTGCTCATGTCT
Organism: Clostridia bacterium; assembly: GCA_017550625.1. Lineage (GTDB taxonomy): Bacteria > Bacillota > Clostridia > Oscillospirales > Acutalibacteraceae > RUG806. The sequence goes on along the minus strand of JAFZOL010000004.1, from coordinate 68 downwards.
GGGATGAAGGTACGGTGACGACAGAACCGACCTGTATTAACGAAGGCGTCAGAACGCTTACCTGTACG
>JAFZOL010000069.1 GCA_017550625.1 Clostridia bacterium | reverse complement strand
CTGACAAACGCACCCGGGCGCCCGCAAAGGCGCCCCTTTTTTATGCCCTTTCGCCGCGTATGTGAACTACGTTCAAATCTTGCATGCTGCGCATGCAAAAGAAATCGACCCCGCCTAACGGCGAAGTCGATTTCTTGTGGCGTGCCCGACACGATACGGCGCCGCTCTGATTGAAAGACAGAGGAGGCGGCGCCGAGCACGCGGCTGCGCCGCGTAAGTGAACTGCGTTCAAAATTGCATTCAGGAATGCAAAGAAAAAGCATCCCGCCGTAGGGGCGGAATGCTTTTTCTGGCGTGCCCGACACGATTTGAACGTGCGGCCTTCAGAGTCGGAGTCTGACGCTCTATCCAGCTGAGCTACGGGCACAGGTTTTTTGCCTGCCTATTATAACACAGCTTTCTGTTCGTTGCAAGCAGAAAAAACGGGAATCGCCGTTCGCGTTCGCATGCGCTTTTTGGCTTGCAAAAGCCGCAGATATCCCGTATAATGATAATTGTACAAAAATGCAATTTGCAAAGGAGATCGAAACATGTACGAAAACAAAATCGGTGTTCTGGTACCCAATGTGATGCTTCCCCCGAAGGGGACGGACTTTTCGAAGTGGGCGGTCGTCGCGTGCGACCAGTTCACCTCGCAGCCCGAATACTGGGAGGCGGCGCGCGCCTACATCGGCGACGCCCCGACGACGCTCGACCTGTTCCTGCCGGAAGCGTTCTTGGGCAAGGACGGCGAAGCGGAGCGCATCGCAACGATCCGCAGCAACATGCGCGAGTATATGGCGAAGGGCATCCTGGAAACCAAGCCGCAGGGCTTTGTGCTGGTCAGACGTTCCGTGGCGGGCAACACGCGCTGGGGACTTGTCATGGCGCTCGATCTCGAATGCTATGATTATAACAAGGGCGCAACGACGCTGATCCGCGCCACCGAGGGCACGATCGTCGAGCGCATTCCGCCGCGTCTCAGAATCCGCGAGGGCGCGCCGCTGGAGCTGCCGCACATCCTCGTTCTGATCGACGATCCGAAGCGCACCGTCATCGAGCCGCTCGCCCAAAAGACCGACGCGCTCGAAACGGTCTACGACACCGATCTCATGCTCGACGGCGGTCACATCACCGGCTGGCTCGTCGACGGCAAGGCCGACGTGCAGGGCGCGATCGACGCGATGACCGCGCTGACCGACGCCGACGCGTTCCGTGCGAAGTACGGCGATCACGCGCCGCTGCTGTTCGCGATGGGCGACGGCAACCACAGCTTCGCAACCGCAAAGGCGAACTGGGAAAAGGTCAAGGCGACACTCACGCCCGAGGAGCAGAAGGACCATCCGGCGCGCTACGCACTGGTCGAGGTCGAGAACGTGCACGACGACGGCATCATCTTTGAGCCGATCCACCGCGTGCTGTTCGGCATCGGCGGCATGGAAGGCGCGGAGAAGCTGCTTCAAAAACTGAAGGCGCAAAACGGCGACGCCGGAATCGAGCTTTCCGACGACATGCCGAAAGCCTCCGGCGGCGAAGTGCACACCATTCCGTTCTGCACCGGCAGCATCTTCGGCGCGTTCGTGGTCGAGAAGCCCGCGGCGCAGCTTGCGGTCGGCACGCTCCAGAACGCGATCGACGCGCTTCTCAGGGAGACCGAGGGCGCCGAGGTCGACTACATCCATGGCGAAGCGGTCGTGCGCGATCTCGCCGCGAAGCCCGACACGATGGGCTTCCTGCTCCCGGCGATGCAGAAGAGCGAGCTGTTCCCGACCGTCGTGTTTGACGGCGCGCTGCCCAGAAAGACCTTCTCGATGGGCGAAGCGAACGAAAAGCGCTACTATCTCGAGTGCCGGAAGATCGAAAAATAAGGATTGAAAGCCTTCCCCTTTGAGGGGAAGGTGGCGCCGAAGGCGTCGGATGAGGTGGAAAACCGCTTTTTCGGTTATTTCTTAACAGCCCGCCCGAAACACGAGGTACGCATG
>JAFZOL010000068.1 GCA_017550625.1 Clostridia bacterium | reverse complement strand
CGCACCGCAGCGGATGCAATTTTTGTGAAAGACAAGGCGCAGGGGTCGGATAATCCTGACGGATATCCGACCCCTGCAACACAGTATTTCGCAAATAAGTGCGCCGCTGCGGCATATAAATCCCTAAGTGAGGGCGCCTTCGAGCTCGCTTGGTTTTTGAAAGATTTACGCGGCGTTTTTCACGCGCTGGCAGCGGATCACACAGCGGGTCGCGCCGCCGATGTAGCAGGTGAAGAGCGTGAGGTCCCAGTCCCCTTCCGGGTCGACCAGACGGTCGTTTTCATCGGGATCCAGCGTTTCGCGGTTATCGATCACGTAGTGATACGTGACACCCGACGCCGTGGTGAAATACACGTCCTCGCCCATATCGACCCAGCGCAGGCCGTTGAAGTGCGAGCCGTAGTTGTGCGCGCAGATCACAAGATCGTCGGTATAATACGAACCGGCATAGCGGCAGGGCGCGATCTTGAGCTTCGAATAGCTCCAGTCCGCCTGCACCGGCAGGGTGACGCCGAGCGACGGGATCTCGATGATGCCGATATAGGTCGAGTCTTCGTTCACGACGGTTTCCATCTCCGGCACGACCTCGGTAAACGAGGGCTGCGGCATCGCGGGCGCGGGGGTGACCTCGGCGGCGTTCAGCGTGATGGCCTCGACGACCTCGTCGAGCACCCGCTCGCTCTCTTTGCCGGCGCGGGAATCCTCGGACACGTTATACACGGCAAGTCCGCCGGCCGCCCCGAGCAGCACGATCCCGATCAGGATCAGCGCAAGGCAGAGCTTTCGTTTCACGGCGTTTCCTCCCTGCGTTTTCTGCCGAACACGCCGATCATGACGAACACGATGCCGACGGCGCCGCACAGGAACACCGGCCACCAGAGCTGGCCCGTGCTCGGGATATCGGGCGGCGGGGGGTTATATTCGTTTCTGAACCGGAGCTCGAGCAGCAGCTTGCCGCCCTCGTCCTTAAAGCTTGATTCGCAGCAGAGCTCGCCTTTTTCGTTGAGATAGAGTTTGAGCGAGATCTCGAATACGGTGGTATCGTAGGTCATGCCGTTCACGGTGCCGCGCTTTTCGCGCAGGCGGTAAACATAGGTCTTGCCGGCGTCGTCCGCCGAGAAGTTGAAGGAGCCGAAATCCACGGCGCCCGCGCCCGTGCGGGAAACCGTGAGCGCGCCGGTCGCGTCGTAGACGGCGTTCACGTCGCCGCCCTTCGGCATCGGCTGCCCGGCCTTTTCGGGCGTGAGGATGAACGAGAACAGGATGGTTTTGATCTGCGCGCTGCCGGTCGGGGCGATCACCTCTTTGTAAGCGACCAGCGGCACTTCGAGATCGGGCTTCAGGTTCACGGGTTTCGGGGAGCAGGTGACGTCGTAGGAATAGGCGCCGTCTTCATACACGGGCACCATCACCAAAAACGGCAGGATCGGCAAAAAGTTCTCGGGCGGGACGTCCGTTTCGATGAGATAGATCCCGGGCTCGAGCCCGGCGAACAGTGCTTCGCCCTTGTCGTCAACGGGCGAGGAGGTCCACTTGACGTCGTGCGCGGCGGCGAAATCGACCATGAGCTGCACGTCGTCCTCCGAGAAATACGATTTTTTGAGATCCAGCCCGCTGTCGGCAAAGGCCGGCGTGAGAACGTAACGGCCGTCGGCGTCGACGCCCACCGCTTTCGCGGCGCGCAGCGTTCCGCCGGGGATCGCCTTGCCTTCGGTGGAAAGCACGCGCACCGTGATGCTGCACGTCCGCTCAGGATCAGGCAGCGTGGGCGCCCCGGTAGTGCCCGTCGCAAACGCGGTGCAGACGAGCAGCAGGAGCATTCCCGCAAGCAGCAGTGCCGACAGCACGGCCCGGCAAGGTTTCTTTCTGAACATTTCACATATCGCGCCGAAAAAACACGGCGCTCCTCCTTTCAGGAAACTGAAACGCGAGAGGTTTCTATACAGGCTCTGGGATCGGTTCTTCGGGGGCCTTCTTTTTCTTCGAAGGTTTATCTTTGCGCCTCTTCCGCTTTTCCGGCGGGCGATCCGCCTCTTCTTCGTCCTCGGGCAGCGCCTTTTTGCGCGGCCGCAGAACGGCGAACAGGAACAGGATGAATACCGTGGGGATCGCGATGCACAGCGCCACCATCTTCTGGTCGATCTGGATGGCTTCGGAGGTGATGAGCACCTCGTTGGCCGATTCCGTCTGCACCCGGTGCGCGTGCACCATGAGGCGGTGGGTGTTGATGCCGTAGGGCGTGCAGGTGAACAGCGTGACCTGGTCGTCGGTGCTGTTGAGCGCCAAAGTGCTCATGTCCGACGGCACCACGATGCGGATCTGGTCCACCTCGTAGGTCAGCGTCTGATCGAGGGTGTAGAGCATGAACTGGTCGCCCTCGACCAGCTTGTCGAGGTCCGTAAACAGCTTTGCGCTTGGCAGGCCCCTGTGCCCCGAAAGCACGCAGTGGGTGCCCGCGCCGCCGACCGGAAGGCTGGTGCCCTCCATGTGGCCGATCGCCGTTTGCAGAACGGCGGAGCCCGTGCCGTGGTAAATGGGAAGGCTGACACCAATCTTCGGAATCTCGATATACGAGATTACCCGGGTCTCGTCGCAGATAAGCAGCGACTCATAGGTTTCACGGACATCTTCCGCGAGCTTCCAGCGGTTTTCAATGCCGAAGAGCGAGGCGTTGAATTCATCCGCGGCGCTGCGCAGCGCTGCGCACTCCTCTTCGCTCATCTTCGCGATACTTTCGGCGTGAGAGATGATCGCGCGGGTCTGGTGCATCTTATTCCATTGGTCACTGACAAGAGGATAAGCCAACAGAGACAGCCCTATCAGGAAGACCAACAGTATTGCAATTGTAGTTGCTTTCTTTGACTTCTTCACAGGGCTCTCCTTGCTGACCGGAGGCGGGGAAGCAGCGGTCCCCCGCCTCCGAACACGTCAATTAAGTGTAGTTAGCGCGCCGTCAGCGGTGATTACGCGTTAACGGAAGCGCGTCTTCTGGCGATCAGGACGACAGCCGCAGCGAACACGAGCAGGCCGCCCAGGACATAGAAGATCGTGGTACCGATGCCGCCGGTGCTGGGAAGTTCGGGACCTTCTTTGTTGATGACGGTCGCGCTCTTGATCAGGTTCTCGGCGGTGTAGTCATGCTCGTTAATGGTGAACTGCACGTCGGCACCCTTGTTGTAGCCCGCGGGAGCCTTGGTTTCGACCAGCGTATAGGTGCCGTTCGCAAGGCCGGTAAAAGCGGGAACGTTACCTTCGGCGTCAGAGATGTGCACTTCGGCGTCTTCGATCGAATCGACCCAAACGATCTTGCCGTCGGCATCCTTGGAATAATACTTGTCGTTGCTGTTCTTCAGAACGAATTCAGCGTTCGCAAGGGGCTCATCCTCGTCGTCGGTCTTGTAGACGGAGATCTTGGCGTTATAGACCTCAACGACAACGGGAGGCGTGTGGTTCTCGCCGTTCACATCACCGAAGTCAAGAGACGCGGTGTTGTTCGCGGGATCGAGCTGCAGAGCGTCGGAGGTCACGGTCGCAGTGTAGGTGAAGACGATCTTGGTCTCGTCGGCAAGGGTCTCGATGTATTCGTTCGCAAAACGGACGGTGAAGGTGTCGCCGACATCCGCGCCGATCGTGTAGGTGGCAGAGCCGGCACTGACGGGCTGGCCGTTCACGGTCACGACGACGTCGTTGTTGTAAGCAAGGCCGGTGCTCATCGTATCATGGAAGATGTAGTTCTCAGCGCCGTTCTTCTTGACGATGGAAGCTTCGAACTCGACAACGGAGCCGACCTCAGCGATCGCCTTTTTGCCGTCGGCGTCATAGCTGGTCGCGCCGGTGATCTTCTTGTCAACGGGCGGGATCTCGTTCTTGTCGTTGACTTCGGCATTGGGATGGGTGCTGTCAACGGTCACGACGGTGCCGGTGGTGGTGGTGATGTAGTAGTAGCCGTAGGGCAGGTTGTCGACGGTGAAGGAGGAGTCGGCAATGGTGGTCTCGACGGTGGCGACAAGGTCGGCCTCGGTCACATAAGCCTTGATGGCGGCGATGTCGGTCTCGGTGAGGCTGCCGTCGGTGGAGGTGCCGGCATAGGACACGTTGCCCGCGTCGTCAACGGTGAAGCCGTCGGGAGGCGTGGTGTGCGAGCCGGTCAGCGTGTAGCTGATACCGTCGCTGCCTTCGGCAAGCTGAGCGTCGAACACTTTGTAGATCTTGTAGGTGTTGTTGGCGGTGTAGCCCTCGGGGATCGCGGGCAGCGTAACGGTGATGGAAGCGGGGCCCTCGACACCTTCGGTCTTGGTGACGGTAGCCGCATAAGCGGTGATGCCGAGCGCGAGCACAAGCGCGACGGCGAGCACGATTGCAAAGATTTTCTTGCAGTTCTTCATGAGTTACATCCTTTCTTTGTCCCTCTCAGGACAGTCTTCTGTTTTTGATGTTTTTTTGCAGGTTTGCCCTTCCTGCGGCGGGTTTTTTCCCATTCGCTTTCGACGGGAATCTTTCAGGGTCGTTTTCCTGGAAAAGTCGGTTCCTATTCGAGCCTCCTTTCCCTGCGACGAACGCGAATGAGATATATCATGGCCGCCGCCATCAAAAGCAGACCGCCTGATGTATAAAGGAACGTTCCGTAGCCGCCGGTGCTCGGCAGCTCTTTGCCGGTGGAGTTTGTGACCACGATGGTCACGATCTCGTCCTGCGTGTAAACGGTGGTGCCTGCCGCATTTTCCGGATGCATGACCGTAACGCCGTCCGAGGTAACGGTAACAATGATGACGTCTTGCACGGCGTTATAGCCGGGAGGCGCGCCCGTTTCAACCAGATAGTAGGTGCCGGGGATCAGGTTGCCGACGTACCCGATGCCGAGCGGCTGGGTCTGTTCGGCGTCCGCATAGCCGCCGGTCACGATGGGTCCGATGGGGACGCCGGTGTAATCGGTGGCGGGGATCGTCTGGTCTTCGTCCGCGTACAGCATGAACGTTGCTCCGTTGAGCCGCCGTTCAGGATTCGAGGCGTCCACCTTTTCGATGCGGAGCTCAACGATATCGTATTTCATTCTGTTCACGAACAGGATGCTGTGGTCCTCGTTTTCATGAACGGTGCCGGCGACGACCGTATACCCGTCGGTATTCGGGAACGTGGTGGGCTGCGTTGCAGTCCCGCCGTCGACCAGAAGCGCCTGCCCCGAGGATGAGACGTACTCGTAAAGGCTGTCGGGATCGTCCATCGCGCTGGTGTTTTCGTAGAACTGGTAGGAACTTGCGGCGGGAACGTTGAGGAATTCAAGCGTATCGCCGCTGCGCAGCTCCACCGTGATGGAATCCGTGGTGGGGAAATGCCCCTTGTAGACCACGTAGTTGCCGTCCTTGTCTATAATGTTATAGGCAATGGGGTCATCCTGATGTTCGTCCCAGGTGTGGGTATCGTATTCGGATTCCGGCAGGGGCTGCGATTTATCTTCTCTGTCGTCCAGAATAGGATCGAAAGTAAACGCGCGGCCGTAACGGTTGCGTACGTACCCCGATACGGTGAACGTATCTTCCGGATAGATCTGCTTGCTTCCCGAGACGTTGGTAAGTTTTTTGGTGACCGCGATGTGGTTGGGCTGGACGTAGCGGTTAAAGAATTCCAGCTTGAACAGCGTGTTGCCGTAGATCGTGCCGCCGATCTCGTTATCCGCGTTCACGACCGGGTATTTCGAGAGATCCGGGGAATCCATGAACTCATACACGCCGGTGCTGGGATTCGGCAGGTTCTCCTGCGCGACGCCCGTGACATTTTCAAGCACGAAGCCCGTTGGCATGCCCTCGTCGTCCACTTCCCAAAACAGGTAGGTGCAGCCGGTGGGAATGATCGGGAACCTGATCTGTTCGCCGTCCTTGATCTTGAATTCGATCTGCCCGGTGCTGTCGAAATGCCCCTTGTAGATCACCCGGCGGCCGGTGCTGTCATAGAAGTGATACGGCAGAGGATCGTTCTGATGCTCGTAGAACAGCGGCGTGGCGGTCTCGTTGGCTTTCTGGCTCTTATCGGTACGTTCGTCGTTGGCCTGGTCGAACAGATACGGATTGCCGTCCGGATCAAGGATCCAGCCGCGGATCGTGAATTCCGCGTCGAGATCGGCTCCGCTGCCTTCGCCGGTCACGTGCTTGAACAGGTTGATACCGCCCTTAACGGTGTTGGCGGCCGTGAGCGATTCGCTGCCGTCAGTATCGCCGTTGTAGTGCTTTACAACGTATACCTCTTCCCCGGCGAGCGCCGGGTCCATACCGTCTGTGGGTTCGTGGAACCCCTGCAGATAGGGGTTCAACTCCTCACTGATCAGCTCGTAGTGGTATTCGGTTTCTTCCTCGGTGAGGCGGTACTCATAACCGATGTTGCGGTGGACGCCTTCCGCGTCCCAAAGGCCGGGAGATACCCAGAACTCCGCTTTCCAGTGGTTGCCCTCGCTCAGCCAGATATCGTCGCTTGTTACGGTGACCTGCTGTGGGTTCTGATAAGTGACCGTACACGTTTCCCAGGGACCGTCGCTGCCCACCAAGCGCCGTTCAAGGGTCAGGTGGACCTCGTTGGGCCGGTCGGCGCCGACGCCGTCGCCGGTTTCATCGCCGAAGGAGTCGCGGAAGATCTTTTCCACCACCATGGGCATGGTCTGGACCACAAGGGGCTCCACCGGGTCGAAATACAGGATTTCGGGGTCGCCGGTGATCGTGACGTTGCCGTTCACGGAAAGGCTTGGGCAATAGGTGACGTGCGCGTCGTCGGTATTGGTTTTAACGGTATATACGCCGCCGGATTCAACGAACTGGGCTTTGATCTCGTCATCCAAAGTGTCGTAATCAAGCGTGCCGTTGTTCAGGTCGGTGACCATGTCCGTGGCTTGCTGATTGGGCCAGACCTTAAAGCTCACCTTATAGGTCACGCCGTGCTCCAGCTGGAAGTTGGCGCCCATGTGCCATTCAACGACGCCGGTCTCTGCGTTATATTCGGCAAGGTGTGCGCCCGCGGCTTCCGGGTCCCAGGGCTCCTCCACACCGTCTTTGATCCGCGTGTAGGTAAAGCTGCTCTCGTCGAGGCCGGTGATCGGCGTTTTTGCCAGCAGGTTGGTAAGGCCTGTGATGCCGTCGTTCATTCCGATGTCGCCCCAGCCGTAGGCGCCGTTGATGCTCTGTTCTATTTTGTTGATCGCGTTGGTCAGCTCGGTTTCGGTCTGCACCACGAAGGCGTTGTCCTCGTCGACGCCGGCGTCCACCGTCAGCGTTTCCATTTTGTCCACGTCCGGGCCGATGGCGATGGTATAAAACTCCTTGCCCTGCCCGACGATGGCCTGCGCCTCGGCCAACGCGGCCTGATAGTTTCTGCCGGCGTTATCGCTGTTGCCCTGGCCGAACACGTTGTAATAACGGTAGTAGCCGTAAGAGTTGGAGCTGTGCATATCGCTCGAATTGCGCAGCTGCGAATCCGATACGTTAAAGCGCGTCATACGCCAGGTGGGGTTACCGTCGGATACGAAGATGACCACGGTCTGGCGGTCGGGGTCGACCGACATCCGGTTGGCGATATGCAGCGGCAGCTCCCAGTTGGTACCGCCGTCCGCATCAAGACCTTCCACCGAGGCGTTATAAACGGCAGGATCGTCGGTGAAGTCCTGAACGATCTGCGCGCTGTTGGAGAAGGAGATCAGCGCCATGCGGTTCAGCTTTTCGCCCTCGCGGTTGACGCGGTCCGGGCCGAGCAATTGGTTCGCAAGGAACTGGAGGGCGTCCTTACCGGATTCCAGACGGCTGCTCGAGCTGCCTTCGATCGTAGTATTCATACTGCCGGACACGTCGAAGATCACGATGACGTCTACCAGCCGTTCGAACTCCAGCGGCGCTTCGTAACCGGTGATGGAAAGCGACAGGGTGCGCGTGCCGTCGTGATTGTTGACGGATTCCTTCAGGATCTCCGGCTCATGCGGGGTTTCGCTGGTTTCGTAGATTTTGGCCACACCGCTGGGAACGGGATCGGTGACCGGCTTATAGACCATGTAGATATGGTTGCCGTTGCTCAGGTTGCCCGTTTCGGGAGAACCGGTGGCAGTGCTGTTGCTGGTCGCTTTGTAGTACGTGTAGTTGGTGGTGCCGGACGAATACAGGTACGGCTGGAGCTGGTTGCTGGCGGAATCGCTGCCGAGGTAGGCATGATCGTACTCATAGCCCGTGACGTCGTAGATCAGGAAATTATACTGGTTGCTGCGCAAGATGTTCGGCGTGCCGTTGGCAAACTGGCTCTCGGAGAACTCAACGAACCGGCCGTTTTCGATATATCCGTAATGGACGGTCGCTCTGTTGCCGTTTGAGCGGCCCCAGGTGATCGTGTAAGTCGAAAAGCTGGCGGTCTCGAACGTCATGACGGCTTCGTCGTTCTGCACGGCGACTTCGCCGGGCTGCCCGGCGCTGTTTCCTGCCACGATCTCGGGCACGAGGCCGTTTTCGGTTTCACAGAGGTGTGTGACGGTGACGGACGAATAGAAATCGGCGTGGCTGATATCTTCGGGCAGCGATTTCATTACGATCTCGACCTGCACGGGCGCGGCGGGCTCGATCTCACTGCCGTCGGGACCGACGATGGAGATATCGAGCACGTCAAGCTCCACGTTCAGGGCGTCGTCCGATTCGTCCGCGTTCATGGGCAGAACGACCGATGAGGCGTTTACGGTGTTGACTTCGGGCGAATCCTCGCCCTCGCCATCGTCGGACCAGTCGGGAAGGATGTCGGCGTCGAGCAGGATCTGCCTTGCTTCGTTATAAACGGGGTTGCCGTCATGAATCTCGGTGAGCCGGAGCTCTGAGCCCTCGGGGATCTTTGCTTTTTCGTTGAACGTGACTGTGACAAAGTATTCCGCGCCGGAGGCGGAGAGATAGGTCGTGGTCAGCGTGCCGGTCTCGACCAGCGCCAGAACGGGCGCGTCGCTCGGAGCGACGACCATTTCGGCGGCTTTCGCGAAAACGGAGGCCTCGCCGTCTTTATCAACGGCGACGAGCACGTGGGACGCGTCTGCCTCAGCCACGGCCGAACCGACCGTCAGCGTGAAACTGTCAAGAGGCTCGACCGGCTCGCCGTCGGCGTCGACAAACGAGACCGCGACGGCCTGAACCTCCTTCACCGGGTCGGCGAGCGCATCCTCAATGGGGTCGAGCACCTTTCTGCCGCTCACTTCGCTGAGCACCAGAACGGTGTCGGAGGGGAACACCCCGGCCTCGGCTTTGACCTTGACCGAAACGTCGCCGCTGGTCTGCTCCAGTACGACGGCGGGCATATCCGCCTCGCCTTCATCGGGCGCGGCCTCGCTTTCATCTGCGATCTCGCTCTCCTGCAAAACGATCTCAAGACCCGGCTCTTCTTTGGCCGTTTCATTGTCGATCGTGATCGCCGGAAGGATCAACGCATAAGTCACCACGAACACGACGACGCCTGCAAGCATGATCAGCCACTTGCGGCATTTGCGGATCGCGGCGGTTACTGAATGAAACACCTATGCGCCCTCCTTTCTTCTTCAGTATTTTAACGGGAATAAGCTAAAGTTATTTGACGAATCCAAAGCTTGTGAACGGCCAGATCGTGTAAACGATGCGGCCCACGATCTGCTCTTCCGCCACGCAGCCGATCGCCGTATTGCGCGAATCCACCGAAACTTCGCGGTGGTCGCCCATGACGAAGACGCGGCCTTCGGGGACCTGATAAGGCAGTTCGATGTCGCATTCGCCGAACGCTTTTTCATCGACATAGGGCTCGTCGATCGCGACGTTGTCGACGTAAACCGTGCCTTCGGAATCGATGTTGACCCACTGGCCGGCCTGCGCGATCACGCGCTTGACGAGGATCTTGTTGTTGTAGTAGAAGGCGATCACGTCGCCGGTCTCGAAGTCGTTGCCCTTGACGGAGAGCACGAGCTCGTCCTCGGACAGGGTGGGCGCCATCGAGGTGCCGTAGATGCGAAGCACCGGGAGCATGAGGACCGCGATGAGAACGGAAACGGCGGCGACCACCAGCAGGGTGCCGACCACGTGCTTGACCACTCTCAGAAGTCTTCTTCTGTATTTGCGGCGTTCGGCCTTTTTTTCCGTCTTTTTCTCGGCAAGCTCTTCGGCCTCGAGCTTTTCGGCAAGCGAATCTTCGATCACGAAGCGGGGCGCTTCGGGAGCTTCTTCGGCGGGCTCTTCGATGGGCTCTTCGACGATCTCTTCGACGGGCTCTTCGACGATCTCTTCGGCGGGCTCTTCGACGATCTCTTCGACGGGCTCTTCGATGGCTTCTTCGATGGGCTCTTCGATGAGTTCTTCGATCGGCTCTTCGACGATCTCTTCAACGGGCTCTTCGACGATCTCTTCGATGGGCTCTTCGATGAGTTCTTCGATCGGCTCCTCGACGAGTTCTTCGATGGGCTCTTCGACGATTCCTTCGATCGGCTCTTCAACGAACTCTTCGATCGGCTCTTCAACGAGCTCCTCGATCGGCTCTTCAACGGGCTCCTCGATCGGCTCTTCACAGAGCGCTTCGAGCGGTTCGTCGATCGGCGCTTCGGGCGCCTGCCTGCCGGACATCTCTTTATTCAGTTCGTTGCGGAGCTGTTCCACGTTCGGGATCGCGGACGCGCTGACGGCGCCGGGGAAGATCGCCGCGACACGGTCGGGCTGTCTGCCCGCGAGCGATGCGCCGGACGGCTGTTTCAGGTTGCCCGATCTGATGTCTTCAAGCAGCTTGAGGTCTTCGGGCGTTAAATACGCCTCTAACCTGCGTTCTTCTTCCTGCCTGCGGGCCTGATCCTGCCGACGCGACTCTTCGAGCTTGCGAAGGGACTCTTTGCGCCGCGCCTTTTCCTGCCGCCGCGCTTCTTCCATCCGCCGGACCTCGTTGAGCCTGCGCACTTCTTCGAGCCGCCGCGCTTTTTCAAGCAGCCGCGCCTTTTCGAGTCGCTTCGCGTTATTGATCCTTCGCGCTTCTTCCAGCCGCCTTACCTTTTCGAGACGTGCCGCCTCGGAGCGTTCGGTCTGCTCGCGCAGGTCCGAAAGCTGCTCCAGCGTCGGCAGGTCCGCACTGGTAAAAGTGGGTTTCTGAGTGCTCATACCAAGCTCCTTATTTCAGCGAGGGGATTGCGTTTCCGGGTTCGGACGGGGTGTCCGGGAATAAAAAGCAGTTGTTGAGTATCTTTCTCGCATCCGCGAGTTCTCTGTAAATGCCGCTGAGCTTGCTGTTCACGCGCTCCATTTCGGCGGCGATACGCTCGTGCTCCGACGTGAGCCGATCGATCTCCTGCCGCGCGATGATCAGCAGCTCCAGCAGATCGGTGCGGGAAAGACTTCCCACTTCTCTATCGGTCATAGGGCCCTCCTTCTGTGTGTCGTTCGCTGAGTTCCTAAAATCACACAATACAAAAACTTATTATAAACACGCTAAATTTGCTTTATATTTGCGTTGTCTTTGTTATATCTTTGTCAATCGAAATTTTTTCGAAAAATCAAACAGAATTTTTAATAAGCGTTATTACTCTTCCCAAATCGTGGTCTTGCCCTCGATGCCGACCCAGGTCATTTCGGCCCAGTCGTATTGCCGCATATACTGGCCGTGATAGGCGTTGATGCCCTCGGGCGTGCCCTTGAGCCATTCGTAATAGTCGCAGTTGATCTTGTCCGTCGCCACGCCCATGGCGCCGCGGCGCGAGAGCAGGATATCGTCGCACCCGTATTGCCTGAGGGTGTCGCGCAGGTCCTTGCGCACCTGATAGAAGAAGTTGGAATAATCCGTTTCGCCGCCCCAAAGGACCGTGAGCAGGGTGTCGCTTTCGACCATGGTGCCGTGGCGGTCGATGAGATACGCGAACAGCTCTTTGGACTTCATGTAGCGGAACATCACGGGCTGGTTCTCGTAGAACACCTCGAAGTCGCCGAACGCGCGCACGAACAGGGGGCTGCGCTCCACCGCGACGGGACGCCTGAGATCCGAAAGCTCGCGCCGGACCTGGTCTTCGTCGATGGGCTTCACGATGTAGCCCGAGGCGTGGAGCTCCATCGCCTCTTTGTAAAGATGGTTGAACGCCGTGGCGAAGATCACGTTGAGGTTCGGGCTGAAGCGCTTCATCTCTTTCGCGAGGTCGATCCCGCTGATCTCGGGCATCATGACATCGAGAAACGCCACGTCGACGGGGTTGCTCTTCACGTATCTGAGCGCCTGCATCGCGTTCAGAAAGCCCTCGATCTTCGCGGTGGGCTCAACGCGGCGGATGCACTCCATCTCGCGCCCCAGGATCACGCTTTCGTCGTCTACCACAATAATGCGCATGGAAAAGCCTCCTTTTCAATCGGCTTGAAAAACAAAATTCAATGTAAAAAAACTAATGGAATTATTCTGATATAACAGTTTTTTTCATACCATTGCATTTTATCATCACGCCCCCCAAAAAACAAGACGGAAAAAGTGACAATCTTTTTCGTTTTTTGTCCGTCCGTTTATATATATTGTATGTCTGACGGCGGGCGCCGCGCGCGGGCGGGGGCGGACGGGCGGAAAACGCGGAAACGCGTGCACGGAAGGCGCTTTTTTGCGCATATGCGCATACGGCTCAGCGGCGTGCCGGGAAGGCATAAAAAAAAGACCCCGGGAGCCCTTGCACAACAAGGGGTCCCGGGGACTGTATCGGATTTTGCCCAGTCGCAAACATTGTCGTTTCACTTCGCTTGGGGCGCTCGTGAAACTCTGTGTTTGCTCCAAATAATCACCTTCGCTTCATCTGCCGCAGGCAGCGCTCGGTGATTATTCCCATTCGATGGTTCCGGTGGGCTTCGGCGTGAGGTCGTAGAGGACGCGGTTGACGCCGGGCACCTCGGACGTGATGCGCGCGACGATCTTGTGGAGGACCGGATACGGGATATCCTCGATCGTGGCGGTCATGGCGTCGCGCGTGTTGACGGCGCGGATGACGACCGGCCAGTCGTAAGAGCGCAGGCCGTTTTTCACGCCGGTGGACTTGAAGTCCGGCACGACCGTGAAATACTGCCACACCTTGCCCTCGAGGCCGGCGAGGGCGAACTCCTCGCGCAGAATGGCGTCGGACTCACGCACGGCGGCCAAACGGTCGCGCGTGATGGCGCCCACGCACCGTACCCCGAGGCCGGGGCCCGGGAAGGGCTGACGGTAGACCATGCTGTCGGGCAGGCCGAGCGCCTTGCCCACGACGCGGACTTCGTCCTTGAACAGGAGCTTAATGGGCTCCACGAGCTCGAATTTGAGGTCCTCGGGCAGGCCGCCCACGTTGTGGTGCGCCTTGACGGGGCCGGATTCGAGGATATCGGGATAGATCGTGCCCTGCGCCAGGAACTCGATGCCGTCGAGCTTGCGGGCCTCTTCTTCGAACACGCGGATGAACTCGGCGCCGATGATCTTGCGCTTTTGCTCCGGCTCCGCCACGCCCGCGAGCTTGTCGAGGAAGCGGTCGACGGCGTCCACGTAGATGAGGTTGGCGTTCATCTGATTGCGGAAGACCTCGATCACCTGCTCGGGCTCGCCCTTGCGAAGCAGGCCGTGGTTGACGTGCACGCACACGAGCTGCCGCCCCACCGCCTTGATGAGCAGGGCCGCGACGACGGAGGAATCCACGCCGCCGGACAGGGCGAGCAGGACCTTTTTGTCGCCGATCTGCGCCTTGAGCGCCGCGAGCTGCTCTTCGATGAAGGCGTTCGCGAGCTCCGGGGTGGTGATGCGCTGCATGGTTTCGGGTCGAACGTTGGGATTCATAATGACACTCCTTATCCGATAATTTATCATATTTTAGCACACCGGTGGGCGGCGCGTCAACTCGTCGGCGCGTTTTTTTGACGCTTTTTTCATAAAAATGCGCGGGCGGGCGCGTTTTGCGTGCGCGCGGCATTGACAACGAAGCTTGATAGTATTATCATAAAAAAGAGAAAAGCACCGGAGGGAGGGGCAACGTATGGACGGCGAACGCGTTTTCAGCGAGCCCTTTGACGTCCGGCTGCGCCTCATGGTCTGCTCGGACGTGCACCTCAGAGGCCCCGCCGACGAACGGCGCGGGCGCCTTATCACGGCGCTGGAGACGGCGATCCGGGTCGCGGAGAAAGACGCGAACCATCCCGCCCTCGACGGCGCGGTGTTCGTCGGCGACCTGACCGATCACGGGACGAAGGATGAATATGTCTGCTTTTTCGATACCGTGAAAGAGACGCTCGGCGGACGGATCCCGGTGTTTTCGGTGCTCGCGAAGAACCACGACAACTGGGAGCACGGGCGCGCGAGCGTGAAGACGGGGCTAAGGTATTACCGTGAGATAACGGGCAAAGCGACCGATTTTCACGAGACGGTCGGGGGCTTTCACCTGATCGGGCTTTCGACCTCAGACAACGACGGCGAATACTATGCCGACGCGCAGAAGGCGTGGCTCGAAACCGCTTTGGCCGAGGCTTCGGCGGACGCGCCGGGGCGGCCGGTGTTCGTGTTCACGCACGAGCACATCCCCGACACCGTGTTCGGCAGCGCCGCCCTCGACGGCTGGGCACACTCGTTTTTCAGCGGGGTGTTTGACGAATATTCGCACGCCGTGTGCTTTTCGGGCCACTCGCACTATCCGCTCAACGACCCGCGCTCAATCTGGCGCGGCGCGTACACGGCCGCGGGCACGGGCGCGATGAGCTACGCCGAGCTCTCGGCGGACGGGGTGCGAAAGCTCCACCCGCCGGGCTCCGACGAGATCTCGCAGGGGTGGATCTTGGAGGCGGACGGCGAGAACCGTGTGCGCCTGACGGGCTGCGACTTTTTGTCCGGCGACGTGCTGTGCCGGTATCTGATCGACCCCGCCGCTCCCCTGCCGCTTCACGCGCCGTCCGGCGTTCCGGCATTCCCCCAAGGGGCGGCGATCACGGCGGAGAAAATGGACGGGAAGCTCAGGCTCTCCTTTCCCGCCGCGAAGATTGCGGACTCAACCCCGGTGACGGCCTACCGCGTCATCCTGTCGGCGGAGAATGAGGACCTTCGGGAGCGCCTCGTGATCCCGCCGTATTGGAGGAGCCGCGTGCCCGAAACCCTCAGCTGCACCTTTGAAAACGTACCCGATAAAGGCCGGATCGCCGCCTACGCCCAAAACGCGTACGGCGCTGCGGGAGGGCCGCTGACATATGAATGGACCCCCGATCAACCGTGAAAGGAGACTCGGTATGCCTCTGAAAGAAAAATGGACGAACGCCGTCCATAAGGTCACGCAGAACCCCTCGTTCACCGTCAAGGAGCAGCTCGGCTACGCCGGCGGCATGTTCGGCAACGCGATGGGCCAGGACTGCGTGTATACCTATTCGAGCAAGTTCAACCGCGACTACCAGATGATCCCGACCGATAAGCTCACCGTGATGGAGATGGCCTCGCGCTTTTTGGGCTTCTTCGTGCCGCCGGTGGCGGGCGCCCTGCTCGACCTGCCGGTGCGCGAGGGCAAAAAGAGCGTGACGAAACGCATTCTGCAGATCACGCCCCTGCCGTTCGCGATCACGAGCATGCTATTATTCATCGTGCCGTCGAAGTCGTGGTTCTTCAACACGATCTGGGCGTTCGTGCTCACACTTTTGTTCGAGACCGTGGACACGTTTTTCGACATGTCGCTGTCGACGTTGTCGCTGCGCATGACCGCGAACCCCGACGACAGAAAGAACTTTTATACCCTGTCGTCGCTCGCCACGACCCTCGGCTCGATGCTGCCCGGCTGGCTGCTGCCCATCGTGGTGGAGAAATTCGCCACCGCCAACGAACAGAAATGGGCGCATTTCTTCGTGGCGCTCGGGTTCTGCATCCTCGGCGTGGCCACGATGGTCGCCCCCTATTTCACGCTGAATGAAAAGGTGGGCAACCTGAAGGTCCACAATGAAGAGAAGATCATCTGGGACCGCAAAACGCTGGCGGCGATCTTACACAACAAGCCCTTCGTGGTGATGATGATCGCCACCGTGTTCGAGACCGTGCGCCAGGTGACCTACGACCTGCTGCCCGACCTCTATAAAGAGACCTTCGCGAACTACGGCATGAAGGCGGGCGTGGACATCATCAGCGGCATGCTGTCGTACGTGGGCCTGTTCTCGGTGCCGTTCGTGGGCAAGAAGGTGTCGGCCCGTACGATGGTGATGGGCGGGCACCTCTATTCCACCCTGTTTTACGCCGCCGCGGCGATGCTGGGCGTCAACTTCAACCTCGAGCGCGTGAGAAAGACCCGCTGGGTCACGGGCGTGCTGATCGGGCTTTCGGGTATGCCGAACTCCGGCATGGGCGCCGCGCGCAAGATCCTGCTCGCGGACTCCACCGACTATATGGAGTGGTATACTGAAAGAAAATACGGCCATCCCGTGCGCTCCGACGGCATGCTGCTCGCGGCGCAGAGCATCATCGGCAAGCTCAATTCTTTGCTGCGCGTGTTCATCAAGAATACGTCGCTCACGATGATCGGCTACCAGAGCGGCCAACAGGACGAGGAGGGCAACGCGATCGACATCGTGCAGACCGACCGCACGCTCAAGGGCATCTATTTCGTGGTCACGCTGTGCGGCGTGATCGGCAACCTGATCCCGGCGATCGTGTATTATTTCGACAACTTCACCGGCAAGCGGCGCCAGGACATCATGGACGAGCTCAAGGAGCAGCGCGCGAAACGCGCGGGCGAAGAGATCCCGCAGGAGACCGTGCTGAACGGCGAGAAAATATAAGCTATATATATAAAAGAACGGCTGACGAATCAGCCGTTCTTTTTATGCCGTTTTCGGTTCAGGTGAACAGGTAAACGATCGCGGAGACGAGCGATTTCAGAAGGTTTTCGAGGCGGAAGAACACGGCGGAAACGCCGGTCACCTCGCGGTAGGGCGTGTCGGCCTCTTTGGAGACGGCCGCGGTGCCGCGGTTCGCGCTGCCGGAATACCGGTAGGTCTTGTTCTTGTAATCGCGAACGTCGGTTTCGTCCAGAGTGAAGACGCGGAAGCCGTAGGGCCCGGTTTTCGCCATCTCGCAGCCGTAGGTGAAGCCGAGCTCGACGCCGTCCACCACGCCCGAGAAGCCCTCGGTGTGCATGTGGCCAAAGAACGCGCCCATCACGTCGCCCGCGGCCTTCCAGCGGTCGAACTGATAGGTGCGTTCGCCCGGCTCGTAGCCGAAGTCGTTATAGCCCGTGGCTATGGTGCGGTCGAGGCGCACGAAGCCGTTCGCGCTCTTTTTCGCGCCCTCGTCGGTGGGCGCGCAGGGCTCGAAGAGGTTGCCGATATCGTCGGTATAGATATGCTGGAACAACAGGGCGGGCACGGGGACCCCGCCGTTTTCGGCGGCGATCGCCACGGCGGTGTCATAGCACCAGTCGGCCTGCTGCTCTGTCACGCCGCCGCGCATCGTATCCATGAGCCAGACGGTCAGGGCGTTTTTGCCGTCGGTCCCCTTTACGGAAAGGTGATAGTCGACGCCGCCCGCGTCGTCTGGGCTTTCGTCGAAGAAGATACAATGGGGATAGGCGGAGAGGATATTGAGCCAGTCCTCGCTCGAAAGGCCCACCTTGCGGTCGTTGTTGCCGAGCGCAATGGCGTAGGGCACGCCGTATTTTTCGATGGCGCCGAGCACAGCGGCGACGGCGGCCTCAACGTTTTTGCGGGTGCGCTTATAATCGAGGTTGCCCGAAAGATCGTAGACGTTGACGCCCTCCTTGCCGGGCAGGTCGTCGGACGCGAGGTCGCCCACGCGCAGGTCCTCCACGAGGTCGCCGCTGATCACGATGAGGTCGGGGTCGGC
Source organism: Clostridia bacterium (assembly GCA_017550625.1). Taxonomy (GTDB): domain Bacteria; phylum Bacillota; class Clostridia; order Oscillospirales; family Acutalibacteraceae; genus RUG806. The sequence continues at coordinate 8,760 of JAFZOL010000068.1, read as the reverse complement.
GGTCTCGATCGCGAGTTCGATGAGGCGCAGCATATCGGGGGCGGGATGGGCGTCGTCCTGCGGGTCGCTGAGGTTGAGGATCGTGAACGTACCGTCGGCGCGGAAAGAGAGCGCCGGCGCTTCGGCGGCGTTTGTCACGGGCAGGAGCAAAAACAGCATCAGAGCCGCGATGAAAACGGAAACGAGTTTTTTCACTTCGGATCCCTCCTTTCGGGCGTATTATACCACACCCAAAGCCGTTTGTAAAGCCCCCGGGCGGGGCTCATTCCCTTTCCGGTCGGGAACGCTGTTTCGTTTGCGTCCGATCGGCGATATTGCGGTTTTTGAACGAAAACATTTGATTTTTGTATAAAAAAATGCGTTTCGGGGCTTGCAATCCGGAAAAAAACCGTGTATAATGCGTCCATATTGTTTTTCGCACCGAAAAAACGGAGGACCCGTATGAGGACGAAAGGACCGAACAAGACCCCGCAGCTTCATACCGTAAAAAACGCGCCGTGAGAATGGGCTTAGGCTCATTCTCACTCTTTTTTTGTGCGAAAACGCATTCTTTCGATCGAGGAGGACAGGAGACATGACGAAGTATATTTTTGTGACGGGCGGCGTGGTATCGGGCCTCGGCAAGGGCATCACCGCGGCGTCGCTGGGCCGCCTTTTGAAGGCCAGGGGCTTTCGCGTGGCGGCGCAGAAGCTCGACCCCTATATCAACGTAGACCCCGGCACGATGAGCCCCTATCAGCACGGCGAGGTCTACGTGACCGAGGACGGCGCCGAGACCGACCTCGACCTCGGGCATTACGAACGCTTCATCGACGAAGACCTGAACCGCTGGTCGAACCTGACCACCGGCAAGGTATACTGGAACGTGCTCAACAAAGAGCGGCGCGGCGAATACCTCGGGTCCACGGTGCAGGTGATCCCGCATATCACGAACGAGATAAAGGAGTTCATCTACCGGGTCGGCCGCCATACCGGCGCGGACGTGGTGATCACCGAGATCGGCGGCACGATCGGCGACATCGAGAGCCAGCCGTTTCTGGAGGCGGCGCGGCAGGTATCGCTCGAGGTGGGGCGCGGGAACGCGTTTTTCATCCACGTGACGCTCGTGCCGTTTTTGCGCGGGTCGGACGAGCACAAATCTAAGCCCACCCAGCACTCGGTGAAGGAGCTGCAGGGTATGGGCATCCACCCGAACATGATCGTGCTGCGCTGCGACGAGCCGCTGGAGGAGAGCATCTTTCAGAAGATCGCGCTGTTCTGCAACGTCCGCCCCGAATGCGTGATCGAAAACGTGACGCTGCCGAGCATCTACGAAGCGCCGCTGATGCTCGAGAGATCGGGCTTTTCGGAGACCGTGTGCCGCGAGCTGGGGCTCGAGCCCGGGAAAGCGGACCTCGCCGACTGGGAAGAGACGGTGCGGCGCATGAAGGGCGCGAACACGCCCGTGAAGGTGGCGATCGTTGGCAAATACGTGCAGCTGCACGACGCCTATCTGTCGGTCGCCGAGGCCGTGCGCCACGCGGCGTTCCGGCTCGATCTGCATCCCGAGATCTTATGGGTCGATTCCGAGGCCCTCACGCCCGAAAACATCGGCGAGACGCTTGCAGACGCCGACGCGGTGATCGTGCCCGGCGGCTTCGGCAACCGCGGCATCGAGGGCAAGATCATCACGGCGAAATACTGCCGCGAAAGAAAGATCCCCTATCTCGGCATCTGCCTCGGCATGCAGACCGCGGTGATCGAATACGCGCGGGACGTTTTGGGCTATCGGGACGCGAACTCCGGCGAGTTCGACCCCGATTCGAAGCATAAGGTGATCGACTTCATCCCGGGTCAGAGCGACCTCATCGACAAGGGCGGCACGCTGCGCCTCGGGGCCTATCCGTGCGAAATCAAGCCCGGCACCACGATGGAGCGCGTGTACGGCGCGTCCCACATCTCGGAGCGGCACCGCCACCGCTATGAGTTCAACAACGATTTCCGCGAGGCGATGGCGGAGCACGGGCTCACGCTTTCGGGCATGTCGCCGGACGGCAGCCTTGTGGAGACCGTGGAGCTGACAAACCTGCCGTTCTTCGTGGGCGTGCAGTATCACCCCGAGTTCAAATCGCGGCCGAACCGCCCGCACCCGCTGTTTTTGGGGCTCTTGGAGGCGGCGAAGGAAAAACTCAAATAACGAGAAAACGGGACGGCAAAAGCCGTCCCGATGTTTTTACAGCGTGAAATTTTATCCGCGGGTGAAGCCGGAGAAAAGCGCGCTGTGTTCCTTCACGTCGTGCACGCGCAGGATGTCCGCGCCGGACGCGGCGGCGAAGAGGTCCGCCGAAAGGGTGCCGGGCAGGCGGCCGTCGGCCGCCAAGCCATCGGACATCGCGCCGATGAAGCGCTTGCGCGACAGGGCGACGAGCAGCGCCGCGCCGTGGGTATCGAGATCGGGCAAAGCGCGGAGCAGCGCGAGGTTCTGGGCGTCGGTCTTGGCGAAGCCGAAGCCGGGGTCGAGGCAGATCCGCCTGAGGTCGAGCCCGGCGGAGAGAAGGCGGTCGAGCATCCGGTCGAAAAACGCCTGCACGTCGGCGGCGACGCCGTTCGGGTAGTCGACCACGTCCGCCGTTTTGCTGCCGGAGGGCCCCGCGTGCATCACGATATAGCCCGCGCCGGAAGCGCGCACGAGGGAAGCCATTTCGGGCTGAAAGACGCCCGACACGTCGTTGATCACGGCGGCGCCCATTTCAAGGGCGAAGGCGGCGACGGCGGGGCGGAAGGTATCGACCGACACGGGCACTTTTACCGCGGAGAGGATCGCGGGGAGCGCCTCTTTGAGGCGGCAAAGCTCCGTTTCTTCGTCCGCGATGTCCCCGCCGGGGCGCGTGGAGCACGCGCCGACGTCGAGAAGATCCGCGCCGTCGGCTTCCATTTTCAGGGCGCGCGACACGGCGCCGTCCGCCGATACGCGGCTGCCGATATAAAAAGAATCAGGCGTGAGATTCAATATGCCCATCAACAGGGGTTTTTCGCGGGAAGAAAGCGCCCCGCGGGCGGTCAGAAAAGTTTTCACGTGCATCACCCGCCCTTTATTATACGGTTTTTTTCGCTTTTTGCAAGAGAACGCAGAAAAGAATTGATTTTTTACGTTTCATCCTGTAAAATAAACCTATCAAACTCAAAGGAGCCAACATATGAAGGCTGTTATCTGCGTGACCGGCAAGGACACGAAAGGCATCATCGCCGCCGTTTCCGCCTACTGCGCCGAAAAGGGCGCGAACATCATCGACATCACCCAGAGCGTTTTGCAGGAGTATTTCGCCATGATCATGCTCGCCGAGATCGACGAGCTGACCGTGCATTTCTCCGACTTCGCGGACGGGCTCGACGCCCTCGGCAAAGCGCGCAACCTCGTGATCAGCGTGATGCACGAGGATATCTTCAACACCATGCACCATATCTGAGGGCGCGTTATGTTAAATACGGCTGATATTCTGGAAACCATCCATATGATCCGCGAGGAGAACCTCGATATCCGCACCGTGACCATGGGCATCTCGCTGTGGGACTGCGTGAGCGACGACGAATCGAGGCTGCTTTCAAAGATCTACGACAAGATTACGACGAAGGCCGCGCGCCTCGTGCCCGTGGCCGAAGAGATCGAGAAGACCTACGGCGTGCCGATCGTGAACAAGCGCGTGTCGGTGACGCCGGTGTCGCTCATCGGCGGGGCGTTCGGGCCCGAAACCTACGTGAAGATCGCCGAAACCCTCGACAAGGCCGCCTCGGACCTCGGCATCAACTTCATCGGCGGCTTTTCGGCGATGGTGGAAAAGGGCTTTTCGACCGGCGCGAAGCACCTGATCGAGGCCATCCCCACCGCGCTGGCGGGCACCGGGTGCGTGTGCTCGGGCGTGAACGTGGCGTCGTCGAAGGCGGGCATCAACATGGACGCAATAAGGCTCATGGGCGGCGTTGTGAAAGAGACAGCGCGCAGGACCGCGGACAAGGATTCGATCGGCTGCGCCAAGCTCGTGGTGTTCGGCAACGCCCCGCAGGACAACCCGTTCATGGCGGGCGCGTTTCACGGCGTGGGCGAGAACGAGTGCGCGATCAACGTGGGCGTGTCGGGCCCCGGCGTGATGGCGAGCGCCATCCGCAGGGCCGGCGACTGCGATTTATCCGCGCTCGCGGACGTGATCAAAAAGACGGCGTTCAAGATCACGCGCGTGGGCCAGCTCGTTGCGGGCGAAGCCGCGAAAAAGCTCGGCGTGCCCTTCGGCATCATCGACCTTTCGCTCGCCCCGACCCCGGCTGTGGGCGACTCGGTGGCGCGCATTTTGGAAGAGATGGGCCTCGAGACCTGCGGCGCGTGGGGCACCACGGCCGCGCTGTCGATGCTCAACGACGCCGTGAAAAAGGGCGGAGTGATGGCTTCGTCGCACGTGGGCGGGCTTTCGGGCGCGTTCATCCCGGTGAGCGAGGACGAGGGCATGATCGCCGCCGCCGAGTGCGGCTGCCTGACCCTGCCGAAGCTCGAGGCCATGACAGCCGTGTGCTCGGTGGGCCTCGACATGATCGCGATCCCGGGGGACACGAGCGAGGACGTGATCGCGGGCATCATCGCGGACGAGATCGCCATCGGCGTGCAGAACACCAAGACGACCGCGGTGAGACTGATCCCGGTGCAGGGCAAGGGCCCCGGCGATACGGCCGTGTTCGGCGGACTATTGGGCTACGCCCCCATCATGCCGGTGAACAACGCCTCCCCCGCCCGCTTCATCGCCCGCGGCGGCAGGATCCCGGCGCCGATCCACTCGCTGAAAAACTGAAAATAACGCATAAATACGAAGAAAAGGGGCATCCTACCGGTATCAAACGATACGGAGGACGCCCCTTATGACGTTTCAGGAGAAATTCGACGAACTCAAAAAGACCTATTTCGACACGACCCTGTTTACCGGCGCCGACGGCGACTTCGCCGCCGAGATCACGCTGACCGACCCCGACTGCGGCGGCACCTTTTATCTTAAAAAGACCGGCGGCAAAATCGACATGGAGCCCTATGATTACAAGGACAGCACGGTGAAGCTGACGCTCCCGAGTGAGTTGCTCGAGGATATCCTCAACAACCGCGTGAGCGCCGTGGCGGCCTTCATGGACGGGCGGCTCGACGCCGAGGGGGACGTGAACCACGCCCTGTCGCTCGTGAACGCCCTGAAAAAACAGAAGCCGAAGAAAAGAAGATCAGACACGAAAAAAGTGTGACCGCGGTCACACTTTTTCTTTTTCTTTATTCAGTTTGCGGTAACCGAGGTAATCCTCCAAGATCAGCACGGCGCTGACCGCGTCGACGGTGTTTTTGCGCTTTTTGCCTCGCACGTCGTTCATGCTGAGGTAGGCGTGCGCCGACACCGTGGTGAGGCGCTCATCGCGGTAGACGACCGGCAGCCCCGCGCGTTCTTTGAGCTTTTCTCCGAAGGCGCGCACCGCCTCGGCGCGGAAGCCCTCGGTGCCGTCCATGTTTTTCGGCAGCCCCAGCACGATCGCTTCGGCGCGCTTTTCTTCACACAGCTTCGCGACCGCCCCGGCGAGCCGGTCGGGGTCGCGCTCGGTGATCACGCCGACGGGGGACGCCAGCATTTCCAGCTTATCGCACACGGCGACGCCCGTGCGGACGTCACCGTAATCCACGCTCAGAATGACCATCAGCGGAAAATCGGGTTGTCGGGCCGGGCGCCTTCGGTGGTCTGCTCGGACGCGTACTGGCAGCTGGTGCACACGGTCGGCAGGTCGTCGACACGGTACCAGCCCGTCGCGGTGGCCTTGCAGTATTCGCTGGCAAGGTCGCCCGAGAGCTCGCAGTAGGTGCGCGCGACGGCCTCGGAGGACCGCTCGAACTCCTTATCCGGCAGGCCCTCGTGGATGTCGTCCATGACCTCTTTGAACAGCGTGCCGGCGGGGTTTCTGCCGTAGTAGGAGGTGATCTCCTGATTATACTTGAAGCCGGTCCACGTGGCGCACACGTAATAGGGCGTGCCGCCGCAGACCCACTTATCGTAGTTCTTCGAGGAGGTACCGGATTTGCCGTAGGTGGTGTAGCCCGAGACCTGGAAGGGATACACCGTGCCGCTCGGCCAGTAGACCGGGCACTGCAGCAGGTGCAGCATGACCTCAGCCGTGCTCTCTTCGATCGACTTCGATTTGGTGTGGTCGGGCTTGAGGATCACGTTGCCGTCGGAATCGCGGACTTCGTAATAGCAATAGGGCTTGTAATAGTTGCCGCCGTTGCCGAACACCGCGTAGGCCGCGCACATCTCGAGCGGGGTGACGCCGTCGGTGAACTCACCGATCGCGAGCGCCGCGTAGCCCTCGTCGTTGGGCAAAAGGGTGGAGAGATGGAAGCGGTCGCGCAGATAGGAATAAGAGAAGTCGATGCCGATGCGCTGGATGATGCGCGCGGGGATCGTGTTGAGCGAGGGCGCGATGGCGTCGGCAAGGTTGCGCATGTCGGCGGGGTCGCCGTAGTTGCCGCCGTAGTTCGACGGCCACACGCCGTAGGTCGCGCTCGCCCACGGGACTTCGATGCCCCAGTTCGGCAGATACGACGACCAGTAGAAATACTTGCCGTCGATCGCGGGGGCGTAGCAGCTGAGGGGCTTGATCGAGGAGCCGGGGTTGCGGGGATCGTCGGTGGCGTAGCTCAGAAGGCGGTTGCCGACCTTCGGGTCGAGCGCGCCGGTCACGCCGAGGATACGCCCCTCGTAGTCCATGACCACGCACGCCGACTGCAGCGGGTTATCGTCGTCGGGATCCTCCGCGGGCAGGCCCCTGCGGGTGTAATAGATGTCCTCCATCTTGTGCTGGATCTCGTCGTCCACGGCGGAATAGATCTGCAGGCCGCTGAAATACACCATTCTCCACGCCTGGTCGCGCGTGATCGGATAGGCGGCGGTCAGGTCGCTGATCACGGTTTCGATCGTGAGGTCGGTATACCAGCTCTGGTATTCCTGCTCGTCGGTCTCTTCGGTCCCGTTCTCGCCCTCTTCGCCGGTGTCGTCCTCCTCGGGCTCGTCGTTTTTCTTCGTCAGCTTGCCCACGAACTCCACCTTTTCGTCGAGGGCGGCGTCATATTCCTCCTGCGTGATATAGCCCTGCTCGAGCATGTTCGCAAGGCAATGGTTCGCGCGCTCGGCGTTATTCTCGGGGTTGATGATCGGGTCGAATTTGCGCGGGGCGTTGGTGATCGAAACGAGGATCGCGCTTTCCATCAGCGTGAGCTCTGACACGTCCTTGCCGAAATAGTATTCGGCGCCGGTTTTGATGCCGTAGCAGCCCTGGTCGAGATACATCGTGTTGAGATACGCCTCGAGGATCTGGGCCTTGGTGAAGTGCCGCTCGAGCGCAAGGGCGCTTTTGATCTCGCGGTATTTGCGGATCACGGTGCGCTTGTTTTCGCCCGTGAGGTTCTTGATGAGCTGCTGGGTGATCGTGGAACCGCCCTGCAGGTCGCCGCCGGTGATATCCACGACGACCGAACGGATCGTGCCGATCCAGTCGACGCCGCGGTGGTCGTAGAAACGCTCGTCCTCAAGCGCGATGACCGCCTGCTGCGTGTGCAGCGGGATCTCGTCGATCGAGGCGATCAGGCGGTTCTCGCTGCCGTGCAGGCGCGTATCCTCCACGAGCTCGCCCTCGGCGTTATACTTGTAGATGATCGTGGTCTTCTCCTGATTGTTGAGGTACATGTCGAGGTCGAGATAGTCGACGCTCGCGATCTCTTCTTCCACCGATTTGTGCTTGTTGGAATCCACAAGGCCGAGATCGACGAAGACCGTCATCGCAACGCTGGCAGCCGTGAGCAGGCCGATCATCATGATCACGAGAAAGATCGTGAACAGCAGCGTGAAAAAGCCGCGGATCGCCCCGGTCTTTTTGACCTTCTTTTTCTTCTTTTTCTGACCCGCCGGAGCGGACCCGTTGTTATTCGCCATAAGACGCTCCTTATATCGCAAACAGTTGTGGTATGAGACTATATTCGGAGTCATTATACCATTCTTTCTTAAATTTGTATATAGTTTTAAGAAAAAATAATATTACAGTTTTGTTCCCGGTCACAGATCGTGCGTTTCGGTATATAAAAAAAGACCGCACCAAAAGTATGGCACGGAAAAAGACAAAAAAATAAAACCGTGAAGGGCGCGCTCGTTTAGGATTCGTTTGCCGTATCATCGGGATAACAGGAGGTGTGCCGTCGATACGGTGCGAAGCAGTTTTTCGCCAGCTATTTATCGTTCGAACAATCTGCCCGGCAGGGGATAATCCTGACGGATATCCCCTGCCGGGCGGGCAGTTCGGGCGGGAAAGAGCGGCGAAAAACCAATCGAATCCTAAGCGAGCGCGCCCATAGGACGGTTTTACTTTTTTCGTGTGCGAGATGCACCCTCAAAACCGAATAATGAAGAGGAGTGAAGAGACCTGATAAAGAGAACAAGCCCTCGACCGATTAGACATACTCGGCTGAACACATCACTGTGCCGACACTGTCAGCCTATCAACCTCGTAGTCTGCAAGGGGTCTTACGGACTGTCCGCAAAGAACAGAAATACGCTGTTGAAATAATGTTTAAGGCAAAAAAAATAAAACCGTGAATCGGACGGTTTTACTTTCTTTGTGTGCGAGATGCACCCTCAAAACCGAATAATGAAGAGGAGTGAAGGACCTGATAAAGAGAACAAGCCCTCGACCGATTAGACATACTCGGCTGAACACATCACT
>JAFZOL010000067.1 GCA_017550625.1 Clostridia bacterium | reverse complement strand
GTTTGCACCGTCGATATGCTCGATGGTCCACTCGGTGAAGTGGTAGCCGGTCTTCGTGAAGCTCTGGTTCAGCGTGACAGCCTCGCTGTCAACGTTGCCGGTCACGGTCGCGGCGGGCGTGGTGTCGGTTACGTCGCCGTAGATCTCAACGGTGCTCTCGATCGGCTGCCACACCGCGTAGAGCACGGTGTCGCCGACGGTAGTGTAGTGGTCGGTGTACGCAGCGTTAGGCGCGTAGTCCGGCGCGGCGGCGTCGGCGGCGTCGGCCCAGCCGAGCAGCGTGTAGCCTTCTCTCGTGAAGACCTCGCCCTCAAGCGTGACAGCCTCGTTGAAGGTCACCGACTGCGTGTAAGAGGCGGTGCTTGTGCCGACGTTGTAGCGGTAGACGATGCTGTAGTTCTTCGGCTGCCAGCCGGCGGTCAGCTTATCCTCGGCGCCGTTGACGCGGCCGAAGGTGTAGGTGCTGCCGACGAAGGTGGAGGTGTTGCCCTCGGCCTTCTCGAAGGTCCAGCCGGTGAAGTCGTAGCCGGGATGGACGGGCGTGTTGATGGTCTTGGGCGTGTTGTAAGCCTGCGTGAAGTCACGCGCGTTGGGATGTTCGGCGTCGCCGTTGTCCCACGTGGTGTCGCCGTAGAGTCTGCCGTCGTTGAGATCGACGTGCAGCGTGGAGGTGTTGATCGTCCACACGGCCTCATACACCGTGTCGCCGACCGTCGTGTAGGTGCCCACGTTGTCGCCGAGCTCGTGGACGACGTTGGCGGCGTCCTTCCACCCGGTCAGGGTGTAGCCTTCGTTGGCGTTCGCGAACGAGGCGGTGGTGCGCAGCGTGACGTTTTCGGCGCCGAATACCACGTCGTCGGTATCCGTCATGGTGTTGTATTTATAGATGATGTGATAGGTGTTGGCCTGCCAGGTCGCGGTGAGGGTATCCCTGGCGCCGGCCTCGGTGCCGTAGGCGTAGGTCACGGACTGGTTCGCGCCCTCGGTGACGGAGCCGTTCGCGCCGTCGGAGAGGACCCAGCCGAGGAAGGTGTAGCCGGCCTTGGCGGGCTTGCCGAAGGTCTTCGTGTCGGTGTAGACGCCGGGGATCTCCTGCCCGTCGGTGTAGCCGGCAAGCGTGCCGCCGCCGAGCACCAGGATAAGGGTGCTGGCGTTGGGCTCAGCCGCGGCGAGGGTGAGCACGGTGTCGGCGGTGAAGCCGCTCACGGTGTAGCTCAGACCATCGGCACTCTTGACGATCGTGACGCCGGTGTCGGCGGTCAGCAGATTGCCTTCGGGCAGATGGTAGCCCGCGTTGACCGTGAAGCTGACGGCGTAGGAGCCGGAGTACGCGACGGTCTTCGGGCTCTCGGGCACGGGATCGAGCGTCAGGGTGGCGCCCGCGTTGTTCACGAGGGTGACGGTGTAGGTGTTCTCGCGCGCGTCGCCGATGGTGACTTTCACGTCGCCGGGGGCGGTGGAGGTCACGTTGACGGTGATCGTGTCGCCGCTCTTCGTAAGCGTTGCTGTGCCGTTTTCAACGGTGACGGCGAGATCCGCGACCGTGGTCTGCGTGTAGCCCGCGTCGAGCGTGAGCGTGAACGCGCCGTTCACGGTGGTGAGATACACGATATCCTTAGCCGTGCCGTCGCCGACCGTGAGGCCGGTGCCGGCGCCGACCAGGATTGCCTGATAGGTCTTCGGCTGAGGCGTGACGGTGAGCGCGACGTCGGACTCCATGGCGGAGGTGACGGTGAGCGTGTATTCGTCGGTGTCGCCGACCTGGGCCACGGTGAACGTAGCGGAGTCGGGATCGGCGGCGACGCAGGAGGCGTCGAGGTAATAGCCCTCTTCCACGGTCACGCTGATCGCGACGTTCGTGTCGCCGTATTTCGCGGCGGTGGGCGCCGGGGTGCCGACGAAGGCGTTATTGCCCTTGACCACGCTCAGATACACGTCGAGCAGATCGCCGCCGGTGACGGTGATCACGTTGTCGTCGCGCACGCCGGTCACGGTGACGGTCATCACGTTGCCGGAGATCGAGGTGGAGAAGGAGACGCTGCCGGTCACGTCCACGGTCACGTCGTTAATGTCGTAGCCCGTGTCGGCGGTGACGGTGAAGGTGTAGGTATCGTCGTAATACTTGCTGCTGAGCGCGCCGAGCGTGTAGTGGTCCGCGACGGTGCCGGTTACGGAGTAGACGTGCTTCTGCCACTTCGCGAAGAGCTCGACGTTGGCGATCCCGGTGAAGGGCGTGTAGTCAGCAGTCCACGCGCCGTTCTGATAGCGGTAATCGGTGCCGCCTTCGGTGAGCGTGTAGCCGAGGAAGTCGTAGCCGACCTTGACGGGCGCGGTGATCGAGGCGAGGTTCTCGCCGTAGGTGGCGGTCACCTGCTGCGTGCCGATCTCGGAGATGGTGGCCCAGGCTTCGGGACCCGCGGTCTTGGTGAGGGTCACGGTGTAGGTCTTCGGCGTCCACGTCGCGACGTAGGTGTTCGTGCCGGTGCCGTTGCCGAAGGTGTAGGTGTTGCCCGCAAGGCTGCCGTTGGCGGCGGCGTTGTTTTCATCCGCCTGCCAGCCCGCGAAGTCGTAACCCGTGCGGGTGGGCTCGGTCACGGTGTAGGTCGTGCCGGCGTTGCCCGTTTCGCTTACTTGCAGGATCGGATTGTTTTCGCCGTCCACACCGAAGGAGCCCTCGTTCGGGTTCACCTTGAACTCCACGGTGTTGCGGTTGATCACGGCGTCCTTCAGGGTGATGGTGATGTTGCCGGTCACGTTTTCGACCACGTAGCTCCAGCGCTCGGTCGACTGCACGCTCTCGTACGCGCCGGCGGGCGTGACGCCCACGAGCACGGACGGGGATTCGGAATAGGCGGCCGCCAGCGCGACGCTGAACGCGACGTTTTCGCCGTGGGTGACGGTGGCCTGGACCTCGGGTCTGTCGTAGCCGTTGACGGCGGAGTTGAAGCTGCCGTTCTCATGCACCAGCGTGACGGTGTAGGTGTTCTTTTTCGCCTTGCCGAGCGTGACGGTGATGTCGCCCTCGTTGAGGCAGGTGACGGTGAGCGTGATCACGTTGCCGTTCTTCACGCCGGTCACGGAGGCGGAGCCCGCGGTCACGGTGGGATTCAGATCCGCCACGGTGGTGTCGGTGTAGCCGTCAGCCAGCGTGATCTCGTACGCCACGGAATTCTGATAGTAGATCGTCTGGACGAGCGCGGCGGGAGAGACGGAGTAGCCGTCCTCATAGCCGGTCTCGGGCGCAAGGGTGACCGTGAAGTCCTTGACCTGCCATTCGGCGTAGAGGTCCACGGTGGCGCCGTCGACGCTCGTGAGGTTCATCACGTCCTGCCCGGGCGTGTAAGACGTGCCGTTGAGGCCGTTCGTCTCGTCGTAGGCCGTCCACCAGCGGACGATCTCGTAGCCCGTGCGGGTGAACAGGTCTTCCGCGGCGAGGGTGACATATTCGTCGTAAACGTAGTTCGGGAACAGCTTGTCGGAGGACTGGCCGTCGTTGGCCTTATAGTTGATGTTGTAGTGATGCGCGTTCCACACGCCGTACACGTCGTCGGGCGTGATGGAGCTCGCGTTGCCGAAGGTATAGATGTTGCCGCTGATCGAGCCGGTGGCGGGATCGGTGTCGATCTCCCAGTGGTCGAAGGTGTAGCCGGTGCGGGTCTCGGGATCGAGCTCCATCGTGTCGCCGGAGTTGCCGGGCGTGACTTCGACCAGCTCGTTCGTGAGCACGCCGTTCAGCTTATACTGGAAGACGTGGACCTTCGAGGTGTTGCGCTCCCACACGGCGTAGAGGTCGATCGTGTGAGGCTGCGCGGCGCTCTGGTCGGAAACCTTTTCTTCATACAGCGCGTTCGCCTGTGCAGCCGTCAGCGCGGCGGAGAGGTCGTAGGCCTTCGCGCCGCCCTCGGTCTTGGACCAGCCGACCAGCGTGTAACCGGTCTTCGTGAGCAGCGCGCCGTCATAGAGCGTCAGCTCCGCGTCGTAGACGCCGCCGGTCTGCGTGTGGGTCGCCGTGCCCTCGCCGTGGTACACGACGGTGAAGATGTTGGCGTTCCACTTCGCGGTCAGCGTATCGGCGGTATAGCCCTCGGCCTCCTTGCTGACGGCGCCGTAGACGTACTTCCTGGTGGATTCGGAGAAGGTACCGTTATGGATGCCAGAGTCATTCCAGCCGTTGAAGGTATAGCCCGTGCGGGTCGGATCGGCGACGGTGTATTCGAAGCCGTATTCGTTCTCAACGGTGGTCTCGTTCGCGCTGCCGTTCCACGTGCCGCCGTTCGGATCGACCTTCAGTTCGGAGCGGTTGATCTCCCACACCGCGTACAGGGTTGTGTCGGTGTGCGCGTTCGCGCCGCAGAAGACGTCGACGTCGATCGTCGCGCCGAGCGTGTAGGTAACCGTGCCGTTGTTTGCGTCGGTCAGGCTCGCAGCCCAGCCCTTGAGGGTGTAGCCGATCTTCGTGAAGTCGGCCGCGCCGTAATGGTTCTTGGTCTCGTTGTACGCGCCGGAGATGGTCTTGTCTTTGGTCGCGTCCGCGGTGGAACCGTACTGATAGGTGATGGTATAGGTCTTGTATTCGTACTGCGCCTGAAGGGTATCCTCGAGGCCGTTATCCTGCGGGAAGGTATAGGTCGTGCCGTCGAAGCTGCCGTTCGGCGTGCCGACAGCCGTCCAGCCCGTGAACACCATGCCGGTGGGCGCGGTGGGCGTCGGGACCGCATAGGTCGTGCCGGAATCCTGCGTGATATCGGTCGTGGTGATGCCGCTGCCGCCGTTCAGGTCGAGATGCAGGGTGGAGGTGTTGCGCGTCCACTGGGCGACCAGCGTCTTGCCGGAGTCGAAGTTCGCGTCGGTGACGAAGTTGAAGTAATCGGTGTCGATGACGGCGTTGTAGGCGTAGGGATCGTTCGTGCCGTCGGACCAGCCGGCGAAGGTCCAGCCCGTGAAGGTCGGGACCGTGCTGCCGATGGCGGCGGTGGCCACGCCCCAGGTCTTGGTGATGCTGCCGGGCACGTTGTTCACGGTGCCGCCCGCGACGGGCGCGTTGCCGTCGAAGTGGATGCCGTACTGGATCGGGGTCCAGGTCGCCCACAGGGTATCGGTTTCGTTCGCGGCGTTGCCGAAGGTGTAGGTGGTGCTCTGCGATTCATCATCGGCCAGCGAGCCGTTGTGCGAAGCGCTCTCCCAGACCCACTTGACGAACTTGTGGCCAGTCTTGGTGTCGACGGTGATGTCGAGGGTCTCGCCGGACTTGTCGGTCTCGTTGAAGATCACGGTGCCGTCCGGTTCGTTCTTCACGATCACGGTGGACTCGTTCTGCTGCCACACGGCGTACAGATCCACGGTGTGCGGCTGGGCGGCGGTCATGTCGGCGACCTGCGCCTCATACAGGGCGTTCGCCTGGGCGATCGTCAGTTCGGCGGAGAGGTTGTAGTCCTTCGCGCCGCCCTCGGTCTTGGACCAGCCGACGAGCGTCCAGCCGGTCTTCGTGATGGCAGTGCCGGCGTAGAGCGTAAGCTCGGTGTCGTATTTGCCGCCGTTCTGCGTGTAAATATCCGTGCCTTCGCCGTGATAAACCACGCTATAGCTGTTGGCGTTCCACTGCGCGACCAGTTCGTCGGCGGTGTAGCCGGCGTCCGCCATGCTGACGGTGCCGTACACGTATTTTCTGGTGGAGGCGTTGAAGCTGCCGTTGTGGATACCGGTCGTATCCCAGCCCGCGAAGGTATAGCCCGTGCGGGTCGGGTCGGCGACGGTGATCTCGGTATTGTATTCGTTCTCGAGGGTGGTCTCGGCCGTGCTGCCGTTCCACGTGCCGCCGTTCGGATTGACCGTCAGTTCGGAGCGGTTGATTTCCCAGATCGCGTACAGGGTGGTATCGGTGTGCGCGTTTTCGCCGCAGAACGCGGTGGGATTGATGGCCGCGCCGAGGGTATAGGCGATCGTGGTGCCGCCGACGGTGGCAGCCCAGCCCTTGAGGGTGTAGCCGGGGTTCGTCGGGAAAGCCGCGGCGGTCAGGTGGCTGAGCCCCGTGCTGAAGTAGTTGCCCGAGACGGTCTGATCCTTGGTCGCATCCGGGTTCTCGCCGTACTGATAGGTGATGGTGAAGGTCTTGTTGCTGTATTTCGCCTTCACGGTGTCGTTCGCCGCGTTGGCGGTCGCGAAGGTGTAGCTCATGCCGTCAGACGAGAGCGTGCCGTTGAGCGTGCCGACCGCTTCCCACTTGACGAACACCATGCCGGTGGGCGCGGTGGGCGTGGGCAGGCTGACCGTTTCGCCGGAGAGCCCGTGGATCGGGTTCGTGCCGGTGTAGGTGCCGCCGTTGAGATCGAGCGTCAGGTCGGAGGCGTTGCGCTGCCAGATCGCGTACAGGGTGACGTTCTGCGCGACGTTCTCCACAGCGGTATAGAGCTCGTTCGTCAGGTGCGCCTCGTCGCCGAATTCGGCGGCGGTCGCGCCGGAGTTTCTGCTCCAGCCGAGGAAGGTGTAACCCAGCGCGGTGTAGTTGTTGGTGTTCAGGGTATAAGCGACGTCGTAGGTCACGTTCTGGTCGGGATTCGTTCCGCCCACGGTGACGCCGTCGGGTGCGTTCTTATCGAAGGTGATGGTGTAGGTGTGCGCCTGCCACTGGGCTTCGAGCGTCACGTTGCCGTATTTGCCGGTGAGCGAGGTGCCGCCGGCGTAGGTGGTGTCCACGGTCCAGGCGGACGTCGCATCGGTCGCCGTGGCCTTCCAGTTCAGGAAGTTATAGCCGACCTTGGCAGGGGTCTTGAGCGTATCCGTGGAATCGGGAGTATAGTCCTTCGTGCCCGCGGCGGATTCGCCGGAGGCGACGGAATCGGTATAGGTGATCGTGTAGGGAACAGGCGTCCACTGGGCGGTCAGCGTCACGTTGCCGTATTTGCCGGTGAGCGAGGTATTGCCGCCGTAGGTGCTGCCGTTGTTCCACGCGGTGGGCGCGGTCGCGTCGGAGGCTTTCCAGCCGCCGAAGGTATAGCCCGCGCGTTCGGGCGTGCCGAGCGTGCCTTCGCTCACGATCGTATAGGTCTGCTGCGTGGTGGCGCCGTTGTTGACGAAGGTGATCGTGTATTCGATCGGCGTCCACTGCGCGGTGAAGGTCACGTTGCCGTATTTGCCTGCGGGTACGCTCGTCACGGTCTCGTTGTAAACGAGGTCTAAGGTCCAGTTGCTGACGTCGGCGACTGCGGTCACCTTCCAGCCCTTGAAGGTATAGCCCGTGCGGGTGGAGGCGGGCAGCGAGAGCGACGTGTCGGTGTTAAAGGGAACGTCGTTCGGGTTCGAGCCGCCGTTGCCGTCAAAGTGCGCGGTGTAAGGAACGGGGTTCCACTTGGCGTAAACGTCCTTGTTGCCGGCGATCGTGTAATCGTCGGTCATGTCAGTCTCGTTCGTGCATGTGGCCTCGTCATACCAGCCGCCGAAGGTGTATCCCACGCGCGTATAGGTGGGCGCCGTGGGCCATGCGCTGTCGTAGGTGGCATTTCTCGTGGCGTCCTCGGGGGCGCCCTCATAATTATAATGGTATGTAACGGTGTAGGTGTTGGCTTCCCACTTGGCGTAGAGATTGACCACCACGCGGCCGAGGGTATCGTCCCAAACGCCGTACTGGGTGCTGTCGGCATTCGTAACGATCGTGCTGATGGCGATGCTGCCGGGCATCCAGGGGCCGCCCTCGCCGCCTTCGCGGGTCCAGCCCTTGAAGGTATAGCCGGTCTTTGTGAAGGTGTTGGCTGCCAGCGTGAACGACGTGCCGAAGTTGACGGGATCGTTCGCGGCCGGCGCCGTGCCGGTGCCGCCGTTGCCGTTATAGACCACGCGGTAGACCTGCGCGACCCAGCGGGCGTAAACGGTGATGTCTTCGGTCAGAACGATCGTATCGTTCGGGCTGCCCACGCGGGTCGACGCATCAAAGCCGGGATCGGTATACCAGCCTTCGAGCGTGTAACCGGTCTCGGTGGGCGCGTAAAGCGTGGTCAGGTCTTCGTCCCAGATCGCGTAGAGCTCTGCCGTGGCGCCCTGCGTGCTTGCAAGGTTGCGGACCGTCTTGTTCGTTTCGTTGTCCGTGCCCGTGCGGTAGACGGCGCTGCCGCCCGCGCTCGTGCCCCAGCCGAGGAAGGTGCGGGGCGTATACTGGTTCGCAAGGCTGTGGCCGTACGAGTTGTCGACGTAGTCGATCTTATAGGTCCTCGTGAAGCCGTTGGTGTTGACCTCGGTATCCTGATCGTAGACCACGCCGGTCTGGTTCGAGGTGTTGCCCGAGGTGCTGCCGTTGCCGTTGAAGTGGATGGAATAGGTGATGGGGGTCCAAACAGCCTTGAGTTCCACGTTGCCCCACTTGCCCGCCGCCACGTTCAGGTGCGCGGTATCGAAGCTCTCGGAGGAAAGCCAGTTGCCGGCCGGCGTTTTCACGTCCCACCGGACAAAGGTGTAGCCGGTCTTCGTGGGCGTGGCCAGGGTCACGGACTGGGTGATATTGTAGCTGGTGCCCGTAAGCGGATTGCCGCCGTCGGTATCATAGCTGACGGTGTAGGGGATGGGCGTCCAGTTTGCCACCAGCGTCACGTCGGCCGTGGGGGTATAGGGCGAAGTCACCTTCGTGCCCGAAACGGAACCGACGTGCCAGCCCTCGAACTCATAGCCGTCGCGCGTAGGCGTGGGCAGGGTCTTCGCGGCGGAGGAAGCATCCCAATGCGCATAGAGCGTATAGGTTCCGGACGTGGCGAGGTTCGAAACAGTCGCCCCATTCGCATAAGCAACGCTGCCGTTCTCACTGGTCGCCCAGCCGTCGAACGTGTAGCTGGCGGTGATTTCGGTGGGCGTCACCGCGCCGCTGTTCGGATCAAGCGTGATCACGTAGGAGCGGCCGTAGCCGTTGCCCCTGAGCGCCTGCGCAACGTCATAGGTGAAGCCCTGCGTATTCGTGTAGCCATCTGCGACGGAGGTGTGGCCGTTGCCGTTGAATTTGACCGTATAGGTGTTCGCGGTCCACTTGGCGTACAGCGTTACGTTCGCGGAATAAGCCGAATACAGGTTGTGCGTGGTACTGAAGCTGCCGTCCGCGTTGATATACTGCGTGCCGCCGCCGTTTTCTTCGCTGTAATAGCCGCCGAAGGTGTAGCCGGTCTTCGTCGGGACCGTGATGCTCGTGATCGAAGTCGTCGCAGTCGAGTTGGAATAATAACCGGAAATCGTGTACTTATAATACACGTGCCCGGTGCCGGCAGTCGTGGCGGACTGATTGTCGAGAGTGACGTCAATCACGTTCTCGGTCCACTTGGCATAGAGCGTGGTGTCCGCATACACGTCACTGTAAAGATTGTTCACGAAGTCGCCGGAAGCGTTCACATACTGCGTGTCGGAACCGTTCGTGCCGGTATAATAGCCGCCGAAGGTGTAACCGGCTCTGGTCGGCACGGGCACGGACGAGATTGCCGTGTTGTGCGCCGAATCGGAGAAATACGCGTTCGTATTGTAGGTGTAATAGAACTCATCCCGATTGGAAGTGCCGCTCTGATGGTTCAACGTGATCTTGATATTGTTCGCCGTCCACACACCGTAAACCACGTCGGGCGTGGTGGAAGCCGCCGGGCCGTAGGTGTAGGTATTGCCGCTGATCGAGCCGTTCGGCGAAGCAGTCTCAAACGCCCAATGGTCGAGCGTGTAGCCGTTGCGCGTGCCGGGAGTGAGCACGTAGGTCGTGCCGGAGTCTCCCTGACGCGCGTCCACAAGTTTGTTCGTGAGGGTCGTGCCGTCTTTATACTGCCATACGGTGACCTTGGACGTGTTGCGCGCCCACACCGCGTAGAGCGTGACTGTGGCGTCGGGCGTGGTGGAAAGGTCGCTCGACAGAGTCGCGCCGCCGCCCCACGTTTCGGTGGTGGCAGTGCTGCTCTGACTCCAGCCGAGGAAGTGCCAGCCTTCTCTCGTGAACGAGTTTGTTCTCAGCGTCAGGTTGGTATCATAGGTCTTCGTTTGAGAAGCCACCGAACCCGTGCCGCCGTTGCCGTTGTATTGGATCGTATAGGTGATGGGAGTCCACTGGGCGTGGAGCTGAATATTCGCGGTGGGCGTATAGCTCCCATTGCCATCTCCAACCTTCGTTCCACCGGAGGCTGCCGTATACCATCCCTCCAGAGTATACCCGGTTTTTTCGGGATTCGGCAGCGTTACACTGGCGGAATTCCACTGCGCGTAGAGCGTCATGTTGCCGATGCTGGTAACACTGGCCTGATTTGCATAGGTGTAAGTCCCGTTGCCGTCGGCAGCGGAATTCCAATGCTTAAAGGTATATGTTGCCTTCGCGGAAGGTGTGGAATTGCCGCTCGTCGCTTCATGATAATTATAAGAAACCGTATATTCCCGCGTGAAAGCATTCGCGGTCAGGTTCGTCGCGATCCCGTAAGGGATCGTCTGCGCGTTCATGCTCCCGCTCGTATGGCCATTACCCTGAAAAGTAATGGCATACGTGGGCAGGATGAGCTTGAATTTTGTATATCCGTGAACGGTCGTTGTGTTTGTTGTGTTTGTTCCCGCATTGTTATATGTGGCGGGTGATTTTAAATACGCGTGGACATACGCATCACGGTAATAATTCCCGTTTGTATCGGTCGAATAGGAATTAGAAACATAAGTAATACCTTTTTGCGCCGTCAGGGTTTTCGTTGCAGCTTGATTCTTATTGCCAATCGTTATATCGTTCAGCGTAACGGTATTCTCGGTATAAGTTGTTCCCGATGAAAGCGCATAATACGGATCTTGATACCAGTTTACACCATACTGATCCTTGATCGTCGCCGTTTCCGTACTGCTGGTTACATTATCGGAATAACTGAGCTGCACTTCCTTATCGGAATTATTCCACGTAATTGTTTTTGCGTAGGGCATGCACCAGCCGGTCAAACCGGAAATTGAAACGTCATTGGAATGGCTAGAGGTATTATTTTGATAAATAAAAGCTTTCTTTGTTTGGTTAGTACAGTTAAGTTCTATTGTACCATTAAAAATAGTAGTCAAATGATTGGCATCCGGACCGATTTCAATTTTCTTAATTCTTATTATCGTGGATCGTCCAGGAGCATCGTTTTGGTCTAAGCAGAAATAAAAACCTGTTGGGAACCCAGATACCCATGTTGACAATTCATGCGCATGCGTACTTTTATCAACAGGTTGACCCCAATCATGCATGTCCACAATTTTATCAGAAGTATTTGAATCGGTACCGTTATTCCCTTTGTATCGAATTACCATACCTGCACTGTCATTTGTTGTACTGTCCCACCCCGCCGTGAAAGTATTATTCAGATTGGACGGTTTGATCAATGCATATGAATGCGTGTTCTCGCCAGTAACTTTGACATAGTAACTACCTGCCGTTGCTGCTTCTGCCGTCGGAGACAGCTTGATCAGCCCGCTCCAGTCCATCGCAAACAGGCCCGCCACCATGAGAAGGGACAGGAAGATGCTCAGCATCCGTTTGCCGACGGAGTGTTTGTATGTTTTCGTGTGTTCCATGTATCGTTCTCCTTTCGTGATACACCAAATCGCGTCTTTTACCCGCCCGAACCCGGCCTTCCGCACCCGCCGGATCGTCCGTCTGACCCCTTCGGACCCGGTTTCGCGGCGCCGTTTTCGTTTGGGCGCAAGATTCGATTTTAATTCATCTTATAATATAACAAAATAATAATATCTTTTCAAGAAAAAAATAAAGCAAAACGCCCTTCAAAATTCACAAAAAATTCACACTGTAATTGTACATTTTCAACAGCCCCACCCCCTCTGCCGCACATTTCCCCCGCGGTTTTGTTGCCCCCATCCCCCGCCCCTTGCGCCTTCGTCCCCCTCCCCCGCCATCCCACCCCAAAATCCTGTGGTGGGAGCAAGATAACTTCGGGCTTGACCTTTTTTTGCCGGGGCGGTATAATGGCGTTGACAATCACGCAACCTGTCACGCAAGGAGAAAGAACCATGAAACGACGCACGATCCGATTTTTGAGCATTCTGATGACCCTCTGTCTTCTGTGCCTGGCCGCGATTCAGGCGGGGGCGGTGTCGATCGACGAGGGCGAGGGGGCGCTGCGCGCCCAGTGGAAGCGCGGCGCCGGGCCCACGGTCTCGGGCTACAGCATCGACTACAGTTACTTTGAGCCCGCCGCGGCGGCGAACGCCAAGCTGCCGCTGTTCGTGTTCATGGCGGGCGTGGGCGAAGGGACGTCTCCCGGCGAAGAGCTCACCGCGAACTCGTTCTGCCGCTGGTCGAGCGACGAATACCAGAGCCGCGTCACGAACGCGCCGGGGGCGTATCTGCTGATCCTGCGCGCGCCCGAGCCCGTGTATTTCGACACCTGCCCCACCGACAGCGTGCACGCGGCCGTGGCCGATTTCGCGGCGAACCATAACGTGGACGAGACCCGCGTCTACGTGTTCGGCTGGTGCGTGGGCGGCAACGGCGCGGTGCGCCTCGTGCTTGAGCACACCGATTTTTACGCGGGCGTCGCGGCGTTTTCGATGCGCCGCTCGATCTCGGAGGGTGAGGCCGCGAAGCTCAAAAACACCGCGGTGTGGATCCTCGGCTGCACCAACGACTCGTATTCGATCTATTCTCTCTACGCCTCGCCCGCGTGGAGCAGCGTGAAGGCCGCGGCCGCGGACAAGTCGAAGGTCCGCTTCACATCCTGCACGTCCGCGCCCGACGCGGGGCTTCTCTACAACCACCACCTGTGGCTGCTCGGCGAGCGGGACTATACGGACGCGACGTCCTATTACGGCGGGCTCAAGACCGTGGACGGGGCGGGGAACGTTGTGGAGGACCCGACGTTTATCTCTTGGTTCACGCGCTTTTCGCGCGCCGCTTCGGGCACGACGCCGTCCGACCCCGGACCCGCCGCCTGCGCTTGCGACTGCCATTCGTCGAACACGTTCACGAAGATCGTGTGGTTCATCAAGACGCTCATCTGGCGCGTCACCGGCAACACGGCGAAGCGCACCTGCGCGTGCGGGAAACAGCATTGGTAAAATAGCCGCCTGCGGCGGCGGGTGCACGGGTGCACGGGCACGCGGCGCAGCCGCGTAGCATCTTCCCGGTAGCGCGGCAGCCGTACGCAGCCCGTCCCCCTCTGTCCGCTTCGCGGACATCTCCCCCGCCCCGCGGGGGAGTCTGCCTCTGCCGCAGCGGGGGAGGGATTCGCGGCAACCATTTACCCGTTCGGTCGGCATTATAATAATGGGGTACGGGGCGGAGCTCCGTCCTTCATCTCACATCCCACATCTCACATTTTCAAAAAAAGGAGATAGTTATGAAAAAGCCGAAAGTTTTTTTGTCCGTCCTTTTGGCCGCCGTGCTGGCGGTTGCCGTCTGTCTGCCCGCCCTTGCCGCTTCGCCCTTCGGGCAGGGCGAGCGCGTGACCGTGCTCACGGGGTCCGATTTTCAGGATACGTGGGTCAAGGCCTACGACCGCTTTGCGTCGGTGCTGTCCGGCATGAAGGCCGACGGGATGGCGACGCCCCATTCGATGCTCGTGGGCGGCGACTATACGAAAATTTTGTTTGACGACGCCGCGCCCGGCATCGAGCTCATCCGGCAGAATCTCGTGGCCGTCTATCCGGATGCCGACCTCGACAAGGTCGTGTGCATTCAGGGCAACCACGACAACCCGTCGCCCGGCTTTACGAAGACCGGCTTTTACGACATGGGCGCCTACGCGCTTTACTGCATCAACGAGGACGATTTTCCGTGGCTGCAGACCGTGCGCCTCGGCCTTCGGGTGCAGAAGATCGCCGCGGACATCAAATCGAACCTCGATTCGATGATCGAGAGCGGCGACCGCCGCCCCGTGATCGTGCTCACGCACCTGCCGCTGCACCACACGTCCCGCGCGCTGTACGGAGACAACCGATTCGCCTCTTACATTTTCGACGTGCTTGAGGACGCCGGAAACACCCTCGACGTGATCTTTCTGTTCGGCCACCAGCACTCGGGCGACTACGACGACTACATCGGCGGGTCGGTCAACTTCATGCGCCCCGGCGACGTCATCCGCGTGCCGAATCCGACCCTGCCCGGCGAAAACGCCTACACCGAGCGCACGCTGACCTTCACCTACGCCAACTGCGGGTATATCGGTTATTCCGACAACAATGAGGGCGACGGCTCCACCAACGCCCTCACCCTCGGCGCCATCCTGTTCGGGGACGAAACGTTCACCTTCGTCAAATACGGCGAAAACGGCCTTCTGCGCGCCGACACGGTCGAACGCAAAAACGCCGGGACCGACACGGGCGAGGCGGGGACGCCCTCGCGCCTGAGAGAGAAGCTCTGGAACGCCCAGCGCAAGCTCATCCTCCGGTTCATGGAGATGGTGCGCAAGCTGCTTGCATTGTTCGGGAAATAAGATAGATAGGGCGCACAGGGCCGAGGGGCCAGAGGCCAGAGGCCAGGGGCCAGGGGCGCGGCGGAGCCGCGCTACCAAAGAATCACAACACGAAATAACGCCGGAGGCTTGGATCAAGTTTCCGGCGCTTTTTAAATCGTTGGTTTCGAATCCCCGGTCTCTGGCCTCTGGTCTCTGGCTTCTGCAAAAAAAAGTCCGCTTTCGCGGACTTTTTTGCTATGGGGTTGCTTATTTCACGGCATTTTTCAGCGTGGCGCCCGCCTTGAACGCGGGGACCTTCGCGGCCTTCAGCTTCAGGGTCTCACCCGTTCTGGGATTGCGCGCCTCTCTGGCAGCTCTTTTGCGCACCTCGAAGGTGCCGAAGCCGGTCAGCTGGACCTTCTCGCCCTTCTTGAGCGCGGCAACGATCGTTTCGGTCGCGGCTTTCACAGCGGCGTCAGCGGCCTTCTGGCTCAGGCCCGCCTTTTCGGAGACAGCCTTCACGAGTTCAGCTTTATTCATCATTTTCCCTCCTTTTCTGTTCGTTTATTCAAAAGCGTTATCGCTTAAGTGCTTTTTTCGCGGGGTCATTCCCGCGTTTTTGCTTCGTTCCAGTAGCCGTCGAGCGTTTCGAGCGGGAGCTCCGCCATCGGCGTTCCGCTTTCGGCGGCCTTTTGTTCCACGTAAGAGAACCGGTCGGTGAATTTATCGGACGTGTGGGTGAGCGCCTCTTCGGCATCCACGTGCGCGAAGCGGCACACGTTGACCACCGAAAACAGCAGGTCGCCGAGCTCGTCCAGCGCTTTTTTTTCGTCGCCGGACGCGATCGCGGCGCGGACCTCTTCGGTCTCTTCGCCGATCTTGTCAAGCGCGCCCGAAACGTCGGGCCAGTCGAAGCCGACCTTCGCCGCCTTTTTCTGGATCTTCTCGGCCCGCATCAGGGCGGGGAACTGGCGCGGTACGCTCAGGATGCTCTCGGTGACGGACTTCTGCTTTTTTTCGTCCATCTTGATGGCGTCCCAGTTCTTGAGCACCTCGGCGCTCGTTTCGGCCTTCACGTCGCCGAACACGTGCGGATGGCGCACGATCAGCTTTTTGCAGATGCCGTCGGCCACGTCGTCGAAATCGAAGCTGTTTTTCTCCTTTTCGATCTGCGCGTGGAACACCACCTGCATCAGCACGTCGCCGAGCTCCTCAAGCAGCATCTCGCGGCTGCCCTTGTCGATCGCCTCGATCGCCTCATACGTCTCTTCGATGAAGTCGCGGCGAATGCTCTCGTGCGTCTGCTCGATATCCCACGGGCAGCCGCCCGGGGCGCGCAGGATCGCCACGATCTCAACGAGGTCGGCGATCGTATAGCGGTCTTTGAAGGTGAAGTTCTCGATCATGGCTGCTCCGGACAAGCCGCGCAAAGCGCGGCGGGTGCACGGGTGCACGGGTGCACGGGCGCACGGGATATAAAAAGCGGACAAAAACGCGGTTTTCCTTACTGGCTATAGGTATTTTACCCTATCAGTCCCCATTTTTCAAGTCTTTTTGCAATTTTTCTTCCCTTCGGAAGCATAATTATGTCTTCTTTTGTGATCGCGCCGAAGGCAAACAGGGCCACGGCGTAAAACAGCACCGCCGCGAGCACGCCCGTGACGCACGCGATGTTGTCGCTCGTGAGCCGCCAGTAGATATGCGTGAGGCCCCCCGCGGGCAAAAATTTCTCGAAGATCGCGTTCGTGAGGTACGCCCCCGCGCCCGACACCAGCGCCGCCGCGAGGGGACGGAAGAACAGCGAGCCCCAGCGGTAGTGAAGGTCGGTCTCTTTTTTGAGCACGATCAGGGCGTAGGTCACCATGATGATGTTGCACAGCGCCGAGCCGATCACCGCGCCCTGGATGTTGACGTTCGGCATGCTCACGAACACGAAGTTCGCCACGATCTTGGCGGCCGCGCCGATCGCCATGGCCTTGATGGGCACGTCCTCGCGGTCGATCGCCTGCAGCACCGACACGAGCGGCTGGTCAAGCGCCAGAAAGATCACCGACACGCCGTAATACGCCATGATCGGCGCGATGTAGGGGATGGCCGGGGCGTTCGCCGCCGAGCCGCCGAAGAGCAGGAACAAGAGATCGTCCGACAGGGCGATCATGCCGATGCCCGCCGGCAGGGCGATGAGCATCGACAGGCGGATCACCGATTCCACGCTGCGGCGCACCGTGGCGAGGTTTTTGTTCGTCCACGCTTCGCTCAGGATCGGGATGCCCGCGAGCCCCAAGGTGATCGTGAATGTGGGCACCATGTTCTTGATCTCGAGCACCATGTCGTAGGAGCCGAAGAGATAGTTCTTGAACTGCGCCACGTCCGCGGCGGTGTAGCCGCGCGCCGAAACGATGCCGGGGTACATGGCCGCCACGGTGTCGAAATCGGTTTTCAGCACGTAGGCAAGGCGGTTCTGCACCGTGATGTTATCGATGAAGGTAGTCAGGTTAAAGATGAGCGCCGACACCGCGATCGGGATCGACAGCAGCACGAGGCGTTTGGCGAGGCGGCGGCCGGACTCCGCGGCCGGGGACTGCTCGAGCAGCTCTTTCGTGATCCCGTTCGAACGGCTGAGCTTCGCGCGCAGAATAAGATACAACAGACCCATGAGCGACCCCACCGTCACGCCGAGGATCGCCGCGGCGGAGGCGTAGGCCGAGGCCCTGTCGCTGATCATGTTTCTGAGGATCGGGATCCTGTCGGCGAACTCAAGGGTGGAGCCCGCCACGAGGTTGATGAAGAGATAGCCGAAGATGAGCTTGCCCGCGGCCTCGAGCACCTGCGACACCGAGGTGGGGTTCATGTTGCGAAGCCCCTGATAGTACCCGCGGTAGCCCGACATCACGCAGCAGAAAAACAGCGACGGGGCGATCGCGATGATCGAAGGAAGCGCGTCGACGGCCGACACGATCTTCGCGTAGGGGTAGGCGGCGAGCAAAATCACCGCCGTGCCCACGGCGCCCGCGAGCGTGAAGATGAGGTTCGAGACTTTGAACAGCTTTTTGACGTCCTTGTATTTGCCCTGCGCGGCGAGCGACGCGACCATCTTCGACACCGCCACCGGCAGGCCCGCCAGCGCGATGGAATAGATCGGGGTGTAGATGTTATACGCGGTCGCGTAAAGCCCCGTGCCGTCGTAGCCGATGCGGTTGGCGACGTAGAGCTTGAACAGGACCGATATGATCTTCACCAGCACGATCGCCGCGGATAAAATCGCGGCGCCGGACAGCAGGGATTGCTTTTTGGTCTTGGACATGACAAACCACCTGACGCAGAATGGAAAATACATATTTAGGGGCCAGAGGCCAGAGGCCAGGGAAAAGATGCAGAGTCTCCGCAGCACGGCACCTCAGTGCCGTTCGAAGAATGGATATTTGAAACCCGTTGTTTTTTGTGAATGATTACCGGCGTCATCCGGAAAACGGTTCCTAACCGTCGGCCATAGAAAGAATGAAAGGTACCGGGCAAGAATCTGCGCGGCTTTGCCGCGCCCCTGGCCCCTGGCCTCTGGCCTCCGGCCCCTTGATTATCTCTTCACGCTTTCGTAAAACCTGCGGACTTCGTCCTTCCTTTCCAGCATTTCGCCGAAGCGGGAGACGTATTCGTAGGGGTATTTGAAATTATACACGCGCGTGAGCAGGTCGGAATACGGGTCTTTGAGCTTCGTCACCGCGCCCGCGCCCGCGGCGAGGACGGTGTGGACCTCTTCCATCATATAGATGTTGTATAGGCAGTCGGCGCCGGGCTTGGTCCAGCCCACGTTTTCGAGGTTGCCGAGGGTCTTCGACTGCCGGTACATGTAATAGGGCCGGTAGCCCGCCGCCGGCAGCAGGGCGTTCGCGCACTCCACCATGTCGGCGGTGACGCCGCCGTTGTCGGTGTCGGCCTTTTCGGTCACGAGGCGCGCCGCGGTTTTGAGCGCGAGGGTGTGCACCGTGATGTTTTCGGGCGCGAGGGCGATCGCCGTTTCGATGCTGCGGCGAAAGCCCGCCGGCGTGTCGGTCGGGAGGCCCGCGATGAAATCCATGTTGATATCGTCAAAGCCGAGATTTCGGGCAAGCTTATATTTTTCGATCGTCTCTTCGGCGGTGTGCCTGCGCCCCACGGCCTCGAGCACACCGTTTTCGAACGTCTGGGGATTGATCGAAATGCGCGTCACGCCGGCGTTTTTGAGGGCCGTGAGTTTTTCGCGGTCCACGGTGTCGGGCCGCCCGGCCTCGACGGTGTATTCGCGAAGATCCGACAGATCAAAGGACGCGCGGATCGTATCGGTGATCGCGGTGAGGTCTTCGGCCGACAGGCTCGTGGGCGTGCCGCCGCCGAAATACACGGTCTCGAGCCGCAGGCCGAGCTCCTTCGCGAGGACCGCCGCGGCGCGGAGCTCTTCCGACAGGAGCTTCACGTAGTCCGGGATCAGCTTTTTGGCCGAGGCGATCGAGTGCGACACGAACGAGCAGTAGGCGCAGCGCGTGGGGCAGAACGGGATCGACACGTAGAGCGAAAACGATTCGGGCCGCGAGAGCGCCACGCCCGCGTCTTCGGCCTTTGCCACCGAAAACGCGAGGTCGGTTTTGTCCGCGCGCACCTTGTAGTCGCGCAAAAAGATCTCTTTGGCGGCAGATTCTCCCCGCTCTCTGATCAGCGCGCGCATGAGCTTCGAGGGGCGCACCCCCGTCAGCACGCCCCAGGGCGGCGTGACGCCGGTATATTCCGACAGGGCGTCGAACATCACGCGCGCCAGCGCCATCTCGCGCGGCATCGAAAACGTGTTTTTTGAAAAAGATTCTTCGCGAGCGATCTCTTTCCCGCCGAGGGTCAGCCTGCACGAGAACGTGACGTCCTTTTCCGTCTCATCCGCGAACGTGCGCATGCCCTCGCCCCCGGGGTCGGCCCCGACGGTCACGTCAAACTTCGCCGTCGGAAAGAACACCCGGCAGATCTTTTCGCATTCATATTTATATGTGTCGGCGGGACAGATAATCAGCATAGGCACGAAAGGGCTGAGGGCGCACAGGTCCGAGGGAGGAAATGCAAAATACAAAATAAAAAATACAAAATTATGTGACCGAAGACCGGGAACACACGGTAGGGGCGCAGACCCCTGCGGTTGTGGCCGCGGCCTCGTCCCCGTGCACCCGTGCACCCGTGGACCGTGCACCCGCCGCCGCAGGCGGCTTACCTCAGAAACGGGTTCCACCTCCGCTCGGCGTCGAGCGTGGTCTCTTCGCCGTGGCCGGGGAAGACGCGGTAGTTCCCGGGCAGGGCTTTGAGGGTCTCAAGGGAGCGTAAAAGCGTCAGGGTGTTGCCGCCGGGCAGGTCCGAGCGGCCGATGGACCGGCAGAAAAGGGTGTCGCCGGAAAAGAGGCAGTCTTCAATCAGATAACACACCCCGCCGGGCGTGTGCCCGGGGGTGGAAAGGACAGTAATATTGCCGTCGCCGAAGGGCAGGGCGTCGCCGTCCGACACCGCGCGGTCCGCTTCGACCGGAGTCTGGGTGCCGAAGCGGGCGTAGGCATTGAGCGAGCGCCGCTCGTCCGTCAGGCAGTCGGCGTCCCCGGCGGAGATGACGAGCTCGCCGCCGTATTTTTCTTTGAGGGCATTGGCGCCGAGGATATGGTCGTAGTGGCCGTGCGTGAGCAGGATGTAGCGAAGCTGCGTCACGCCGCGCGCTTTCAGGAACGCGTCGAACGCGGGATCGAACACCCCGCAGTCGACGACCGCGAAGTCGGTGCCGCTTTGCAGCAGATAGCTGTTCGCGGCGTCAAAACAGGGTTCGATGAGAGAAACGTCAAGCATTGTTCAAATCAGGTCGTTCAGAATAACATGGGGTTTATTGCGAATACAAAATGCAAAATACAAAATACAAAATTGTATGAAATGTGGGGATATGGGGAAAAGATGTATGCCGCGCAACCTTTCAATACTCCCGTGCACCCGTGGACCGTGCACCCGTGCACCCGCCGCCGCAGGCGGCCCCTTAATCTTGTATTTTGTATTTTGTATTCTGCATTACTTCTTGAGCCACGTATCCGTATCCATGCAGATCGTCACGGGGCCGTCGTTGAGGAGGCTGACCTTCATGTCCGCGCCGAACACGCCGTGCTCCACGGTTTTGACGCCTTCGTCTTTGAGCTTTGTCATGAAGTATTCGTAGAGCCGGTCGGCCTTTTCGGGGGCGGCGGACGGCGTGAACGACGGGCGGTTGCCCTTTTTGATGTCGGCGCACAGCGTAAACTGCGACACCACGAGCACCTCGCCGCCGATATCGAGGGGAGAGAGGTTCATCTTGCCCGCGTCGTCGAGAAAGACCCTGAGGCGCGCGATCTTGCCGGCGAGCACGTCGGCTTCGCGCAGGGAGTCGGATTCCATCACGCCGAGCAGCACGAGAAAGCCCTTGCCGATCTGCCCGACCACCTGCCCGTCCACGCGGACGGCGGCCTCGGATACTCTTTGGATCACAGCGCGCATGAGAAAAACTCCTTTGAAATGAAAAATGCAGAATACAAAATACAAAATACAAAATGATGTGGGATGTGAGGTGTGAGATGTGAGATGAAGGGGCCTGCGGCCGGCATTATAATAATGGGTAAGGGCGAATGGTCTCGCCTGCCGGCTCGGTCGGCGCTTCTGCTTCGCAGAGGTGTTCACCGGACACCCGCGCCCCTTCCGAAACTCCTCACCGCTCACTCCTAACTCCTAACTGTTTTTCCCGTGCACCCGTGCACCCGTGGACCGTGCACCCGCCGCCGCAGGCGGCTTATATATCCGCGCCGGAGCGTTCCACGTTCGTCACGCCGCGGGTCTTCTGGAGCTTGGCCATGATCGAGCGCAGGTGCTCCACGGAATTGGCGGAGATCGAGAGGTTCACGAGCATGCGCCCGTCCTTGGTGGAGCGGGTGTTGATGCTGCCCACCGCCACGTGCATGGCGTTGAGGGTGTTGAAGATCTCGTTCATCGCGTTCGTGCCCGTCAGGCACGTGAGCAGCAGCGACGCCATGAAGTCGCGCTTTTCGCTTTCGGCCCAGTAGACGGGCATCCAGCGCTCGGGCTCGTCGGCCTCGGCGATGATCTTGGGCACGTTAGTGCAGTCGCGCTTGTGCACGGAGATGCCGTGGCCGCGCGTGATGAAGCCGATGATCTCGTCTCCCGGGATCGGGTTGCAGCAACGCGAGAGCTTGACGAGCACGTTGTCCACGCCCTCCACGACCACGCCTTCGCTCGACACGGTCTTGGTCTGCTTTAAGATCTTGGGCTGCTTGTCCTCCGGGGCGGCGGTGAGCTTATTATACTCGTCCTTGACCATCGGAAAGATCTTGGATAATATGATACCGCCGTAGCCGAGGGCGGCGAAAAAGTCGTCGGCGGAGGGCATTTTCTGCCGCTCGGCCAGCACCTTCACGAGCTGTTCCATCTGCTCGTCGGTGGGGGACATATTATTGCGGCGAAGCTCGCGCTCGAACTCGTTTTTGCCCTCCACGATGTTCTCGTCGCGGCGCTCTTTTTTGAACCAGGTGCGGATCTTCGTGCGCGCCTCGTTCGTCTTCACGATCTTCAGCCAGTCGCGCGACGGGCCCTTGCCGGGCTGCGAGGTGGTCATGATCTCAACGATCTCGCCGTTTTTCACCTGATAATCGAGCGGCACGATGCGCTTATCCACCTTGGCGCCGGTCATGCGGTTGCCGACCGCCGAGTGGATGGAATAGGCAAAGTCGATCACCGTTGCGCCCACGGGCAGACAGATCACGTCGCCGCGCGGCGTGAACACGAACACCTCGTCCGACACGAAGTCGTTTTTGATGGTGTTGAAGATATCCGAGACCTCGCCCGACTCGCTCTGGGCTTCCAAGAGGTTCTTGACCCAGCCGATGCCCTTTTCGATGCGCTTGTTCGAGTCGGCGTCCTTCACGCCGAGCTTATACTTCCAGTGCGCGGCGATACCGTATTCAGCCGTCTTGTGCATCTCGTAGGTCCTGATCTGCACCTCGAACGGGATGCCCTCCTTGCCGAGAAGCGTGGTGTGCAGCGACTGGTACATGTTGGGCTTCGGGGTGGAGATGTAGTCCTTGAAGCGGCCCTGGATGGGCTTATACATATCGTGCATCAGGCCGAGGCAGGTATAGCAGTCCGACACCGTGTCCACGATGATGCGCACGGCGTAGATGTCGTAGATCTCCTCAAAGCTCTTGCCGGCGATATACATCTTGCGGTAAATGCCGTGGACGGATTTGATGCGCCCCTCGATGGTGGCGTTCGACACGTATTCGCGCACGCGGTCGCCGATCTTCTGCTTGATGCTGGTGAGAAACTCCTTGCGCTGGGGCTCCTGCTCCTCGAGCGCCCTGCCGATCTCGGCGTAGGCGACGGGGTCCAAAAAGCTGATCGCGAGGTCCTCGAGCTCCTCCTTGACGGGTCGGATACCGAGGCGGTGCGCGATCGGGGCGTAGATCGAAAGCGTCTCTTTCGCGGTGTCGCGGCGTTTCTGCTCCGCCACGAACTTGAGCGTGCGCATGTTGTGCAGGCGGTCGGCGAGCTTGATGATGATCACGCGGATATCCTCGCTCATCGCGAGCAGCAGCTTCCGGAGGTTCTCGGCCTGCTGCTCCTCGCGCGACGCGAGCGGGATCTTGCCGAGCTTTGTGACGCCGTCCACGAGGAACGCCACGTCCGCGCCGAAATTCCTGCGGACCTCCTCGGCCGTGACGGGGGTATCCTCCACCACGTCGTGCAGCAGGGCCGCGATCACGGACTGCATGTCCATGCCGAAGCCGAGCAATATCTTCGCCACGGCGACCGGGTGGATGATATAGGGCTCGCCGCTCTTGCGCTTCTGGCCGTTGTGGGCGTTCCACGCGAAATAATAGGCGCGCTCCACCGCGGCGGCCTCCGCCGGCGGGAACTGCTCGTTCACGAGCGATTCGATTTCCTGATAATATTCGTATCCTTCGGGCATATGATCACCTTAATGCTGGGAAATAGGTTATGAAAAATGCAAAATGCAAAATACAAAATACAAAATTATGGAAAACAAAGTGAGGGGTGAGGAGTGAGGAGTGAGGAGTGAGGAGTTAAGGAAGGGCTTCGCCCTTGCCCATTTTAAAATGCGAGCCGCAGGCTCCTTAACTTCTCACCGCTCACTGCTAACTCCTAACTATTTTTTTCCCGTGCACCCGCCGCCGCAGGCGGCCCCTGGCCCCTGGCCTCTGGCCTCTGGCCTCTTTCAAGAAAGCCTCTGCAAAACCTTACTGTCCCCCAGATTCTTCTTCCCGCTGTCGGTGGGCAGATACGCGCCGCGGTAATAATCGATCACGCCCACCTCGGTGAGGGCCTCGATGGCGGTGAGCACGGCGCCGAACTGTTCTTCGGGCACGCCGAGGCGCCACGCCAGCGTTTCGGGCGTGGCGGCGCCGGGGTCGGTCCTGATCTGCGTGAACAGGCGCTCGAACAGCGCGCGGTCGGGCTTCAGGCGCGAAATTTCGTCGTCGGTGAGCGGCTCTTCGCGCATGAGCTTGTGGAAGATCGCGACGCTCTCGAACAGCTTGTCGTCGTCGGTGCCGGCGGGGCGCACGTCGCGCACGTACACGCCCACGCCCTCGGTGCCCTTATACTCGGTGCGCTCGAGCGACACCGCGAGGTCCACGGTCTCGCCGATGCGGAAGGGGAACTGCTCCGGCGGCATATTGAAATACACCGCGTTCACGGTCGCCCCGTCCTTCGACAGCTGCAGGCGGATGTGCTTGTTCTGCGACAGGGGCGTGAACACGTCGATGTGCATGCCGAACAGGCCGAACAGCGGCGCGGGGTTCTCGGCGCCGAAGGGCTCCAGAAGCGCCAGCGAGTCGAGCACGCCCAGATGGATGTTGCGCGGTACGAGGCGGCAGTCGATGCGCAGCGTCGGGAAGATCTCGGGGAAGCCGGCGGCGTATTCGTTGATCCGGCGGCGGAACTCGTCGATGCGGCGGTCCTCCACCGCGAAGCCTGCGGCGCCCGTGTGCCCGCCGAACTGCACCAGCGTGTCGCCGACGGCCGAAAGCGCGTCGTAGAGCGAAAAGCCCTCCACGCTGCGCGCGGACCCTCTTCCGATGCCGTCGGGCCCGAGCGAAATCACGGCGGCGGGGCGCTGATAGCGGTCCGCGAGGCGCGCGGCCACGATGCCGATCACGCCCGGGTGCCATTGGTGGCCCACCACCACGAGCACGCGGTCGTTGCCCACGCCGAACGATTTGATGTAGCCCTCGGCAAGTTCTAAAATGCGGGCTTCGTTCTCCTGCCGGCGGGCGTTCGCGTCGAGCACCCGGAACACCTCGTCCTGCGCGGTGAGAAAATCTTCCTCGACCAACAGCCGGAGCGCTGTGTCCGCCGTGCCCATGCGCCCCGCGGCGTTGATCTTCGGCGCCACGCCGAAGGCCACCGAGGTGGAGCTGAGCTTTTTGTTTTCAAGGCCCACGAGCTTGCGGAGTGACACAAGCCCCGGGCGGTCGGTGTTTTCGAGCGCCTCAAGCCCCATCGCCACGATCGTGCGGTTCTCGCCCGTCAGCGGCACGATGTCCGCGATGGTGCCGATCGTCACGAGATCCAGGAAATCCCCGAGCACGGCGTCGTAATTGCCGTCCTCAAGGGCGGCGCAGAGCTTCATCGCCACGCCCACGCCCGCGAGCTCCTTGCAGGGCGAATTATCGTCCTTCCGGTGCGGGTCGATCACGGCGCAGCAGTCCGGCAGCGTATCGCCGGGCTGGTGGTGGTCCGTCACCACGAGGTCCACGCCGTTCTCTTTGAAATACCGCGCCTCTTCCACGCTCGCCACGCCGTTGTCCACGGTGATCACGAGGTCGAAGCCGCCCTCCGCGACCATTTTCGCGGTGCGGTCCGACAGGCCGTAGCCGTCGGTCAGGCGCGAGGGGATGTAGTAATCGACGTTGTCCGTCAGCGTGAGCAGATATGAATAAAGCAGCGCCGTGGCGGTCACGCCGTCGCAGTCGTAGTCGCCGTAAACGAGGATCTTTTCGCCCTCCTCGAGAGCCTTTCGCACGCGCGCGACGCCCTTGTCCATGTCCTTGAGCAAGAAAGGATCCGACAGCGGTTTGTTCTTGGCGTTCAGAAAGGAGAGGAGCTTTTCGGGCGTGTCGCACCCGCGCGTGAGCAGCAACAGCGCCGCGAACGCGTCCGCGCCCGTCTCTTCGGCCAAGGCGATGGCCCGCTGCTTGTCGTAGGCCACCACGTCCCATTTCTTTCTGCCCATAATGCCCCTCCTTTCCGCGATTTTACCGCATAATTTTCCACTATAATATATCAGTATATCATAGCGGAAAAGGAAATGCAAGTTTTTTATATGAAGCGGCACGTCCCCCGCCGCATAAAAAAAGCCGGAGCGGCGCTCCGGCTTTTTCGGGTTTTACGGTTACGGTTCAACGGTGCCTTCGATGTCGGTGATGAAGGACAGCAGATCCTGCTTCGTATAGCCCTCGGGCGGGAAGGCCGGGAAGCCGGCTGTCACGGATTCGACGCGCATGCGCGAGACGAGCGCGCCCGTGCCGTCGAACTGCTCGATGGCGATGAGCTTGCTCCCGGCGAGATACACGTTGGTCTTTTTGCCGGTCTCTTCGCTTTCGAATGTATACACTTCACAGGCCGTGCCCTCGAATTCGGCCGCGCCGTGCGACGAGGCCGCGCTGAGCGGCGGCATCTGCGTGAAGCCGTTGTTTTTGACCTCGTCGGTGATGGATTCCAGATCGAGATCGGGCACGACGGTGGTGATGAGCGACGCGTCGGCGTAGGTCTTTTTACCGATGTTGAGCATATACATCTTGGTGCTCGAAATGAACAGCACGGTCTCTTTGCGGATCAGGATGCCGATGCTCACGCCGTCCATCTCGGTCTCCATATACACTTCGCCGTTCTTGCCCACGGCCATGTTCATGGGACGGGTGCCCGTTTCGTCTTCCATCGTGGCAACGAGGTTGAACGTGCCGGTGCGCAGGATGTCGTATTCGGTCTCGCCCGTCGGCTCCGAAAGCGTCTCAAGCCCCACGGCGGCGCGCAGGATGAGGCGGGCGTCGGACGCGGTGACCTTGCCGTCGTAGTCGACGTCGGCGGCGACGAATTCGGCGCTGCCGGCCTCGTAGGTCTCGAGGTTCACGGCCCTGCGCAACGCGAGGCGCGCGTCGGACGCGGTGACCTTGCCGTCGAGATCCACGTCGCCGGCGGCGGCGAGCACGGCCGAAAGGAACGTGAGCGCCATGAGCGACGCGAGCGCGAGCGCGAGCAGGGAACGTAAGGTCTTTTTCATCTTCTCTTCCTCCGTTTATTCAGATTAGACTTATTTTAACAGATTCCGCCGCGGAATGCAACTGCTGAAATGAAAATGGTTTTTTATGCATTTTCGGGGCAAAGTCCGGTTCATGGGACGCTGAACGCGCTATGATGAAGACGCAAACGGGAAAGGGGCTTACCTCTCCCCTCTCCCGACGGTGGTTCTTTCTTTTTTTCCTCTCTTTGTGGTTTTTTGCT
Organism: Clostridia bacterium; assembly: GCA_017550625.1. GTDB lineage: Bacteria > Bacillota > Clostridia > Oscillospirales > Acutalibacteraceae > RUG806. The sequence continues at coordinate 29,105 of JAFZOL010000067.1, read as the reverse complement.
CCTTTCTGCTTTTTACCCCTATTTTTCCTTTCCCACCGTAACGAAGGCCGCCTCCCCCGGAGACGGCCTTCGTTCTTTCTTGCGTTTAGTCTTTCTGCGTCAGGCGCTGCTTTTCGTATTGCAGCATATAGAGCTTGTGGTACCGCCCGCCGAGGGCGAGAAGCTCCTGATGCGTGCCCTGCTCGGCGATCTCGCCGTGCGAGAGCACGATGATGAGGTCGCTGTGCTGGATGGTCGAGAGCCTGTGCGCCACCACGAGCATGGTGCCGATGTTCTTGATGCGCGTGAGCGACTCCTGAATGAGAAGCTCGGTTTCGGTGTCGATGTTGGCGGTGGCTTCGTCGAGGATGATGACCGAGGGCTTGTGCACGATGGTGCGGGCGAACGACAACAGCTGCCGCTGCCCGGCGCTGAAGTTGTTGCCGCGCTCGCGCACGGTCTCGTCGAGCCCCTTTTCGAGGCGGCCGATGAAGGCGTCGGCGTTCACGTATTTGCACGCGGCGTTGACCTCGTCGTCGGTCAGCTCCTCGTCGCGCAGCACGATGTTCGAGCGGATGTCGCCCGAGAACAGGAACACGTCCTGCAGCATCTGGCCGAAGTGGCGGCGAAGCGACGAGAGCTTGATCTTGCGCACGTCGACGCCGTCCACGAGGATCTGCCCCTTCTGGATGTCGTAGTTGCGCACGATGAGCGAGAGGATCGTCGTTTTGCCGCTGCCGGTCGGTCCCACGAACGCCACGCTCTGGCCGGGCTCGATGTGGAAAGATACCCCTTTGAGCACCCATTCGCCGGGCTTGTAGGCGAACCACACGTCCTTGAATTCGATCTCGCCGCGCACGGTTTCAAGCTCGATCGCGTCGGGGTCGTCGACGATGCCGGGCTCGATATCCATCACGCGGAAGATCTTTTCGGCGGCGGTGAACGAGCGCTGGAGCTGGTCGAACTGCTCGGCCATGTTCTGGATGGGGTTGAAGAACTTGCTGATATAGAGATAGAACGACACGATCACGGCGCTGCCGATCTGCTGGCCGAACACGGTCGCCCCGTCGAGGTGGCCCTTGCCGCCGAGCCAGAACAGCACCATCACCGACGAGATATAGAGCATATACACCATCGGGCGGAACACGCCGAACACCATCATGCGGGCGTTTTTGGCCTTTTTGATCGCGGTGCTGCGGGTGACGAAGTCGCGCATCTTGCGGTCCTCGCGGTTGAAGATCTGCGTCACGCCGATGCCCGAGAGGTTTTCGGACAGATAGGTGTTGAGGTCGGTGGTCGCGTCGTTGACGCGGTCGTTGGCCTTGCGCGAAAATTTGCGGAACACCACGGTGAAGAACGCCACGAACGGCACGAAGCACAGGACCATGAGCGTCAGCTCGTAGTTGAGCGTGAGCATCATGCCGAGCACGCCGAAGATGACCATGATGTTTTTGAGCATCGTGACGAGGATGTTCGTGAACAAAAACGAGATGGCGTTCGGGTCGTTCGACACGCGCGTCACGAGCTTGCCGACCGGGAAGGAGTTGAGCTGCTCGTGGCTCAGGGACTCGATGTGCGTGAACACGTCTTTTCTGAGCGCGGTCAGGATCTTCTGCCCCGTCTTCTGCAGGATGATCGCCTGCAGATAGGTGCACGCCATGCTCACGACGAGGATGCCGGCGTACACGGCGACCGACGCGAAGAGGCGCCTGAGTTCAAAATTCTCTTCCTTGACCATGTCTTCGATTTTGCCCACCATCAGCGGCGACACCACGTCGTAGGCGACCGAGGCGAGCATCACGAGAAACGCGAGCACGAACCGCCCTTTATAGGGCTTGGCGTAGGCGAGCAGGCGGCGCATCAGCTCCCGGTCGGTCATCTGCCGCTCTTTGGCGTCGAGACGCTTTCTGCGCTTTTCCACGATATAGAGCGTGAGGAACGCGACGGTGAACACGCCGATGATCGCGCCGACGATCAGGATGGGAAGGTAATCACGCATTCATCTCGCCCCCTTCCTCAAGCTTCTGCAGGTCCACCATGCGGCGGAAGCCGTCGTTTTCGGCGTAGAGGGTATCGTAGTCGCCGAAGCCGGCCACGCGCCCGTCGTCGAGATAGAGGATGCGGTCGAGGCGCCGCACCGTGGAGATGCGGTGCGCGATGAGAACGGTGGTGCGCCCTTCGCGCGTTTTTTCAAGGTTTTCGAGGATGCGCTTCTCGGTGTCGGTGTCCACGGCCGAGACCGCGTCGTCGAGGATGAGGATGGGCGCGTCCTTCATGAGCGCGCGGGCGATCGAGATGCGCTGCTTCTGCCCGCCCGAAACGGTCACGCCGCGCTCGCCGAGCACGGTGTCGTAGGTCTTCGTGAACTCACTGATGTTCTTGTCCACGTCCGAAAGGGCGGCGGCTTTTTCCACGTCCTCGCGCGTGAACTCCTCCACCCCGAAGGCGATATTATTCTCGATGGTGTCGGAGAACAAAAAGTTATCCTGCGGCACGTAGGCGCAGTTGTCGCGTAAGGATTTGATCGTGACGCCGTTCACGTCTTTCCCGTCGACGAACAGCGTGCCGTCGGGCACGTTGTAGCAGCGTAAAATGAGCTGGGCGAGGGTCGTTTTGCCGCAGCCCGTTCTGCCCACGACCCCCACGCTCTGCCCGGCCTCGATCTTAAACGAGACGTCCGTCAGGGCGGGCAGCTCGCCGTCGGGATAGGTGAACGTGAGGTTCCTGAACTCGATCTCGCCCTTCGCCTGTTCGATGGGCGCGGCGCCGTCGCGGTCCTTCACCGCGGTTTCGGCGTCGAGGAGCTTGCCGATGCGGTTGAGCGAGGCCTTGCCGCGCGAGGTCATGTCGATGAGCTCCGATACGGCCATGATCGGCCACACCGTGGCGCTGAAATAGCCGATGAACTCCATAAGAAGGCCGGCGTTGAACACCTTTTTATACACGAGGTAGCCGCCGTAGCCGAGGATGATGCAGATCACGCTTTCGACGAACAGGGTGACGAACACGCGCATCAAAACGCTTGCCCGCGTGTGGGCGACGTTGGCCTTTTCGTTCTCGCGGTTTAATTTGCCGAACGCCATGAGCTCGCGGCTCTCTTTCACGAAGGCCTTGATCACCGCCACGCCCGAAAACGACTCCTGCGCGAAGTCCGAGAGCTTCGAGAACGCCGCCTGGCGGACGTCCCATTTCTTCATCATGTATTTGCCGAGCACCGTGGCGCAGCACAGCAATAGCCCCATCGGGATCAGCGACAGGAGCGTGAGCCCCGCGTTCATGCGGAACATCTTGCCGATCGACAGCCCGCCGAGCAGCAGGGCGTCGAAGAACATCATGAACCCCCACGCGAAGCATTCCTGCACCGTGTCGAGGTCGTTCGTGAACAGGCTCATGAGGTCCCCGACCTTGTGCACCTGATAATATTCGCGCGACAGAAAGCGCGCGTTGTCGAACATGCGGTCGCGAAGGTCCTTTTCCACCGCGATGCCGGTGCCGAAGAACATCACGCGCCACAAAAACCGCCCGACCACGATCGAAAGGATCACCGCCACCATCGGCAGGCAGATCTTGTCGAGCAGAAAGTCGGCGGTGAAGGGCACGCGTTCGCCGCCCGTCTCCACGAAGCCGTCGTTGACGCCGTTGATGAGCATCTGATAGAGGTTCGGGATCACGAGCTGCAGATAGTCCACGGCGAACAGCGTGGCGATGCCGATGAGCAGCCGCCACGAGAAGCGCAGATAATACCGGTTGATGTGCTTGCCTAAGACCATGGGAACGCCTCGTTAATGTATAAAAATAAGTCGTTTACGGCGATTATAGCACGCCCCGCCGTCAAATGCAAGCGCCGAAAACGCGGTTGCACGTTTTTTTCGTTTTGTGATATAAACGCGTTTCTATTGACAGTCTTCGGGCGGCTGTGTTATATTTGGATTCGTAAATAATCTTATACGGGAGGACCGCAATATGTTCAAAAAACTGTTATGCGTCTGCCTCGCCCTCGCGCTCGCGCTCACGGCGACGGCGTCCGTCGCAGCCCTGGGGCTCGGCGACGTGGACCGCGACGGCCAGCGTACCGCCGCCGACGCCCGCCTGACGCTGCGCGCGGCCGTGGGCCTTGAGACCTTTGACCCCGACTCGGTGGAATTCATCGCCGCCGACACCAACGGCGACGGCTTTCTCACCGCCGAGGACGCCCGCAGCGCCCTGCGCGCCGCCGTGGCCCTCGACACCCTGCCCGAAATCCTGCCCAGCCCGAAAAACGACCTTGATTTCTCCGCCGCGGATTCCACCGGCGACGGCTACGGCCCCGAGAGCGACAACAAGGTCTACGAGGCGGCGCTGAGCCGCTACGTGAAGCTCACCGAGCAGGCAAACAACGAGCTTGACCCCGGCAAGCGTTACACCCTGTTCGCCGAGGCCGAGGCGTATCTGCTCGATTCCGCCGTCATGCAGCCCACAACTACCTCCGGCGGCGCCAAGTCCGTGAGCCGCGTCGCGCCCAAGACCGCGGCCCTGTGCCATTGGGGCTGCGACGGCAGCCGTGTGGCGTCCCTCGTGGTCACGCGCGACCTCATCAGCTCCGCCGACCGCGAGGCGCTGACCGAACAGTGGGAAAAGGCGCGCGTCGGCGAAGGCGCCTACGACCCCGCGAAGTATCTGGTCGACAGGGGCTACGGCCTCGCCACGACCTATTCCGTCGGCATGACCAAAGCGCCCGACACCCTCGACTGGCTCGGCAGCGCGCGCTCTTCCAACTCCGACGTGCTCGTGAACCTCGTGGACGGCCTCGTGCGCTACGACAACTTCGGCCAGATCGTGCCCGCCCTCGCCGAGAGCTGGGAAGTGTCCGAAGACGGCCTGACCTATACCTTCCATCTCCGCAAGGACGTGAAGTGGGTCACCGCGGACGGCAGGTACTACGCGAACCTCACCGCGAACGATTTCGTGGCGGGCTTCAGACACATGCTCGACGTCGAGGGCGGCCTTGAGTGGCTCACCGCCGGCGTCGTGGCGGGCGTGGAAAGCTATCTCTCCGGCCATATCACGGATTTCGCGGGCGTCGGCGTGAAGGCGGCGGACGACTACACCGTCGTTTACACCCTCGAGCGTCCCGCGCCCTATTTCCTCACCATGTTCAGCTACAACATCTTTTTGCCGATCTGCGACAGCTTTTATAAGGCGAAGGGCGGCGCCTACGGCTTGGAAGCCCTGAACGAAGCGATCGACACCGGGCGCTACGCCTACGGCTTTGCCGACGACCTTCAGAGCCAGGTCTACTGCGGGGCGTATCTGCCCGTGGAGCTCGACGAAAACGGCGTGACGCTCCGGCAGAACCCGGATTATTACGACCGCGCCTCGGTGCGGGTCACGAAGGTGCAATACGTGCAGACCGCCTTCCTCTCCCCCGAGGAGATCTGGGCCATGCTGAAAGACGGCAGGCTTTCGGGCGCTGCGATCAACTGGACGCTGCAGGAGTTCCTTGACAAGGACCAGGTCGTGCAGAACTGCGTCTACATCGGCGAAACGAGCTCGGTGACCTACATGAACGCCCTCACGCTCAACCGCGGCACCTTCGCCCTCGAAAACGGCGCCGGCGCCAGCAATAAGAGCGAGGTCGGCAAGCTCAGCTACGCCGCCGCGATCAACAACAAAAACTTCCGCAAGGCGCTCGTGTTCGCCTTCGACAAGCTCTCGTTCAACGCCGTGGCCGTCGGCGAGGACGTCGCGGCCAACAACCTGCGCAACATGCTCTGCGACCCGGATCTGTTCTTCCTGTCCGAAGACACCACCGACGTCCACGGCTACACCTTCCCGGCGGGCACGTCCTACGGCGAGCTCGTGGCGCATTACTGCGAGCGCATGAACCTCGACATCGACGTGCGCGACGGCGTGAACGGCTGGTATAACCCCGAAAACGCCAAGACCTATCTCGAAGCCGCGAAGGCCGAGCTCGGCACGGCGGTCGCCTGGCCCGTGCAGCTCGACGTGACGTATTACGCGGGCAGCCAATCCAACACGAACCAGGCCGCGCAGTATAAGAAGATCATCGAAGGGGTGCTCGGCAAAGAGAACGTCGTCGTGAACCTGATCGGTCTGGACGACCCGAACGACTATTACGCCTGCTTTTACAGGATCGGCTCCGGCGCTGAAAAGAACTGCGACGTGTGCTGGGGCAGCGGCTGGGGCGCCGACTACGGCGACCCCTATACCTACCTCGGGATCTTCATGCCCACCGGCTACATGACGAGCCTGCTCGGCGTGTTCTGATCCAATCCGCAATATCAAAAAAGGGCTGCCCGCGGGCAACCCTTTTTTTTGATCTGCGTCAGCGCAGCACCTGCACCGTGCCGTCGGACTTGACCGTGATCCGGTCGCCGTCCTTCACGAAGTCGAGGAACTCGTCGCCGAGCCGGTCGACGACCGGCATCTTGTTTTTGCTGAACACGTCCGAGAGCACCGCGCCCGCGGCGGCAAGGGAGTCGATATCCTTCGAAAACAGCAGGCACGCGGGGGCCTTGCCGCTCTCGACCGCCGAAAACAAAAACATGCCGCCGGTGGTGGAGCCGATGGTCTGGGGCAGGCACAGCGCCCGCCCGCCGAGGATCTTGTTGTAGAGGTCGGGGTTCGACTGGTCCACGCACTTGGTCTTCGGCTGGATGAACATCATCTGCATCGACGCCAGCGTATTGAAGCCGTTTCTGGTCACGACCGCCTCGGCGGTCACGTCGCCCGCGGCGATCACGCGGCCCTGAAAGGTTTTAAGCATCTTATTTGCCCTCCTTCGTGATCTTTTCGAGGATCTCCTCGTTCGAGTAATAGCGCGCGGAGGTATAGGTCCTGAGCTTGTTCGACGAGGTTATAACGTTCATGGTCTTGCAAAGCGGGTTATCCATATACATGAGCGGGCAGATGAAGCTCAGCACCACGCCGGTCTTTCTGAGCCGCCCGGCGTAGGGCGTGGCGTTGAAGGCCTTGATCACGGGCATCGAGGCCGTGAACACGGTGGGAATGAGCACCTTCTCGTTGCCGGCTTCTTTGAGGCCCTGTTCGACCTTGTCGGTCCAGTCCTCGAGCTGCCTTAACGTCATGTGCGGGCAGCCGAGGAAGCAGAGCTGCGGCTTGGCGTTCGGGTTCTTCCAGATGCAGGGATAAGAATCCTTCACGCGTTGGAGCTCCGCCTCGTCGATGACGTAGACCTTCGCGTTCTCGCGGATGAGGCCCTCACCCTGCTCTTTGGCCTCGGGCGTGAGGTTCTCGATGTGATAGAGCCCCACCGCGCCGTTCGAGGCGGTGGCGGCGCCGAAGTCCTTGAGGTAGGTCTTCGCGTCGTCGTTGAGCTCCGTGCCGAGGAATCTGTCGAGCCCGCGGATATAGGGAACGTCCTCCATCGCCTTCATGCCCACCGCCGAGCCGAGAAGCTGGGCGTCGGGCAGGGTCTCGGTTCTGAGCTCCACGATCCAGTCCGCTTTTCTGCCTTCGTCGGTGAGCAGGCCGAACACCGGCACGTAGCCCGCCACCGAACCGAACAGCTCGATGATGCCCGAATTGCGGTTGCACCGCGCGCCGAGCACGGAGTTGGCGTACACCACGGCCGAGGATTCGGCCCACGAGAGCACGTCGCCCTGCTTCGGCGTGTTGCCGAGCTCGTCGAGATAACAGGTGCAGGTGTAGGAATCGTCGTTGAGGATGCCGAGCTCCTTTAGCTGCCCCTCGTAGCGCTTCTGCTTGCCGAACACAGCCTTCGCCACGAGCTTCTGCAGCGGGTTCTGCGGCACGGCGGGGTCGTAGGGCCGCGGGTCGCAGGTGAATTTCTGCCCCGCCACGCACCCGTCGTCGATCAGCTTCTGATAGAGGTCGAACACAGGGCCGAGAAACGATAGCCCGAACGACAGCACCAGGTGGCCGTATTCGTTCGTGACCGGCGCCATCTTTTCGGCGCCGAAGATCTCGCCGTAGCGCACCAGCGTTTCCATCACCTTGGCCATGGTCTCGCCGCGCTCGCCGTCGAGCAATGCCTGTTGTTCCTTCGTCAGTTCCATGGTTTCTCCCTTCTCCGGCTCATTTCTTGCCGGTGATCGCGTCGATCACGTTGCCGATCACGTTCTGCGCCAGCGCCTCGGCGCCCTCGCCTTTCAGGACCTTCATCGCGTCCTTCTTCGTCTGGCTGTCCGCCTTGCGGTAGGCCTCCACGAGCTTTTTCTCGGTGGCGGTGACCTTCATCGACACGGTCAGCGCTCCCGACGAGGGCTTCGCCGACGAAGACGAAGACGACGTGCCCTTCGCGGCGTCAAGCAGCGATTTCTGCGTCACGCCGGTCGCCTTGGCGATCTGTTTTAATTGGTCGGTCGTGAGCTCCTTTTCGCCGCGCTCCGCCTTGCTCACGTCGGCGGCGGAACAGTTTTTGACCTTGCGGGCGAGCTGCTCCTGCGTAAGGCCCGCGTTCGTGCGCGCCTCGCGGATCAGCTGCCCCACCTTTTTCGCGTTTGCCATTTGATTCGCCTCTCATCCGTTTTTTTAAAGTATAGCATATCCGGCCGTATTTTTCCATAGAAAATACAAAAAAAGAAGGTTTGTGAAAAGTGTGAGGTGAGGAGTGAGGGGTGAGGAGTTAAGGAGCCTGCGGCTCGCATTTATAGAGCGCGGCGCAGCCGCGCAGATTTTTTCGGTAGCGCGGCAGACCTCTGCCGCAGCGCGTATGGATTTGCGGCTTTCGTTTTGCCCGGTCGGTGTTGCCCGTCTGCCGGTAGTACGGCTGCCCACAGCCGTTTGTTCCCTACGGAGTGGGGTGGGTCGATTTGACGAAAAGAAAAGGGATATGAATATAACCCGATTCAAATCGATCCCATCCCCGACGTGGGGAAGTCGCGGCGGTGCCCGCTTGCCTTTTTGGATTAACGCGGTCGGCGGGGTTGTTGGATTCGCAGCTTTGATTCTTTAATGTATGTTTGTGAAACGCAAAGTAGTTTGTTCGTCGCCCAAGCAAATCTTGAACCGATAGTTTTCCCAACGCTTTTCCCCGCGTCGGGGAGTCTCGCCGTTCGGCTCAACCCCCTCTCCGCAGGGAAATAACGGCTGTAGGCAGCCGTACTACCGTCAAGCACCCCGTCGCCCGACCGGACATAGAACCCGATCGTTTTTCTGTCGAGCGGCAGAGGCAGACTCCCCTGCGGGGCGGGGGAGATGTCCGCGAAGCGGACAGAGGGGGACGGGTCGGGTACGGCTGCCGCGCTACCGCTGAAAGCATCCCGCGCTCGTAATCGGTCTTTTATAATGGAGTACGGGGCAAAGCCACGTCCGCAACTCCTCACCTCTCACCCCTCATAAAAAAAGCCCTCTCGGGCTTCGGGTCACATTTTCTTGCAAAAACGTGCTTTAAAAGGGAGAAAAGAGACCGCGTTCCCGGCCTCTTTCCTTTTTGCAGTCCGGAAGGATTAAGGGGGTCCTCCCGCGAGACGGCTTGGGGATCGCCGTCTTCTGTGGGGTATTATCGCACATCTGAACGCAAAATGCAACCCAAAATCGCTTTATTTTTTGAAAAATTTTTGAAAATCCATTAAAAACTGTAAATTTATGTCCCGCGAATCGCGCCAAACCCTTGACCGTGGCGAAAAAAAACACTATAATAAGGGAACAACGAAAGAAGACGGAACCGTCTTTGCGGCCGGATGTCCGGCAGGAAAAGAGGCTATCCTATGTTTTGCAAGATCTGCGGCGCCCCGATCAAGGACGACGGCGCTTTTTGCCCCAATTGCGGCGCGCCCGCGCCGCGCCCCCCGGCTGAGCCCGCCCCGCCCGTGAATCCCGGGCCGACCCCCGACCCGCGCGCGTACCGGAACGCCCCGGCGGCGCGTCCCCCCTACCAAGCCGCGCCGGGCTACCCGGCGAACGGAGGCGCGCAGCCGCGCCCCGTTTATCAGCCCGCGGCCTATCCCGCGCAGCCCGCGCCCGCTGAGTCCGAAGAAAACTCCGGCAAGGGGCTGAAGATCGCGCTGATCGCGGTCGGGAGCCTCATCGCCGTCACCGCCGCCGTGATCGCGGTCCTCTATTTCACCGGCGTGATCGGCAGCTTCGGCAAACCCAAAGAGACGCACGGAGAGGCCGAAGCCGTCACCGAGCCCGCCTCGGCCGACTCGCCCGCGAGCGAAGAAGCGACCGAAGAGCCTTCCACCGAGGAGCCTGCGACCCTCGCGCCCCCGCCGGTCATGGACGCCTATACCCCCGGCTATTATTTCATCCCGACCTACGACCTGAGGCTCCGCCCGAACCATAACACGAGCCAAAACGCCCTGACGAAGATCGCGCAGAACGCCACCGTGTACATCACCGAGGTGTGGGAGAACACCGCCGCCCCCGCGAAGGACCAGCACTGGTGGGGCAAGACCTCCTACAACGGCTACACGGGCTGGATCTCGCTCTATTATGCGAGCCCCACCGAACCGGAGCCCTATACCTACGAAGACGACAGCTACGTAAACGCCCTGTGGCAGCGCCTCGACGGCAAGACGCTCTACAGCGAAAACAAGGCGCAGACCCTCAGGTTCTCGTTCTCGGGCGGCACGCCCGTGCTCTCCGCCGGCCCCGCCGGCAAAACCGCGACCTTCACGGGCACATTGAACGGCCACGTCACCGGCAATATCGACGGCGTGTTCGAAATGCCGGTGCTCGTGAACGGCAGGAACCAGACGATCCTCGTCGATATGACCGAGGGCTATAACGACCGCGTGGTCATCCGCTGGGCGGACGGCACGTGGACCGACTACGGCTATTGAGCCGGAAAAGGAAGACGATTATGAGAAGCTTTACGAAATCCGATAAACTGCAGAACGTGCGCTACGACGTGCGCGGCCCCGTTGTGGACGAGGCCATGCGCATGGAAGAGGCCGGCATCAAGGTGCTGCGCCTCAACATCGGCAACCCCGCGCCCTTCGGCTTCAGCGCGCCGGACGAGGTCGTGATCGACATGCAGGCGTCGCTGATCCACGCCGAGGGCTATTCCGACTCGCGCGGCATCTTCTCGGCCCGCAAGGCCATCATGCAGTACGCCCAGCTCAAGGGCATCAGGGGCGTGACGATGAAGGATATCTACACCGGCAACGGCGTGAGCGAGCTCATCCAGTTCTCGCTCAACGCCCTGCTCGACACCGGCGACGAGATCCTGATCCCGGCGCCCGACTACCCCATGTGGACCGCCTGCACCCACCTTTCGGGCGGCAAGGCCGTGCACTACATGTGCGACGAAAAGAGCGACTGGTTCCCGGATATCGCCGACATCGAAAAAAAGATTACCCCGCGCACCAAGGGGCTCGTGATCATCAACCCCAACAACCCCACGGGCGCGAATTACAGCAAGGAGCTGCTCGAGCAGATCGTGGACGTGTGCCGCCGCCACGAACTCATCCTCTTCTCAGACGAGATCTACGACCGGCTGCTCATGGACGGCGAACAGCACATTTCCGCCGCGTCGCTGGCCGACGACGTGTTCTGCATCACCTACAGCGGCCTGTCGAAGTCGCACATGATCTGCGGCTTCAGGGTCGGATGGATGATCTTAAGCGGCAACAAGGCCGCCGCGAAGGACTACATCGAGGGCCTCAACCTGCTCTCGAACATGCGCCTTTGCTCGAACGTGCCCGGGCAGTCCATCATCCAGACCGCCCTCGGCGGCTACCAGAGCGTGAACGAATACACGGTGCCGGGCGGGCGCATCTATGAGCAGCGCGCCGTGATCTGCGACGCCCTGAACGCGATCCCCGGCGTGTCGGTGGTGAAGCCGAAGGCGGCGTTCTATTGCTTCCCGCGGTTCGACCGCGAGAAGTTCAACCTCAACGACGACGTCAAATTCGCGCTCGACTTTTTACGCGAGAAAAAGGTGCTGCTGGTGCCGGGCTCGGGCTTCAACTACCCCACCCCGGACCACATGCGCATCGTGTTTTTGCCGCGCCCCGAGGTGCTCAGGGAAGCCTCGGACAAGCTCGCGGACTTTTTGAGCCATTACAGGCAGTAAGGAGACGCCATGAAACGGTTTCTGGTCGTTGTGGACATGCAGAAGGACTTTGTGGACGGGTCGCTCGGCTCGAAAGAGGCCGTGGCCATCGTGCCCGCCGCCGCCGAAAAGATCCGTTCGTTCGACGGAGATATCTTCGTGACCTTCGACACGCATTTTGAGGATTATTTGGACACGCCCGAGGGCAAAAAGCTGCCCGTGCCGCACTGCGTCAAAGGCACGCCCGGCCACGCCCTCGACGAAGAGGTCGCCGCCGCCCTCGCGGAAAAAGAATGGACCGGCGTCGAAAAATACACCTTCGGCGCTGTGAACCTGCCCGCCCTGATCGCGAACGCCGCGGGCAAGGAGCCGTTTTCGGTGGAGCTCATCGGCCTGTGCACCGACATCTGCGTGATCTCGAACGCCCTGTTGCTCAAGGCGGAGTTCCCGGAAGAGCATGTCGCTGTGGACAAGAATTGCTGCGCGGGCGTGACCCCGGCCCTGCACGAGGCGGCGCTCGCCGTGATGAGAAGCTGCCAGATCGATGTGGAATGAAGACGCCCGCGGTGCGGGCTAATGAAGGAATGAAGTCGCTTCGCTAATGAAGAAATGATGCCGCTTCGCTGATGGAGTTTCCGTCGGCGGGCGTTTTTTCATTAGGGCGCATCGCGCCCGTCTTCATTAGGGCGAAGCCCGTCTTCATTAACGAGCACAGCGAGTGTCTTCATCAGGGCGCGCAGCGACCGTCTTCATTAGGGCGAAGCCCGTCTTCATTAACGAGCTCAGCGAGTGTCTTCATCAGGGCGCGCAGCGCCCGACTTCATTAGGGCGAAGCCCGACTTCATTAACGAGCGCAGCAAGTATCTTCATTAGGGCGCGCAGCGCCCGACTTCATTAGTGAGCGAAGCGAACGACTTCATTAAAAAAGCAGACTGGAACAGTCTGCTTTTTTCTCATTCCCTTTTCGCTCCGCAATCGGGGCAGAACGGCGTGTCGTTGACCCTTCCGCAGGCGCAGCGCCAGCGGGCGGGAGGCGGGCTGTCCCCGGGTCCCGTCACCGCGGCGACCAAGGGGCTGACGCGCGTCGCGCTGTTCGACGCGGCCGCCGCCATGGCTTCGGCCGTCGCGCCCACAAGGGTGGCTGCGGCGAGACGCGGATTCGTAAGCGCCGCGGCTTTTTCGACCCGCTGCACGGCGCGCATGTCGCCGCACACGATCGAAGATATTGCCACGCTGACCGCCGAAAAGCCCCTGAGCGAGACCCATTTGTCGGTCATGGCGCGTTTCACTTCCTCGCCGAGCTCCTCTGTCATGCCCGGGAGCTCCGCGGGCCTCACGCCCCGCTCGCACATCGCGCCGAGGGCGGAAATAAAGGCGCTTTTGAGCTCCTCGCTGAGCTGATTTTTCACGTCGTCCACGGTCACGGTGTGCGTTCTCACTCCGCACACGCGCTGATAAAACGTGAGCGGGTCGGTGATGCGGAACGAGAACACCCCCGTCACGCGCGCGTAAGAATCCATGTCGAGGGTCCGCGCGCCCACGCGGATGGGCGCCACGCACGCGAACGGCACGCCCGTCTGCTCGAGCAGGTTCATGTAGATCACGTACTGGCTCACGTGCGAGTCGCCGCCGTAGCCGACGCGCTCCCACATCTGCTTGCCGAGGCTCGATAGCTTGCCGGGGCCCTTCGAGAACAGGCCCTTCGACAGTTCGCTCGTGAAACGGTGCTCGCCGGGCGTCAGGAACGTGCCGATCACCTTGCCCTGCTCCACGGCGAAGGCGCACTGGCCGTCCGCCACGAGGACGACGGAGCCGTCGGTGATGAAATTTTCTTCCCCCTTGACGTTGGCGCTGTTTTCGCCCGTTTGCTTCACGCCGCGCGTGAGCAAAAGCCCCTCGTGCATGGCCCCGCACGAAAAGTGCTCGAGCCACTGCTCCGCCATCGCGCCGCCCAGCGCCCCCGCGCCGGCCTTCAGAATGCCCATCCCCTCAGTCCTTTCTTACGCGTTTTCCGCCGCGGCGAGAAGCGCCAGGGCGCTTTCGTAGCGGTCTTCGTCGGTCTCATTCCCGAGCGTGACCGTGAGCAGGGTCCTGCCGTCCTTCTCGAATAGAGAGATCAGGCAGCAGCCCGCCTCCGGCGTGGAGCCGGTCTTGAGCCCGCGGGCGCACGGCTCGTAGTATTCGTCGTCAGGGTCCAAAAGCCGGTCGGTGCCGGTCCACGAAACGGGTTCGCCGTTTGAAAAGAAAGCCACCTCCACGTGCTCGTCGCAGGCGGCCGTGACCGCCTCGAAGCGGATCGCCGCGAGCGCCAGAACGATCAGGTCCCGCGCCGTGGTATGCTGCCCCTCGGCGTCGTAGCCGTCGGGGTTGCAGAAGACGCTGTTTCTCATGCCGAGCTCCGCCGCCGTATCGTTCATCTTCTCAACGAAGGCCGCCACGCATTCCTCATCCGTCCCGTCCGAAAGCCCGGCGTACCGCGCGGCGTTCACGGCGATCGTATAAGCCGCGTCGTTGCCGCTGGGGCACAACAGCCCCGTGAGAAGCGTCCTCAGCGGCAGCATCCACCCCTTTTGCAGATAGCAGACCGACGAATTGTAGCCGATGAGGCCGATCTCGTCGCCCACGGTGATCGCTTCATCCGCCGGCACGAGGGTCAGGGCCGTGACAGCCGTGAGGAGCTTTGTCAGGCTCGCGGGCGCGCACGGCTCGTCGAGCCCCTTCGCCCAAAGGAGTTTGTTTGCCGTCACGTCGAACAGGGCGGCGGCCTTCGAGGGAACGTCCGGGGCGTCTTCGCCCGACAGGGGCGGCGCTTCAGGCGTCACGAGCCCCACGCCCGCTTTGAGCAGCAGCATGGCGTCCTTTTCGGTCACGCGCGCGTCAAGGTCCGCGTCGGCGACGGACAGGTCGAACCCCGGCGTTTCGAGCCCGGCGGCGTACCGTGCCGCAAGGCGGGCGTCGGCTGCCGTCAGCACCCCATCGCAATCTACGTCGCCGGGGAGATTATCACCGGGCGCGGCAAAACCGGGGCCCGGCGCGCCGAAGCGCGAAAGCCCCAGGACCAGCGACAATATGACTGCCGCCGTCCGCCGGAGGACCCGGCGGTTTTTGTTTTGCGTGCGTCCGTTTTTCATATACGTGCGGTTATTCTTCCTCGCCGAGCACCTCGAGCTGCACGGCCGCGCGCAGGATCTTTCTCGCGTCGGCGGCGGTGATTTTGCCGTCGAAGTTCACGTCGCCGATCGAAATGAGCAGCTCGTCGAAGTCTTCGAGCCCCACGGCCGCGCGCAGCGCCAAACGCGCGTCGGACGCGGTGATCGCCCCATCAAAATCGAGGTCGCCGAGCTTGAACGCCTTGTTCGTGAACGAGAAGGTGACCGTGTATTCCACGTCGCAGGCTTCAGACGAGATCGCGTCGATGCGCACGTAATAGGTCACGCCCTTCTCCACACCCACGGCGGGCAGGAGCGTGATTTCATCCGTGCCGGCGGCGTAGCCGCGCGCGACCTCCTTAAGCGAGTCCGTGAACGCGAACGTCGTGATCCCCCACCTGGCGGAGGCGTCCTCGATATACGGGTGCCCGAATTTGATCGTCAGCGACCCCGATTCTGTGGGCGTGAGCTTATAATAGTCGTAGCCGCCGGACGAGAATCCGCCGTAGGTCTTGCCGAAGGCGGCGGCGTCCGCCTCTTTATACGAATCGTTCGGCTCGCTCTCCCAGTATTCGGTCGGGGTCAGGCTCACCGTAAGCTGATATTCCACGTCGCAGGCCCCCGACGAGACCGCGTCGACCCGGATGTAATAGGCGCTGCCCTTCTCCACGCCGATCCCGGGCAGCTCGGTGAGCGCGTCGGTGCCCGAGACGTGGGTATCGTAGATCTCTCTGAGCTCCGACGTGAAGCGGTACACGCGCACGTCCCAGCGCACAGAGGCGTCCTCGAGGTATTCGTGCGCGAACGAGACCGAGAGATACCCGTTTTGGTCGGGCGTGATCTTATAATAGTCGTAGCCGCCGGCGGAAAAGCCGCCGTAGGTCTTGCCGAGCGTGAACGCGTCCGCCTCTTTATACGAGTCGTTCGGCTCGCTCTCCCAGCAGTCGGTCGGGGTCAGGCTGACCGAGAGCGCATATTCCACGTCGCAGGCCGCCGACGAGACCGCGTCGACCCTGAGATAGTAGACGCTCCCCTTTTCCACGCCGATATGCGGCAGGGCCGTCACGGCCTCGGTGCCCGAAGCGTGCGTCTCGTAGATCTCCTGAAGCTCCGACGTGAAGCGGTAGAGCCGCAGATCCCAGCGCGCAGAGGCGTCCTCAAGGTATTCGTGCTCAAACGTTATTGAGAGATAGCCGTTTTTATCGGGCGTGAGCTTATAGTAGTCGTAGCCGCCCGCAGAAAAGCCGCCGTAGGTGCTGCCGAGCGTGAACGCGTCCGCCTCTTTATACGAATCGTTCGGCTCGCTCTCGAAGCAGTCGGTCGCGGTGAAGCTCGCGACGATGGTATAGGCCACGCCGTCCGCCGCGTGAGAGAGCGAGCGCACCGCGATGTAATAGGGGCTGCCCTTTTCAAGGCCGATCTTCGGCAGAACGGTCTCGGCGTCGGTGCCCGGAACGGCCGTCTCGTAGATCTCCGTCAGCTCCGACGTGAAGCGGTATACCCGCACCTGCCATCGCGCCGAGGTATCCTCAAGAAACGCGTGGCTGAAGCGCACGGTCACATAGCCGTTCGCGTCCGGCACGAACCGATAATAGTCCGCGGAGTCGGACGACCCGCACGTGCCCCTGATCACGTCGCCGAACGCTGCTGCGTTGGCGGTCTGATAAGTGTCGTTGGGCTCTTTTTCGGTCACGTTCGCCGCCTGCCCGAATACGGGCAGCACCGCGACAAGCAGGAAAGAGAGGATCAGAGCAAGGCTTTTTTTCAGTTTCAGGTTCATAAACGTCCCCCCGGTTTCAGGATGCCTCCATTATACCACGCCCGTCGCCCGTTTGCAAAGGGAATTCACACAATTGCAAAACAAAGTGCAAAAAACGGTCGCATTTGTCTGCTATGCTACGTTCAGAACCCATCCCGGAGGCGATAGTATGAAAAAAACGCTTTCGCGCGCGACGGCGGCTCTGCTTGCCGTGTGCCTGCTGTTCGGCGCGCTGCCCGCATTTTCGTCCGCCGCGAAAAAGAACGAAACGCCTGTGATCTTCATCGCGGGCTTCGTTTCGACCCCCACGGTGGACAAGGAGACCGGCGACCGCCTGTTCCCGCCCGACCGCGACACGATCGTGAACGCCCTCAAGGACGCCGCGGGCGATATCGCGAAAAGCGCATTAAAGCGCGACTGGGCGTCGCTCGACGAGCCGCTTTCGCGCGCGCTCTACGGCATGTTCGACCCCATCCGCTGCGACGAGAACGGCGTGCCCTATAACTCCGCCACCGACACCTCTTACGTCTGGCCAACGGCGGACGAAATTCTGGCGAAATACGACCCCGAGCGCGGGTATACGTCCGAAAACAACATCTATTACAGCTTCGACTGGCGGCTCGACCTCAGAACGCTGGCCGCCCAGTTCGCGGACTTCGCCGACTACGTCTGTTCGGTGACGGGCGCCGAAAAGCTCAACGTGATCGCGTCGTCCATGGGGGCGTGCGTGCTCTCGGCGTATATCGACGGGTTCGGCTACGCCCGCCTCAACAAATGCGTGTTCCTGAGCGGGGCGTTTCAGGGCGCGAGCGTGGCGGGCGACGCCTTCGCCGGGCGCTTTTCGTTCGACGGCGAAACGCTGGTGGCCTTTCTGTCGGCGGCAACGGGGCGCGACCTCAAGGGCGAAGTGCTCGACGCCCTGATCGACATCCTCTATCAGCAGGGCGTGGTGGGCGACGTGGTGGAGCTCGCCGCCGAGATCAACGCCAAGGCCATGGGCCCGGTCTACGCCGGGGCGCTGTCGACGATCTTCGGGCGCATCCCGGGGTTCTGGGCGCTGATCCCCTATGACCGCTACGACGAGGCGAAAGAAAACTTCATCGCGGGCCGCGTGACCGACGAATTTTATGAGAAGATCGACTATTTCCACGGCGTGCAGGGCCGCGTGCCGGGGCTCATCCAAACCGGGATCGACAGCGGCGTCGGGATCTCGATCTTATCGAAATACTGCACCTCGGGCATCCCTGCCGTGGAGAGCCAGACGAACCTGACCGACATGGTGGTGGACACCATGTATTCGTCGGTGGGCGCCGTGACCGCGCCGATCAACCGCCCCTTCGGCGGCGACTACCGCCAGGCCGTGGACGACGGCAAAAACCGTCTGTCGTGCGACGGGTATATCGACGCCTCCACCGCCGCGTTCCCGGACTATACGTGGTTCCTCAAAAACGTGAAGCACACCGTGCACCCCGCCTCGCAGATGGCGTTCATCGACGCCCTGTTCGCGTTCGAGGGGCAGCCGGACGTGACGAGCTTTGCCGCCTATCCGCAGTTTCTGATCTGCACGAAGGCCGACGACCTCGTGCCCCTGACTCCCGATACGGACGAATCCGTGACCGTGAACCCCGTGCGCGGGAAAAACGCGTTCGAGCGCTTCAGATTCATCCTGCGCGACTGGAAGACCGTGTTCGAAAAGCTGTTCGCCCTGCTCAAAGAAACAATTAAAATGAAATAAAAAAACGCGGCGCGCCTCCTTTCGGAAGTGCGCCGCTCCTCTTGATTCGCCCGGCAAACTGTGATATGATGGAAAAAACGAAGAAAAACGGGGGATATGTATGACCGCGATCGTCAATCTGCTGCTCTCGATCACCGTCCTGCTCGGCGGCGTCCGCTCGCAGGCGGAGTATATCGTGAAACCGGACAAGTATAACGCCAAAACCCTCATCGTGGCGGACCTTCCCGCGCCCGCCGAAGAGCCGACCGAGGACACGTTTATAGAGCTTTCGGAAGTCAATATGCACTACGTCGTGTGGGGCGAGCCCGGCAGAACGCCGCTGATCCTCGTGCACGGCAACGGCGGCACCGCCAACTCCCTCAAGGAGGCCGCGCGGTACCTCGCGAACGACTTCACGGTCTACGTGCCCGAGAGCCGCTGCCACGGGCAGAGCAGCGACCCCGGCGTGATCTCGTATGAGCTGATGGCGAAGGACCTTATGGAGTTCTGCGAGGCGCTGGGGCTATATAAGCCCATCGTGATGGGCCACAGCGACGGCGCGATCAACGCCATCCAGCTTGCGGCGGACTATCCCGACCTGCCCGGCGCGATCATCGCCTGCGGCGCGAACTCGAACCCCCGCACGTTCAAGCCCTATTTCCCGGCGGGCGTGCAGGCGAAAAACGCCGTCCAGCCCGACAAGCTCAACGACATGATGCTCACGCTGCCGGACTTCACCGAGGAATATCTCTCGCAGGTGACCTGCCCCGCCTATATCGTGAGCGGCCAGTTCGACATTATGTGGAACTCCGACACGCTGTATATCGCGAAAAACATCCCGGGCAGCGACTTCACGGTGCTCAGAAACGAGGACCACAGCTCCTATATGTCGCAGAACGGCAAAAAAGCCTACGTCCTCGCACGAAACTGGCTGCAGGAAAAGGGCATGTGGGACTGACAAAAGGATATAACTTAAGGGCGCCCCTCGCGGGACGCCCTCTCTTTTTTCGTTCATATATTACCACCGGGCGCGGATCCCGCCCGGATTCCCCCGGTAGCGCGGCACCTCAACCGAGGCCGTCCCCCTCTGTCCGCTTCGCGGACATCTCCCCCGCCCCGCGGGGGAGTCTGCCTCTGCCGCTGCGCGAATGGATTAATTGGTTCTTTCCCGTTTGGTCGGCGAGCCCGCCTGTCGGTAGTACGGCTGCCCACAGCCGTTTGTTCCCTACGGAGTGGGGTGGGTCGATTTGACGGAAAAAGACGGTGGAATAAATAAAACCGGATTCAAATCGATCCCATCCCCGACGTGGGGAAGTCGCGGCGGTGCCTGCTTGCCTTATTAGATAAACGCGGTCGGCGGGGTTGGCGGTATCGTGACTTTGATGTTTTATGAATGATTGAAATATGAGAAGAAGTCTGTTCGTCGCCGAAGCAAATTCCAAACCGATCGTCTTTCCGTCGTTTTTCCCCGCGTCGGGGGGTCTCGCCGTTCGGCTCAACCCCCGCTCCGCAGGGAAATAACGGCTGTGGGCAGCCGTACTACCGACAGGCGGGCTCGCCGACCGGACAATCCGGATGCCGCAAATCCATTCGCGCGGCAAATCCGGATTCTTATCTTTCTTCCAAAAACCGCAAAACCTCGTCGAGGTCCGGGATGGTCTCGGCGGCGCCGGGACGCGTGACCTCGATCGCCGCAGCCCCCGCGCCGAGGCGCAGGGCTTCCGCCGGGGACTTGCCGTCCAGCAGGGCGCAGAGGCAATACCCCGTGAACGTATCCCCCGCGCCGGTGGTGTCGGCGGCCCGCACGTGAAACGCCGGAACGCGCGTTTCGTTTTCGCCGTCGAAATACACCGCGCCGTCGGCCCCGAGGGTGAGGATGACCGTGCCCGCGCCGAGCTTTTTGAGCGCGCGCACGACGGCGGCGGGGTCCGCTTCGCCCGTGATATTCTGCCCCTCGGACTCGTTAAGGATCAATATGTCCACGCACCCGTACGGCAAATTTTTCACCGCGGGGACGTAGGGCGAGGGGTTGAGCGCGGTGCGCATGCCGATCGCGTGCGCCTTTTCGAGCATGTATTCCACGCACGAGGTCTCATACTGGGTCAGGATCAGGTCCGCGTCGCTGTGCTTTTCGAGGATGCGGTCGCACTCCTCGGGCGTCAGTTCGCGGTTCGCGCCGCCGAACAGGATCATCTGGTTCTGGCCGTCGGGGTCCACCTCGATGATTGTGTGCCCGGTGTGGGCCCCGGTGGCGTACACGGCCGAAATATCCACGCCGCCCGCTTTCAGGTAGTCCGTGAGATACGCCCCGTCCTCGGCGCCCACCTTGCCGGCGGCAAAAACGTCCGCGCCCGCTTTTTTGAACGCCAGCGCCTGGTTGAGCCCCTTGCCGCCCACGTGCACCTCATAGGTTTTGCAATAGAGCGACTCGCCGCGTTCGGGCAGCCGCTCGAGCAGATACACCTTGTCGATATTGAATGAACCGAACACCAAAACCTTCATGCGGTCTCCTCCCCTTCTAAAAGCGCCCGCAGCGCGTCGATATTGTCCCCGAGCTCCCCCGGGCGGAACACGCCCGACGACCCGGAAACGAAAACGTCCGCCCCCGCTTTTCGCATCAGCGGGGCGTTAATGAAGCTGACGTTCCCGTCGACCTCGACCGGCAGGGTCTCGAGCCCGTTTTCGTCCAAAAGCCGTCTGACAGCCGCGATCTTTTCAAGGCTGCCGGGCGCCATCTTCTGCCCCGCGAAGCCGGGGTACACCGTCATCACCACAACGCCGTCGATCCGGCCGAGATACGGCAGCAGGCTCTCGGGCGGCGTGTCGGGGCTCAGCGCGAGAAACGCCTTCGCCCCTTTTTCACGGATGCGCCCGAGCGCCTCGTCAATATGTTCACCGCTCTCGATATGCACGCTCACGATATCGCCGGCGCCGAACGAAAACCACGATAGCTTCTTTTCGGGCTCGGTGATCATCAGATGGATATCGAGCGGGACGGCGCTTTTTTCCTTCACCCGGCGGATGAAGTCGGTGCCGAGGCATAAATTGGGCACGAAGACGCCGTCCATCACGTCCATGTGCAGATATTCCACGCCGCGGTCTTCGAAAACGCGAAGCGTCTCTCCGAGCCGGAACGGGTCCGCGCACATGACCGAGGGACTGAGCATCGCTTTCGGCATACGCCGCGCCTCCTTTCGTTCACACTGCCTCCAGTATACCCCCATCGCGCCGAAAACGCAAGCGCGGGATATGAAAAAACGCGCCCTCGCGCGCGTCGAGGACATAAAAAACGCGTCCCGGATCGTCGTAATCGTCTCGGACGCGTTTTTTGCGGGTATAGGCCTTCGGGTTCGCCGGGCGGCGCGTGACGGGGTTTCGATCCCACGTGACGCGGCGTTTTAAGTCGAGCTCGCGCTTTTTCTTTTTCGACAGCTTTTCATACGGAACGAATTTTTCCATTCGTATCCCCTCCTTTCGTTTCTGCCGACGCACAGCATAGCACAAAACGGGAGGAAAAGCAAGCATTATGACTCAACTGTAAGCGATTTCTTTGAGCTCGGCGATGAGGTCGAGCTTATCGAGCCTACGGCGCGCCGTGTGCACGGCCGCCCCCACGCTCACGGCGAAGAGGGCGAGCATCGCGGCGATCCCGGCGAGGGCGAAAACCAGGGCTCTCGTGTCGAGCCCCGCGCCGCCGCCGTACATGTTATAGAGCACGCAGAACACGAACACGAGGACCGCCGTGCTGCAAACGCCGCTCAGCAGCACGCAGAACGCGCCCTCGCGCCGCACCGCGCGGCCGATCATCGATCCCGACGCGCCGAGGGCGCGCATCAGCACGTACATACCCGTGTTCTCTTCGAAATTCGAGAGCATCGCGCAGAACGACCCCACGATCGCCAGCCCCTGCATCGCCGCGGCGGCGGACACGATGCGCACGGTCGGCCCGAGAAGATACGCCGCCCCGTCCGCGCCGGACGACATGCCGCCGTAATTCTTCACGATGAAAAACGACATGATCGCCATGCCGCACACCGACATATACACGGCGTTCGCGAAAAACACCGCCAGATATTTGCCGATGTGGTCGCCCATGCTGCGCAGCGCCACGCGGTGCGGCAGGCCGAAGAGCTTGAGCGGCTGGTCTTCGGGCGTGAAGGTGCTCACGCCGATATTCGCGCCGAGGCGCGTGCGCGTTTCGGCGGCGGCACAGCGCACCGAGAGCTTTTTTACGTCGCTTTTCGCGGCGGACAGAAGAAACAAAAAGCAGATCCCCGCCGCGAGCACGCCCGCGAGCGGCGAAAAACCGATCCGCTCGTGCCCGATCCCCGGCGCGGCCGCGCGGAAGAATAAAGTTTCGCCGAGGTTGACCGCCAGCACCCCGAGATAGCCCGCGGCCACCCCGACCGGCAGGCCCCGGGCGCACAGAACGCGCGCCTCCGCTTTGGCGCAGGCAAGGGCGAACGACGGCCCCGCCCCCGCCGAGAGGAGCGAGGAATAAAAGTGCATGCGCTCTTTTCTGCGCACAGCAAACAAGATTTTGACGCAGAAAAACACCACGGCCAGCGCCGCGAGTGCCACGAGCAGCAAGAGCGCCGGCAGGGTCTCGACCGCGCCCTTTTCCGAAAACAGGCGGTCGAGCGACACGGTATAGCCCGCGCCGTAGAACGTGTATAAGAAAAACTGCGCCCCCACGGCCAGCACGGCCTCGAAGCCGCGCCGAGCCGCGGCGAAGGGAGAAACGCCCCACGCGGAGGTCTGTTCCAAAAACGATCGCACGCCCGCCTCGCAGACCGAAAACACCGTGACCGAGGACGAAACCGCGGCCGCCGTGACCAGCACCGAGAGCACGAAGCCGCCTTTGCTTTTCGTCAGCATTCGCCGGGCGAGCAGGTTCGTCACGTTCACGCCCCGGTCACGCTCCTCCCGTCCGAAACGATTTTGCCGTCCTCGATCCGGATCACCCGGTCCGCCCGCCGCGCGAGCGCCATGTCGTGCGTGACGAGCAATAGCGTTACGTTATTCTCGCGGCACAGCGTTTCGAAGATGCGCATCACCTCTTCGCCGTTTGCGGAGTCGAGGTTGCCGGTGGGCTCGTCCGCCAGGATCAGAGACGGCTTCACGATCACCGCCCTGCCGATGGCCACGCGCTGCTGCTGCCCGCCCGAAAGGCGGTTCGGCAGACTTGAGCGGTTCTGAAAGATGCCGAGGCGCTTGAGCAGCGTGTGGGTCGCCGCCCAGTCGGGCTGCTTTTCAGACGCGAGAAACGGAAAGGCCACGTTTTCTTCCACGTTGAGCACCGGGATCAGGTTGAAAAACTGATACACCATGCCGATCTCTTTTCTGCGGAACGCCGCGAGGGCCTCGTCGTCCATCCCGTAGATGTCGCGCCCGCCGATCTTCACCTCGCCCGCCGTGGGCGCGTCCACGCCGCCGAGGACGTGGATGAGCGTGGACTTGCCGGACCCGCTCGGGCCCGTCACCGCCGTGAACTCGCCGCGCCTGAGCTCGAGCGAGACGTTGTTGAGGGCGTAGAAATTGCCGACGCCCGCGGCGGCGTATTGCTTCGTGACGTGCGAAAGCGACGCAACGACGTCCCCTTCGGGCGCGAACGACCCGGTATTCGGAGCGGTATCCATCAGCGTGCGGCCTCTTTTCCTTGTTTTTTCGCGTGACCTGCATCCAGTATACATCTTTTATGCAAAAAACGCAAGCGCGGGGCGCGAAATATCGCCGGGGCGCGATAAAAGGATTGCATTTGCCGGCGCGGGATGCTATAAAGAAGAAAAGGGGGCGACCGGTTTGGCCGATATAGATAGGATCGACACCGAAAAGCGCAATCCGCGGGCGGCTGGCTTCAGCGGGCTCTCCGTGTACGAGATGGCAAAGCTCATGAACGACGAGGACCGCCGCTGCGCCGGGGCCGTCGGCGACGTGCTGCCCGAGATTGCCGCGGGCGCGGAATTGATCGAAAAAGCGATGCGCACGGGCGGCAGGCTCTTTTATTGCGGCGCGGGCACCTCGGGCAGGCTCGGCGTGCTCGACGCGGCCGAGTGCCCGCCCACCTTCGGCACGGATCCCGGCACGGTGATCGGGCTGATCGCCGGCGGGCGTGAGGCCTTGATACGTGCCGTCGAGGGCGCGGAGGACGACCGCGAAGCGGGTGAAACGGACCTCAGGGCGCACGGATTCTCTTCTTCCGACGTGCTGGTGGGCATCGCCGCCGGGGGCAGGACGCCCTACGTGCTCGGGGCGGCGGACTACGCCCGGTCCCGCGGCGCGAAGGTGATCGCGCTGGTGTGCTGCCGCGGCAGCGAGCTCTCGAAGCACGCGGACGTTACGATCGCGCCAGTGCCCGGGCCCGAGGTGATCGCGGGGTCGACGCGCCTGAAAAGCGGCACGTGCCAGAAGATGGTGCTCAACATGCTTTCGACCTGCGTGATGGCGCGCCTCGGCAAGGTCCGGGGCGACCTGATGACGGACCTTGCCGCCACCAACGAAAAGCTCCGCCGCCGCGCCGAGGCGATCGTGCGCGAAGAGACGGGGGCGGACGAAAATACCGCCCGGGCCGCCCTCGAAGCAAACGGCTGGCGGTGCGCCCCGGCGATCGAAACGCTGCTTGCGGGGCGAAACGAACGGACGCCCGCATTTCACGGGAGGGACGAAGCATGACGTATTTTTGCGGATTTGACGGCGGCGGCACCGCCACGAAGGTGTGCGTGACCGACGAAAACGGCATCGTGACGGGTGAAGCCACGTTCGGCCCGCTCAACCCGAACGGCGCGCCCCTCGCGGCCGTCACGGCAGCCGTGAACGACTGCCTTGCTTATCTGGACGCCCGTCCCGGCGGGCTTGCCGCCTGCCGCGGGCTTGCGGCGGGCCTCGCGGGGGCAAGCAGCGCCACCGCGGCCGCCGTGCTCGAACGCGGCGCGCGAAAACAGGGCTTTACGGGCGGCATTTTCATCACGGGTGATTGCGATATCGCCCTCGCCGGCGCGATCGAAGGCCCCGGCGCGGTGCTGATTTCGGGCACCGGCTCGGTGTGCTGCGGGCGCGACGCCGAGGGCAGCACGTTTCGCTGCGGCGGCTTCGGCTATCTCATTGACGACGCCGGCAGCGCCTGGGCGATCGGCAGGGCGCTTTTGTCCGCGGCCGCGCGGTCCCTCGACGGGCGCGGCCCCTCGACCGTTCTGACCGAAGCGGTGCTCACCGAGACCGGCGCGGACACCCGCGAAAAACTCATATCTTGGATCTACGCCCCCGCCGCCGACAAGGCGAAGGTCGCCGCCCTCGCGCCCCTGCTGATCCCGGCGCTGGGGCAGAACGACGCCCTCGCCCTCGCGATCGAAAAACAAACGGCCGCTGACCTTTCGGACCTCGCGGTCGCGGCGTGGCGCAAAGGCGGGCTCGACGCGGGCGAACTCGCCCTCGCGGGCGGGGTGCTCACGCATTTCGACGGCGTGCGCGCGCTCACGACAGCCATATTGCGGCGGGAGCTCCCGCGCGCCAGGATCATCGCCCCGCGGCACAGCGCCGCCTTCGGCGCGGCGGAGCTGGCACGGGAGAAATTCGGATAAGAAAAAACGCCCCGCAGGGCGTTTTTTTATTCCTGTTACGGCAGTTCGACTTCGCTCCCGGCGGGCAGGGGTTTGCCGAATACCGGCGTCTTGCCGGACCACTTGATCGGCTGCGCGCGCACGCTGCGGGCGTTCCAGCCCGTGCCCTTATCGACGTTCGCGTGGTACACGATGTAGTCCACGCCCTCCACGCGCACGAACGAGCAGTGACCCGGCGCCCAGGCGGTCTCGCGCCCCGTGAACACCGCGACCGGGCATTTGGCCCAGCTTTTCGCGTTCAGCACGTCGCCGCCCGCAAAGCGCAGCATACCGAGGCAATAGTCGTCGGTCCAGCTGCCCGACGCCGAATAGACGATATAGAGCGCGCCGTCCTTTTCGAGGGCAACAGGGCCTTCGTTGACGCCCATGCCGCGCTTTTCCCATTTATAAGTCGGGGTGCTGATCTTCACGCGCGGCGAGTCGATCGAAACGGGCGAAGCCATATGCGCGATATAGAGGTTCTGCTCGCCGTCCTCGTCGCCCTCCCAGCCGGACCAGACGAAATAATGCTCGTTTTCCCACGTCAGCACCGTGCCGTCGATGGCCCAGCGGTCCGTGTCGTCGGTAATTTTGCCCACCATCTCGAACGCGCCGAGCGGGTCGTCGCCCCGCAGCACGTACATGCGGTGGTTCGCGTTTTCGCCGTCGTCCGCCGCCACGTAGATATACCACGCCCCGTCGAGGTAATGGAGCTCCGGCGCCCAGTAGTTTGCCGAATACGCCGTCCCCGCGGGCGCGCGGTACACGACCCTGCCCTCGGCCGAGGCGAGCCCCGCAAGGGAGTCTGCTTTCCGCACGATCACGCCGTTGCCGACGGACCGGCAGTCGTAAAACGCCCCGTCGCGCGCGATCACCCACGGGTCGCAGCCGCCGTAGAGCGGCAGCTCGGCCTTTTCGCCCGCCGGAACCTGCTTTGCGGGCAGCAGCTGCCCCGCGAGCGTGACGAACAGCATATGGATACTCAGGAAAAACGAGAACACTGCGTACATGGCCGGTTCCTCCGTTTATTTTTTCATCCGGATTCATAATAATACGTTCCGCGCGAAAAAACAAGGAGCGAATTTGCGAATGTTTAAAAAATCCCTGTTTATTTTTCTCCCGATTTGTGGTATTAATATAATAGGATAAACATACAGGAGGGACGACGATGGAAACCAAAAAACTCGGCTTCGGGCTGATGCGCCTGCCGAAAAAGTTCACGTCGATCGACGTGGAGCAGACCAAAACGATGGTGGACCTGTTTTTAGAGGCGGGCTTTACCTATTTCGACACGGCGTTCCTGTATCCCGGCAGCGAGGCCGCCACGAAAGAGGCGCTGGTGGACCGCTACCCGCGCGAACAATACACCCTCGCCACCAAGATGAACGCGGCGATCCCGGGCATGACCGAGAAAATGGTGAAAAACGAGTTCGAAACGAGCCTCAAACGCACGGGCGCCGGGTATTTCGACTATTACCTGCTGCATGCGTTGATGAAAAACAACCTCAAGCGCTACGACAAGTTCGATATCTGGGGCTTCGCCAAAGAGAAAAAGGCGCAGGGGCTCATCAAACACTATGGCTTTTCGTTCCACGACGAGCCCGACGTGCTCGACAAGCTCCTCACCGACCACCCCGACGTCGACTTCGTGCAATTGCAGATCAACTACATGGACTGGGAGGACAAAAAGGTGGCGTCGCGCCGCAACTACGAGGTCGCGCGCGCCCACGGCAAGCAGATCGTGATCATGGAGCCCGTGAAGGGCGGCAAGCTCGCCAACCCCCCGAAGGAGGTCCGCGCCCTGATGGACGCCGCCGCGCCCGGCGTCTCCTACGCCTCGTGGGCGATCCGCTTCGCGGCTTCCCTGCCCGGCGTGCTCACGGTGCTTTCGGGCATGTCGAACGTCGAACAGATGAAGGATAACCTCTCGTACATGAAGGATTTCAAACCCCTTGACAAGGACGAGCTTGAGATCATCCGCAAGGCGCAGGTGATTTTGGCGAAATCCGCCGCCGTGCCCTGCACGGGCTGCCGCTACTGCGTCGACGGCTGCCCCGCGAACGTCCCGATCCCGGATATCATGGAGGCTTTGAACCTCCACCTCGTCAGCGGCCAGACCGGAGCCGGCAAAGCCGCCTACGCAGCCGCCACCGCCGGAAAGGGGTCCGCCGCCGACTGCGTCGGGTGCAGAAACTGCGAAAAGACCTGCCCGCAGCGCATCGCGATCACGGACTTCCTCAAACAGGCCGACGCGCTCTACGGAGAAAAAAACGCATGAAACGCGTGCTCTTAAAGTCCGTTTTCGACGCGTTCGACTACGTAATGGCGCATTACGCCCCCGCGGGGCTCGAGGAGATGGCCGAACAGACCGACTCCTACGCCGTGATCTCGATCCAGGATTCCGCCGGGGGCGGCTTCGGCTTCCGTTTTACCGAAACGAAGTTCTGCCGCGAGGCCCTCACCCTGTATGTGGACGACGTCGAGCGCCCGGTGGACGGCGCGGTCCTGTTTTCAGAAGACCACGCGCGGCAGGTGATCGACTTCATCCGCCGGAATATCAGCGCCGACGCCCTGCTCATCCACTGCTACGCCGGGCAGTCGCGCTCGCGCGCGGTGGCGGCCTTCGCCGTCAAAATGCTCGGCGCGGACAATGCCCGCTGCTTCTCCACCGGCGTCCCGAACGCGCATATTTATACAACGCTTTTGAGTGTTTTTGAAAAAGAAGGGCGATAATCCCGTTAATCGTTTTTTTCGAATGCTTCAAAAAATACAAAAAAACGGCCGACTAAGGGCGGTGCAAATAAGGGATAATATAGCCGCAGCGGCGCACTTATTTGTGAAATACTGCGTTGCAGGGGACGGATAACCGTCAGGTTTATCCGTCCCCTGCGCCTTGTCTTTCGCAAAAATTGCATCCCCTGCGGTG
>JAFZOL010000001.1 GCA_017550625.1 Clostridia bacterium | reverse complement strand
GGAAGCCTTTGCGAAGTACCTGCTGCGCGAAGGGGACATCTGCTACACTTACCGGAAAAAGGACTACAAAATCCGCATCGTCGGCGTAAAGGTCTATCCGCAGGGCTTTGCCGCCATCGCGGAGAAAGCGCCGGAGATGAAAGGCGTCAACATGATCGCCGATATCGGCAACGGTACGATGAACGTGCTGTATATCGTTAACGGCAGCCCGCTCTCCGGTAAGATGTTCACGGAGCAGTTCGGCACCTATCAGTGTACGCTTGCCATTCGGGAGGAATTCATGAGCACGACGCACCGTAATCTCACTGATGCTGTGATCGATGAAATCCTTGAAAACGGGAATGCGGATATTGCAAAATCCGATATGACGCTGATCCGCTCTGTGGTGTCAAGATACGTGGAGGATATTTTCCGCAGGCTTCGGGAACACGGTTACGACGAAGGCATGATGAAACTGTATATCACCGGCGGAGGCGGCTGCCTTGTGAAGAACTTTTACAAGTTCAACAAGGATCGCGTCATATTCATCGACGATATCTGCGCCGCGGCAAAGGGTTACGAGTATATGGCGGAGCTTCAACTGAACGCGGCGGATGAGGTATGAGCAAGGACGTGTACCGGCTGAACGTCCGGTTTGATCTGACAAAGCCGCAAGAACGGGAAGCGGCGGCGTATCTGAACCAACTGAATGAAATAGACAGAAAATCCCGCAACCGTTTTATCGTTGAAGCGATCACCGAACAGATCCGCAGACGGAACGCTGCCTACGATTTTACGCTGGACGATATCCGTCAGGTCATCCAGGAAGAGATGCAGGGGCGATTCGTCACCGTATCCGCAGATTTACCGGCCGAGAAGGAAGAACTGAGCGAAGAACAGAGGGCGAAGCACAACGCGCAGGTCTTGTCGGCGCTGGATATGTTTGAATGAGCCAAACCCGCAATATACGGCTCAAATGCTATTTTCCAGAAATAAACAGAGCCAAATTGACACAACGATGATTACTGTCGGTATCCTGAAACGAACGACCTACGGAAAGCACGGATGAGGCACGGGGAGAAGCATACTAATCTAACCTGATCCCCGTGTCTCATACCGTAACGAGCAGGGCAAAAATATATATTTTTGCCGAGCCGACGGCGCGGCTCCTCTTTAGGGGCTGCCTGCCCCCTAATACCCCGGGAAGGAAAACCAATATATTATGAAAGGAATGATGCTATGTCAAAAAAGGAAGTGGAAATCTGCTTCAAATGCAACCAAAAGCAGCGGGATCAGATCAGAAAAAAGGCAAAGGCCAGTGGGCTGAAACAGGGCGAATATATCCTGCAGCGTGCGCTGGGGGCTGCGCCAAAGGAAACACAGCTCGGTGCGTATCTGAATCTATACCGAAAGCTGTGTGAGATCACGAACCTGCCGCTGTCCGCCGAAACGGAAGCAAAGCTGAACGGTCTGATCGACAGTATTTACGCACGCCTCTTTGAAAGCGCGCCGCCGTCGGAAGAAATACGGATCGAAGAGGAACAGGCACTAAACGAGTACTTCGCGGATATCGGGGATGATTGAATATGGCGACGACAGCGTTCTGGCCCGTATACAATCACCTGAAGGAAACAATTGATTACGCGGAAAACCCGGATAAGACCATCGAGCGCAAATACGTGGACGAAGATCTTTACAAAACGCTTCAATACGCCGAAAACAGTGAAAAGACAGACGAGACCATGTACGTCAGCGCCATCAACTGTCCGAAACAAAAAGCATACGAATATATGATGCGCACGAAGCGGCGCTTTCACGAATCGGGCAAAATCGTCGGTTATCACGGGTATCAGAGCTTCGCTGCCGGAGAGGTCACACCGGAGGAAGCACACCAGATCGGGATCGAGACCGCAAAACGTATGTGGGGCGGGCAGTACGAGGTCGTAGTAACAACCCATCTGAACACAGGGCATCTGCACAACCATTTCGTCGCCAACAGTACGTCCTTCGTTACGGGCAAGAAATTCCGCAATCAGATCAAGGATCATTTGCGTTTCCGCGATATTTCAGACGACGTATGTCTCGAACACAACAAATCTGTCTTGAAGGACGCTCCATTCCGCGGCGGCGAAAAGGGTTCGTACTGGGTCCACAAGAACGGCGGCAAGACGCATAGGGATATTCTGAAAGAGGATATGGAGAACTGCCTGTACGAGGCATATTCTGTTAAAGACCTGATCCGGCGGCTGAACGCCATCGGCTACGAATGTGACTTTAATCCAAAACACGAACACTGGACCGTTCGCGCCGCCGATTGGGACCGCGCCGTCCGCATTGACAAGTTGGGGTATACGAAAGATCGGCTGAATAAAGAGTTCGACGGACACAAGCTATGGGGACATTCTTTTAACGCCGTCGGGTTTTATCTGCTTGAGCATCCAATATACAAACCCAAGATATATCCTGTAAACAAGTTATTGAAAGACATGGAATACGAACTGGATCACGCGAACGGTGCCGGAGCCGCGGCGGCTGCGCTCGTTGCGATCCTGTTCCTGATTATGATAACGATCATCCAACTGACAAGAGAACAGGATGACTACAAGCCACGAACGCCGGGACTGCGCAAGCTGATCACCGAAGCGCCGAAAATCGAACAGGAATACAGGCTCCTCATAGACAACAACATTTCGTCTATGCAGGAGCTTTTTGATTATCACGACAGTTTAGAGAATCAGATCAAGGCGCTGGAAGCTGAACGGCAGAAACTCCGCAACAAGATCCGCCGCTGCGATAACACGGAAGAGGAAATACAACTGAAGCAACAGGCAAAAGACATTACAAAAAAGCTTACTCCCTTGCGGGAACAAAACAGAATTACAGACCGAATCGAACGCCGCGCCCCGGAACTGCAAAGAATGCTGGTCCTGGAGCGCGGTCTTGAATTACAAGCGTACACACAACAGAAAAATCAAAGAAATTATGATAGGAGTCGATAAATTATGAAAGTAACCAATATT
Organism: Clostridia bacterium; assembly: GCA_017550625.1. GTDB lineage: Bacteria > Bacillota > Clostridia > Oscillospirales > Acutalibacteraceae > RUG806. The sequence goes on along the minus strand of JAFZOL010000001.1, from coordinate 15,549 downwards.
TTAATCAACAAGATCCATCCCTTTGAGGGGCACCCTTACAAAGTGCTGGATAACGCGGAAATGGATAATCTGACGGCGAGCGTTCACGACTATGGCGTTCGGGAGCCGGTGCTTGTCCGTCCGCATGAAACGATCCCCGGAGAATTTGAAATGATCGCCGGTCACAGACGTATGCGCGCGGCGCAGAAGGCGGGGCTTACCGAAATTCCCGCCGTCGTCTGCGAAATGACAAGGGACGAAGCCGCCGTGATGGTGGTTGACAGCAATCTGCACCGTGAGCACATTTTACCGTCGGAAAAAGCGTTTGCTTACAGGCTGAAAATGGAGGCACTGAGTCGTCAGGGAAAGAGAACGGACTTAACTTCGGGACAAGTTGTCCCGAAGTCGGGAGAGAATCGTACCGGTGATTTGATCGGCGCGGATTTCGGCGAAAGCTATAAAACCGTTCAGCGATATATCCGTCTGACGTATCTGATCCCCGAATTGCTGGATCTGATGGATGAGGGCAAAATCGCCTTTATGGTGGGCGTGGAGCTTTCGTACCTGCCCGACGACTTGCAGTATGTTCTTCTCGGTTTGATTGAAGAACTGGATTGTACCCCCTCTTACGCGCAGGCAAACCACATGCACAAGGAATTTGCTGCCGGAACGCTGACCGAGGGACGCATCTCCGAAATGATGTCCGCCGAAAAGCCGAACCAAAAGGAAAAGGTCTCTATCCCGCTGGAAAAGCTCTCCGGCTATTTCCGTCAGGGTACCACGCCGCAGGATATACAGACATATATCCTGAAATTACTGGAAGAAGACCGTCAGCGTAAGCGCCGCGCACGTAGTCGGGATGCGAGGTGATGATATATGACGGGCACCTATGTCGTCAACGGTGTAAAATATATCGTTGATTCGCATTTTGAACCTGCCGGTAAGAAAACGACCATTGCCGACAGACTCAAGCATTATATCAAAAGCGATTTCGCAGATTTTACAAACCACTACAAAGGCGATAAAATGACTTCTGAATATGTACTGACTGCCGGAAAGGAGACGTAATGCAGTCAAGCAAGAACCAAAATATCAATCAGGGCATGACGGCGCTGTACTGCCGTCTGTCCAGAGACGACGGAACGGAGGGAGACAGCAATTCAGTAGCGAATCAAAAGAAAATGCTCAAAAAGTACGCGAAGGAGCACGGCTTCACCAACACACGGTATTATATCGACGACGGCTACACCGGCACCAATTTCAACCGCCCGGGCTTTCAGAAAATGATGGAGGATATCGAAATGGGATATATCCAAACTGTGATCGTGAAGGATATGTCCCGCTTCGGGAGAGACTATCTGACAGTCGGCTACTACACGGACACCTATTTCCCCGATATGGGAATCCGCTTCATCGCCATCAACGACTGTGTGGACAGCGCGGACGGTGAAAACGAGTTGGCCCCGTTCCGGAACGTGATGAACGAGATGTACGCCCGCGATATCAGCCGTAAGGTAAGAAGCGCGCACCGTATCCGCGGCAATTCCGGCGAGCCGCTGTCACAGCCGCCGTATGGGTATATGAAATCCCCGGAGAACAAAAAGCGGTGGATCGTTGATCCAGAAGCTGCGGCGGTCGTGCGGCGGATCTTTAAAATGGCGCTGGAGGGCAAAGGCAACGAAACGATAGCCCGCATCCTTCAGGAGGATATGGTTTTGAATCCTATGGCGTATTGGCAAAGCAAAGGCTTGAAGCGCGGAGGAAAGAAAACACAGAAAAATCCGTATAAATGGGGAATGACAACGATTGCAAAGGTTCTTTCACAACAGGAATACTGCGGCGACATCATCAATTTCAAAACCTATTCAAAGTCTTTCAAGAACAAGACCCGTATCGAGAATGAACGTGAAAACTGGGCAATATTCAGAAACGTCCATGAGCCGATCATTGAAAGAGAAGTCTTTGAACAGGTACAGAAGATGATCGGGCAAACAAGGCGTAGAGCGCCGAAAAAGGATAATGCAGAAAAGAGTATCTTTTGTGACATGCTTTATTGCGGCGATTGCGGCAAAAAGCTGTGGTTCCACACGAATACGGTTAACAAGGAGATTCATTTCTTCAGTTGTTCCAATTACAAAAAGGACTATCGCGGGACCTGTTCATCACGCCACTATATCCGTGCGGATGCGATTGAAGAAGTGGTGAAACTGGAGTTGAAGAAGCTGGCGGCTTTTCTCAAAGAAGACGAGGATACGTTCATTGATCTGCTGACTGAGAAATCCAACAGGGACATGATCTTTGAAACGCAGCGTCTTCAGCGAGAGATCCGCCGCGCGACGGAACGTTGTGAAACGGTCAGTAAACTGCACGAAAAGCTCTACGAGGACAACGCCAGCGGCAAGGTATCCGACGATTGGTATATGGAGCAGGCGCACCGGTATGAGGTCGAGCGAATGGAGCTGAAAGCGAAGATCACCGCCGCGCAGGAGGAACTGAAGCAACAGGAATCCATGCAGATCGGAAGGGAGAACTTTGTCGGCGCGATCCGTAAATTCATGGAGATGCAGACGCTGACGCCGGTCCTGCTGCGGGAACTGATTGACAGCATCGACGTTTACGAAACCGAAGGCGTTGGCAAAAACCGCACGCAGCGGATCGTGATCCATTACCGCTTCATCGACACTTTCGCGCTCCCGGAAGAACGCGCCAAAGAAACCTACGTCGCCGATACCCGTCAGGGCGTGGCGGTGGAGTATTTGCCCGTACCGGCTCCGACGCAGCACCCCGCGCCGCTCCCGGCATAACGAAACAACGCAGGCGGCACAAGCCGCAAAAGACCTGTGTCGCCTGTAATCTCACAAAGAAAGCGAGTGTCCATAACTCAAATCCGTTATGAACACTCGAAATGGTCGGAGTGGCGGGACTTGAACCCACGGCATCCTGCTCCCAAAGCAGGCGCGCTACCAACTGCGCTACACCCCGGTGGGAGAACAACGGCATCATATCACATTCTCCGCGGCGTGTCAAGAATCCGCGCGAAAAAACCGCCCGGCGGCGGGCCGGGCGGGAGGAGAGTTCTTATCAGCCGGACGCGAACCGGTTGATCGGAAGGGGCGTATTCGTCAGCTGAACGCGAACCAGTTGATGTTGAGGTCGCTCCAGCCGGTGTCGTAGGTGATATACACCGTGTGTACGCCCGTCGTTTCGGGGATGGCGCAGGTCACGGTCTTATAGGATGACCACCCACCGGTGTCTTCGCCCACTTCGCACAGCGTTTCGCCGTCGGGCGCGTCGAGGCGCAGGCGGCAGCGCTGGCCGCTGCCCGCGAGGCGGACGGTGACGGACTTGCACCCCTCGCCGAAGTCCACCGCGCCGAACACGGCCCGGTCGCCTTCGCCGACGTACCCGAGGTTCTCGCCGCCGTCGGCGCAGGGCTCGGCGCGGACGTTCCCGGTCAGAAGATCATAATTCTCGGCCTCGATGCGTTCGCCCGGGGCGTGGACGTTACAGAACACGAACCGCTCGACGCTCAGGTCGCCGGTGACAGTGAGGCGCAGCGTCTTCGTGCCTTTTGTTTGCGGGATCGCGGCGTAAGCCGTGCGCGTGCCGTCGCCGGATTCAAACGAAACGGACCAAAGCGCGTCCTTTTCGCCGTCGAGGGTCGCCGTCACGCTCCCCGCGCCCGCGCCCGAAACTTCCACGAGCGCGCCGCTCTCGTTTCCGTCGAACAGCAGGCGATATTCGGTTTCGCCGTTCGCTCTCGTTTCGTTTTTCGCGGGCAGGGCCAGCGGCGGGATCTCACCGCCGTTTTTGAAGGTGATCTCCACAGCGGCCGCGACGGTCACGCCCTCGGGCAGGGTGACGCAAAGCGCCTCGGCGGTCTGCTCCCACGTAAGCTCCGTGCGGTCATCGCCGTCGAGCAGGCAAACTTTATCGATCTGCCCCGCGTCCCACGCGCCTTTGTTGAGAAGCTTCGACACGATCTTTCCGTTTTCGGGCGTGCCGAGCACCGTCATATACAGGCTCTTATTATCCTTGCTGCGCGTGAAGCGCACGTCTTTGCCGGTGTAAACGTAGCTGTCGCCTGCGTTCTCGGCGTCGCCCTCGCCGTAGACGGTCCACGGCCGCGTGCAGTAGATCGCGTCGCCGTATTTATCGAGCCACGCGCCGATCGTTTCAAGGATCGCGAGCGTCTCTTCCGGGAAGGTGCCGTCCGCCTTCGGGCCGACGTTTAACAATAGATTGCCGTTTTTGCTTACGATGTCGGCGAGCGCGCCGATGAACTCCTCGCCGGAGCGGTACACTTCGTCGGTCACGTAGCCCCACGACTTCGCGCCCACCGAGGTGTCGGTCTGCCACGCGATGGGGTTGATGCCGCCGAGGGCCGAGCGCTCCTTGTCGAGCACGGCCTGCTTCTGGGTGAAGGCGTCGTATTTGTAGTTGCACACCACGCCCTCGTTCCCGTCCCACGTTCCGGCAAGGGCATAATACTCGGTCAGCATCTTGTAGCGGTTGGCGTTCTCATAGGTGTTGAACGCCGCGTTGCCGAGGTCGAAGTCGTAATAGATGAGGTCGGGCTGATATTTGTTGATGATCTCCATCGAGATGGCGTACCACTTCTCCACGTGGCCGCGCGTTTTGCTGCCGGGCTCGCCGTAGAGCTCGGCGTAGGCGGGATCGGCGAGGTCGGTGTCCCTGCCCGATTCCTCGTCGAAGAACCAGTCGTTCTCGGCAAAGTGGTTCGACACGCCGAACTTCATGCCGCGCGCCGTCACGGCGGCCTTTAATTCGCCGATATAATCCACGCCTGCCTGCGCCTTGGAGTTATAGGTCGTCTGCACGCCGGAATCGTAGAGCGCGAACGAATCGTGGTGGATGCCCACGGGCACCACGTATTTCGCCCCGGCCTTTTCGAAAAGCTCGGCCCATTCGTCGGCGCCGCCGTTATTCTGCCACGTTTTGATGCCCGTGAGAAAATCGGGGATAAAGTCCTTATACCCGAAGGCCTTCGCGCCGCCGTAGGTCTCGACGTGGTGGGTGTAGATGTCGCTGTTGCCGTAGCTCTGCGTGTTCGGGATATACATCCAGTGCCCGTACCACTCGTCGCCGAAGGCGGGCACGGAATAGACCCCGTAGTGGATGAAAATGCCGAATTTCGCGTCGCGGAACCACTCCGGCGCCTCGTATTCGATCTCGGGGATGTCGAGCAAGGGGACCGCCTCCTCTTTCGTTTCGCAGCCGGACAGCGCGGTGAGCAGGATTCCCGCGGCGGCGAGCGCCGCGAGGATGCGCGTGAGCCGTTTTCTCGGTTTCATCGTCCGTCCTCCCGTTTTGCCGCCACGCGGGACGGCTTTTTCTTTATCTTATCACACCGTTTTTTTATTTGCAACAAAAAAAGGACGCCGGAGCGTCCTTTGACTCTATGCTGTTTACGGCAGCAGGTCCAGAAAATCCGGCTCGGCCTCGAAGGTCATGCGCTGGCCCGTTGCGGGGTGGGGGAACGAGAGATAGGCTGAAAACAGGGCCAAAAACGGGCAGCGGTCCTTCGCCCCGTATTTGCCGTCGCCGAGCAGCGGCATGCGGCGGGACGAAAACTGCACGCGGATCTGGTGCGTGCGTCCGGTCTTGAGCGTCACCAGCACGAGCGACGCCTCGCCGTAGGGGGTGGGGCCGGTCTTGAGCGTCTCGTAAGAGAGATAGGCCTCCTTCACGCCCTTGCGCATGTTCGTGACCACGAAGCTCTTGCTGCGCTTGGTGTCTTTGAACAGAAGGTCGAAGTATTCGCCGGTCTCGGTCTCGGGCTGCCCGTGCACGAGGGCAAGATACTTCTTCTCGAAGTTCCCCTCCGTCACGGCGCGGGAGAGCGCGGCGGCGGCTTCGGGCGTTTTGGCGTACACCATGAGCCCGGCGGCCGCTGTGTCGAGCCGATGGATGGGGTAATAGGTCTCGCCGCCGTCCTCCTGCATCAGGAGCTCGGGCATCGAGGTGCGCGGCGACTTCTGTTCCAGCGTCGCGGCCTCGCTCTGCACCCCCGCGGGCTTCACGCACACGGCGATCAGGTCGTCCGAAAACAATACGCGCATGCCTGTCCCTCCCGTTTTTTGTTGATCTTGATATTATTTTAATACAAATTTTGTTTAAAATCAACGGTAAAACGGCATTAAATGTGATGGGAATATTGCCATTTTGTTAATCTTTTATTCATATTTGAATTTTACTTGCATTTTTCTTCGGATTTTGTTATGATGTCAATGCGTGGAATAGCAGTTTGACTGCATCACAGCCAAGAAAAAGGAGATTTTGACATGCGTTATAATCCGATCACCGATCCCGGCATCGCCGCCGGCGCCCAGAGCCCCAAGCCCGAAAACCATGAGGGCGAAGAAGTCGCACAGACGATTTCGTCTTTTTCCGTTGATATTTCCGGCATCGTGGCAGCGCTCAAAAAGCTGTTCGATATGATCCTTTCTCTCTTCAAATAACGATTAAACGGAACACAGTTCTTTTTAATAAATCTTTTATACGGAGGTGAAACCTAAATGTCGATCACTCAGACCATTTCCGAATTCGGTGAATTCCTGAAAGCCATCGCGACCTATGTGAAAGAGATCTATGAGGCTATCATGAAGTACATGAACAAGGAATAAGAACCAGTTTCTTTTTTCTAAACAAAACAATGGAGGTGAAATACATGGGCGATATCGTCATCGACAGCGAGTACAGCTACATCCAGACTTTTATCTATTTCTTCCAGGAGATCGTTGACATCATCCTCGGCATCTACGAGAAGCTGATGGGCGGCAAAGAGGCTGAATAATTCAAAAGTCAGATGAACCCTTGCATTTAACACAGATCTGTATTAAAAAAGACGCGCCCTCGCGGGTGCGTCTTTTTTCGTCTTTTTACCGTTATGAGATCTTCGCGGTGTCGCGCTCGATGAGGGGCTGCACGCCGTTTTCCACCGAATGCGCCGTGACCGTGACCTTCACGATCGACGGGTCGCTCGGCGCGGTGAACATGATGGGCTGCAGGGTCTTCTCCATGATCGCTCTGAGGCCTCTCGCGCCGGTGCCGCTGGCGAGGGCCTTTTTCGCCACCGCCTTCAGGGCGTCCTTGTCGAATTCCAGGTCCACGCCGTCGATCGAGAACAGCGCCTTATACTGCTTCACGAGCGAGTTTTTCGGCTCCTCAAGGATGCGCACCAGCGCCTCCTCGTTGAGGTTCGTGAGGCTCGTCAGCACGGGCAGACGGCCCACGAGCTCCGGGATGAGGCCGTATTTCACGAGATCCTGCGGGATGACCTTACTCATGATCTTGTCGTAGTCGAGCTCGTTCTTGGTCATGATCTCGCTGCCGAAGCCCAGCACCTTGTTGCCGAGGCGCTTTTCGATGATCTTTTCGATGCCGTCGAACGCGCCGCCGCAGATGAACAGGATATCCGAGGTGTCGATCTGGATGAACTCCTGCTGCGGGTGCTTTCTGCCGCCCTGCGGGGGGACGTTTGCCACGGTGCCCTCGAGGATCTTGAGCAGCGCCTGCTGCACGCCCTCGCCCGACACGTCGCGCGTGATCGAGGTGTTTTCGCTCTTGCGCGAGATCTTGTCGATCTCGTCCACGTAGATGATGCCGCGCTCGGCCTTTTCGAGGTCGAAGTCAGCGGCCTGGATGAGGCGCAGCAAAATGTTCTCCACGTCCTCGCCCACGTAGCCGGCCTCGGTCAGGGTGGTGGCGTCGGCGATGGCGAAGGGCACGTCGAGGGTCTTGGCGAGCGTCTGGGCAAGAAAGGTCTTGCCGACGCCCGTGGGCCCGAGCAGCAGAATGTTGCTCTTCACGATGTCGACGTCGGTGACGGTCTTCTTGTACACGCGCTTATAGTGGTTGTATACGGCAACGCTCAGCGCGGTCTTCGCGTCGTCCTGCCCGATGACGTATTCGTCGAGCTTCGCTTTCAGCTCCACGGGCTTGGGCAGCTTTCTCTGCGTGCGCGCGCGGGACGAGGACGACGACGAGGTCGGCTTTTTGCTGCCCTCGTTCATGATCGACAGGCAGTTTTCCACGCATTCGTCGCAGATATAGGCGCCGGGGCCCTGGATGAGCATGGTGACCTGGTCCTGCGTCCTTCCGCAGAAGGAACAGCGGACGCGGTCGTTCGGTTCGTCGTATTTCGGCACGGGATTACCTCCAAATGTCGGATGTCAGGGGCCAGGGGCCAGAGGCCAGAGGCCAGGGTGCGGAGATGTTGGATGTTGGATGAAGGGGCCTGCGGTTCGCATTTATAAGGGGGTACGGGGCGGAACCCCGTCCTTCACTCCACACTTCACACTTCACACTCCACACTATTTCGTCATCTCTTATACAAAACCTTATCGATCAGGCCGTATTCCGCGGCCTCTTCGGCGGACATGAAGTTGTCGCGCTCGGTATCCTTCTCGATGACCTCCAGCGGTTTGCCGGTGGCCTCGGCGAGGATGCGGTTGAGCTTGTCGCGCGTTTTGAGGATGTGGTCGGCGTGGATCTTGATGTCGCTGGCCTGGCCCTGGGTGCCGCCGAGCGGCTGGTGAATCATGATCTCGGCGTTCGGCAGGGCGAAGCGCTTGCCCTTGGCGCCGGCCGAGAGCAGAAACGCGCCCATGCTCGCCGCCATGCCCATGCAGATGGTCTGCACGTCGCACTTGATGTACTGCATGGTGTCGTAGATCGCGAAGCCCGCGGACACGCTGCCGCCGGGGGAGTTGATATAAAACGAGATGTCCTTGTCGGGGTCCTGCCCCTCGAGGAACAATAGCTGCGCCACCACGAGCGAGGCGGTCACGTCGTTGACCTCTTCGCTGAGCACCACGATGCGGTCGTTGAGCAGGCGCGACCAGATGTCGTAGGCGCGCTCGCCGCGGTTCGTCTGCTCGATCACGGTGGGCACAAGGCTCATTCTGGGATCGTAAAGCATATCGGTTTCCTCCTTGTTCGTCCCTTTGCGGGACAGTATAGGGTCGCCGGCTGAAATCAGCCTGTAATGAGTATGGGCAGCGAAGCGGCGCTTATTCGGCGTCGCCGGCCTTTTCTTCCTCCGCCTTTTCCACGGCGTTCTCGAGCACCAGGTCGGCGGCCTTGCGGTTTTTCAGGTCCTTCGCCACGCGCTCGGCGGTGATCGCGGCCTTCACGTCCTCGAGCTTCACGCCGTAGTGCTCGGCCATCTTCTTGAACTCTTCCTCGATCTCGTCGTCTTCCACGGCGATGTTCTCAAGGGCGGCGATCTTTTCGAGCGCCAGCTCGGTCTTGACTTCCTTCTCGGCGCGCGGACGGTACATACCGCGGATGCTCTCTTCGTTCATGCCGAGCATCTGCATATACTTGTCGAACGGAATGCCGCGCTCTTCCACGTTGTAGCGGAACTCGGTGAGCATATTCTCAACGGCGGTGTCGATCATGCAGTCCGGGATCTCGGCGGATACGAGGTCCGCGAGCTGATCCATCACCGAATTCTCGAAGCTCTTCTTCGCGGTGTCGGCCTTCTGCTCGCCGATGGTCTTGCGCACGTCGGCCCTCAGCTCCTCAAGCGTGTCGAACTCGGAAATGTCCTTCACGAACTCGTCGTCGAGCTCGGGCAGCTTTTTCTCTTTGATCGCGTGGAGCTTGATCTTGAAGGTCGCGTCCTTGCCCGCGAGCTCTTCGTGGTATTCCTCCGGGAAGGTGACGTTCACGTCGAACTCGTCGCCGACATTGCGGTTCTCGCACTGCTCTTCAAAGCCCGGAATGAACGAGCCGGAGCCGAGCTCGAGATCGTAGTTCTCGCCCTTGCCGCCTTCAAACGGGGTGCCGTCCACAAAGCCCTCGAAATCGATCGTGACCACGTCGCCGGTCTTCGAGGGGCGGTCTTCCACGCCGATCTCTCTGGCGTTCTGCTCGCGCTTGGTTTCAATATCCTTTTCCACTTCTTCGTCAGTGACCTCGGCGCTCGGCTTCGTGGCCTCGATGCCCTTGTAGCCGACGACCTCGATCTCGGGCTTCACGGTGACCTTGAAGCTCAGCTCAAGGCCCTCTTTGCCCACCTTCTTGACGTCGAAATCGCGGGGGCTGTCAACGGGCTCGATGCCCGATTCCTCCACGGCCTTGTCGTATTCGGCCGGGAAGACCTCGTTGATGGCCTCGTCGTAGAACACGCCTTCGCCGTACATTCTCTCGATGATGGCCTTCGGCGCGTGGCCCTTGCGGAAGCCGGGCACGTTGAACGAGCCCTTTTTCTTGTTATAGGCCTTGTTCACCGCGGCGGCGAATTCCTCGGCGCCGACGGAAATCTCAATGGTGTATTCGTTTTTGTCGCTTTTCTGTGCAGACTGAAGCATAGTCGTCCTCCTGATTTTGTTGATGGTTTCACATATAAGCCAAAATATTCTATCACAAGTAAAAACAAATGTCTACTGTTTTTTAAGATTTTTCATCCGAATTTCGGCCGCCGTCCTTCTTTTTGCGCGCGCGCCAGAGCCAGATCTGCACCGCCACGAACACGAAAAACGCCAGAAACGCGCAGCCGAACAGGGTGTCCTTGGTGAACAGATCCTGCATGATATCGCCGAGCGTTTTCTCGGTGACCGCCACGGGCAGGGGACCGGCGCTCGACGCTGTCGGCTGGCTCTTTTTCGTGGTGGGCTCGGTGGTCGCGGTCGGGTCCGGCGTCAGGCTCGCGCCGAGCAGGGCGTCGTTGGCGTCCATGATCTGCACCCGCTCCCAACTCGCGGCGGTGCCGCCCCAGCGGACTTCCTCGAGCCCGATGCACCCGTCGAACGCGTTCGCGCCGACGCTCGTGAGCGTTGCGGGGAGCGAGACGACCGTGAGCGAAATGCAGTTTTCGAACGCGTACATGCCGATCGACCGGAGTTTCGACGGCAGCGTGACGTCCGTTAAGGCGGCGCAGCCCGAAAACAGCGACCACGGCAGCTCCGTGATCTCATCCGACAGCGTCACGCGCGTCAGCTCCCTGCAGTCGCGGAAGGCCGACGACCCCACGAGCCTCACGCCGTCGCCCACCGTGACCTCGGTGAGAAAAACGCTGCCCTCGAACGCGGCGTCCGATACGGTGCGCACGCCTTCGGGCAGGGCGAACGAGGCGCCCTCCTTCGCGGCTGGGTACCTCAAAAGCGACGCGCCGTCGCCGGTATAGAGCACGCCGTCCACGCTCTTGTACGCGGAATTCTGCTCGTCCACGGTGATCCCGGTCAGCGACGCGTTACCCGCGCCGAGCGGCAGGGCGATCTTCGTGACATTCGCCGGGATACGGAGCGTGGTGAGCCCCGCGCAGCCGTAGAACGCGTCGTCGCCGATCTCGGTAAGCGACGCGGGGAGGTCGATATTCGTCAATGACGCGCAGTCGGCGAACGCCTGCCCGCCGAGAATTTCGAGCGTATCGGGCAGTTCGATATCGCGCAGCGCCGGGCAGGCCGCGAACACGGAGTTCGGCAGCTGAGTCAGCCCTTCGGGCAGCCGCACAGAAACCAGCGCGTCGCAGCCGTAAAACGCCATCTCGCCGAGCTCCTCCACGCTGTCGGGCAGCGAGACCGCATGCAGATTCTCACAGTGCGAGAACGCCGCGGGCGCGATCGAAACCACGCCGTCGGGGACTTCGACGTCCCCGTCGGCCGCGCCTGCGGGCCAAAGCGCGAGGGTCCTGCCGCCGTCGGTATAGAGCGCGCCGCCCTTTACCGCAAAGCGCGGGTTGCCGTCGGCGGTGATTTTTTCAAGCGACAAACAGCCCGAAAACGCCATCGCGCCGAGCTCCTCGAGCGACGAGGGCAGGTCGACTTCTTTGAGCTGTCCGCAGTCGAGAAACGCGCAGTCCTCGATCGAAACAAGGGTCGAGGGCAGCGTGACGCTCCTCAGCACCGGCAGGCCGATGCACGCCCACGCGCCGATGGACTCGAGCCCCTCGGGGAAATCGATCTCCTCCACCGAGGTGCAGCCCGAAAACGCCCAGGGCGACACGCGCGTCACGCCGGGGGCGAGCACGATCTTGAGCACCGACTCGGCGTAGGTGTGCCACGGCACGTTCATGCCGGTGTTCCATTCGTCCATGTCGCCCGTGCCGCCGACGGTCAAAGTGCCGTCGGCGCTGAGGTCCCATGCGAGGTTCGGCCCGCAGTCGCCGCTCGCCAAGGTCTCGGCGGCGGCCTTCGGCGCGCCGAACGGCAGCATGGCCGCGATCAGCAATATCGAAAGGATGATCCGCATCGTTTTTTTCATACTGGTTCCTCCGCGGGCGCTTCGGCCCCGGCGTCTGTTTCTTCCCCGCGCCCGTCAAAGCCGGGCTCGCCGTCCGCCTTTACGAGCAGCGGACAGAAATATAACGAATCGGCCGAGATCAGCGTAAAGCGGACCCCGTTCACCGTGTAGTTTTTGAGCCTGCCCGAGCGGTCGCCGTGGATGTGCCCGAAATATACGCGTTCGATCCCGTATTCGAGCAGCACGTCCATCAGCGGCTCCACCACCTTATCGTCCATCGCCACGGGGTAGTGGGTGAACACCACGGGCTTCTGCCCGAGCGAAAGCGCGGCTTCGATGCCGCGTCTTAGGCGCCCCGCCTCGCGCAGGATCACCTTGGCGTTGTCACCCTCTTCCTGCGCGTCGAAAAACCAGCCGCGGCAGCCCGTGACGGCGATCCCGTCGGCGAGATAGGCGTTGTTGAACAAAAATTTGATCGTATCGAAGCCCCGTTCTTCGGTGAAGGCGCGCATCTTTTTCATCGTACACCACCAATAGTCGTGGTTGCCCTTGCCGATGAGCTTCGTGCCGGGCAGCGAATCGAGAAACGCGAAGTCCGCCGCGGCGTCCTCCATGCGCATCGCCCACGAGATATCGCCCGGCAGCACAACGGTGTCGGTATCTTTCACCAGCGTACGCCAGTTTTTTTCGAGCTTCGGCACGTAACCCGTCCAGCCCGGGAACACGTCCATGGGCTTGTCGTCGCCGAGCGACAGGTGTGTGTCCGCGATCGTGAATACCGCCATCAGCCGCCTCCGAACAAAGAATGAGATATCAGAAAATAATACCTTATTTTACAGTATAACAGAACGCGCGCGAAAATGCAATCTTATTCTCGGCCGGGGCTTGTGTTTTCGCGAAAAAGCGTATATACTGGTGTCAGACCCGCTTATTATGAAAGGAGATCCGTTATGAAGACGATCGCTGTGATCACCGGTGCTTCGAGCGGCATGGGCAAACAGTTTCTGCTCACGCTCGACCGGTACGGCAAATTCGACGAGGTGTGGGCCATCGCCCGCAGAAAAGAGCTGCTCGAGCAGCTCGAAACGTCCTGCCCCGTGCGCCCGGTCCCGCTGGACCTGACCGACCCGAAATCCTTCGAGACCTACGAAGCCCTGCTCAAAGAAGAGAATCCGCGCGTGGGGCTGCTCATCAACGCCAGCGGCTTCGGCAAATTCGACGCCGTGATGGACATCGGCCTTGCCGACAACCTGAACATGATCGACCTCAACTGCAGGGCCGTCGCGGCCATGTGCCAGCTCACGGTGCCCTATATGGCGCCGGGCGGCGACATCATCAATTTTTCGTCCGCGTCGGCGTTCCAGCCGGTGCCGTACGTGTGCATCTACGGGGCCACCAAGGCGTTCGTGCTGAGCTACAGCCGCGCGCTGAACCGCGAGCTCAAGGACGTCCACGTCATGGCCCTGTGCCCGTTCTGGACCAAAACCGACTTTTTCGACCGCGCCGTGGGCGCGGACCCCGTGGTGAAGAAATACGTGGTGATGTATCAGCCCGAGGACATCGTGAAAAAGGCCTGGGCGGACGTGAAGAAGCACAAGGACGTCAGCATCTACGGCTTCGTCGCGAAGGGGCAGATCGCCCTCGTCAAGCACCTGCCGCACAGCTTCGTGATGAAAACGTGGATGAAGCAGCAGGGCATGCAAGCGAAATAAAAATCCATCTGTAAACAGAAAAACAGCCCCTTATGCCGAAACGGCATAGGGGGCTTGTCATATGGACATCGGTCGTATCGTGTGCGCTCAGTGCTTTTTCAGGGCGTTCTGGTAGGGCATCACCATGCCCTCGGTCATCTTCGAGCCGACCTTCTTGCTGAGCTTTTTGTTGCTCATCATCGCGCCGACGGCGTACATCGCCACGATCCGTCCCTTGCGCTTCTGCGGGAAGTCGTAGAACCCGTGCTTTTTATAAAAGCGGTGGTCCTCCCGCATCAGGCCCTGCATCTGATAGATGAGGTCGCGGAAGATCTTGAGCCCGCCCACGCCGTAAAAATTCTTCGGCAGCCGCAGCTCCTCTTTTGCGGCGTACGCGAGCACCCCTGCCGCGCGGGCGGCCTCGGCCTTCGTCGTGGCGATGCCGGCGAGGAAGTTGCCGCCGACCTCGCTTCTCGACTCCATCAACAGCCTCAGGTTCGGCTCGGCGTCGAGGTTGCCGCTCACAAGATAGGCCACGGGTTTGCCCATCGTCACGGTGCGGTGGCCGTTGCAGAACTGGCGGTCGTCGTAGAGCTTGAAGCGGTAGCCCATCGAGTGGTCCTTGATCGTATACGCGTAAACGAGGGCGTCGGCGGACTGGATGTTGTTCCTCAGGTAATCGTCGAACCGGTCCTTATACACGCATTTGCCGGTCGAGGCGCAGTTGAAGCACCCGAGGCAGCCGCCCGCGAACGGGAACTCGCGGATGTTCACGACCTCCGACTTCATCGGCAGGGCGGCGCGGAAGCTCTCGATGAGGGCGCCCAGCGGCTCGTTCCCCTCGGGGTCGAAGTCCGCCACGATCACGGTCTTGCCGCCCTGCGTCTTTTCGGCGGCGGGCAGGTCCCCGGCGTCCTCTTCGGGCGCTTTGGGCAAGGCTTTGGGCAGGCGCGAGGGCTCGAACGCGCGGTGTTCCGCCGACCACACCACGAACCGGAAGAAATCGAGCGCCTCTTTGCGCCCCTCGTCGGTCAAAAGGTCGTCCATATCGGCGGAAAGCCCCTTGATATAGTTGAGCCCGAGGTCGGCGCAGTTCTCCTGAATGAAGTTGTGCGCGGTCACGTCGTAGAAATGCTTCGAGGTCGATACCTGCGTCGCGAGCTTGCCGCCGACGTCCACCCCATGCTCCTTGATGAGCTCGATGAAGCGGTGCAATTGCGCCGGCACGAGGAAGGTGTAAACGGGGTAGCAGAACAAGATCAGCTCGGCGTTTTTCAGCGCCTCTTCGCAGGGCGAGAAATCCTTTTCGAACGCGCGGATCTTTCTGCCCACGTGCAGCACCTCGAACGTGTGCTCCGGAAAGTGCTTTTCGATGAACTTCACCGTGTACAGGGTGACGCTGTTTTCCCCGGCGGGGGAGCCGTTGAGGACGAGTATTTTCATGGTTTGCCTCCTTGGGGCGCGCCTGCGGGCGCGGTTTGTGTTTCCATTATACACGAACCGACACAAAAAAACAATACCCAACGCGAAAGGGCGGTGCAGATAAGGGATAATATAGCCGCAGCGGCGCACTTGTTTGTGAAATACTGCGTTGCAGGGGACGGATAACCGTCAGGTTTATCCGTCCCCTGCGTCTTGTCTTTCGCAAAAATTGCATCCTCTGCGGTGC
>JAFZOL010000066.1 GCA_017550625.1 Clostridia bacterium | reverse complement strand
CGGAGCAGTTGTTGATGGCGGAGGGCGCGAGGATCAGGCCGATCGCGATGATGATCGGGCCGGTGACGACGGGCGGGAAGAAGCGCATGACGTTCTTCGAGCCGAAGGCCTTGCAGATCAGCGAGAGCACGAGGTACAGCAGACCCGCGCAGGCGACGCCGACGCAGGCGTAGGGCAGGGACTCGCGCTGGCTGAGGCCGAGTTCGGCGCCGGAGGCGACGACCGCGAAGTATCCGCCGAGGAAGGCGAAGGAGGAGCCGAGGAAGACGGGGACCTTTTTGTTGGTCACAAGATGCATGAACAGGGTGGCGAGGCCGGCGAAAAGCAGCGTCGTTGACACGCTCAGGCCAGTCAGGATCGGGACGAGCACCGTCGCGCCGAACATGGCGAACAGATGCTGCAGGCCCAGGATCAGCATTTTCGGTGTGCCGAGCTCGCGCGCGTCGTAGATCGCCTCGTCAAGCTGAGCCTTTTTTTCTTTACCCATGGTGAAAACCTCTCTTTATATCAATTTGTATTGCGCTGAATTATTCGCTCAGATCCATCAGCCAGACGCCGGTCTCCCCGTCGTATTCGGGGAGCCGGACCTCCACCAGCTCGCTGTGGGAGGTGGGGACGTTCTTGCCCACGAAGTCGGCCCGGATGGGCAGCTCCCTGTGCCCCCGGTCCACCAGCACGGCGAACTGGATCGAGCGCGGGCGGCCGCAGGAGAACACCGCCTCGATGGCGGCGCGGGCCGTGCGCCCGGTGTAGAGCACGTCGTCGATGAGCACCACGTCCTTCTCCTCGACGGTGAAGGGGAGCTCCGTGCGCCGCACCTGCGGCGCGTCGCTCAGGGGGCGCAGATCGTCCCGGTAATAGCCGATGTCGATGCTGCCGCAGGGGACGCAGACGCCCTCGATCTTCTCGATGTTGCTTCGGATCTGCCGGGCGATCGGCTCGCCCCGGCGGCGGATGCCGACCAGGACCACGTTCTCCACGCCCTTGTTCTTTTCGGCGATCTCATGGGAGATGCGCATGAGGGCGCGGTTCATCGCCGCCTCGTCCATCAATTGAGCCTTCGTTTTCATGGCGTCCTCGCAAATTTGAATCGTTCAGTCGTTTTTGACGCGGCTTTGCCGTGTCAAAAACACCATAAGGCGAGCAGCGCGAGCCCTCGCTTCGACCAACCGAGGCCCATCCCGCGCCGCCGCGCACGATGAGCGCGAGTTTCCCGATTACAAAACGCTGCTTTGTAATCGAAGAAACAAAAAACGCCTTGCCTTGCGGCAAGACGGAATCGTCACAGCTCGGGCAGTTTTCACCCTACCCGTATCCTATAATCGATCTTGCCGGTCTCTCTGTACCGAAGCTTAAAAATCTTCTTTTCGTTTGTGGATTATACGGCAGCGCACGGCAAAAAGCAAGGGCTTTTTTCGTTTTTCGCACTTTTTGTGGAAACCTACAAAAACGCAGCGGGATTTCTCCCGCTGCGTTCGAAAGACTATGAAAAATGCAGATCAGAACTCGAGGTTCTTGTCGGTCTCCTTGGAGAAGACGTGGGCCACGTTGCCGCCGAAGGAGAAGTGGATGGTGTCGCCCATGTGGTAGTTGCCCTTCATGTCGATGGTCGGGACGATGATGATGACGTCGCGGCCCTCGGCGCTGACATGCAGGTGG